>JBFXGM010000012.1:0-128812 GCA_050178015.1 Mangrovibacterium sp.
TAGATAGTCACGTTTTGGGCAAGGGCTGTCGGGTCAATGTCGTCCACCACGGTCACTACAGCGTTGGCCGTGCTTGAGTTGCCGTTCACATCCGTTACGGTCAGTACCACATCATTGTCACCTACATTGGCGCAGGTGAATGCAGTGATATCCAGTTCGAGCGATGCGATCCCGCAATTGTCGGTTGAACCATTGTTTACGTCTGCTGCCGTTGTGGATGCATTACCGTCGGCATCCAGGTAAATGGTCACGTTTTGGGCAAGGGCTGTCGGGTTGATATCATCGACCACCGTCACCACAGCATTAGCGGTACTTGAGTTGCCGTTCACATCCGTTACGGTCAGCACCACATTGTTATCACCTACATTGGCGCAGGTGAATGCTTCGACATCCAAAGCGAGTGATTGGATCCCGCAGTTGTCGGTTGATCCGTTGTTAACGGCTTCGGCTGTAGTAGATGCATTCCCGGTCGCATCCAGGTAGATGGTCACGTTCTGGGCAAGGGCAGTCGGGTTGATATCGTCCGCCACCAAAACTGTCTTTTCACAAGTCGAACTGCATCCATAGGAATTAGTGACGGTCAAACTTACTGTGTATGAACTGTTATTTGAGCTTCCGGAAATGATTGTCACCGCTTGTTGGTTAATAGGACCGTCGATGCTTGCATCTCCGGAGACTGACCAACTGTAAGTTGCCAACGCAATTGGTGCTTCAAAAACAGTTGATGATGAAGGACAAACCGGATCATCGACACCAGTGATAGCGCAAACAGGCAAAGGCCTAACCGTAATTTGCGCTGTTGCATCGATGATTCCGGAGGTTCGAACACAGCCATTTCCATTCGTAATAGAAACCAATCGGTAAGGGGTTGTTACAACCGGCGCCACTGCAACGTCAAAAGCAACAACTGAAGCACTTTCGATCAGTTGGCTCCAGGTTGTGACACCATCCGTGTATTCTATGGTATAAGGGATAACGAATGTCGAATTAATAGCATCAAACGTTAGCCGACCTGCTTCGCCCACACAAATGGTGTTCCCCACAAAACCACCTGAAACATTGTTTGGCAGAGGATTAATAGTAACTGCTTTGAAAGAGGTGCTTCCCGCTCCACAACCATTTGACGGCGTTACCGTCACATTTCCGGAAGTCTCCCCAAAATTAACCGTAATTGACGTTGTTCCCTGGCCACTCGCAATGCTTGCTCCGGCCGGAACCGTCCAAGTGTAAGTTAGAGCTCCGGAAACAGGTTCAATGGAATAGGTCATACCTGATTCATTTGCACAAATTGCATTTTCTCCGGTAATTGGGCCTGCATTTGCAACAGCAGTTGTAACCGTGATTGGATTAGTTACATTTTCCTTTTTTTGCAGTGCTGTATTTCCACTCCCTGAACCGGCATAGTCAACCTCTATTACAGTGGGAACAGGTTGAGAAATCGTCATTACTGCAGTGGCAACGCCATTTGCATCTGTAATTGCTGTTGTCGTGTTTGCACCAAGCGTAAATACTAAGGTTTCTCCTGCCGCATTCAGCCACGGGCCATTTCCTGTTTCTTTATATTGCAATTGAGCCGTAACCGAAATTTCTTCGCCACAGATACCTTCAGAAGGCCCGATATTGACAATTTGAGTTTGATAAGCATCCGTAAACCACGTTTCGGCGAACCAGCCGGTGGTCATCCCCAGGGCGGTGAGATGAAAAGCTGTTCCCAGCTCTTCGTCGAATACAAACCATTCGTAGTACAGGTTCCCATCACTATCCGGAGTGAGGTACCACGGTTCGTGTTCATGGTCCGGAATATTGGGTTCGATGTGGGTAAGCGTTATTTTTACGCTTTCATCCTGGGTCCATCCCGAACCAGTGATGATCACCCATTCTCCGGGCCAATAATCATCCTTGTCGGTAACAATAGTTACTTGTTGTGCCCAAACAGACCCGGCAGCCATCATCATGCAGATGACCAGCAGGGTAAGTTTGAATGCTGATTTTAGCTGAGGTAAAATTTTAACTTTCATAAATATGATTTTTGGGTTGTTTTTAGTCTTTGAAATTTCTCCAGCCGGCGGAAGTTATTAGTCAGAACTAGCTAAGTCCGCTTGTGGTTTGCCAGCATGTCCCATGGAAAGTTTTAAGAATCGAAAAGATATACAGAACAAGTACACACGTTATTGAATAACCTGCCAAGCATCCGGCTAACTCGCTTATAAGTAGAGCTTCCGGCGAAAAGAGAGTGTATGCCCGGGCCCGCATGTTTTCAACCTGTCCTGTTTTGCCCGCATAAAGGTCCGTGTCTCCGGGAGGTTTTTTAAGAAACCGAATCGCTGAATCCCGGAAAAAAAAGTTATGACAATTTTCAACCGGACACAATGGACTTGCATCATCATTTTATCGAAAACTGCCAAATATCCATCCCGAAACGAACAAATGACAGATTCCAATTATCAAAGACACCTTTTGAATGATCGAAATAATCCAGCCCGAACTCAACTTACATCAATCCGAACCAGGGAAGGGAGCTAAGAAATGAAAGTGTATGAATAGCCTGAAAAATAAACTATTTTACCGTAACGCTCGCGGGGTTATCCAAGCAATGCTTCATACAACACTTCAACCGGATGAAGCACTTTTCGACCGGTGCCTTCATTGATATGATGACGACAGGAGGTACCGGGAGCGGTGATAATATCATCGGCTCCAGCTTTTCGCACAGCCGGGAAGAGCACCATCTCCCCTATCTTCCGGCTCAATTCGTAATGTTCTTTCTCATACCCAAACGAACCAGCCATGCCGCAACAACCACTGGCAATTTCAGTTACCCGGTAATTGACAGGTATTTCAAGTATCTTTTTGGTTGGCGTAGTTGATGCCACGGCCTTTTGCTGGCAATGCCCGTGCAGTTTTATTTGTTTGGAAGAAGTGGTGAAAAGTTCGGATGAGATATTCCCCTTTTCAAACTCGGAGGCGATAAATTCGTCGATCATCAGGGCGTTTGCAGCCAGTTGACGGGCTTTTTCTTTCAACGGCCCTCCCGCCAAATCGGGATATTCGTCGCGAAAAGCAAGAATGGCTGAGGGTTCGATTCCCACCAAGGGAGTGGATTCCGAAATAAGCGGATGAAGCTGAAGAATATTCTCAGCAGCAATCTTTCGGGCAGTTTTCACCAATCCTTTCGACAAATAGGTGCGTCCGCTTTCGCGATGTTTGGGGATGACCACTTCGTAGCCTAATTTGCGCAACAGCAGAATAGCTTTGATACCCAAGTCGCTTTCTTGCTGATCGGTAAACTCATCGGCAAAAAGATAGACTTTGCGCTTGCTGTGTTCCATGTATTTGCGGGGATTCCGGTACCACTGGCGCAAACTCAGCCTCGACAATTTCGGGATCGACCGTTCTTCGGCGAAACCAATCATTTTTTTGAATGCAACCGTTCCGGTCATCCAGTTGGTCAGCGGACGGACGATTCGCCCCATCTTATACAATTGTGGAAGATAAGCAATCAGCCGGGCACGCATCGGGATGCCATGTATCTCGTAATAATGCTGCAAAAATTCGGCTTTCAGTTTGGCCATGTCCACATTCGACGGGCATTCTGATTTACAGGCTTTACACGAAATACAGAGATCGAGCACCTGATAAATTTCTTCATGATCAAACGGATTTGCTTTTGGAGAGCGCGTTAGAAATTCGCGTAATAAATTGGCCCGCCCGCGGGTGGATTTATCCTCATCTTTCGTGGCCATAAAGGTTGGGCACATGGCCCCGCCAATCACGGAACTTTTCCGGCAGTCGGCCGAACCGTTGCACATTTCGACGGCACGAAGAAAGCCATCCTGTTCCGAAAAATCGAAGGTGGTTTGAATGGAACGAGGTTCACCTACTAAAAAACGCAGGTTTTCGGTAATGGGAGGCGTATCGATAATTTTTCCGGGATTCAGGATATTGTCCGGGTCCCAGGTATGTTTTAGTTTTTTTATCAATTTGTAGTTGTGGTCACCCAGCATAAATGGGATGAACTCGCCCCGCAACCGGCCATCACCATGTTCGCCACTGAGCGAGCCCCGGTATTTTTTCACCAGCGCGGCAATCTCCCTGGCAATGGTATGGTACAGTTCCACATCGGCTTCCTCTTTTAAATTGAGCAGCGGCCGCAGGTGGATTTCGCCTGTCGCTATGTGCGCATATTTCACACAGCTCAATCCGTATTTCGCCAGGATCCGGTCAAATTCGGCCATGTATCCGGGCAGATATTCCGGGGCAACGGCCGTATCTTCAATTACCGTGGTGCTGCGCTTATCCCCGGGGATGTTCGACAACAAGCCCAGTCCGGCAGTCCGCAACGCCCATACCTTTTTAATATTTTCAGCCCCCTGCACCAATGGGAAATGATAGCCAAGTTTTGCCTCACGGAAATCTCTTTCCAACGCTGCCGCTACCTGTAATAATTCCTGTTCCGTCTCGCAGGCAAACTCAATCATCAGCATGGCTTTGGGATCGCCCTGAATGAAAAACCGGTTTTTACGCTGTTCGATATTTTCTTTCGTGCAGTTCATGATGATGTCATCCATCAATTCAACAGCTCCCGGACGGTGCTTAAGGGCGATTAAGTTTCCCTGATAGGCTTCTTCCAAACTTGAGAAATGTGCACAAACCAATCCTTTGAATTTTGGCGGAAGCGGTATTAAATTTAGTTTCAACCTGGTTGAAAAGGCCAGTGTACCTTCGCTCCCGGCCAATAGTTTACACACATTCAGGGACTCGCCGTTCCCGGTAAACGGATCGGTTTCGAGTAAAACATCGATCGCATAGCCGTTATTCCGCCGTTTTACTTTCGGGTCGGGAAATTCGGCCCGGATCTGCTTCTGATTTTCAGTGTCCGACAACATTTCATCCAGGTTCCGGTAAATCCGTGTTTCCAGCAAAGCAGGATCGCCCTGGCATTTTTTCCGAAATTCGGCAGTAGTCGTTGCCTTAAAGGTAATTTCGGATCCGTCGGCCAACAGACATTCTGCCTCCAGCAAGTGGTCGCGGGCGCTGCCGTAAATCAGCGAGTGCAGCCCGCACGAGTTATTGCCCACCATGCCGCCAATGCAACAGCGGTTGGCCGTCGAAGTTTCCGGCCCGAACTGCAATCCGTGCGGCGCCAAAAACAGGTTTAGCTCCGTCAGATTGACACCGGGTTCCACCTCCACCCACTTGGCAGCTGCATCAAAAGCAAGGATCCTGTTCATGTATTTGGAAATGTCCATCACAATCCCAGCCCCGACAACCTGGCCGGCAAGCGAAGTACCCGCTGCCCTGGGGATCACAGAAGTGTTATTTTCCCGTGCAAAAGCAATAATCTTCCCAATATCTTCCTTCGACCTCGGACGGCAAACCGCCTGTGGCATTTCGCGGTACGACGAAGCATCAGTGGCATACAGCACACGCTGTACATTGTCGGTAAAAACATCCCCTTCCAACTGCTGTTTCAGGGCAAAAAACGGATCGGTTGCTTTCATAACGGTTTTACTGGTGGTGCAAACAAAAATAGCCATTTATCCATTTGAGTTGAAATATTGACTCCCCACTTCCGGCTAAAATGAATGATTTCGCTATTCGTCACGATTTTCTTCCATTGTATTTCACTCTGAAATGAAAAATTTAAGAAAACTTAATATAAAAGTAGCTGATACCGGGAAGTCGTACAAATACCGTACAATCGATTGCACATGTCAAATTCCATACTTGCGCAACACCCCTCTCACCAGCCCGGAAATTGGCAGCATTAACAAATAAATATCATAGAACAGGTTTTTACAGGGTATATTTTGCCTATTTTTGTGCGTAGAATAATTTATTCAAAAGTTAGAATTCTTAACCTTTCAGATGAACCGACAAGTTATTTCAGGTTTGCCTGATTTATAATTTTCAATTCAACAAATAAACCGGATCGAATTACTTGTCAGTTCCACGTAGCAATGAAATTTTAGCAACATATACAATGAAACTACTTGAACGTGTAATTAAAAACGCACAAAGTTATCAAAAGCGCATCGTATTGCCCGAAGGATGTGAACCCCGGACATTGCGTGCGACAGAAATCATCTTAAAAGATAATATTGCCCGGATCATTTTGTTGGGGAATCCGGTAGAAATCATGAAGGCCGCCGGCGAATGTGGTGTAAACATCACCGGTGCAGTGCTGATTGACCCCAAAACTGACAGCCGCCGTTCGTCCTATGCCGATACCATGGTAGAAATCAGAAAGTCAAAAGGCTTGACCAAAGAGGAAGCCCTGGAGATGCTGAACGATCCGCTGGTATTTGCCCCCATGATGATCAAGAGTGGCGATGCTGACGGTGAAATAGCCGGAGCCATCAATGCTACGGGCGATGTCTTGCGTCCTGCTTTTCAGTTCGTAAAAACACTGCCAGGCGTTAGCGTTGTTTCCGGAGCTTTCCTGATGTTTGTAAACGACCCGCATTTTGGTCACGATGGCATTCTGGTATTTGCCGACTGCGCCGTAATGCCCGATCCGGACGAACGCCAGCTGGCTGAAATTGCCGTTACCACGGCGAAGACCGCCAAAGCCATTGTGGGAATGGAACCCCGCGTGGCCATGCTTAGTTTTTCAACCAAAGGCAGCGCCCAGCACCCCAAGGTGGACAAAGTGGTAAACGCGCTGGCGATTGCCAAAGAGCTGGACCCGCAATTGAAAATCGATGGCGAGTTGCAGCTGGATGCCGCACTGATGCCGGAAGTTGCCCGTCTGAAAGCGCCGGAAAGCGAAGTGGCCGGACGTGCCAACGTACTGGTATTTCCCGGGCTCGAAGCCGCCAACATTGGCTATAAGCTGGTTCAGCGCCTGGCCAACGCCGAAGCCATCGGCCCGGTACTCCAGGGTATGGCCGCCCCAATCAACGACCTGTCCCGTGGATGCTCTGTGAGTGATATTGTGAATATGGTAGCCATTACATCAAATCAAGCCGCTGCGCTATTTGATTAAATAAAAGGAATATGTCGAGCGAAGTATTATATGAAGCCATTGAGGATTTTGGCTTAAGCAAAAAAGCAAAATCCAGCACCCTGTTTTCGAAAATAGGGATTGTTGGGTGCGGGCTGATCGGGCAAAACCTGGCCCGAGTGGCCAGTTTTTACGGCATCGAAGTCGTATTTATCGAAGTAAGCGAAGAAAAAATCAGGGAAGCCTACCGGAATATCGGCAAGGTGCTGGATCACCGCATTGAACACTGGGGATTGACAGCCGGCGAAAAACGCGCTATCCTTTCGCGCATAAAAGGCACCCTCGATTATAAAGACCTGGCAGGATGCGATTTCGTTATCGAAGCCATCCGGGCAGTTGACCGCGGCGGAAAAATCAAGGAACGGAAAAACATCTTCAAAAAAATTGAAAAAGTGGTGGATAAAGATTGTATCATTGCCACCAACTCCACCACCATCGTCATCACCGAACTGTCCTCAGAATTGGCACACAAAGAACGTTGTGTCAGCCTCCACTTCTTTGTCTCATCTCCCGAAGCACGTATTGTAGAGGTAGTTAAAGGCCTGTACACTTCGAATGAAGCCTACGAAAAAGTGTGCAAATTTGTCCGCCTGATTAACCGGAAAGTAGTTCCGGTTGAGGAGTCGGCCGGACTGGTCAGCGTGCGTATGTTCGTTGTGATGCTGAACGAAGCCTGCGAAATCCTGATGGAAGGTATCTCTTCGGTTGAGAACATCGACGAAACCATGCGAATTGGTTTTGGAATGCGCATGGGCCCGTTTGAAGTGGCCGACAAAATGGGACTGGACAAAATTATCCGCTGGATGGACAATATTTATAATGAATTTGGCGATGTCCGCTATAAACCTTCACCCTACGTCAAACGCCTGGTAAGGGCCAAACAACTGGGGATGGTTACCGGCAAAGGATTCTACCGTTACGATGAAGACGGTAACAAAATAAAAGAAGGTGGGGAAAACTGTCAGTAAAAATTGTTAACAATGAAAATTCTCGTTCTCAACTGCGGTAGCAGTTCAATAAAATACCAACTTTTCAACATGGCCGACCACCATGTGGTTGCCAAGGGAGGCATTGAAAAGTTAGGAATGAAAGGATCATTCCTGAAACATAAACATGAAGACGGACGCCAGATCGTATTCGAAGGTGAGATCCTGGACCACAAAGGAGGCATTGAGTATATCCTGGGGATTCTGACAAGCGAAAAATACGGTTGCCTGAAAAGCCTGGATGAAATTGATGCCGTTGGACACCGTGTGGTTCATGGCGGAGAGTTCTTCAGTTCAAGCGAATTTATCACTCACGAAGTGATTGACGCCTTGGTAAAATGTACCGACCTGGCCCCCTTGCACAACCCGCCAAACCTGAAAGGTATTTATGCCATGGAAGAACTTATCCCCGGCATTCCGCAGGTAGGTGTTTTCGATACAGCTTTCCACCAAACGATGGAACCTGTAGCTTACATGTACGGCATTCCTCATGTATTATATAAAAAATACGGCATCCGCCGATATGGCTTCCACGGCACCAGCCACCGCTATGTAACCAAACGCGCCTGCGAAATCCTGGGCCGCGACTACGAAACACAGCGGATTATCTCCTGCCACTTGGGCAACGGGGCATCGATCGCTGCCGTGAAAAACGGCAAATCGGTGGACACCAGCATGGGCTTCACCCCGCTCGAAGGCCTCATCATGGGCACACGCTGCGGCGACCTGGATGTAGGCGCAGTGACCTATATCATGGAGAAAGAAGAAATTGGACTGAAAACAGCCAGCACCTTATTTAATAAACACAGCGGTGTTTTAGGGCTGACCGGAATTTCATCAGACATGCGTGAAGTGGAAGATGCAGCAGCCGAAGGCAACGAACGTGCCAAACTGGCCCTGGAAATGTACGACTACAAGATCAAAAAATACATCGGCTCGTACATCGCAGCCATGGGGGGAGCCGACATTCTGATCTTTACCGGAGGAATCGGCGAAAATGCCGACACGACCCGTCATGGTGTTACCAAGGAAATGGAATTCCTGGGCATCCAAATTGATGAAGATAAAAACTGGGGCTCGCGCGGAAAAGAAAAAGTCATCAGTAAAGATGGTTCGCCCATCACCGTCATGGTTGTTCCCACCGACGAAGAAATGATGATCGCGCTGGATACAGAAAAAATTGTGCGCGAAAATGTAAAATCATAAGTTTCGGACTGCAAAATACGGCAAACTGAAATAATACGCAGGTTATCTAAACCTGATTTAAACGTCCGATGCTAAAAAGCATCGGACGTTTTGTTTTTCAGCGGTTTAAAAACATTTTTTAGTTTGACATTTGTTCTGTAAATTTCATTCACACAATCGGTAGTTTTATCATTCGTGTGAAGGGTTCAATGAAATTTGGATGTCCAAAGGCGCGATAAGCCTGTAAACTATAAAAGGGTAACTTATGATTAAACAGTTGAATGAGATCATTGCACTGGCAAAAAAAGGCCCGGTACGCAAAATGGTGCTTGTAAATGGTATCGACAGTCACAGTCTGGAGGCTGCCCGCCTGGCAACTGAAATGGGCTTTATAAAACTGGTTATTACGGGTCCCGCAGCCGAGATTCGACAGGTTTGCCAGCACCTTAACATGGATTTTTCGTCCTTCGAAATTATAGACGCCAACAATGAGGATGACGCTGCCCTGACCGCTGTAAAAATGGTGAATTCGGGCAAAGCCGACCTGATCATGAAAGGCCTGATCAGCACCGATAAATACATGCGTGCCCTGCTGAACAAAGAGTTTGGCCTGTTGCCCCACAAAGGCGTGTTGAGCCATGTTTCGGTAGTTGAAAATCCGAGCTACCACAAACTCTTGATTGTTAGCGATGTGGCGGTCATCCCCTACCCCGATTTTTCACAAAAAGTGGCCATGGCCAATTACCTCATCCAAACGGCGCATGTTCTGGGAATCGATAACCCCAAAGTTGCCGTTATTGCTGCTACCGAGCAGGTGCTGCCATCTATTCCGGCATGTGTGGAGGCAGCCATGCTGGCAAAAATGGCCGAACGGGGACAAATTACCGGCGCCCTGGTGGACGGCCCCATGGCGCTGGATGTGGCGCTCGATCGTGAGTCGGCCGAAATCAAGAAAATCAGCTCTCCGGTAGCAGGCGATGCCGATTGTTTGCTTTTCCCCAACATTGACGCCGGAAATGTGTTTTACAAGATGAGCGCCAAGTGGTGCCGTTCGGAACAGGCCGCCGTTGTGGTGGGGGCACGGGTGCCAGCCATCTTGTCGTCCAGGGGCGACAGCACCCAAACAAAACTGTATTCCATTGCGTTGGCCGCATTACTGAGTAAATAAATTACATGAGTGACATTCGCATTTTAGCTATTAATCCGGGTTCAACATCCACCAAATTTGCGGTGTATTTCAATGAGGAATGCAAGCTGTCCAAAGTACTTCGGCATTCCATCGACGAATTGGCCAGCTATAAAAACATTATCCATCAATTCGACTTCCGGAAAGGTCTGATCATCGATGCCTTGATGGAAGAAGGGTTTGACGTTGACCGCATTAAATACATCATCGGCCGGGGCGGCTTGACCTACCCGCTGGAATCGGGTGTTTACCTGGTTGATAACCTCATGCTCGACCACGCCCGCGAAGGGGTTTACGGGCAGCATGCAAGTAACCTGGGCCCGCTGATTGCCGATTACATTGCCAATCAAATCCCCGGCGCCAAGGCTTATATTGCCGATCCGGTGGTGACAGACGAACTGGATGAAATTGCCCGGATTACAGGACATCCGGCCTTCAGGAAACGATCTATCTTTCACGCGCTGAACCAGAAAGCCACCGCCCGCCTCCACGCCCGAAAAACCGGTGTTCCTTACGAAAAGCTACGTCTGATTGTAGTCCACCTGGGTGGCGGCATCTCAGTTGGCGCCCATGTGAACGGACGGGTAATCGATGTAAACAATGCACTGGACGGCGATGGCCCCTTCAGCCCCGAACGCAGCGGATCGCTCCCGGTTGGGCAGGTAATCGACCTGTGTTTTGAAGGACGACTATCCAAAGGTGACATCCGGCGGATGGTGGTGGGCGAAGGTGGTTTTGTAGCTTACCTCGGCACCAACAATGCGCAGGAAGTGCAGCAACGAGCCCGGTCGGGCGACGAAAAAGCCCTCCTGATCCAGGATGCGCTGGCCTACCAGGTAGCCAAATCAATTGGCGAAATGGCCGTCGTGCTGGAAGGAAAAGTGGATGGTATTTTGCTGACCGGCGGGTTGGCCCACAACCAATATGTGACGAACTATATCAGCAAAAAGACAGCTTTCATTGGGCCTTCCTATATTTATCCGGGCGAAGACGAGCTGGAAGCCTTGGCCCTGAACGCCCTGATGGTGGCCCGCGGCGAAGTGGTGGCAAAAAAATATCAACCGATCCTGTAGGCGCCGGGAGTTCCTGTTCTTCCTTTCATTCCTAAAGAAAAATTGTATATTTAAAAGCAAATCGCATTTCTATCGAGGACAAACCTGAATTAGTTGTCTGAACAAACACTACTTATGTCTGCAAAAAAGAATCGGCTAAAAAAAGAACTTGGACTGTTTGACGTTTTTTCCATCAGTACCGGAGCCATGTTCAGTTCCGGGTTCTTCCTGTTGCCTGGCTTGGCCAGTCAATTCACCGGACCTTCCGTCTTTTTGGCCTATTTGGTTGCCGGCATCCTGATTGTTCCAGCCATGTTCAGCATTGCCGAAATAGCAACAGCCCTGCCTCGTTCCGGTGGCGCTTATTTCTTTCTGGACCGGAGTATGGGCCCTCTTTGGGGAACTATTGGCGGCTTGGGAACGTATCTGGCGCTGATTTTTAAAACTGCTTTTGCCCTCATCGGTATCGGGGCTTATGCCGCCATCTTTTGGGAAGTGCCGGTAAAAACCATAGCCATTGCTGCCACTTTTTTCTTCATGGCACTTAACCTGGTGGGGGCGAAAAAGACATCATCGCTTCAAAACTTTTTTGTCATCTTTCTGGTGATCGTGTTGGGTACTTTTATCACCGATGGGCTTTACCGGGTATTTTTCTCCCCCGCGGTTGACATGCCTGGCTCCAATGTCCATTTCCAACCATTTTTCACCAATGGGTTTGAAGGACTGATTACCACAGCCGGATTTGTATTTGTTTCTTATTTGGGGTTGACCCAAGTGGCCAGCGTGGCCGAGGAAATAAAAAACCCGGAACGAAATATTCCGTTGGGGATGCTGCTATCGCTGGTTGTTACCGGAATGATTTACTTCCTGGGCGTATTTGTCATGGTATCGCTGATTGAACCCGCCGAGCTGGCAAAAGATTTGGCCCCGGCAGCCACCGCAGTCAAACAACTATTCCGGTGGTTGCCCGGCGACCTTGGCGTTTACCTGATGGTTGGAGCAGCCATGGCGGCCTTTGCTTCAACCGGAAATGCCGGCCTGCTTTCCTCCTCGCGCTACCCCTTTGCCATGGGACGCGACAGGCTATTCCCTCCGGTTTTCTCAAAGGTTGGTAAAAACGGCACACCGGTAACTGCTATTTTATTAACCACTGCTTTGATCATCTTTTTCATCCTGATCCTATCAGAAACGGGCATCGCCAAACTGGCCAGTACGTTTCAGCTTTTCATTTTCATGCTGATTAATTTTTCGGTGATCGTTTTCCGGAAAAGCAACATCCAATCGTACGATCCGGGATTCAAATCGCCTCTGTATCCGGCCATGCAGATTAGCGGGATTGTAATATCAATCATTCTGATCATTTATATGGGCTGGGCAGCCATTTTATTCAGTACCGGCGTTATCGTCATTGCCATCTTGTGGTACCGGTATTATGCGCGCGAAAAAGTAAGACGGGAAGGCGCCATCTACCATTGGTTTGCCCTGCTGGCCAAATACAGGCACCCGGATCTGGAAAGTGAATTTATGACCATCCTGAAAGAGAAAGGATTGCGCCAGGGGGACCCGTTTGATGAAACTATCATCAACGCCCGGATTACCCGATTGGAAAAAAACATCGCCTTTACCGATCTGGTGGATGAAATATCCGGTATCTATTCTATCGAGATGCATGTTGGTAAGGACGTCCTCGTCAAAGACTTTTTATCTATTTCATCCATCGAACCGGCCCTGACAATCCCCAAGGTATCGATTTTGCATGCCCGCCACGACGGGGTTGACCGTCCCTCGATGCACATAGTGTTATGCGGACGGGGCATCCGAAAATTTATCGAAAAAAGTGGTATCCACTCGTATGATGATATCCGCGTCTTTTTCTTTCTGATGAACCCCCTGGAGGAATCGCGCATGCAGTTGCGCATGTTGTCGCGCTTGATTGATATCACCGAACGCGAAAATTTTGTGGAAGACATCCTGACGAAATCCACCGAACGAGAAATCAAAGAATACCTGCTCCACAACGAACGCTTTATTACCGTAAGTCTGCTTCCCGGAACGGTGCAAGCTGAAATGATCGGCAAACAACTCAAAGAAATCAAATTTCCGCAAGATGTGTTGGTGGCCCTCATTGAGCGGGATGGCGAAACCTATCCTCCAAAAGGGAATACAGTTTTACAGGCCAATGACGTCCTGACCATCATTGGAGAACCCCCGTCAATCACCTACCTGTTCAACAGATACATGAAAACAAACAGCTAACCGGCTGAACAAGCCCGCTTTTCTCATCGCACACGCTACCGAAAGTTTACCGGACTGATGGTAAACGAGAAGTTTATATTATTTTTGGCTGACCGGGAAATCAACGATCCGGCAGAAACTGATTAATCCAGAAACGCTATGGAGGGAACCTTGCTGAATATTTTCGGGCTGCAACTGCCCCTTGAAAATCCGGTGCTGATTTTCACGCTGATCTTGTTCATCATTCTGTTTTCGCCTATTGTGCTGAATAAGCTTAGAATCCCGCATTTGATCGGGTTGATCATCGCCGGAATTGTTATTGGCCCTTTCGGACTTAATTTAATGGCCCGCGACAGCAGTATCATCCTTTTTGGAACCGTGGGACTGCTGTACATCATGTTTGTGGCCGGACTGGAAATCGACTTGGCCGACTTCAGAAAATATCTCAAAAACAGCATCATTTTTGGCGCCTACACATTTCTAATCCCAATGATATTGGGAACCTTTTCGGGTTTCTACCTGCTGGATTTCGGAATGAACACATCCATCCTGCTGGCCAGTATGTTTGCCTCAAACACCTTGATCACTTATCCGATAGTCAGCAAATTGGGGGTTGCCAAAAACCGGGCGGTGAACATCAGTATTGGCGGCACGCTGATTACTACGGTATTGGCCTTGCTGGTGCTGGCTGTCATTGTAAAGGTGGCAACCGGCGAAATTACACACCATTTTTACTGGCAACTGAGCGGCTCCATTATCCTGTTTGTCCTTATCATCCTGTTTGGCTTCCCGCTTGTCGGGCGATGGTTTTTCAAGCGTGTTGATGACAATATCTCGCAATATATTTTTGTATTGGGAATGGTTTTTCTAGGTTCATTTTTAGCACAGGTTAGTGGCATTGAATCGATTGTGGGCGCCTTTATGGCTGGGCTTGCGCTCAACCGGCTCATCCCGAAAACCTCCCCGCTGATGAACCGTATCGACTTTGTCGGCAACGCCCTGTTCATCCCTTTTTTCCTGATTGGCGTGGGTATGCTGATTAATTTCCGGGCATTTATAACCGATTGGGAAACGATAAAAGTGGCTATCGTGATGAGCGTTGTTGCGACACTTGCCAAATTTTTGGCCGCCTGGATCACCCAAAAATCATTCGGCTACTCGGCCGACGAGCGCCGGTTAATATTTGGATTGAGCAATGCCCAGGCCGCCTCAACATTAGCTGCCGTTTTGGTAGGTTACAACATCATTCTGGGTCAGGATGCAAACGGCGAACCCATCCGTCTTTTAAACGAAACCGTGCTAAACGGCACCATTCTGATGATCCTGGTTACCTGCACCATTGCCTCATTCGTTACCCAAAAAGGAGCGCAAAACATAGCCCTGTCCGAATCTTCATCAGAAGAAGAACATCCCGAGAATGACGGCGAACGGATCCTCATCCCGTTTAGCAATGCAGCCAATGTAAACGAATTGGTGAACCTGAGCACCACTGTCAAATCAAAAAATAAGAAAGGCAAACTGGTAGGCCTGAACATTATTACCACCGGCCAATTCAATGAAAAGATTGAAAAAGAAGCCCATAAAATAATCGAATCTGCGGTAAAAGCCGCCTCGGCTACTGACAATTTGCTCCATCCGCTGGTCCGGTACGACCTGAACGTGGTAAACGGAATAGCAAACGTGGTGAAAGAACACAAAATCACCGATCTGATTATCGGTCTGCATGAAAAAAAGGGAATATCAGACTCTTTCCTGGGGAACCTGACCACCGGCATTCTCACCAAATGCAACACCACCACGCTTATTTACAAACCGTTTCAACCCTTGTCCACCATCAAACGGCACATTATTGTTGTCCCCGAAAATGCAGAAAAAGAATTTGGATTTTTCTTTTGGTTGCTGCGGGTGTGGAACATCGGGACCAACACAGGAGCCAAACTGGTATTTTTCGCGTCGGAAGAAACCACGGCCTTCCTGAAACAAATGCAGGAACAGCATCCGCTTGAAGCTGAGTTCAACATCTTCTCCGACTGGGACGATTTTCTGATCCTCAGCCGTCATGTGCGCAAAGACGACAACCTCATGATCGTAATGAGCCGACGTACTCATCCTTCGTTTAAAGAGTTTATGCTGAAGGTGCCTTCGTACCTAAACAAATATTTCGGCGAAAACAACTACATCCTGGTGTACCCGATGCAGCTGGGCGTGGCCGATCATTATACGGCAAACTTAAGCAATCCTTCTTTTATGGAGCCGATACTGGAACACGTAGAAAGATTGACTGAATTTAAAAAATTGATTTCGGGCTTCCTGAAAAAACGCTGACACTTCAACGAATCCTTCAACAAAAGGCCAATAAACATGAAAAACCTACTGACATTTCTGTTGCTCCTGATCATATCCGTATCCTTTGCACAGCGCCGGACAGCCATTTATGACGAAGAAAACGTGCCCGGATACCAGCTTCCGCCAGTGATGAAAAGCCAAAACGGACGCAACATCAAAAAAATAAAGCAATGGGAGAAGGTTCGCAGGCCCGAATTGCTCCGCCTGTTCACCCAAGAGGTGTACGGGAAAATACCGGGTGAAATACCCGCCCCAAACGTGATCATTCATGAAACACAAGGAAGCGCTTTTAACGGGAAAGCCATCCGAAAACAGATTGACCTGATTTTCTCGAAAAATGAACTTGAACTGTCGGTCGGAATTTTGATGTACCTGCCTGCATCCGCTCCAAATGCTCCTGTTTTTCTGGGCTACAACTTTTTGGGCAACCACTCCGTTGCCGACGATCCGAATATCCGGCTAACCGAATCGTGGGTGTACGACCACCCCTCACTGGGTATCGTCCACAATCAGGTTACCGAACAATCGCGGGGGGTGAGCGCCGAAAACTGGCCAATTGAGATGATCCTCGATGCCGGCTTCGGGCTGGTTACCGTTTACTACGGCGATGTGGACCCGGACCGCGATAATTTTTCGGACGGCATTCACCCCTTTTTCTATAAAACCGGGCAGGAAAAACCCCGCCCTGACGAGTGGGGCTCCATGGCTGCCTGGGCCTGGGGGCTTTCGCGGGTGATGGATTACCTGGAAACCGACGAGCAGGTGAATGCACAAGAAGTCATCTTACTCGGCCATTCGCGCCTCGGGAAGGCGGCCCTGTGGGCAGCTGCCACCGATCCGCGTTTTGCCATGTGCATTTCCAACAATTCGGGCTGCATGGGTGCGGCCCTCTCGCGCCGCCAGTTTGGCGAAACAGTGGCTGTTGTCAATTCAAACTTCCCGCACTGGTTTTGCGGCAACTTCAAAAAGTACAGCGGTTACGAAGAGGAACTGCCGGTTGACCAACACATGCTGCTGGCGCTCATTGCACCGCGCCCGCTATACGTGGCCAGCGCCACCGAAGATCTGTGGGCCGACCCTTTGGGCGAGTTCCTTTCGGCAAAACAGGCATCGGAAGTTTACCAATTGTATGGAGTGGAAGGTTTACCGACCGAGGACATGCCCGCACCCGATCAGCCTGCTTTTGGCCGGGTAAGCTATCACATCCGCACCGGGAAACACGACATCACCGCCTTTGATTGGGAGCAATACCTGAAATTTGCCCGGCAACAGCTGGACGGAGAATAATCAATACAAAAAAAGAATCAGCACACTACAGCATAGTTGGTAAAATTGATTTATTTTGTTGTCAACTAATGTCAAGGCAAAAGTAAAAAGGAAGAAGGCAAAAGTCGTGAAAAACGGTTAATCCGGCGTTGGCATTCCAACAGGTACTTTTAAAATTGACAGGCACTAAACCCTGAATAAAACACAAATTGACATGACAACTCACCACTTTCTGGCTTTCGACCTGGGCGCATCCAGCGGACGGGCCATCCTTGGCACACTCGAAAACGAAAAACTTAATCTGACCGAAGTCCACCGTTTCACCAACCAGATGCAGCGCATCCACGGGCACGACTTCTGGAACATTTTCAGCTTGTTCGAAGAGCTGAAAACCGGCCTGAAAAAATGTATTTCCGACCATCATATTCAGCCCGAATCGATAGCCGTGGATACGTGGGGGGTTGATTTTGTCCACCTCGACAAAAACGGGCAAATGCTTTCGCTGCCCTTTGCCTATCGCGATTCGCGCACCAACAGGGCTATGGACGACTTGTTCCGGCTTGTTCCCAAAGAAGAAGTTTACCGGCAAACCGGCATCCAGTTTATGCAGTTCAACAGCTTGTTCCAGCTTTTTTCAATGGTTCAGGAAGACAGTGATCTGCTGAAAATTACCGACCGGATCCTGTTTATGCCTGATGCACTGAACTACCTGTTTTCGGGTGTTGCCAAAACCGAATTTTCCATTGCCAGCACCAGCCAAATGATTGTTCCCGGCGCCTGTAAATGGAAAAAACCGCTGCTTGAAAAAGCAGGTATCCCCACCTCCATCCTGGGCGACATCATCCTGCCCGGACAACCAATCGGCTCCCTCACCGAAGAAGTGGCCCGCGAAACCGGCTCGGCCCAAATCCCGGTGATTGCCGTGGCCGGGCACGACACCGCTTCGGCCATTGCCTCGGTGCCCGCCGAAAACGAAAACTTCGCCTATATCAGCTCCGGCACCTGGTCCATCTTTGGCATCGAAACGCCGCAGCCCATCATTTCGGAACAAACCGCTGCCATGAACTTCACCAACGAAGGCGGCGTGGAAGGCACCACCCGCTTCCTGAAAAACATCATGGGCATGTGGCTCATCCAGGAATGCCGACGTACGTGGGCAAACGAAATCGACTACTCTTGGGTGGAAATGGTCGATCTGGCCCGGAACGCCAAACCCTTCATATACTTGATCGACCCGGATGATTCGCGATTTTTGAACCCCGGCGACATGCCCGCAGCCATTGCTTCCTTTTGCGAAGAAACCGGACAAGGCCGCCCCGCTACTCACGCCGAAATCATCCGTTGCATTTACGACAGCCTGGCGCTGAAATACCGTTTCACGCTCGACCAAATCCGTTCGGTGAGCGACCGTCCCATCGAGAAAATACACATCATTGGCGGTGGGGCCAACAACCATTTCCTGAACCAGCTAACGGCCAATGTTACCGGACTCCCCGTGGTGGCCGGCCCAACCGAGGCCACGGCCACGGGCAACATCCTGATGCAGGCCAGGGCGCTGGGTTACCTGGGTTCGCTTGCCGCCATCCGCAAGGTTGTGCGCCAATCGTTCGAGGTGACTGTTTTTTCACCCGAAACCGGCGGAGAATGGGACAAGGCCTACCAAACTTTTTGTAACTTGTGACGTTTTTTGAGGAATTCAGCATCACGATTGAATCCTCTTTTGAAGTTTAAAGCCGGAAACACATGAAAGCAGAAATTATCACCATAGGCGATGAAATCCTGATCGGGCAGGTGGTCGACACCAACTCGGCCTGGATGGGCGAACAACTCAATTTGTACGGCATTGAGGTGTACCAGATTACCTCGGTGCATGACAACCACGACCACATCCTGCAAGCATTTGCCGATGCAGAAAAGCGGGTTGACCTGGTGCTGGTCACCGGCGGGCTGGGCCCCACCAAAGACGACATCACCAAAAAAGCCCTGTGCGATTTTTTTGATTGCGGCATGGTGGTAAACGAACAGGTATTGCAACATGTTACCGACATGCTTTCGCGGCGGAATGTGGCCATCAACCAGCTGAACAAGGACCAGGCGCTGGTGCCGGAGAAATGCACGGTGTTGCACAACGCTTACGGCACCGCCCCCGGCATGTGGTTCGAACGGGGCGGAACCATTTTTGTGTCCATGCCCGGCGTGCCTTTCGAAATGAAAGGGTTGATGACCGAACAGGTACTGCCCCGTCTGCACGATACCGGAAAAGCCAAATCCATTTACCACCAAACAGTTCTGGTGTATGGCATACCCGAGTCGATGCTGGCCGAAAAAATTGAAGCTTGGGAACTAGCCTTGCCACCGTTCATCAAACTGGCCTACCTGCCCAACCAACTCATGATCCGCCTCAGGCTGAGCGCATACGGCAGCGATCCTGAATTGCTTTGGAAGGAGGTTAACCGGCAGATTGAAACCTTAAAAACCATCATCCCCAACCATATTTTCGGGTACAACGGCGATACCATGGCCGGGGTCACCGGAAAACTTTTGGTTCAGGCAGGAGCGATGGTTGGAGTTGCCGAAAGCTGCACAGGAGGAACCATCTCGCAACTGTTCACCGAAAACCCCGGAAGTTCGGCCTACTTCAAAGGTGCGGTGGTGGCCTATTCCAACGAAACAAAAACAGCCCTGCTGGGGGTAAAAACCGAAACCCTGCAAATGCACGGGGCCGTTAGCAAAGAGGTCGCGCTTGAAATGGCTGCAGGCGTAAAAAAAGCGCTGAACACCAAATATGCCATCGCCACTACCGGCATTGCCGGACCGGATGGCGGTACGGAGGAAAAACCCGTTGGCACCGTCTGGATTGCCGTATCAGGACAACATCATGTTTGGGTAGAACGTTATACTTTCGCGCACAACCGCGAACGCAACATCCTTCGCTCGTCGCAAACAGCTATTAACATGTTACGCCAACTTATTTTAACAGAAAACACAGAAACGATATGAAGAAAGCATTACTCATCCTAGCCGGAATTGTTGCCGTTCTCATAGCGACGGCCATCATCGTCCCCATCGCCTTTAAAGGCCCGCTGGTGGAGAAAGTGAAAAAGACCATCAACCAAAACCTGAATGCCACGGTTGAATTTGAAAACCTCAGCCTGAGCCTATTTAAAAATTTCCCGAAAGTGCAGGCAGAGATTACCGGCCTGACCGTCACCGGGAAAGACCGCTTCGCCAATGACACGCTCGTATCGATCGGTTCGCTGGGCACCAACCTGTCGCTCCGCGACCTGTTTAAAAGTGAAGGGCTGAAAATCTCGTCTTTGCAGGTTTCCGGCTCCCGAATTTTTCTGCTGTCAACCACTGATGGCCAGGTAAACTGGGATATTGCCCTGCCGGACGATGCCGCACAATCCCCGGAAGAAGAAACCGGTGATGCACTGACCATTTCGTTACAGGAAATTATCATCAAGGACATGAGCCTCATTTACAAAGACGAAGAAACGGCTACCCTGCTCAAACTGTTGAGCGCCAACATCGATGCTACCGGACAGGTGGAAGGCACGGTTACCAAATTCAACCTTGATGGCGAAGTGGGCGAATTCATCCTCGAATACGATTCCGTGCGGTACATCGCCAATACTGTGCTGAAAGCCAAAAGCGAACTAACTGCCGATTACGACAAAATGAGTTTCGTCTTTGGCGAATCGACCCTGTTCCTGAACGCACTTCCGCTGGACGTGAGCGGCCGCTTCGAGATGCCATCGGACAGCATGTATTTCGACATCCTGTTTAAGCAACCCCAAAGCAATTTTGAAACTTTGCTGGCGATGGTTCCGGAAGATTATCAGAACTATTTGAAAGACGTAAAAACAACAGGTGAAGCCGGTTTCGAAGGGCAAATAAAAGGTTGGTATTACGAAGAAGATTACCCGGGGATACAAACGCGCATGTTTATCAAAAATGCCACGCTGCAATATGCAGGGTTGCCCGAAAAAGTTGACCAAATATCGCTGGAAACCAGCATCAGCAAACCGCAGGGCGGCTTCGACCTGCTGATAGTGGACGTTTCGAACGCCCACGCGCAAATCCGCGAGAACCCCGTGGACATGAGACTGCACCTCACCCACCCCATGACCGACCCGGAATTTGATGCCACTTTCAGCGGGAAAATTGACTTCACCCGGTTGGCCGATGTCATCCCGATGGACAGCATGGAACTGAAGGGACTGCTTGATGGGAAACTGGCCCTTAAAGGGAAAATGTCGGCCATCGAAAAGCAGGATTTTACGAACATCTCGTCGAACGGGGCCTTCAATTTCCGCGACTTTTACATACTGACGCCTCAAATTACCCGTCCGGTTGAAATAAGTTCGGGGACCGTGACGATCAACAATACTGAAATTAACTTATCGCAACTGGCTGCCAAAACCGGGCAAAGCGATTTTCAGTTAAACGGGAGATTGTCGAACTATCTGCCTTACTTTTTTCTGAACAAGACCCTGAAGGGCGAATTCAACCTGAAATCGAACTACCTGAACTTTGACGAACTGGCTTCGCTGATGGCGGAGACCGACAGCGCAACGGCCACTTCGTCTGATAGTTTGATGGCTTTTCAGGTTCCGGGCAACCTCGATCTGGTGTTCCGCTCGCAAATCAACCGGGCCAGCTTCGACCGCATAGACATTCGCAACATTGAAGGGCTCATTCAGGTGAAAGACCAGATGCTGGAGCTTAAAAAGCTGAACATGGACATGCTCCAGGGGCAGCTCACGGTGGATGGCTCGTACAAAAACAATCCGGACAACAAGCCGGAATTCGACTTCAACCTGGCGATCAATTCCTTCCAAATCCCGGCGGCTTACCAATCGTTCAGCACGATGCAGCGCTACATGCCCATTGCCGCCCGCAGCCAGGGCAACATTTCGTCGCAACTGAAATTTAAAGGGCAAATGGACGAAAAGCTCAACATCATTGCCTCGTCGCTCAGCGGCAACGGCTTTCTGAACACGCAAAACCTGCAAATTCTGGATTCACCAACCTTTGACCAAATCCGGAACTTCATTAAAAAGGAGAAGCTGAAGAATGTGAAGATTGATGATTTCACGTCGAACTTTCGGCTTGAAAACGGCAACCTGCTGGTGGACCCCTTCAACACAAAAATTGCCGACCAGGAAGTTACCGTGCACGGGAATGTATTGGTTGACCGCACCCTGAACCTGAACATGGATTTTAAAGTGAACAAAGATGACTTGAGCACGGACATCAACAAAGCACTGGGCTTTTTACCGGGCTCCGAAAACATCAACCTGCTTGACATATCAGTAGTGGTAAATGGCGAGCTCACCCAACCCAAGGTGTCGCTCGATTTGAGCAAAGCACGAAAACAAATTGAAGAAGAAGTAAAAAAATCGACCAAAGAACAGCTGGACAAATCCGTCAAAAAGATTGGCAACGAATTGAAAAAACTGTTCAATTAAGAAAAGGCAAAAGTAAAAAGTTAAAAGGCAAAAAAACAGAACATCCCCAAAGCAGTATTTGCCTCGAAATAAATTCTGCGTAACGGTGAAAAATAAGGGAACCGCTCCTGTATTTTTCACCGTTCTATTTTCCCAAAGCTCAACCCTTGCCTGATGACAAAAAAAGAAAACATTCTCGATGAATTCTTTTTCTGAAAAGAATTGACTAGTTTTGCAGCGCTAATTGCAAAAATTAACAAATGGACGAAGGCCCTTATCATAAGAAAACGAAATTAATAACCTCGCTGTAGGGGGCCTTACCTTATACCTCCTGCAGACCAACCAAAAGGAGGCAAATTCATGCTCAAGATTTTTAAAAGCTTTGGCGGATATGTAGAAATTCCGCAAGCAGAAAATGGCTGTTGGATCAATGTGGTCCAACCATCGCCGAAAGAAATTGAACGCTTGCAATCGGAATTTCAGGTTCCCGCCGACCTGATCCAGGATATTTTGGACGTGGACGAACGCCCGCGCTACGAAGTGGACGACGACTGGTCGCTGATCATCATGCGCATTCCGGTAGAAAGCCCCACCAACGGCGTTCCGTATTACACCCTGCCGCTCGGCATCATACAAATCAACCAGGTAACCATTACACTGTGCTCCACCTTTAACGAAGTACTGCCGTTTGAACAGCCAGCCTTGTACCGTGGCCAAACCCAGCTCATTCACGATGAACTGAATTTTATCATCAAGTTGTTTTTACGCTCGGGAAGCACGTATTTACGGTACCTGAAACAAATCAACCAGCAGACCGCCCAAATTGAAGATGAGCTGGAGAAATCGATCCGCAATAAAGAGCTGAACAAGCTGTTGAAGATGGAAAAATGCCTGGTGTATTTCATCACTTCATTGAAAGCCAACGAAATTGTACTGGCCAAATTGCGCAACTCCATGAAAAGGACCCTGACCGAGGTGAATGAAGATTTACTGGAGGATGCGATCATCGAAAACAAACAGGCGCTTGAAATGTCGCAAATCTACTCCGACATCCAAAGCGGGATGATGGACGCCTTTGCCTCGGTGATTTCGAACAACCTGAACGTGGTGATGAAGCAACTGGCGTCGATCTCCATCATTTTGATGATCCCGACCTTGATTGCCAGCTTATACGGGATGAACGTGCCCAACTACTTCGAAGATAAAGCATGGGCTTTCCCGGTGGTCATTGTCATTTCGGCCATCATGTCGCTAACCGGCATCATTATTTTCCGAAAGAAGGATTTATTCTAAGCATACAAATCACAAAAGACAGCAGGCCGGAAACGATTAATTCTCAGCCTGCTGTTTCCTTTTAGAATAACTGCTCCTGCTAACCCGCTTCTTATTTGTTCCTGATTTTCAGCAAATACCGGGTCTGAAGCTTTGAAGCCCGGGTTTTCGGGTTCAAAAACTTTAGAACGATTCGGGACAGGCTCCGGTGCTGCATCACCAACACCGTATCAACCGGCACATGCATTTCGGCCAGCTCATTTGCCCCCTGGGGTCCGGTGTACAACCAATCGTTGGCCGGTGGTTTTATTCGTTGATAATCTTCCTTGGTAACAATATAACGACCGTAATTTTCGGAGTATAGGAAGATATCCCAATAACGACCTTCTTCAGTATAAATATGCAGTTTACTGCTTTCACCGGCTTCTTCGTTAAACACCCGACAGGCTTCGAAGGTAGAATGATACCGGGCCATATTGGGCAGGATATTGATATTAAGCGTGAAAAGCAAGGCTGAAATGGCCACGAACAAATAGGCCAGCTGCTTGTCCAGGTTATTTTTCCAGGTTAAAAGCCAGGCAAAAGCTGCCATCAGCACCGCGATCACGAACCATACCCATATCCGTTTTTCGGGAAAAAAATACAGCAGAAAAGGGAAGACCAATAAAATCAACAAAACGGCTACCACCAAATGGATCTTCCCGACTATTTTTTTCAATGCACGATGGACAGGCTCTTCGAAAATACGGTAAGCCCAACGCGCTGCAAGGATCAGGATCAAGGGCAAAACAGCCAGTTCGTAATGCGGGTTCTGCTGCTTGGCCGCCGAAGCAACAACCAAATACAGCAAGATGCCGCCTAGCGTAAAATATTCATCGCCTTCAGATTGCTTCAGCCGGTTTTTTACTTTTTCCCGAATTTGCATGAAAATCCCGATAAAGCCAAGGATAGCCCAGGGTGCAATCATATACAGGCTGGTATGAATATAAAAAAACGGATCGTTTCCGCTACCGTGGTAGCTTCCGGTAATCCGCCCCATGTTGTTGGTCCAGAAATAAAACTTAATCCCTTCAAGCCCGAATTGATTGAACAAGCCCCAAAGGGCAGGTAAAATCAGGATACCCACGATCGGAATGGCCACCAGCCAACGGTAGTTAAAAATCTTTCTGAAGTTGCGTGTCAGCAGCAAGTGGAGCCCAACCGCCGCACCGGGAATGACCATGCCCACCGGGCCTTTGGCCAGCATAGCCAAGCCAACAAAAACCACTCCCAGGTAGAAATGATACTCCTTCCCCAGTTTTATCCAGGAGGCAAATTGCCAGATTGACAGGATAACCGGAATAACCAGCAAAGTATCCGTATGAATATCGTTATGAAAATGAACATAGCCTAAACTGGTGGCCCAGAAAAACGCCGCCAACCGCCCGGTACGCTTGTCGTAAAGCAACTCGCCCAACTTACAGGTGGCATATACCCCAATTAACGAAATCAGGAGGACAACAATTTTATAGGCGACGCCCGACACGCCAAAGAGTTGAAAAACAGAGGCAGCAATCCAAAACAACAGCGGAGGCTTCTGATCATACGCGTCGCCCCCGATCGTCAGATGGATCCAATCCTGATTATCCAGGATCTCGCGCCCAACCTGGGCATACTTGGCCGCATTGACTACCATCGGGACAAAAAGCCCGGAAATATTTACCAACAGATAAAGTACGATGACTGGCACCAGCCAAATTAATTTTTTCATTCCTTCCATATTGTTTCTTAATGAATGACAAATGTAAGATTATGCTGAAATACAGAAACATTCCAAATTAAAAAAAGATTACAAGACGGAAGTAAGTTTCCGCCTTGAAAAGGACCTATCCTTCATTTTTTTCAAAACAGTCACAGATTATGCAGGATACGTTTTTTAATATTATTTTTACACGCTTAATATTTATGCAATATTTTTGAAGCCTCGTTGAAAACGACAACAGAATTAGAAACAGAAACAACACAGTATGAATACAAAAAAACTAATTACAGCAACAGAAATTATTTTGTGTACCGCCCTTTTTATTTTTACTGGCTATGGTATGTATTTGGGAAGCCAGGGGCAGGAAGTCTTTGATCCGCTGGTACAGGAAGATGGACTGGTTGAAAACCTGACAGCTCTTTTCCTTTTCGCAGCCAGTGGGGTCAGTCTTTTCCGCTTGTTCGAATACCGCAAAATGAAAAAAACCTGGTGGGTTTTCACCGCGGCAATGCTGGCCATTTTGTTCTTCTTTGCGGCCGGCGAAGAAATCAGCTGGGGACAACGTATTTTCGACATCCAAAGCGGCGAATTCTTCCTGGAAAACAACAAACAGGCCGAAACCAACCTGCATAACCTGGTTGTTGGCGGAAAAAACCTGAACAAGTTGATCTTTTCCCAGCTCATGTTTATCGTAATGATAACGTATTTTGTGTTTTCGCGACCGATAGTATGGAAAGTACCGGCCTTAAAAAACCTGGTCAATAAATTCCGGATTCCGCTTCCTAAAACACAGCATATCATTGTGATGCTGGTGGTTACCCTAATGATTTTATCGATTGGGAAAGTCAAAGAAAGCGAACTGCACGAGTTGTCCTTTGCCTTTGTCTTTTTCCTGATATTTTTGAACCCGGCAAAGCTCGATAAAGAATAAGCTAAGCATCATTCAAGAAAATAAGTCCCCGGAGAATCGCATTAAACTTTCTCCGGGGACTTTTTTATCGTATCAGAATTAGTAAGTCGGCATAGGTTGCCTGCAATTGCTTTTCGGCCTCCATCAACTGATCAACCGCCTCGTAATTAAATTGCAGCTCCTGCAAATAGTCGATCAATGAAATTTGCCCGGCGTGCAGCGCTTCATCCAGCAATTCCTTTTGCTGAATTTGAGCCAGTTGACCCCGATACGAATCCACAAGCCGTTGAGCATTTTCAGCACGATGAAAGATCTGCAGGAGATGACTGCGCCATTGCAACCGGAAATCGTTTTCCTGCAGCAACGCAGCTTCCTGCTGGGCACGGGCCGCCTTCACCGTGTTCTTCCGTTCCCACAACGGAACAGACAATCCGACTGTGATTCCTTGAAATTTTTCGGCACCCACGCTTTCCATCATGTAACCGCCATTCAGCCGGGGCAGGCTTTTGGCCCGGTTCAGCTTTTCCGACTGCTTACCGGCCTGTAGTTCCTGTTGCAACCACTGCAACTGCGGATTCACGTCCATCACCTGCTCCAGCCACGCTTCCCGATCACCAGGCAATTGAACAGGCAGATAATCGGACTCGTCAACTGCCAACGGTTTTCCGCCATTCAAGCTGGCTAACAGCATGACCATTTGCTGCTTATCCAGTTCCAATTGCTGCAATTCCTGTTCAGTTTGCAACAGGTATAAGGCCGCCTTATTCCGGTCGATGCGGTTGGCCTCGCCGGTGGCGAGCATTTCGTCGTAAGCCCGGGCCAGTTCCCGTGCATCGTGTTGACGGTTTACCAACACTTCCGTTCGCTGGTTCAAATAACCCCATTCAACCCACAAGTCGGCAGCTTGTTGTAAGATTTCGCGCCTATGTTGCAGATATTCTAAATCGGCCTGCCGCTCGCGGATGGTTGCCAGCTTTTGCTGATGAACATACACTGTCGGGAACTCAATCTCCTGCGTCACCGAAAAATCCTTTCGGTTGCCAATCCCGGCAGGGCTGCCCCACAAATACCCCCCTTCAACCGAAGGATCAGCCGGATTGAGCCCGGTGCGGTTTTCGAGTTTTTGAGCTTCAGTTGCCGACTGATATGCTTTCAATTGGGTATTATTCCGGATGATTTCCTGTAAAAAACCATCGAAACCAGCTTGGGCAAAAACAGAAACCCCGGCAAAAAGTAACAATGTTATACTAATTAACTTTCTCATCATTTTTCGTTTTGAGTAAACCGTACCGGTGCAAAAACTGGTAAATAACCGGCACCAAATAAATATTCAACAGCGTGGAGGACAACAAGCCCCCCAAAATTACCCTGGCCATCGGGCTTTGGATTTCGTTTCCGGGTGCGTCTCCCCGCATGGCCAAGGGTATCAGTGCCAGGGCAGCAGTGAGGGCAGTCATCAAAATCGGGGCAAGCCGGTCGATGGAGCCCCCGATCAGCGTTTCATCCAGCGATTTGCCTTGTTCCTCCAACTGTTGAAAACGCGAAACCAGCAAGATGCCGTTGCGGGTGGCCACGCCAAACAAGGTAATAAAGCCAATGATGGCCGGAATGCTGACCATCCCGGATGTAATCCGGAGGGCAAACACCCCGCCGATGAGCGCCATGGGCAAATTGAGCAAAATAATGCCGGCCAGCTTTGCATTTTTAAATTCGTGGAAAAGCAACAGGAAGATGATCGCAACCGCCAGCAACGACGCCAGCAACAAGGTTTGCGACGCGCGGGCCTCACTTTCGAACTGGCCGCCGTATTCCAGGCGGTAACCTTCGGGCAATCGAATCTGGTCGGCTATATTGCTTCTGATGTCGTTCACCGTACTGTGCAGGTCGCGGCCGGCCACATTCGCCGAAATGACAATTTTACGCTGTACATTTTCCCTGCTGATTGAACTTGGGCCGGATCTGGATTCAATGGTCGCCACTTCTTCCAGCGGCACTTTTCCTCCAAGCCGGGTATCAATCAGGGCATTTTTCAGGCCTTCCATCGTTTCGGTGTAATCTTTATTCAGCCGAAGGATCAGATCGAAACTCCGTTGCCCTTCGTAAATATCGGCCATCTTTTCACCGGCAAAAGCAACTTCCACAAAGTGGGTAAACTCGTCGATGGTAATGCCGTAACGGGCCAGCATTTCGCGCTTGGGCTTGATCTGGATTTGCGGAATTTCCACTAGTTGCTCCACACTCACATCCACCAACCCGTCGATATCTGAAATAGCCGACTGAATTTGCGTGCCCAACCGGAACAGCTGATCCAGTTCGGTGCCGAACAATTTAATTGCGATGTTGGCGCGGGTACCTGAAAGCATATGATCGATACGATGGCCGAGGGGTTGACCAACCGTTGAAGCAATGCCCGGAATAGCCTGCAAGCGGCTGCGCACTTCAGCCAAAAACGCCTCACGGGGCCGGTCCTTCAATTCAAAGTTCACATCCACTTCCGCGCTGTTAGTGGTCTGCGAGTGCTCGTCCAGCTCGCCGCGACCCGTGCGGCGCGCGGTACTTTTTACTTCGGGGATGACCAGCAGTTCTGTTTCGATCAGATTGCCCAGCCGGTTGGTTTCTTCCAGCGAAATGCCCGGCTGGCTGATCGTTGAAATCGTCAGCGCCCCTTCGTTGAACTCGGGCAAAAAGCTGCGCCCCATCGTTGAAAGCACCCAAATGGCAACCACCAACACGACCAATGATCCGCTGAGAATGGCCTTTTTCCAACGAAATGTAAAACGAAGCGATTGCTCGTAATAGCGGTGCATCGTCCGGTTCAGCCAGTTTTCCTTCGTTTTTCGGCCCAGGTATTTTTCATTGGTCAGCAACAAACGGCACAGCAGGGGTGTCAGCGTCATGGCCACCACCAGCGAAACAAACAACGAAACCAGGTAGGCAATCCCCAGTGGCTTCAACATGCGGCCTTCCATACCCGACAGGAAAAACAGCGGAATAAAAGCGACCATGATAATCAGCGTGGCATTCAGAATGGAAGCGCGGATTTCTTTGGAAGCGTCGAACACAATTTGCCAGGCCGATTCCCGCTCCGCTTCCAGTTTTTGATGATTTTGCCGTAAGCGTTTGAACACGTTTTCCACATCAATAATGGCATCGTCCACCAACGAACCGATGGCAATGGCCATTCCCCCTAAACTCATCGTATTGATATTCAAGCCGAGAAGCTTTAAGGTGAGCACAGCTCCCAACAGCGATAACGGGATGGCCAGCAGCGAAATAACGGTGGTGCGGAAACTTCCCAAAAACAGGAACAAAATGATCACGACAAACAGGCCACCTTCAAATAAAGCATGTTGCACATTTTTTACGGCCGTTTCGATAAAATCGGCCTGACGGAAAATGTGGCTGTCGAGCACCACATCCGGAGGCAGAGTTTTACGCAATTCATCCAGGTTGGCCTCGATGTTTTCTGTCAATTTCAGCGTATTGGCGCCGGGTTGTTTGCTGACAGACAAAATAACCGAGGGTGTGGCATTCTGCGACGCATAGCCCATTTTTACCGCCGCGCCAATTTTAACTTCAGCCACATCCTCCACCAAAACAGGCTGGCCGTTCGTCAGTTTCACCAACGACTTGCCAAGCTCTTCCAGGTGGTAGCTTCGGGCAATCCCCCGGACCACATATTCATTACCGTACTGTCGAATAACGCCGCCATTGGCATTTTGCCCCAGCCCGGCACAAACCGTGGCAAGCTCGTCTATCGAAACATCAAAATAATCCATGCGCTTCGGATCGGCCAGTACCTGATACTGTTTGTAATCGCCGCCAATGATGGTAACCTGCGAAACCCCGCCCGTTGCCAGCAAGACTGGTTTTATATTCCATTCGGCGATAGTGCGCAGGTCCATCATGCTGGTGGAATCGGATTGCAAGCCGATAAACAACACCTCGCCCATCACGCTCGATTGCGGCGCCAGCGTTGGCTGACCGATCCCCAACGGCATTTGGCCGGCCAGGGGGACCAGCTTCTCGCTCACAATTTGACGGGCCTTGAAAATATCGGTGCCCCAGTCGAATTCGACCCACACAAACGAAAAGCCCTGCGACGAAGCCGAACGCACCCGGCGCACATCAGTTGCCCCGTTTACAGCCGTTTCGATCGGGAAAGTAACCAATCGTTCCACTTCCTCGGCCGCCATGCCATGAGCATCGGTCATCACTACCACGGTCGGAGCCGTCAGGTCGGGGAACACGTCCACGTCCATATCCTTTGCTGTGTATAAACCCGCCAGCATCAGCATGACAGCCCCGAGCAAAACCAGCAATTTATTATTGAGTGAAAATTTTATGATCCGGTCAAGCATAATTCCTCCCTTCTAATGTACATGACCGGCATGTGGATCAAGACTATTGGAAACCGCAGATAATTTTACCAACACAGCACCTTTGGTGACAATCCTTTCAGTTGGAAGGAGGCCGCTCCGTATGAGGGATTCCTTGCCATCGGTATCGCCAACTGTCACCTGGCGCTTTTCAAAATGTTCCGGATCGCACTGGACAAACACGAAGAAGTTGCCTTCCTGCTCAACCAAGGCAGTGTTGGGAACCACCAACGCGTCAGATTCAGAGGTCACCTTCAGGTTGATTTCAACCAGGCTGCCCGGCAAGAAATCGCCGGAATTATCGGCCTCAAAATAAACAGGCAGCAGGAAATTGCCCGCACCGATTTGGGTGCCGACCGATAGCAGTTTGCCATTCAGCTCATCCAGCGAAAGCCAGTGGGTCCGCCCTGTCGGTCGCACAAGTACCGAGTTTATTCGCTGCAAATCGGCAGCATACTTTTGCTGTACTGCGGCTTTCAGTTGGATGCGCCCTTGTTGCGCCAAGCTGGCTACCGGCTGTCCGGCCGATACAAATTCACCGTTGCTCACCATAAGCCGGACAATATTCCCGGCAACCGGCGCCTGAACCGTTTGTCCGCCCGCATGGAAGTTTTTCTGCAAGTTTTGGTAAATTATCTTAGCTTTTTCGTAACTGTTTTTAGCAGTCAGCAAATCCTTTTGCGAAACAATTTGCTTTTCGGCCAGTTTGGCCATCCGCTCATAATCAGCTTTTTCTTTTTCGTAAGTCGCCAATGCCGAGGCATAAACCACCGACACATTATCACCGCCCATGCCTGAGCCGGAAATGCGAAACAATGGCTGACCGGCCCTGACTGGCATTCCTTCAACCAGATTAGGCACCACATAACTGACGACACCGCTGGTTTTGGCCGTCAATACCTGGCTCTGGGCCGGAACAGTTTGCACCAGGGCCGTAGTTCTCAGCACCGGGCCAAAAGGCTTCATTACCGGCAAGGCCGTGGCAAAATCCACTTTCCACGATTGCTCCTTGGTAAAAGCGATCGCTCCCGCCAGATCAATTTCCTGCTCGTCGAAATGATGAATAGCTTCGTGCCCGTCATCAAAAACCACCACCGCCGTTTCCAATTGATTTTGCTCAGCGCCTTTATCAATTTTAAATGAAAGCAGTCCGGCGCCCGCTGCATCTGGCTGAAGGTTGAACTGATAAATACCTGGCTGCACCGGTTCACCCAAAGCTTCTGCAACTGTCTTGCCACCAACAAGCAAGGTTGCTTGCACGGAAGCCCCTTCGAGCGGCTTAAAATCAGTCAGGCGGGTGAAGTGAGCCAAAACGGACGCTTGCTCACCAACCACAAACGGATCGGCTTCGGCGAACAACTCGAAATATTCACTATATACAAGCAGGGTTTGCTTTACCTCTTCGTGTTCATGATCGTGATCATACGAGGTTTCTTTTTCGCGACCATGAGGTTCTTGATGTGCATGTTGATGCGAGCAAGCCCACAAAGCCAGACTTGCCACCAATACGATAAATCTTGATTTCATAATTCATACTGATTGAAATAATTGACAGGAAAAATCGCAAAACGATCGTTCCTAAAATCCGATAAAAAACAAATTGAATTATGAAAAAGCAGGTGGGGCGCGCAATCCGGAAGGATGTTCGCAAAATATTTTGGGAAGCAGAAACAGCGGTTCGGCATAGGTTTCCACAACAAAATCAGGCAGCAAAAAATCGTCAACGCAGGCTTGAAGCAGGTAACAGGAAGTCAGAAAAATCACCTTCGAGGGGACCAGCTCAACCTGAAAGGAACAATGTCCGGCGGGTTCCTGATTGTGCGAACAATGGCACTGGGGCAGGCCTTCCTGCAGAAAGACCTGGTCCGCAACGACAGGATCGTGCTGATGTTCGAGCTGACAACTTTCGGAAAATAAATCGGAATGGTGGTGGTGCGGAACCACATTATGCGCCAGGATGATCAGGTAAACCGACATCAAAAGAAAGGACACTATTTTCCGACTTTTTCGCATGCGCCAAAGATAGTTTTTTCTGTATAATAATATTTAATAACTTCGTGGAGAAACGGCTTTACCCTGTATCCCTATGCATAGAACAACAAAAATCTACCTGACCGGTTTATTCCTTATATTGCTGATCAGTGCTTTTGGACAAAGTAAAATTATCCGCAACCAAGGTTTTTATTATACGATAGAAGCCACCGGCGGAATCGGCTTAACCATGAGCACAGATTTCCCGCATGTGGATATTGAATCCTTTTCCCCTGCCAACATGGGTATCCGGGCATCGGCCAACTGGTTTCAGAATTACCATCTTTCGTTAGGTACCAGTGTAGGCTACATGCGTTACCAAAACCCGGACTTAAATACAACACCGGGGATCATTACGGTGGATCAGAGCAAAAGCATGACCACCTTACCGGTTATGGCCAATGTGAAATGGTTTACCGGGAAACCTGCCAAATCCTACTTTTTTTATGCCGAAGGCGGTTATGCCATCCGTCTGGAAAAAGACCGCGAGAATAAAGGGTTTGTTTACGAGGCAGGGATCGGCTACCGGCACCAGTTACAGGCAAGAAAGAATTTTATCCTCTTTAAACTGGGGTACAACGGATTTAAAACCAACGAGTGGATTTGGGAACTAACCCCGCGCGGCCGGGAAGAACATATCAACGAATACCAGTGGTATTATCTCGATCGCCCGACCATCAACCTGACCATCGGGTTCTACCACTCAACCCGATATTAAAAAGAAACGGGGCCGGCAGCCCCGTCAAAATTATTCGACAAATTTCATCGCTTTCATCCATTGCACAAACAAACCGGGCCATTGCTCCACGGGCTTGTTTATTTTCTTCATGCCGAAACCATGACCTCCATGGCCGAAAATGTGCAACTCTGCCGGAACGCCAAACTTCTTCATTTCCATATAAAAACGGATCGAATTTTCGGGTACCACTCCCCTGTCGTCGTCGGCCAGCACAAAAAAGGTGGGCGGAGTTTGCTCATTCACATGTAGTTCGTTGGAATACTTCGACGCCAGTTTCCAGTCGTTGGTTTCGCCAATCAGGTTGATCCGCGAGCCCATGTGGCCGATTTTCTCGTCGAAACTGATAACCGGATACAACAGCAACATAAAATCGGGGCGGCTGCTCAATCGCGCCAACAGGTCGTTCGACTGCAGATCGCCTAAATCATAATGCGTTCCGGCAGTAGAGGCCAAATGGCCGCCAGCCGACGAACCGGCAATGCCCACCTTTTGCGGATCAATCCCCCACTCGCCCGATTTTGACCTCACAAAACGCATGGCCTGCAGGGCATCAGTCAACGGGATTTCAGGATTTCCGTATGGAAGACGGTACTTCAAGACGATCCCCGCAATTCCGTTTTCTTTCAGAAATTCGGCTATCTGGAATCCTTCGTGCTCGATCGCTTCCACCCGGTAACCTCCACCGGGGCAAATAACCACTGCCGCACCAGTATTTTTCTCCGTTTCAGGCAAATACACAAACAGTTCGGCCGTCGAAATATTATCGTAGCGCCCCGTGCCATTATCCACATAAAAACGTTCTTCCCCCGGAGGAGTATTCTGATTAGGGGCCCCATCGGGCCAAAGTTGCAAGCGGTAGTCCTGTGCCATTCCCTGAAACAATAAAAACGTTAAAACGAAAAGAAGATTGATTTTTTTCATCGCCAGAATATTTAGTTATTTGAAATTCAGTTGCTCTCTTACCCGGGAATTTTGACTGCCATTCATCGTCATTTGATTGTCATTCATTGTTCTTCACCACAAAATGACCATGAATGGCGCCCCTAAAAATACAAATATATCACCAGCAGCCGAAGTTTTCGCTAGAAATGAACAAACCTGGATTATGCAAAACCTTCAAAACAGGAAAACTGTTATTTTTGTCCTATGTTTTTATCACTTTTCATCAAAGGAATTCTTATTGGGTTGGCAGTTTCGGTCCCATTGGGACCAATTGGCCTACTAATTATCCAGCGGACAGTCAACAAAGACAGGACGGCGGGCATTTTGTCGGGGATGGGTGCCTCACTTTCCGACACCATTTATGCCCTTGTTGCCGGGTATAGCCTCACCTATATTATTGATTTCATTCAAGCGCACCAGATTACGTTCCAGCTTATCGGCGCTCTGATCATCCTCCTCCTGGGTGTTCATATTTTCGTGAAAAATCCGGTTAAGGATTTGAAGCGATACCGCAAGCGGGGGAGCAACTATTTTCAGGACTTGGCTTCCACTTTTCTGATTACCTTTCCGAATCCAATGGTCGTATTTATTTTTCTGGCCGTTTTTGCCAGTTCGGGCATTGTTTTTCAACTGGACCAGCCCTATCAAACCATTCTAATTGTTTCGGGCGTTTTTATTGGCGCCAATAGTTGGTGGCTTTTGCTAACCGGAACGGTTAGCTTTTTCAGGCACAAATTTAACCTGCGGGTTTTGTGGTGGTTCAACAAAATTGCCGGGGCACTGATTATAGTGTTGGTTTTGGTAACCCTGGTCATCTCGTTGGTTGAAAACTTCAGGATTTGACGTATTTGCGAATGGCATCCAGAAAATATTCCGGGGCACGACACGGCTTATTTGTTTTTGCATCAAAAAAGGCCAGCACCACTTCCCCTTCGTTGATCAGCTCCCCGTTTGGGTTGTAGATTTCTGTTTTAATGGGGAATTTCACTTTCGGGACTTGGTCCACAATGGTCCGGATCGTAAGCAAATCGTCATAATAAGCCGACTTCAGGTAATTCACCTTCAGGCTGCGGGCTGGCAACAGAATCCCCGATTCTTCCATATTCTTATAAGAAAGCCCAAGTTCACGGATCATTTCGGTACGGCCAATTTCGTAGTAACGGGCGTAAACGCCGTAATACACCACCCCCATCTTGTCCGTATCCTCGTAATACACCCGGACTTTTGTTTCGCAAACCAACATTCTTTCTTATTTAAAGGGTGAATCCGGCTCTTTGGCCATGTGATTATAGGTAAGTTTATCCAACAATTTCGGGAAAAATTTACCCAGGAAAACGGTGAGCTTACCTTCCACAAACGTGAGAACCAATTCCCGCTTGCGTTTTTCCACCGCACAGACAATATGACGGGCACATTCTTCGGCGCTCATCATTTTTTCTTCCTTACGCGGTGTTTCGCCTTGTTTCTGCCCATCGGCAGTAAGGGCGGCTTTTCGTACTTCGGAGGCCGTAAAACCAGGTGCAGCCACCAACACGTGCAGTCCTTTTTTCATATTTTCGATTCGCAGGGTATCCAGGAACCCCCGAATGGCAAATTTGGAAGCCGCATAACCGGTACGCCCGGGAAGGCCAACAAAACCGGCAATAGAAATCACGCCAACCACCGAGCCTTTTGTTTCCAACAAATGAGGCAGCGCGTATTTGGTGCAATAAACCGTTCCCCAGAAATTAACATCCATCAACTGACGAATCACATCCAACTCAACCTCCTCAAAAATGGCCCGCATGGATATTCCTGCATTGTTGACTAAAACATCAATCCGCCCGAAGCGTTCCATGGCAGCATCAATCAAGTTCCGGCAATCCGCCTCCACGCTAACATCAGCTTGTTGAATCAGCACTTCAGCAGGCGCCAGCGATTCTCTAAGATTTTGTAACAAATCCATTCGGCGGGCACCCAAAACAAGCTTTGCCCCACGCGCCGCAAATTCAAAAGCCAGCGCTTTTCCAATGCCGGATGATGCTCCTGTGATGATGACAATTTTATCCTTCATATTTCTAAATCAACGAAAAACAAAAGTAGCTTTTTTTTGTTTTGGTGGCGAATCAAGCATCTAACAACTCACTGTTGATAACTACAGTTCGCTTTTTTTTCATTTTTTGCAACCTAAAGCTTGCAATTAAACGTAGAGTTCTTACCTTTGCAGCGCCTTTAAACAAAAAGGCTACACATAACGAGGATGACTCAGTAGCTCAGCTGGTAGAGCACATCCCTTTTAAGGATGGGGTCCTGGGTTCGAATCCCAGCTGAGTCACACTTCAAAACAACAAAAGCGCGTAAATCGAATGGTTTAGGCGCTTTTTTATTTTGCGGGAGACACCAAAATATTTCAGAAATCGGGGATCAATCGAAATTTTTTTGCGTTTTATTGTACCGCTTTGCATCAAAAAAAAGCCCGTAAGTGTTGACTTACAGGCTTTTGCTTCTTTTTGCTTTGTTTTCCAGCGGAGAGAGAGGGATTCGAACCCCCGGACCCGTGAAGATCAACGGTTTTCAAGACCGCCGCATTCGACCACTCTGCCATCTCTCCCTGATGTGGCGGCAAAAGTAGATGAATTTTCCAAAACTCAAAAACAATTGCAAGAAAAAAACTTCTGATTTCAAAAAAAAAAAAGCAAGCTAAGAGTTGCATTTTTAAATCTTATTTTAGAATTTTATAAAACTTAAAATTAGAGCGACGGAAAGTGTTGATTTTACTGATGTTTTAAGAAAATTTGTCGCATCTTTGGCAATTAATAACGGTAACTATGTCAATAAACAAGTAATAATAATCAGTTTATTTTTAACCCTAAACATGTTTTCCTATGAACAAAGCTCAATTAATTGATGCCATTGCTGAAAAAGCAGGTCTTACTAAAGCTGATGCCAAAAAAGCGCTCGACGCATTTGTTGAATCTACAACCGATGCATTGAAAAACGGCGACCGTGTTGCATTGATCGGATTCGGTTCTTTCGCAGTTTCTACTCGCAGTGCCAGAACTGGTAGAAATCCTCAGTCAGGAGCTCCTATTGAAATTCCTGAAAAGAAAGTGGTAAAATTCAAACCAGGTGCAGAACTTACTGATACAATCTAGTATTGTCCTGAAAGAAATTCTGAAAGGGTGGCCGCGAAAAAGCCACCCTTTCTTATTTTTGTCCTTTCATCAAGCTGCAATTCAACATGGATCAACATTTAATCAACTATCTTTCTGAATTCGTCACGCCAGAACGGCTCGACCTGTTTGAGCGGACATTGGCCCAGCGCACCCGTTACCTGACCATTGCCCTTGAAGATATTTACCAACCGCAAAATGCCAGCGCCGTTCTGCGCACGGTAGATTGTTTCGGACTGCAAGATGCCTACATCATCGAAAACAATAATAAATTTGAAGTTGACCGCGAAGTTGCCATGGGCGCGACAAAATGGCTAAACCTGAAAAAGTTCAACAAAAAAGAGAACAATAGCCTGGAAGCAATTAAGCATTTGCGGAAAAAAGGTTACCGTATTGTTGCCACCACGCCACACGAAGGCGACATCAACCTGGAAGATTTTGACCTGAGCAAAGGAAAAACAGCCCTGTTCTTTGGAACAGAACTAACCGGAATTTCGGAAATAGTAAAAAACGAAGCCGATGAATTCCTGAAAATCCCCATGTACGGCTTTACCGAAAGTTTTAACATATCGGTATCAGCCGCCATCACTTTACATCACCTCACTCACCAATTACGATATCACACCAACCTGGACTGGCACTTGACACCGCAAGAGCAGGCCGAAATAAAACTAAGCTGGTTGCGCCGGTCCATCAAAACGTCGGCGCTAATTGAAGAACAATATAAGCTAAAGCTAAAAGAAGGATTATGAATGAAGTATTTGTTGAGAAATTTGACGACATAAAAATTTTACGGTTTTGGCTAACCGGGTTCGATCAGTTGAGCCTCAGCCAAAAACAGTATATCTACTATTTGAGTGAAGCGGCCCGTTGCGGACGCGATATTTTGTGGGATCAAAACAACCGCTACAATTTAAAGATCAGGAAACTTCTCGAAACTATTTACCTGTCCTATTCCGGAAAGCGTGACACAGCTGATTTTGAAGCATTTCACACCTACCTGAAAAAGATTTGGTTTGCCAATGGCATCCATCACCATTATTCAACCGATAAATTTCGCCCGGGCTTCAACCGATCAACACTCGAAACATGGATGCGGCAATCGGAATTAGGCGATTTGAAGCATGATCGTGATCTGGAAGACCTGTTGGATGTCATCTTCAATCCGGAACGGGAAAGCAAGCGGGTGAGCCTGGACAGCAACAAGGATCTGCTTGAAGCATCGGCCATGAATTATTACCAGGCTGTCTCACAACAGGATGCCGAGCTGTTTTATGACGAAAAACGCAAGGCAGCCGGGCAGCAGGCTCCGTCGTTCGGGCTGAACAGTCAATTGGTGAAAAAGGACGGCCAATTGCAGGAAGTGATTTGGAAGGCGGACGGGAAATACGGCCCCGCCATCCGGGAAATTATCTGTTGGCTCGAAAAGGCCATTCCGTTTGCTGAAAATGAATTGCAGCAGGAGCTGATCCGAAAACTGATTGCTTATTACGAGACAGGCGATTTGAAACGATTTGACGAATACAGCATCTTGTGGGTGAAAGAAAATCAGGGGCAGGTGGACTTTGTGAACGGGTTCATCGAAGTGTACGGCGACCCGCTGGGAATAAAAGGCAGCTGGGAATCCATCGTCAATTATAAAGACATGAAAGGCAGCGAACGCGCCCGTATTTTATCGGAAAACGCTGCTTGGTTCGAAGCCAACTCACCGGTTGACGACGACTACAAAAAGAAAGAAGTTAAAGGTGTAAGCGCCAAGGTAATCCACGTGGCCATGCTGGGCGGCGATTGCTACCCGCACACGCCAATTGGGATCAACCTACCCAATGCCGACTGGATTCGGGAGATCTACGGTTCTAAATCGGTAACCATCGAAAACATTACACACGCCTACTTTATCGACTCGCTGAGCAACGGTATGTTGGAAGAATTTGCCGCTTCATCCGCAGAGATTGAGCGGGCCCGGAATTTTGGCCAACTGGCCGGCAACCTGCACACCGATCTGCATGAATGTCTGGGTCACGGATCCGGACGGATGCAGCCAGGAGTAAGCCCCGAAGATCTGAAAAATTACTATTCCACCCTGGAAGAAACACGCGCCGATTTGTTTGCTCTCTATTACATCGCCGACAACAAGCTTCTCGAATTGAGACTGGTACCTTCCCCGGAAACCGGTATGGCCGAATACGATGCCTACCTGCGCAATGGGCTGATCACTCAACTCACGCGCATTGAGCCAGGGAAAAACCTGGAAGAATCGCACATGCGCAACCGCCAGCTGATTGCCCGTTGGGCATACGAGCATGGTCAGGCCGAAAACATTGTTGAATTTATTTATCGGGACGAAAAAACGTACGTCCGGATTAATGATTATCTGAAATTGCGTGATCTGTTTGGCCAATTATTGAAAGAAGTGCAACGGATCAAATCGGAAGGCGATATCGGAGCAGCCAAAGCCTTGGTTGAAAGCTATGGTGTAAAGGTGGACGGGAAGTTGCATGACGAAGTGCTCGAAAGGTTTAAAAAGCTGAACATTGCCCCCTACGCCGGGTTTGTCAACCCCGAACTTGTGCTGGTAAAAAACGAAGCGGGCGAGGTGGTAGATGTGGATGTCGATTATTCGTCGGGATATACCGAACAAATGCTGGCCTATTCTGACAAATATGGCTTCCTGGCTTAAGCCGCAATAATTGACATTACAATAGCCTGACTAATTCAGTGAAGGAGAAGGAGCCTCAGCTTCTTCTCTTTTTTTCTTCTGCGAAAAATGGACTGCCGGATTGAACAGCTGTACCGTGAAACAGAAGGTGCTGCCCGCCTCAGGTTCACTTTCAACCCGGAGTTGCCCACCCATCTTTTCGACAAACTCTTTGCAAACCGACAAGCCCAAGCCAGTACTTTTTTCACCTTCGGTACCATATTGAACCTCCTGGGCATTACCGTCAAACAAGGTCTTAAGCTTTTCCTCCGACATGCCTACGCCGGTATCGCGCACAAACACCCAAACTACCGGTCCGCGTAACTCAAACCAAACATCCACGCGGCCAAAACGCGGTGTAAACTTGATGGCATTGTTAATCAGATTTCGGCAAATCGTTTTTACCATGTTCCGGTCGGCCCACACGACACAATCTTCCTGTTCATTACAAATCAGCGTAATTTCCTTGTCGGCGGCCACCGGTTCATACAGATGAAAACATTCATCCGTGATCTCGTTCAGGCTAACCATTTCCCAGAAAGGGTTCAAGCTGTTGGCCTGGCTTTTTGCCCAGCTGAGCAGATTATCCGTCAACTCCAGCACATAGTCGTTTTTTCGGTCCATTTGCCTCGCCATATCATTTACCGCTTTAAAATCACCATCCTGCAAATAGAAATTAATCAGCTTCGAGAAATTCGAAATAGAGACCAGCGGACTTCTCAAATCGTGGGCAATAATACTGAACAGCTTGTTCTGGGTATTGACCGATTTCTGCAACTGCTCATTTTGCCGCTTAATTTGGATTTGTTGCTGGAAAATATGCTTGCTTTGGGCCTGCAACAGCCGGTTAATCCGCCGATAGTAATAATAGAAATAGACAAAAATACCCAGAATGACCAGAATGAATGAGACAATAAAAATTAGCGAATTACGCTGAGCCCGTTGAATTTTAAGCTCATCTTCCTTAATCAGGTTTTCTTTTTCAAGTAAACCGATCTGGTTGTTCTTTTTCTCGGTTTCGTATTGCTTTTCCAGCTCCAGTACTTTCTCTGCCGTGGCAACCTGATACAGGCTGTCGTTCAGCACATCCCATTTTCGAAAATAGTCCAGCCCCTTCGAAACCCGCTCCCGGCTACCGGTTTCTTCAGCAATCATAAGATTGTTAAAAAATAGGTTCCGGTAATTTCCCAGGATCGAGTTGGGGTTATTGGCCTCTTTGGCAATTGAAAGTGATTTAAAATAATATTTTTCAGCATTCAGATAATCACCCCGGTCATAGTTAATTGCTCCCAAAACCCGGTAACAACGTTCAATTTTAATCGGATCCCCCATCTTCTCACCATCAGTCAACGATTTTAGAATATACTCTTCGGCCTTTTCCAACCGGTTCTGCAGGTAGTAGAGTGTTCCCAGGTTATAGGTTATTGTTACCAGATTATCTAATTGATCGGTACCTTGTAATTCGTGATAGGCCTTGTGATAAAACTCTTCGGCTTTTGTGTATTCCTGAAGATTCCCATAAACATTCCCGATATTCATCGCCAGGAAAAAACGTTGCTCTTGGGTAAGTTGAAAGAAGTAATTCCGTTCCAGTATCCCAAAATATCTCAGCGCATTATCGTAATCTTTCATTTTCCGGTGAACAATTCCCAGATTAGTTACGATGAAAAACCGGAGATCAAATGAATCTGAATCAGTTAATAGTTTTTCAGCCTGCACCAAATTCGCAACAGCCGAAGTAAAATCAAAACTCTTTTGCTGCGTTTTAGCCAATTCTGTAAGCGCTTTTATAGATAAGATACGATTTCCCGTCGATTGGGAATAATCCAATACCTTTTCCAGGATAAGCCTTGAAGAATCGGGATACCCGAGTTTGTAGTAGATTCTGCCCAGGTCAGTCATTACTTCCCAGGCCATCGCCTGATTGTTGGCCTCAATGGCTTGGCTATAAATTTGTCTGATTAAAACGAATGCACTATCCGGATTTAGTTCTATTAGCGGCTTCAATTCTTTTAATTGGCTGCTCATTTTTATGGAATCAGCTTCCGGGCTTGATGCTGAGCAACAGAGAGAAATTGATAGGACGATTGAAAAAGTTAAGAAGACCTTGATTAATTCTCTCATCGCAAAATAGACTTGAATAATTTTAAGCAAAAATAGTACATAAAAACCTTGACTTTGACGACATCGTTACTCGCAGTTGGCATGAGAAGCTTTCCTTATTCTGCCCCATCGGTAAAGTCAACATGGGTGTCTTTTGGTTCTGCAGGAGCATAAGTTCCGGTCGCCGATTTTTGTTCAACAACGCATTTTATCGTTTTGTACGTTGCAGATTTGTCAAGATCAATAACAACTGACGTGGAAATAATCGGTTCGTCCGGTCCGTTTACAAGTTGGATTTGATCGGATACTGTGATGATAACTCCCCAATACTTTTTAACGCCTTGCTCAATTTCTTGCTGAACAATACGGGTGATACAATTATTTTTTGTCGTTTGGAGGACAATTTCAAGTAAATAACCTTGAGTTGTTTTAGTTAAACTTAAATACGGCTTGTGTAATTCCATCGATGCATGGGTTAATGGTTTATCGTGCCTAATTTAATTAATTATTTAGTCTCCAGACCAGACAAACGGTCTGAATTGTAAAAAATGCCTCCATCGGCAAACAAATAAGCGGTCACAGGCGTATCCGAATTGTACGATTTGAAAACGGTGATAAAAACCATTTGCCATGAAGTTGGGTCACATCATATTTATATTAACTGTTTTCCTGCTATTATCCGGCTGCATGGTTTTTTCTTTTTATCCGCTTTACCGGCAGGAAGATTTATTTGCCAACGATTTACTGATTGGCGAATGGCTGGAAGAAGATTCAGCCAGCTGGCAGTTCGACTTTTATTATCGGGGAGAAGAACATTTACCGGAAAATCGCGACAGCACCTCCTTCCTACTTCATATCAAAGACCCGGACCATAAGGAAGCCCGGCAAGCAAGCTTCAGGGTGCATATCATCCGGTTGGCAGGCCACTATTTCCTCGATTTTTTTCTGGAAGAATACTTTTGCGATGAAGTTGACCTGTTTGACCTGCACCTGATGCCCGTGCATAGTTTTGCCCGGCTCGATTTGCAGGATTCTTCAGCAGTCATTCGTTGGTTCGACCCGGATTGGCTGGAGGACCTGTTCAAAAAGAAGCGGGAGCAAATCTCTTTTCAGGACAATGGCGACAGTTTTTTACTGACTGCCAAAACCGAGGAACTGCAAAAATTTGTGATCAAACATGCGAATAATCCCAAAGCCTTTTCCGGAGGCGTAGTGATGGAACTCCGGCGAATCACCCGATGAGCTGGCCTTCTTTCATTCCAACACAAACCAGGCTGATACCTCCTGACGATAATCCTTTTCCTGCCGGTGACGAAAAGTATTCGTGCGCGGCACAGGAACATACTGCTCCCGGTAACTTTCCAGATTGACAACAATATCGCGCAGTGCTTCGATAAACAAGGACACCTCGGCATTGGTCATGGTGGGGTGCAACGACCAGCGCACCCAGCCCGGCTTGTCCGACAAGTCGCCATGGTTGATTTTATCGGTGATTTCGGAAGATTGCTCGTAGCTCACTTCGAGTAGGAAGTGGCCGTAGGTTCCGGCACAGGCGCAGCCCCCGCGTACCTGAATGCCATACAAATCATTCAGTAAACGCACCAGCAGGTTGTAATGAATGCCCGGCACATAAAAAGAAATCACCCCCAGCCTGTCTCGCTGGTTGTTGGCCAGGATGACTACTTCGGGAATACTGTCGAGCCCGGCAAAAGCCAGCTGCAACAACTCTTCTTCGCGTTTGCGAATGTTTTCAATGCCCATCCGGTCTTTTAACTGAAAACAGAGTGCCGTGCGGATCGATTGCAAAAAACCGGGCGTTCCGCCATCTTCCCGCGCTTCAATATCGTCAACATACTTGTATTTGCCCCAGGGATTAGTCCAGTCCACCGTGCCGCCGCCCGGATGGTCAGGCACCGTGTTGTGGTACATCGACTTGTCGAACACCAACACACCCGATGAGCCCGGCCCGCCCAGGAACTTGTGCGGCGAAAACATCACGGCATCCAGCTTCATCATCGGGTCGTCGGGATGCATGTTAATCTCGTCGTAAGGCGCCGAAGCCGCAAAATCGATAAACGCCACTCCCCCGTATTCGTGCATGATTCTGGCCAGCTCGTCATACGGTGTGCGGATGCCGGTTACATTGGAACAGGCCGTGAACGACCCTATTTTAAACGGTCGGTCTTTATATTCTTCCAACTTTTTACGCAGGTTCCCGGGGTCAATCAGCAAATCGTCCCCCGGTTCAACAATCACCACATCGGCAATGGTTTCATACCAGCTGGTTTGATTGGAGTGGTGTTCCATGTGCGAAATAAAAACCACCGGCTTCTCACGTTCTTTGATACAGGTTTTTCCCGAAATCTTCCCGCATACTTTCAAACCTAATATCCGCTGAAACTTGTTGATGACCGTCGTCATACCAAAACCGGCAGTGATGATCACATCGTTAGGGCCGGCATTCACATGCTGCTTGATAATTTGATGCGAAAGATGATAAGCGCTGGTCATCAACGCCCCGGTTTCGCTGGTTTCGGTATGGGTGTTGGCCACAAACGGCCCAAACTCTTGCTGGATCTTCTCCTCGATCGGACGGTACAAGCGGCCGCTGGCAATCCAATCGGCATACAAAATCTGCTGCTGTCCAAACGGGCTTTCAAACGTTTGGTCAATTCCGATGATCTGCTCCCGAAAGGAGCTGAAATAATTCTCGAGTGTTTCCATGGTCAACCGTGCTGGCGAATTGAGCACAAAATAAAGCCATTCGCCTGACATAAAAACAGAAAAAAATCACCTTTCGCGGCGCAACTTTCCGATGAAGTTACGAATCAGGGTGACAATTCGTCATTTTTCACGACTGGCACACGCTTTGAAAAAAAGACCTTCGTTAAATCAGATGTTGAACTCAAAAAATAAGATAACCATGCAAAAAGGTAAAATTGGCGTATCAAGCGACAACTTATTTCCGATCATTAAAAAATTCCTGTATTCCGATCATGATATTTTTCTGCGCGAGATTGTATCGAACGCGGTAGATGCGACCCAAAAACTGAAAACGTTGGCCGCACGCGGCGAAACCAGCGTTTCGGTTGAAAATGCCGCCGTGCGCATTTCGCTGGACGAAGACAAGAAAACCATCACCGTATCGGACAACGGCATCGGGATGACTGCCGAAGAAGTGGAAAAGTACATCAACCAGATTGCCTTTTCGGGCGCCAACGAATTCCTCGATAAATACAAGAACGACGCGAATGCCATCATCGGCCATTTCGGGTTAGGCTTCTACTCGTCGTTTATGGTTTCGCACAAGGTTGAAATCATCAGTAAATCGTACAAAGAAGGCGCCCAGGCCATCCGCTGGGAGTGCGACGGCAGCCCCGAATATATTTTGGAAGATGCCGACCGCACGGACGTGGGCACCGACATCATCATGTACATCAACGAAGAGTCGGAAGAGTTTGTAAACAAAGCGCGTGTTTCCGAAATCCTGAACAAATACTGCAAGTTTCTGCCGGTGCCCGTCGTTTTCGGAAAGAAAACCACCTGGAAAGACGGCAAAGAGGTGGATACCGAAGAGGATAACCAAATCAACGATATTGCACCGGCCTGGACCAAAAAACCGGTTGACCTGAAAGACGAGGATTACGCTTCGTTCTACCAGCAATTGTACCCGTACAGCGAAGAACCGCTGTTCAACATTCACCTGAACGTGGATTACCCCTTCAACCTGACCGGTATTTTGTATTTTCCGAAACTGAAAAATACGATCGAGGTGCAGAAGAACAAGATCCAGCTGTACAGCAACCAGGTTTTTGTGACCGACTCGGTGGAAGGCATTGTGCCCGAATTCCTGACCCTGCTGCACGGGGTGATCGACTCGCCCGACATTCCGCTGAACGTGTCGCGCTCGTACCTGCAAAGCGACTCGAACGTGAAAAAGATCAGCACACACATCACCAAAAAAGTGGCCGACCGCCTCAGCCAGCTCTTTAAAGACAACCGCGAAGAGTTCGAGAAAAAATGGGACGACCTGAAGATTTTCATCGAATACGGCATGCTCACCGACGAAAAATTTGCCGAAAAAGCGATGAGCTTCTTCCTGTTCAAAAATACCGACGGTAAGTATTTCACCTTCGAAGAGTACGAAAAGCTGATCAAAGACAGCCAGACTGACAAGGACAACAACCTGATTTATTTGTACACCAGCCACCAGGAAGACCAGTACAGCTTCATCCAGGACGCCAAGAACAAAGGCTACGATGTGCTGGTGATGGACGATGTGCTGTCAACGCACCTGATCAACCAGTTTGAGCAAAAACATACCGATAAACGTTTTGTGCGCATCGACTCCGATGTGGTGGACCACCTAATCCGCAAGGAAGACCCGGCCGACCACCTGAGCTTTGAAGAACGCCAGGAGCTGAGCCCCGTGTTCCAGTCGGTTTGCCCCGACACGAACGGCGTGAATTACGTCATCGACTTCAAAAACATGGGCGAGCAGGCCCAACCGATGGTGATTACCCGCAACGAGTTTATGCGCCGCATGAAGGACATGAGCAAGCTGCAAGGCAATGGCGGCATGAACTTTTACGGCGACCTGCCCGAAAGCCTCAACCTGGTGGTGAACACTGATCATCCGCTGGTGAAAAAAGTGCTGGCCGAAAAAGACGAAGTACTGAGCGCTGACTTGACCCAACTGAACGATCAACTGGCCGCTTTAAAAGGCGAACAGGAAGGGCTGGAAAAAGCCAAAGAAGGCAAAAAAGAGGAAGAAGTGCCCCAAGCCGACAACGAAAAACTGGAAGATGTGCGCACTAAAATTTCCGGTCTGGAAGATACGAAACGCGACAAGCTGAAAGCCTTTGGCAAGGACAACAAACTGGCCAAACAGTTGGTTGACCTGGCCCTGCTGGCCAACGGACTGCTGAAAGGCGAAGACCTCGACAAATTTGTACGCCGCAGCGTGGAACTGATCAAGTAAATCAGTCATCACCATAAAAGCGAAAAGCCATCAGTAAAAACACTGGTGGCTTTTTTGTTTGAAGACCCGACCAAAAATCGTCAGGAATACGAGATGTGCCTCAAGGAATCCGCCAACAGCGTTAAGGAACAGACGATGCACGCTAAGGAACAGGAAAAACATGTTAAGGAACAGGAGAAGAACGTTAAGGAATGGACGAAACGCATTAAGGAACCGACAAAACATGTTAAGGAACAGCTGACGAAAACCAAGTGACCCCCAATTCCCTTGAAATTCTAGTTCAATCCCCGTTCTTTCAAAATGCGCAGGGTCAAGTCGAAAGCGGGGGCAGCCATTCCACCATGATCGAAACCGTCCAGCTCGTACAAATAGGTCTGCTGGTGACCGGCCACTTTCATCATGCGGTACATATACGCATTCTCTTCGTAGCGCCCCAGCATTTCCAGCTCGCGGCCGCCGGTAATCAGGTACAGGGGCGGAGCGTCGGGACGAACGTGAAACAGCGGCGCCAGGGCATCAACAACCGGCTGTGTTCCCGGGATGCCACGTTCGTCGCGGATGGTAAAGTGGGTAATGGTATGGCCGCTAAAGGGAACAAGTGCGGCAATCCGGTCGGCATCAACACCAAAAGCAGCCAAATACTGTTTATCCAGGCCCACCATGCTGGCCAGATAGCCTCCGGCGGAATGCCCTGAGACCACAATCTTATCGGCCGAACCGCCAAATTCTTCGATATGCCGGAACACCCAGGCCACAGCAGCCGCGGCATCTTCAATATATTCGGGGCTTTTCACTTTCGGGCTCAACCGGTAGTTTACGGCCACCACTGCAAAACCTTTTTCTTTCCAGCGATCAGGAATGAATTTCTCTCCGCCGGTGATGCCCCCGCCATGAAACCAAACGATGGTGGCAAAGTCCTTCTTGCCAACCGGATAGTAAACATCCAGGCGGCAACGCTCGTTCATGTAATCGGTCATATCGTCCCCTTCGCGGTACAACAGGTTGGTTTCAGTTTTATAAGAACTCGTTTCCTGTGCCTGCAAAGAGCAAGACAGCAGAAAAAACAGCACAAAAATCGAGGGGAATAATCGAATGGAATTCATGGTCTGAAATATTGGTTTAGACGGATAAAGATAGCAGAAAAAGAAAAAATCTGAAGCCTATTTCGTCCCTACGGGACTTAGATGCCTTTCCTAAAAAACCTGCATCTTATGCAGCTTGAAATAGTGGCCTTCCCGGGCGATCAGCTCATCGTGGGTGCCTGTCTCAACAATTTTTCCGTCAAGCAGCACGCAAATCACATCGGCATTTTTGATGGTTGACAGGCGGTGGGCAATCACCAGCGAGGTGCGGTTTTTCATCAGGTTTTCGAGCGCCTGCTGCACCAGTTTTTCAGATTCGGTATCCAAGGCCGAAGTGGCTTCATCGAGAATCAGGATGGGCGGGTTTTTCAGGATGGCCCGCGCAATGGAAATGCGCTGTTTTTGCCCCCCCGAGAGTTTGTCGCCGCGGTCGCCGATATTGGTTTGGTAGCCATTTTCAGTGGCCATGATAAATTCGTGCGCATTGGCAATTTTGGCAGCGTTGATCACATCCTCTTCCGTGGCGCCTTCCACGCCAAAGGCTATGTTATTGTAAAAAGTTTCGTTGAACAGGATCGGTTCCTGGTTTACATTGCCCATCAGGTTGCGCAGGTCGTGCAGTTTCAGGTCGCGGATGTCGGTCCCGTCAATAAAAATACCGCCCTCTGTCACGTCCCAGAAACGCGGCATAAGATCCACCAACGTGGTTTTTCCCGAGCCCGATTTCCCGACAAACGCAATTGTCTGTCCTTTCTTAATCGTCAGGTTGATATCGTCGAGCACTTTCTCCGAAACATAGCTGAAACCGACATGCCGGTATTCGATCGAATCGGTGAAGGCAGCTTTTGCGATGGCGTTTGGCTTGTCCTTGATGGTATTCTCCTGGCTCAGGATGCGGTCGATACGCTCCATCGAAGCCAATCCTTTTTCGACAGCATACAGGGCCGTGGAAAAAGCTTTGGCCGGGTTGATGATGTTGTAGAAGAAAACCAGGTAAACGATAAACTGCTGCGGGGTGAGCGATCCGGCCTCGTTGGAGAGGATCAGGTTGCCGCCGTACCACAACACGATAACGATGACCGCGGTTCCCAGGAATTCGCTCATCGGGTGAGCCAAAAAGTAGCGGCTCATCAGCTTGTTCATGATAAGCCGGTAGTTTTCGTTTTCCCGCTCAAAGCGTTCGGTCGCTTTCTTCTCGGCCGTAAATGCCTTGATCACCCGCAAGCCGGAAATATCTTCATCAATAATCGACAAGATTTCGCCCTGCTTGTTTTGTCCGCGGCGCGACTGCTTTTTCAGGCTCTTCCCCACCCTTCCGATCAGCAAACCGGCCACCGGGAGCATGATAAACACGAAGATGGTGAGCGACCAGCTGGTATAGACCATGTAGGACAGCGAAATCAAAATCAGCATCGGGTTTTTGAACAGCATGTCCAGCGAGTTCATCACCGAGTTTTCGATTTCCTGCACATCGCCGGTCATGCGGGCCATGATGTCGCCTTTGCGCTCGTCGCTAAAAAAGCCCAGCGGCAACGACAGCATTTTGCGGTATATTTTACTGCGGATATCGCGCACCACGCCATTGCGGATGGCAATCATCATGTAGCTGGCCAGGTAAGTGAAGCCCACCTTCAGCATCACCATAAAAATGATGAACAGGCCAATGTAAATGAGCGCGGACGACTCGCCGTACGTATCAATAATCCACGTAATAAAATACGACAGGTTGTTTTCGATGACATTCAGGTTAAACTCGAAAGGCATCAACTCGCGAACGTACTCCTTCGTTTGGAACAGGATCCCCAACACGGGTGATAACAAGCCAAACGAAAAGGCGCCAAAAATCGCAGCAAACAGGTTAAACACGAAGTTCAACACTACTTTGCTTTTATAGGGCGGCAAAAACCGCCTCAAGAGGTGGATTAAATCTTTCATTTACATGCGTTCGGAGCCGGGACTAAAAAATCCCGGTATAATTCTGAGGGGTAATTTTCTTCAGTTCAGCTTTCAGTTCATCACTAATTTCGAGCGTATCGATAAACTCGTGAATGGCCTGCTGGTCGATCTTGCGATTCACGCGGGTGAGGTTGCGCAAAGCCTCGTACGGGTTCGGATACCCTTCGCGGCGCAGGATCGTTTGGATAGCCTCGGCCACTACCGGCCAGTTATTGTCCAGATCGGCATCAATGGCGTCCTTGTTCAGCAACAGTTTATCCAACCCGCGCATGGTCGAGCTCACGGCGATGAGGGTGTGGGCCAGCGGCATACCGATTGTGCGCAACACGGTGGAGTCGGTCAGGTCGCGTTGCAGGCGAGAAACCGGCAACTTGGCGGCCAGGTGCTCAAACAAAGCATTGGCAATGCCCAGGTTGCCTTCCGAATTTTCAAAGTCGATCGGGTTCACTTTGTGCGGCATGGCCGACGAACCAACTTCCCCGGCCTTAATTTTTTGCTTGAAGTATTCCATCGAAATGTACGTCCACATATCGCGGTCAAGATCGAGGATGATGGTGTTCACCCGTTTCAGGGCATCAAAAATGGCGGCGTGGTTGTCGTAGTTGGCAATTTGTGTGGTGTATTGCGCCCGTTCCAACCCCAGGTATTTCTTCAGGAAATGGTTGCCAAAAGCTTTCCAACTGATTTCGGGATAGGCAATGTGGTGGGCATTGAAATTGCCCGTTGCCCCGCCAAACTTGGCATCGCAATTAATGGAGCGCAGTTGTTCCAGTTGCTTTTTGATGCGTTCGGAGAATACCCTGATTTCTTTTCCCAGATTGGTGGGCGATGCCGGCTGCCCGTGGGTTTTGGCCAGCATGGAAATGTTTTTCCACTCTTCAGCCAGCTCATCCAGCCTGTCAACCAAGTCGTTCACCGCAGGAAAATATTCCATGTCCAGTGCATCGTGAATGGATTTGGGCACGGCGGTATTGTTGATATCCTGCGAAGTCAAACCAAAGTGGATGAATTCTTTGTATGCTTGAATACCGAGCTTGTCAAATTCTTCTTTCAGGAAATACTCCACCGCTTTCACATCGTGGTTGGTCACTTTTTCGATGTCTTTCACCCGTTGGGCATCGTCCACCGAGAAGTCGGCCACCACCTGCCGGAGATTGGCAAACAGGTTGTGATCGAACCCAGCCAGCTGCGGCAAAGGCAGTTCGCAAAGCGCGATAAAATATTCAACCTCAACCAATACACGGTATTTGATCAGCGCATACTCCGAGAAGTACAGTTGCAGGTTTTCAACTTTCGATCGGTAACGACCATCTATGGGGGTGATTGCAGTGAGTAAATTCAGTTCCATGATTTTTATTTTTGGCGGCGTAAAGGTAACATTTTTTGCCTTTCGGTTAAAGCCGGGCATGAGCGACAGAGAAATCGCTTTTAGGAATTTGAAAGCTATTCTTTCTGATTAAGGATGTTACACTGCCCTTTCAGTGTCATTACCTTCCGCCCGGCCAAGGCATACCGTACCTCTACGCGCCTTGCACAACCCAAAACGCCGCAAACGGAAAAGCCAGGTACGGTCACGCCCCATCGTGACCAACATGCCATACCCCTGTGATGCGGCATATCAGAAAAAAACCGGACAAAAATAGTTGCCCGGTTGAAAGTCTGTAAGATTTCAATATAATCCCGATCCTCCTTCTTTGACATTTCAAATCAATCCAGCGTCACATATTTCAGGAACTCTTCGCGTCGTTCTTTTTCTTTGAAGATGCCGCCATACTCGGCCGTTACTGTGGAGCTGCTTTCATCCTCGATACCGCGCGACGAAACGCACATGTGCCTGGCATCGATCACCACAGCTACATCTTCGGTTTTCAAAATACGCTTCAGCTCGTTGGCAACCTGAACGGTCAATCGTTCCTGCACCTGCGGACGGCGCGCGTAATAATCCACAATGCGGTTAATTTTCGAAAGGCCGATCACCTGTCCGCTCGAAACGTAGGCCACGTGCGCCTTCCCGACAATTGGCAGGAAATGGTGCTCGCAGGTTGAATTCAGGCTGATGTTGCGTTCCACCAGCATTTCGCCGTATTTAAACTTGTTATCGAACACCGAAATTTTGGGTTTGTTGGCCGGGTTCAATCCGTTAAATATTTCCTGGACAAACATTTTGGCCACGCGGTGAGGCGTTCCACTCAAGCTGTCGTCGGTAAGATCAAGTCCCAGCGTTTCCATGATGTCGCGAAATTTATCTTCGATGATGGCCATTTTTTCCTCGTCCGATGCCACGAAAGCATCGTCGCGCATGGGTGTTTCAATCGAAGTGGCTATATGGTTGTCCCCGATCAGGTCGTAATTCGCCGAATTATTCACCCGGGGCAGGGCACAGTTTCCATTCACTTTAGTGGCAGGATGATCCGTCTTTACAAAACCGTTCACTTTCATACTCGTTCCTCCTTGTTTTAGGGATTCAGATTCAATAAACAAGAAAACGGTGGATTTGTTTAAAGACGCCAAATGAAAGTTTAAACAAATCACCTGATTCCCGTCAGGAACAGGCCACCACCTTTTCTAAATAAGCCTTCGGTTTTGCTCCGGTGAATTTATTCCCACACCTTTGCCAGGAATATCGTCACGCAAACAAATCGGGAATTGAAACGTTATTTTGGGAAGCAATAAAAGCAGATTCGAAATTGAAACGATTGACCGGAAATCTCAAAAAAAGAAGCATGTACCAGGAAAAAACCGAACTTTTTGAAACAGCAGATAATATAGCAACTTCAGCTTTAGATGATTATTACCTGGCCCACCTGAGTCGTCAGTTAAGCCTGCTGGGCCGCCGCGAAGTGCATAACGGCCGGGCTCATTTTGGCATATTTGGCGACGGGAAAGAACTGGCGCAGATTGCCTATGCAAAAGCCTTCCAAAAAGGTGACTGGCGTTCGGGCTACTACCGCGACCAAACCTTCATGCTGGCCCTGGGGCTGTTGCAGCCCGAGGAGTTTTTTGCCATGATTTACGGCGACACCGACTTTCATTACAACCCCTCCACCGGCGGACGCAACTTCAACAACCATTTCAGCACGCAAAATATCGACGAAAACGGCGAAATCAAAAACCTGGCCGACCGGTACAATTCGGCGTCCGATATTTCGTCAACTGCCGGACAAATGCCCCGCTTGCTCGGGCTGGCACAAGCCTCAAAATTGGTGCGCCAAAAGCCCGAACTGAAAAAGCACCTCAAAAATAATGTTACCGGCAACGAAGTAGCCTTTGGCTCCATTGGCGACGCCAGCACATCGGAAGGCATGTTTTTCGAAACCATCAATGCAGCCGGTGTCATGCAAGTCCCCCTGGCGGTGGCCATTTATGACGATGGCTTCGGCATCAGCGTGCCCATTGAACTGCAAACGACCAAGGCCAGCATTTCGGAATCGTTGAAAGGATTTCAACGAGAAGAAGGCACGAACGGCATTTCGATATACACCTGCAAAGGCTGGGATTATCCGGCCCTGTTGAATACTTTTTCCGAAGGAATTGCCCGTTGCCGCGACACACAAACGCCGGTATTGTTCCACATTCAGGAAGTGACCCAGCCCTTGGGGCATTCCACTTCGGGTTCGCATGAGCGCTACAAATCGAAAGAGCGACTGGAGTGGGAAAACGAATTTGATTGTCTTGTCCGGTTTAAAAACTGGCTGCTCAGCACTGGTGAAACCGACAACGAAACCCTCACGAAGATTGAGAAACAGGCGGCAAAAGCTGCCCGCGAGGCACGCGATAACGCCTGGAACCATTACGCCGACAGCTTCGCGGAGGAAACCGAAAGCCTTTCGCGCATCCTGTACCACCTGAAAAATCATTCGAACAACCAGCTCGACCATACTCCCGAACTGGAAAGCGTCCGGCTGAAGGTGTTCCCCACCCGCCGGGCCTTGTTTAGCCTGGCCAAACGAGTCACTTTTGAGTTACACGGTTTTTCTGAATTTCAGCCCGAAAAAGAAGAACTGCGGGTATGGGTTGAAAACTTTCAGAAACGAACCAAGCGCTTTTACAACAGTCAGCTTCACCGCGAAGGCAACGACTCGGCCTTGAAGGTGGGAGCCATTCCGGCGCAATACCAGGAGCATCCGGCCGAACTGAACGGCTCCGACATCCTGAACAAAAACTTCGATGTACTATTCAGCAAACACCCCACCCTGGTGACTTTTGGCGAAGATACCGGCAAGCTGGGCGGGGTGAACCAGGGCATGAAAGGGATGCAGGAGAAATATGGCATCGAACGCGTGTCGGACACCGGCATCCGCGAAGCCACCATCATCGGACAAGGTATTGGCCTGGCCCTTCGCGGGTTCAGGCCCATTGCCGAAATCCAATACCTCGACTACCTGATTTACGCGCAATCGCCCCTGAGTGACGATTTGGCTTGTATGCAATACCGCACCATGGGCAAGCAGGCCGCCCCGCTGATTATCCGCACGCGCGGCCACCAGTTGCAGGGCATCTGGCATGCCGGATCGCCCATGCAAATGATACTGGGCTCCATGCGCGGCGTTTACCTGTGCGTGCCCCGCAACATGACCCAAGCAGCTGGTTTTTACAACACCCTGCTCCAGTCCAACGACCCGGCGCTGGTAATCGAACCGCTGAAAGGCTACAACGTGAAAGAGCCGTTACCTTCAAACCTGGGCGAATTCCGTGTTCCCCTCGGTGTTCCCGAAATTTTGCACGAAGGAACCGATGTTACGCTGGTAACTTACGGCTGGAATGCCCATCACGCCGAAAAAGCCGCCCACCTGTTGCAGGAAGTGAAAAATATTTCGGTGGAGGTAATCGACGTGCAAACGCTGATGCCCTTCGATGTCAACCACCTGATCCTGAAATCCATCAAAAAAACAAACAAAGTAATTTTTGTGGATGAAGATGTTCCGGGAGGAGGAACAGCCTACATGATGCAAAAGGTGCTGGAAGAACAACAGGCCTTCAACTACCTGGACACGGCGCCCCGCACCCTGCCGGCCATGGAACACCGCCCGGCCTACGGCATCGACGGCGAATATTTCTCGAAACCCAACGTGGAACGCATTTTCGAAACCGTTTATCAAATGATGCACGAAACCGATGTGAAACGGTTCCCGGAACTCATGTAAAGAAAAAGGTAAAATTGAAGTTCCGTTGGCTCTCCAAGCGCGGGATCTTCACTGTCATTATCACAGATAGAACACGGCAATGGCGATGATTGTCAACGAGGAAATCCCAATGGGCAACCAAACCGGGGCAATCCACGGCCGGGGAATCAGGAACAGCACATCCATGGTTGTGAGTTTCGGCGGCCATTTGATCACCAGGTACAGCGACAGGTAATAAAACAGGTCCCAAAAGGCGAAAGTCCACAGAAATACCATGAGTACATCCCGCCAGCCGTTGCCAACCAGCAAGGCCAACATAACAAGCATTACAATGGTTGCCACCTCCCTGGTCATCTCGATTTTAACGTAACGCTCCGGGATTTTTTCCAACAAGCCGGTGCTGTCCTTATCGGCATCGATCAGCCCGAGCGCTTTTCGCAGATAAACTACCACAACGCCTTCCACATGCGCCATAGCGATTCCGAAAACGGCCAATAACAGATACGTGGAAATCATCCTTTTTTACCTTGAAATCATACACAACCTTACGATGCAAAAAGGATGAACGTTGCAAAGCGGTTCAACGCAAAAAAGTTTTACTTCCAACCCGGGAAAAGCGATTTCAAAGCGTCGAGTCCATGAATGGCATGGGTCGGTAACTTCGCGCCGTCGAGTCCGAAAACCAACATGTCTTCTCTGGACTGCATTTTGACCGACGATTCGTCAATCTGCCCTGCTTTATTTTGGGCTGTGGCCAGATCGAGCCCCAGTTTCCGGGCAAAGAATTGATAAACTGCCGCCCGCTTGGAAGGCCCGTAATCATGCCCCTCATCGGGCAAATGGACATTTTGCAGCCGATCAGTTTGGTTATATAAAGCGTACCGTGCCTGCAAATACGGGAATTCGATTTCGGGAACGTTTGCCGTCCAATCGCCACCATCGGAAACAACCAACAAAGGGCGCGGCGAGGCCATTGCGGCAATTTCCACGTTGTTCGTTCCCCGGGGGCCACACATGTGGATCGGCATGCCGCTTTCGCAGGGGCAACCACCAAAAAACCACGACGACACCATCACGACGGGAGCGCTCACCGCAATGCGATCATCCAGGGCCGTCAGCAAAAACGTTTGGGTTCCACCACCTGAGGCGCCGGTCATGCCGATTTTCGAGGCATCCACTTCGGGCAGTGATGAGAGAAAATCGAGCACCCGTATGCTGCTCCAGGTTTGCATGGTTTGGGCCATCCCGGTACGATGGTCTTCAAAGGCAAATTGCAGGGCCGACTCGCCCTTGGCAAACATATCATAGCTAAACACTACCGCCCCCATCCGGGCCAGGGTGCCAGCCAGTTTCTGCGAGCTCTCGCCGTAATGCTGGATTTCGCCATGCCCCTGGGCCAGCAAAACCGCCGGATGCTTACCTTTCATTCGCAATGGGCGGTACAATGTTCCTGAAACATACACCCCGGGTAAGCTTTCCAGCGCCACATGCTGAACAGTGTATCCGTCCATTTTTGAAACAGGCGTTGAAACCGGGTTCAGCGGCATTTTCTCCGGCATAGGATTCAGTCCCAATTTATTCAGGATGCAGTTTTTCAGCTCCACTTTCCTGCTTTCCCACGAAACCAGGTCCGGGTAAAGCTTTGCCAGACGTTCCAAATGTTTGCGGCCTTCGTCAACCGGCCGGATATGATAGCGAAAACGTTCTATTTTGTAATTCCCTTCCTCCTGTTTTTCAAAAACCAACCCGGTAGTCCCCAGCACCAGGTGAAGCGTTTCTTCCGCATCGTCGCGAAACCGCCACTGCGCAAATTCAACCTGTAGGGGCTGAATGACTTTTTCGTCATAACTCAATTGTATCTGAAAACGTTGTTCCACCTCCTTCAAAACATCTTCCAACGGCTTGGCGAAGTTGGTATCGATGTTCTGCGCGTGGCACAATCCGGCCAGCACTACCAGTACAAAAAACAGGTTAATTCGTTTCATCTTGATTTTATTGAATAATGTTGACTTCTTTCGGGGCATCCCATTCGGTTTTGATGGAACCATCAGGCAGTTTGGTATGACTTACCGTAATTAGGCCAAAAGGAGTCGGGAAAGTACCTTTTGCCCATTGCAAATCGGCCAGATGGGGTTCGATACGAACGGCTCGGCAGCCCGGTTCCAGCACGCGGATGCCCAGCACATGCTCCGACAACCAGGCTGTTGGGCCCGATGCCCATCCATGGCACAAACTGTGGCGATAACCAATATAGCAATAATCACCGTAGGCGGCATGAATGTCCACTTTGCCCTCGGGGATCATTTCGTCGATGCGGGCGGCATTAACGGTCCAGTCAAGGTTAAAATCTTCCCAAAACGTCGTGGCGCCCAAGTCGAGCATGGCGCCCCAAAAGCTACGGATGTTATCGATGGCTGTTTGATAGTCGCCGGCTTTGGCCTGGGCCTGCAACATGTAGTAGCCATAGAAGGTGGAGAAGTTTTTCGCCCCATCCACTGCAATCACTTCAGCATTGGCCTTTTCTGCAGGCATCAGGTTGGCCAGGGCCAGCAAAGCTGCTGCCTGCTTGCTGTGGTTCGGGTCAGGCAGGTACGTTTTCATCCTGTCTACCATTTTTTCACAAGCTTCTGCCCGTGACGGGTCACCCAACACGCGGCACAGTTCGGCTCCCCGCGTAAAAGTCATTACCATGAGGGCCTGTAAACCGGCATGAACTCCCTGCTCGTTGGTACTCGACGGCCAATCCAGGAACCGCATTCCTTCTCCGTGCAAGTTCTCGCGCCCCAGCGAATCCACCTTCGTCAGGAATAAATCGAGCAGTCCGCTCAAATACGTTTGCTGTCCACGCAAATAGTCGAGGTTGCCATGGTGCAGATACCAGTCGCATTGAATATTCACCCACCACATCGAGTAAGCGCTGATGCCGTTCATCCAGCGCGGGAGCGGGGTTTGGTCGCGCACAAAATCGAGGCTTTTGGGCACCACGGGATTAGCGCCAAACACGGCGCTGATGGTCATCACTTCGGGGTGCATGTCGCCTAACCACACCATCCGGTCTCGCTTAATGCCATCCCACAGGTATTCCTGCATATTCACGTGCACCGTATAGGCGCCGGTTTTCCAGATACCGTTCAGGCGGGGGTCGCTGCACTCGAACGAGCCCAGGTAAGGAATATCGCGAAACGTGGCATAGGCCCGAACTTCCAATAAATTGAGACTCGTCTCGTAATCGAGCAGATCAATACGAACAAAACGAAAGCCCGATTCGCCAAACTCTTTGGTGCCATAACCCGGCAGCTCGGTCACAAAATCGCGCATGGCATGGTGGTTGGTTGCCCCGCCGGCAAGTCCGGTAGTACCATCGCCCACTACCTTGCTGCAAGTTTCGGCCACCGACTCGCCAAACCGTACCCGAATACGATGGGTTACCCGGTTGCTGGTGCAAGTGGTCATTTGGATTCCTCCCTGGATTTCTTTGCCAAAGTCGAGAATAAAGCCTGTGGTATCGCCGGCTGCATTCGTCAAGGTAGCAAAAGCTTCCTTTTTCAAACCAAATGCGGCCTGTCCTGTTCCAGGATTCAACAAAACGCCAAGGTTTCGTATTTTTTCTTCAGATTCGGCAGATTGCCAAACCACCCGTTGCGGGGCCAGATAATAGCGGGTCAGTTCATCTTTTTGCACCGAGTTGGCAGGAAGTTCGGACAAAACAGGCGGCAATTGAGCCGACAGTTGCAAGAATATTCCGAGAAGAACCACCAAGGAATAGAAAGGTTTCATCGTTATTATTTTAGGTTCGTTATGCCATTTGTTTGTTTTCAGAAATGACCTGCCTGACAACCTGGCTCAGGCAGGTTCCCCGGAAAATGGTTCATTTCACGGCCACATCCCACACTTTGGCCATGCGCGATTTTCCTTCGGAGCCTTCCACCCAAAGCACCACCACATATTTCCCGGGCTGACCGTACAAATGCACCGGATGTTGCTCGGTTGAACTGTTCCCGTCGCCAAAATCCCATTTCCAGGAGGTGATGTTTCCATAAGATTCGTCGGTAAAAGCCACCAGACGACGGTCTGCATCCATAACCCGAAACGACCACTGCGCCTCCACCGGGCGGCGAAACTGTTTTTCGAGCGGCATCAGCTCAAACACCAGGCTGTACGAGGCATTGCCGTACATGGTGTGTTCTTTGGAAAGGTTCCAGAATCCGTTGTTGCTTTCCTTGTCCACATCGTCGTAGTCGATGACAGCCCAGCACAGGCCAATTTTTTTGTGTTCGTATAAAACCGATTCAACAGCCCGCACCGGATCGTTCCCGGCGTAATCAAACGGGGTCACCCAAAATTCGAGCGTGAGTTTACCCGCTTCTCCTGGTTCAAAGTCATAGCTGTAAGCCGCATTGGCATAAGGTAGTTCTTTGATCCAGGGCTGGCTGCCCCACACCAGCGTCCAGTCCTTTCCCTCGGCCGGAGTGAAAATGTGGTAATTTTGCGCATGTACCCCATGAAACGAAAACCAGGCCTCCATCGGGTCCATTTCCTTGTTGGGATGAAAGCGGTCGATAAACGGCCCGCCCGAGAGGTCGCCGTCAACAATCAGCTCGAAGGTGTCATTATGCAAATCGGGGCGTGAGAAGTCCCAGTAATCGTCGTAGGCTTCGTACAGAAAGTAAAGCCGGTTCATGCCTTTCACCCAGCCAACTTTCACACTTACTTCCAGATTGGCGGGATTGGCAGTTTCATGCTTGCGGCTATCGTCCCAAAGCTGATCCATGCCCAGGGTATAATCATCCGGCACTATTTCCCAGTCGTCTGTATTTCCGTCGATACGCGGAATGTGGTCGGCTGGAAACTGAAAGACCTTGTATCCGCGGTTTTCCTGCGCCTGAATCACCAGCGTCAACAGCAGGCCGAGCGTCAGAAGGCAAAAAATTCTCATACGCATATGGTTTGGTTGAGGTACATCAGTGCCTAAGTTCAATAAGTACATAAGTTGGCATAGAGTGGCTGCATCGCTTCGATGAAACTTATGTACTTATGAACTTTGTACCCATGCACTTCCCCGCTTATTCCACACTAAAAATCGGTTTGTCCGTCTTTATTTCTTCGGGATAAAACATGACGGCGCTGTCGTTCATTTTGAGGAATGAATTTTTCAGCAGGCTGATGATTTCGGCTCCAGCCAGCAATACCGGCCCGTAACCGTGGGCCGCATAAGGGTTAACCGGCCGATAATAATAAAACGCCGGGTCGAAAGCCATGCCGGTGCCCACGCAGGTGCCCAATACCTGTCCTTTATCGCTTACCTGGGTCGAAACCGCATTCCAGGCCAGCAGCACCATGCCCGAGTAAGCTTGTTTATCAATGTAGCCGCGATTGATGGCCCGTGCAATGGAATAAGCATAAATAGCTGTGGCCGAAGTTTCCAGGTAGGTCTCGTTGCGGTCAATCAGCTGGTGCCAAAAACCGGTACCGTCCTGATAAGCAGCCAGCCCGGCGATGTGGGCCTGCAGTTGGGCCAGCACCTCGGCATAGCCGGGATGCGATTCGGGGAGTACTTCCAGCAATTCCACCATCGTCATGACGGCCCAGCCATTGGCCCGACCCCAGTGAAACTGCGGGTGGTGGGCCATTCCCTGTACCCAACCGTGCATATACAGGCCTTTTCCGGCATTAAACATCCGGCGCGAAAACTGGAGCACCTGTTTCACCGCGTCGTCGTAGTATTGTTGTTCACCAGTCAGTTTTCCCATTTGGGCCAGCGCCGGAACGCTCATAAACAAGTCGTCGAGCCACAAAGTATTCAGATGAGGGCGGTTTCGGGCCAGCGTCCCGTCTTCCAGCCGAAACTCTTTGGTATGGATGTAATCGATAAAGTTCTCAATCATCGGAAGCAGGCTGCCGTCCTGTTTGGCGCGTTCAGCCTTGATCATGGCGGCACACATGGCTCCGGCATCGTCGAGAGCATGCGGGTGCAGCACCGAGTGCACGGGCGAACTGCGGTCCACATCCAGATCGGGGTTTTGCCGGTAGAAGGCGGTAAGGTCGGCCAGCAACTTCAGGCGCGTATCGGTGTAGTCGGTGTAACGTTTATCGCCGGTAACCTCGCCAACCAAGGTCATGCCGGCATAGGTGACGCCCCATTCGTAACTGGTCAGGCGGAAGTCGCCCTGTTCCAGCATGGCATCGCGGGTAATCTGGCTGAAGTCATGAACTTCTTTGCCGGTTTTACGGTCAACCACTTTGGCCGGGGTCACCTCGTTCAGGTAATCGAAAACCCGATCGAGAACCGCTTTCACTTCGGCTTCCTGCGGAATACCATAAGGAATCGGGTAGTCTGGCTTCATCAGGTGAAGCGGAGTGGTCACGTCGGTTGCTGGTTTTTCCTGGGCCTGAGCTCCCGTGATGTAGAGCCCGAGCACAACCAATGCCAGCTTTTTGAACCAGTTTTTAAACGAAAAGAATCTCATATTCATACATTTATATTTATCAGAGTTACTATTCCAGACTTTCCAAATCATTTTATTTCAACGGCTTTTAACCGGTCGGGATGGGCAGCTTCGCCTTTAAATCCGTCAAGCGCCAAGGCGGTAACATCGTGTGCCTCCAAGGCATGAGTATAATATTCAGGCCGGTTTTCGCCCCAGGAAACGGAGCTGTTGCTGATTATTACCTGATCGGCAAAACGGATGTAGAAACCCGGATTGGTGCGCATCTCGATACCCGGATACGCTTTTGTGGGTCGGTTATCCAGCAAGTTTCCCCGATACTCCGTCCAACGATTGAAGGTAACATGGACGTTTTCGAACTCGATATTTTCAATGCGGCTTTCTTTGGTTCCGTTTATCCGGATGCTGTTTTCAGCCAGTCCGGTTACATTTTCAACCCGAACATTGCGGATCTGCCCAATCTTGCTTTCGGGAAGCCGCGGGATGGCAGTAAACGAGATCGCCTCTCCCCGTCCCCACCACGGGTCGGAGTGGTAACGCGATGAAAAAGTGATGTCGCGGAACGTAATATTTTCCACGTTGCCTTCGTCGCGCAGCTGGATGGTGAGGCCTCGACAGCTGGTTTTGATTTCGCAGCGTTCAAACAACACATTGAAAATGTCCTGAGTAGTTTCAGTCCCGATTTTTACGCCCGAGTCCTGCGTTTCGAGCACACAGTCGTGCACCCAAATATTGGCCGAAGGACCGTAGTCTTTATCCTGCCGGGTGGCCTTCACAACAATGGCATCATCGCCGCAAACAATGTGGCAGTGCCGGATTTCCACATTTCGGCAGTGGTCAGGATCTATTCCGTCGCAATTGGGCACATCCAGGTTATTGTGAATATTCATATTTTCAACCAACACATTTTCGCATCCCAACATGTGCAGGCTCCAGCTGGGCGCTTTTTCGATGGTAATATCCCGGACAACCAGCTGGGTACAACCAGTCAGGATGAACAATTTCGGACGCCAGCTTTTGGGTATCCACCATTCATTTTCAGTTTCATAATGGTCCATAAATTCCAGTGCCCGCCCGTTAATACTGCCTGTTCCGGATATGGTGAGCTTGTTTGCCCCGTACGCCACAATAGCTGCTTCGCCCGAATAATCTTCCTGCTGCGTACTTACCAGCAGTTGAGCATCTCCTTCCAGGTGAAAGTCGATATCGCTTTTCAGCACCAGCGTTCCTATCAGGTATTTTTGTCCGGCCGGCACCAATACTTGTGCCTGGTTACCAACCGCAGCTGCTGCATCGATAGCCTTTTGAATGGCCTCGGTATCCAGGGTCAGACTGTCGCCCTTCGCCCCAAAATCCATCACGTTGAAAACCATTCTCCCGGAATTTGGTTGGCAGCTGGCAGCCATGAGAAGAACCAGCATCAAGAGGAAAAATCCTGTTGCATGGCTTCTTTTAAAAAAAAGGAGAAAGTAGTAGGTAGTTCTTTTGTTTTGTTTCATTGCGTTAGGTTTTTGGGATTGGTTTATTTCAGTCGATAAACTTCCACATCATCAATCTCGTGGCGCGACCAAGTGGTGCGGATACCGAAATAGCCGCGGGTAAGCGGATTGTCATCCATGAAACTGAAAAATTCCTCCTCATCCACCCATACGCTGGTCTCCCCGTCTTTCACCACAATTTCGATCAGATACGTGTGGTTTGGTTTAAGCAGGTGGGCTTGGTCGGTCAGGTCGTGAACCAACACCCGGTTGCCATCGCCGGTGTATTTCCGGAAACGGGTGGTTTCGTTGTAGTTACCGCCAATGCCGGCATAATACATCAGCAGCGAATCGTATTCCGCAAAGGCGCCGCTGCGGGTGAACAAGTCCGGGTTACGTGGGTCGCTGGCCATCCAAAACTGGTTCATGTCCGAGAGCCGGTCGTTGGGGCCGTCTTCCGTTACCACCCGGCGTTTGTAGCGAATCAGTATGTTGCCCGACAGCTCCCGGTTCAGCCAAACAGTGGCCCCGCGGTCGGTGTCGATCACCAGCTTTTCCTGCTGAATGCCAATGTGAACCGTGGAATCCGGAGCTACTTCTACGAGCCAGTTGTTCATCCCCGAGTCAAATTTATCCTCAAAAAGCCGCTCGTCAATCCGCAATTTCTCATCGAATACCGAATTCTTCTTTTTCGGTTGGCAGCCTGAAATCCCAACGACGACGATGGTCAAACCGAGCAAAATGATTGAAAGTCGGTGGTGAAGGTTTTGTTGCATGAGTAATTGTTTGTCGGTTCTTATTTTTGCAGTTCTTAAGGCAATTTCTGAAGGTTTTCCACCCGTACATTCCAGCTTCCGTCATCGGGGAAACCGGGGGCATTTTTATCCGGTGCATCATCCCAACCCCCAGCCATTAAACCCACGGCAGCCAGGAAAGAGCCATTAACCGGCAGATAAGCCGGGTTTTTAATGCCTTCCTTGGGGCGACACACAAAGCCCGTTTTATGAAATTGTGCTTTTGGCACATCGTTGCAAACAATATCAATGGCTGTTCGCGTTTCACCTAAACGGGCAGCGGTTAGCGCCCCTTTTCCCAGGCTCCAGCTGACAAAACTTTCCAGGCCGTTTCGCTCAAAAATCGTTTGAAAAGTTTGATGCATGATGGCCTCATCGATTAGGGGTGTTTTTGGCAAATAGCCCAGTGCCATCAGCATGGCCGAAGAGAATCCCCCTTCGCGGTCATACATGTCATGGTCCGATTCCAGTTCGACGTATTTCCCGTCCTGAATGGTCGGTCGGGCCAGCTTGTTCAGGATATCGTCCCAATGCGGGTCCCGTTCCACCCCAAGCCGTTCACGCCAGTCCTGCGCCACTTTCAACCCGTAATACCATTGAGCAAGCTCAAAAGTGGGGTTCATGGTGGTGTTTTCCTCGGTGCTTTCGTTCACACTTTTAATGGGCGGTCCCAGAATGTATCGGTCGGTATTGGAATCAAACCAGGCGTATGAAGCCAGAAACCGTGCCGATTCGAACACGATGTCCTTGTATCGATGCAGGGTGGATGAATCGGGATGGGCACGATAAACAAGCTCGGACAAATAGATGGGATTGGGATGGTTCCAGATAATGAAAGGATTGATTTCCCCCGGACTGACCCGTCCGTCGATTCCTGCCATTTTCGGCCAGCGTGCCCCTTCAAATCCTTTGCTTTTGGCATCAGCCAGGGCAACCGGAAGTATTTTCTGATACCACGCTAGCCCTTTCTCCAGCAGTTCGGTGTGATTCCACTGGTAAAACTGTGCTGCATGAATCCAGTAAACTTCCGAATTGTGTTTTCCATACCAGCTGAGATGGGCCAAGCCCGATTCCTGCGGCGGAAACGAACCGGCGTAGTGGACTTTCATCAGGTAAAGCGATAACACAATGCCCCTTTCCAACTCCTGTGCCCTCGGATCGGTACTGCCGCTGAGGTCAACGGCGCCACCCTTTGTCCAGTAGTCCTGCCACGACCGGGCGCTGGCTTGCATGGTTTCGTCAAACGAAGGAAGGGCATCGGCCCCCCGTGAAGGCGAGAATTTGCACACCAGCGTCAAACTTTCCGAGCCCGTGCAGTCGAGCGAAAATTCGTGTTTGCTTGTCTGCTCCCATTGGGCTTTTCCCTGCCACTGAATCTCCACCACATAGCTGCTGGTATCGACGCTTCGCTGTAACACGATGCTGTTGGCGTCCTGTTCCAGTATGGCCGTATCGTGCTGCCCCGGCTTACTCCAGTCCAGCGGAGGTTTATTTTTAACCGACAAATCGTACGAATAGGGAAACCGGAAGGCTGGTTTCAATTTTCCTGAGTTTAATCGTTCAGATTTGATTTTGAAGGCCACTGCGCTCGATTCCGGGTGGCTGACAGTTTCTACCGTTACCGGTTGGCCGTCGATTTTATATTTGCTGACAATCAGCCCTTGCCATAAATCCATCGTCTGATGAATGTCCTCAAGCATTTCCGGGGTCAGCGGCTCGCTATTTTCGCCCATCAAACTGATTTGCCCCATGGGAACGGGGTGCGGGTTTTTGCGGAAATAATCGCCTGCCGGACTGTTTTGGACACTGGCATAAAAAACCGGACGTCCATGAAAATCGCTGGATTTCGAGGCATCTTTCAATTCAAAACCTTCGGTATTCGGGAACGAATGCCAAGCCCAGGTGGTGCGGGTTTCCAACGGGATGCCATGTTGGAAATAGTAATTTTCGAATGATTGCATGCCGGTCACATCAGCTGTAAACGCAAAGTCACCGTTTCCGACAGTCACCGGTGCAAGCGGATCCAGCTCGTTCAAAATCACGTTGTGCCGGTTCACCCAGTCAAAACGATCAATCGTTGTTTCGGTACCCGAACCGCTTGTTTTTTGCCGGCAGCCCCCAAAGAGCAAAATGCCGGCAAGCAAAACGATAGGTACGATTTTAGTTTGGTGTTTCATCAGTTTCAGTTTTGCAGGTAAAATTCCCGACTAAGTTAAAACAGAACCGTTTATTGGGCATCCTGTGCTTTCGGGTGGTCTTCCGGGAAATATTCACCAACCAGCTCAAGCAGCTGAATGGCATTCAATCCCCACTGAGCGGTATTGTTTGTCGAAACGCCTTCCACCTCATACACCGGCTCCAGGGTTTTGGCGCTGTCAAACAGTTTCGTATTGAAGTGGGTCCCACTTCGCAGGAATTCGTCCCAAGCCCGTTCGGCCCAGGCCTTTTCTCCGCTTCGGTTGGCATAATAGGCCGGCAAGCGGGAATACCAATGTCCTGGATTCCCGAGTTGCTCTGCCAGGCCAAACTCCGTTTCTACGCTATCTTTCGGGGCACCGTAAAGCCGGGTAAACTGGTCCCACAGGCGGGTCCATTCGGGTTCGTCCAATAGTTCGGTCAGCTCGTAAGCCACCTCGGGGCCTCCCATCAGCACCGAAAGATGGGAGAAACCGATATCTTCTTTATTCAGTTGAAAAAGTTCGTGTGATGTTGGATCGTAGCCCATCGCGGCGCCTTTCCCGGAGAAAAGCCCGTAGGGCATGTTCGCCAGACTTTTCACACCCATCATGATTTTATCGCGCCATTTGTTATCCCCGGTTCGTTCCCATTCGGTCATCCAGTTGCCGGCCAAAGCCAGCCAGTCGGGCCCCATCCGGGCATGAGTGGGATATTCACTTTTATCGAGAATCAACCGCAGTGGGTCAAGTTCGCCAATGGCCCGGTTGGATGCTTCGGCAGAGGCGCGCATCAGGTCGCCGGTTCGTTCGTCGGTGGTCAGGTAATAATAGAAGCGCCCCAAGGCAGCCTGAGCAATACGCACTTCTTTGGAGCCGCAGCCCCAGTGCCGCACATTATGGCGGGAACCCAGTCCTTCAAACTGCCCCAAGTGATACACATCCACTTCGCCGGTGTGGCGGGTCATGGCTTCGGCCATGCGGAAAATGTCTTCACGGCCGCTGCGCAAAAAGCTGTACCACAGCCAGAGGTTGGGCATCAACTCGGTATTGTCCCAGGCATAGCCGCCAATATCGTATCGCCAAACGTGCCGTTCGGGATCGTAAGCGTGCATCACATCGCCAAAATCCCAGAAGCCATACCAACGCCGTTGTTCCACTTCCAATTGGTAGTAGCTGAAGGCTTTATCAAGTTGGTCTTCCAGCCAACGTTTTCCGGGTGTACTTCGGTCGGGTAAGCTCCAGATGCCAAAGGCCGACACCTGGTGCAGATATTCCGGGCTGGCTGTCAGCAAAGGCGGATGGTTGGCCTGGCGGGCAACTTCATTCAGTGTTTCGGATGAAGGAACCTCCGGGCTTGCAAACAGCAACAGCTCGGTTGTTCGCCCAACACCGGTAGCCGTGCTGAAACCCGGCTGCACATCCTCGTAACTGGCGTCCAGGTTGTGTCCCCAGGGGATGGTGTCGTAATGGCGCATATCCATGGCCGGAGCATCGGGCGACCACATCCAGGCCAGTATTTTCGCCGTATCGCTGCGGGCATTTTTCACTTCGAGGGATGAGGGGTACGATTGCCAGAAATCGCGCATGCAAACAGCCAACCCACCCGATACATCACCCGCGAAAGCCAACCCCTGAGAACGTTTCCCGGCGCCTGCATCAATCCAGACACTTTGCGGGTTGGTGCGTTTTTGAACGGTAAAACCGTCCGAGTTCAGCTGGTTAAGTTTGAAATCGGCCCACGACGCCCAGTGATGCAGCAGGAATTGCTGATTTTCGACAAAGGATTCCTTTTCCGGGATACGTTCACCCCGAAGCTGTTTTTCGTAATAATTCTCGGCACGTGACAAGGGAACTCGCCCGGTGAGCGGCTGTACCGGCTCATCCCACAAACGGTTTTCTTCGCCCGAGAAACGAATGTGCCGGTTATACAGTTGTTCATCCATCGGAACATCAAAACTTACTCCGAGACCGCGAATAAAATCCTGCTCCTGATCGCCGTCATAGATGATCGTATGGATCATTTTTACGGTTGGCTGGCCGGCATAAAAATACAGGCGCACCACAAAAGGCAGCCAGCTCCGCTTGCCCGACACTGATTGGTGGCACCCTTCCACTTTAATAACAGCCCGAACCGGCCCGGATTGTTCAACGGTCAGCTTGTCGATATTTCCCAAAAACTTTTCAATAAAAGGTTGTTGCCCATCATCCGCAGCAGGACCCTGTTGCAGCAGGCACACCAATTCGCCACCTGTAGATACCTCCTTCCCGGCCATACGCAATGAGCCAATCAGTTTATTTCCGGAACGCGGAAGGACGCAATCCAACCCAGCGGTATTCACCCGAACAAATTCATCTTTTTCCTCTACCACAAGCGTTTTGCCTGCGACAATTGGCTGAGCTTTTTCCACAACTTCCAGTGCGAAGTCATTGGCCGAACCGGCATCAACCACCGTACTGAGCCCGACCCACTTCAACGATCCGTCGGGCCAGTAGGCCAAAGGCCAGCTTTGCAGTGGCAAAGATTCTCCGATACTATCGCGCAGAAGAAAGAATTGTGATGGTTGAACTTCTCCTTCAGCAAAAGGTACCCCCCAGCTTATCCCCGCAGAAATTTGAGGAGCATGATTCCCCATCCAATTAAGCTGAATGGATTGGCCTTGAGCCATGACTGATGAAATAGCCAGCAGCGTAAACAACAAAATGACCGGCATGCTGTGCCAGCAATCATGTGATCCGGAAGAATGTTCTGTGGAATCGTTCATTTTATTGGTTTTTTAGTAAGTGAGTCAAGAAAAGTAAAAATAACATTTCCAGCTAGGGCAGCAAAGGAATCAGCATGATATCGCTATCGGTCAGCAAGCTCGAGTTAATCAACACCCACTTTCCATCGGGGCTGATTGAAGGGTGCAAATGCGCTTCTTTGGTAAACGGACTGATGCTTTGCAGCCGGTGTCCTTGCGTGAGCAAAACCACCTCTTCGGGATTGGTCGCGCTGATGCGGTAGAGTTTGCCGTCGAAGGTATCGGCAACAATGTATTTCTGATCTGGCGAAGCATTGCAGTGCCAGTACCCGCCACCTCCGGTTTGCCCGTGAAAGGTCAATTCGTTGGTTCGTACATTCAGCGAATACAAACCGGTTTGATTGACTTGCAAGCGGTCGAGATGTCCCATCAGATGAAAAAGAATCCGGTCGGGGCCCATAAACACTTCGTGGGTTACCCAGTCATTATCGCGCTCCTGATAAACCGGACGGTTGGTGACCGTCCCATCGGCATTAACCGAAAGGTACCACATCCGTTGCGGCGAATCGCCACCCGTTTCCCAGCAATACATCATCTCGCCCGACACATACGGATTGGCTTGCAAATGGCCAATCCAAACGGGGACTTCCAGTAATTGGGTTGTTTTACCGGTTTCGAAGTCGAAACTGTAAATAGCCGATAAATCTTTTTCCAGCCGGGACGAGAAGAAAACACGTTTCTCATTGGCATCCAGGCCCAAACCGGAAGGACGTATCGAGTCCGGAATGTTCCCCAAAATCACCTCATAATCATCCGGCTCGCCTACTTTCCCCTGTTCACTGTCGCGAAGCAGCTCATCGAGCTTCAATTCCACGACCTGATTCTCCCGCAGCAGATAAGCCGAATTCTTATGCCATCCCAGATGAAGGTTGTGTCCGCGATCGCCGGTCGTAATCTGGACAATCTCGAAATTTTCCATCGACAGCGCGTAGGCCTGTCCGCCACCGCGTTCTTGCCGCGCGGTACGATTGGAGGTAAAAACAACATATCTCCCATCCGGGGTCCATTGCGGATGAGTTTGGTACATTTTGGAACTACTGTGCCGCGAAGTGGTCAGCGCATTCACCGTCACTCCCGTAACCGGATCAACAAAAGTGTAATTCTCGGCCGGGAAACGCTGCCCGAACACATCTTCACCAGCCATGTCAAAGGTGTGATACACCTGCCGTAAATGACTGTAATCCACTCCTTCGAGGATTTGGGCAAAGCCCATCGAACTACCCAACGAAAAAGCAATCATTAGCAGAAAAAAACGCTTGAAAAACGAAAGGTTTAGAGGAAACGCAAGGCGGTATTTGAAATTGTAATTCATAAGAAATTGGTTTAAGTTAGGGAAAGATAACAAACTAAAAAGAGGTAACCAATCCGGCCGTTCAAAAGAACAGTCGGATTGGAATACCAATAATAAAAATGCGCTGATTAATTATAACCCGTGTTTTGAGTCAGGTTCGGATTGGCATCCAGTGCTGTTTGCGGAATGGGATACAGGTTACGGAAGCTTTCCGAAACGGCTTTAAACTCCCAGGCCGAGGTGAACTTACCAAAGCGAATCAAGTCGCGGCGGCGCGACATTTCGAAAGTCAGCTCCCGGCCACGTTCGTCCAAAATGTCCTCCAATGTAACGGCACTAAGCGTACTGGCATTGCTGCGTTCGCGAATAAGGTTGACCAGTGGCAAAGCCAAGTCGAACTGTCCTTTGCGGGCATAAGCTTCGGCCTTCAACAAAAATATTTCAGCATAGCGCAGGAAGGCGATGTCGTTGCCGGCATTTCCCCCATTGGTATTTGGGTCAATACCCCATTTGATCCATTTGATACCGGCATTCATCGGTTGACTGCGAATACCGGTTGCCGGAATGATTTCGTACGGCACCGGACCTTGCGTAGATTTTCCTTCAACATACAGGGCCGAGTTTCCATCCGGCACCACCCGTTCTACCATCACCACCTGTCCGTTGCGAGGATCAATCAACGGTCCGTGCCCAAAGAACATTTTCTTCCGGAGATCCTGATCTTCAAACAAATTCATAACCGATTCGCGGGTCTGGAAGCCGTTTTGAGGCGTGTAGGGCAAACCGAACAAGCCGCCACTGATACCCGGCAGCACTTTCTGCACCAGCGGATGCCCCACTCCACCGGCAATGGTTGGGGTGTAAACTCCGCCAAAAATGAATTCGGCATTCCCTTCATTATTGTACACAAAGTTGTCGAAGTAATTATCCAGCAATTCAAAAGCTCCGGAAGCAATTACCTGATCGCAATACGAGATTACTTCGTCATGATAAGCCGTTCCGGTGTAAACTTCGGCATTTATGTAAACCGTTGCCAGCAACCCATAGACAGCTTCGCGAGTAATACGACCGTAATACTCGTTTCCGACATTTGCCTGCGACGGTAGGTCCGGTGCAGCTGCTTCCAATTCTGCGACAATGAAATCGAAGACTTCAGCCCGCGTACTTTGCTGCGGCAAATCGTTGGCATCCACTTTCGCACCGGTGAAAACCGGTACATTGCCAAACAAGTCCATCAAGAAAAAATAGGCATACGCACGCAGAGCACGCAATTCGGCTTTTGGGCCTTCCAGGCCCTCAATACCTGAGTTTTCCAATGAAGCCAACAACGCATTGGTCCGCCCGACGGTCCCAAAAAACGAGTTCCAGGCTGAGGACAAATAAGAGTGGTCGGCATCCCATTTGTGCTCGGTAATTTGCTCAAAGGCATCGCCCGACCACCAGCCCTGGATTTTTCCGGTCACCAACACCTGGTCGGCCGACATTTCCATAATCCGGTATTCAGTCCCCATGCCGGTAATGGTCGCAAAGTTCCGGTAAATCCCCGACAGGGAAGAAAGTACCTGGGCCTCGCCCTGGTAATACGTTTCGGCCACATACTCCGAATAGACATCTTCATCCAGCGTACAACCGGGCATCAGGTTTATCGACAAAGCCAATAAAAGCGCCAGATATGTTTTATATGTTTTGATCATTCTCTTCATATCGTATTATTGTTAAAAGTTGACATCTTATCTAAAACGTAATATTTGCGCCCAGCATGAATACTTGTGGCCGTGGATACACCAGGTAATCAATCCCGATTGGGGCTGTTCCGCCACGGTTGGTATTGGTGCGCACTTCCGGGTCAAAGCCGGAATAATTGGAAATGACAAACAGATTCTGTCCGGAAACATATACACGGGCTTTGGATAAGAAAGAGACCTTATTGGTATTAAACGTATAACCAACACTCAGATTATCGAGGCGCAGGTAGCTACCGTCTTCAATCCACCGGGATGAGTACTGTGCACCTTGTTCGTGAGAAACGCCACTCTCAACGGCATATTTTAATACATTGACACCCGGGGTGGGTTTGGTGTATGAAAATTCGGCAGCAGTATTGTTAAAAATATCATTGCCAACTACACCACGAAATGAAACAGAAGCATCAAAACGTTTCCAAAATACCGAACTTGAAAAGCCGAAAGTGAAGTCAGGATTAGCGTTGCCGATCACCACATCGTCCGGCCCGGCAACACCGTCTTCGTCCATCAATATTTCCATACCGTTTTCATCCAAGCCTAAGAATTTAGGACCGTAGAATGTGCCAATAGGCAGTCCTGGTTTAATAATTTGCGCGCTGCCGTCGTGATTCAGCAAGCCGGAAGCCGGAGCCGTATCGATCACCTCTCTCGAGAATTGAGAATTGGATAATGAGATGACTTCGTTAACGTTCCGTGCAAAGTTTAGGCTCGCCTTCCACTGAAAATCATTCTTGCTGATTAACGTACCATTCAGCGCAAACTCAAAGCCTTTATTTTCAACTTCACCCACATTGGCCCACTGGCTGTTCACCACCGATGGTGCGACAGTGGAGAATTGCAGCAACAAATCATTGGTATTTTTCTTATACAGATCGATGGTACCCGAGAAACGGCCATCAAGCAACTCCCAATCTAACCCCAAATTAAGCTGGGTCGTTTCTTCCCATTTCAAATCGGGGTTGGCATAATTACTGGGCAGAACACTCGGAATGGCGACGCCCCCCAATACATAAACCGACGAACCGCTAACGGTTAATTGCTCACGGTACAGGTTATTCGGGATTTCCTGGTTACCGGTAACCCCAAATCCCAAACGCAATTTCAGGTTGGTCACTTTCGTGTTGTTGAAGAATGGCTCATCAGCAATATTCCAGGCAAAAGCTCCCGAGGGGAACAAACCCCAGCGATAATTATCGCCAAACCGGCTCGATCCGTCATTCCTCAAGGTGAAGGTAAACAGGTAGCGATCTTTCAGTTTCAGGTTCATCCTTCCATAAACCGAACTTAGCCGGTTTGCACTTTTATAAGATGTGTTGGACAGAATATTTCCCGATTGCATCAGGTTCCAGGTAGTAGCATCCGAAACAAATTTGTTGGCCAGAGTGAAGGTATTTTGGGTTACATACCGGTAGAACGAGTACCCCACCAACGCGCTGAAACTGGTATTTTCGTTAAAGTCTTTCGCATAATTCAAGTTGGTTTCCATCGTCGAGCTGTAGTTTTTCAGCTTACTGATGGAAGCCCGTCCTTTTTCGGCGGCAGCTACCGGATGGGTAGATGGGATATGGATGTACCGTTCCATCGCTTCATCGGTGTGCCCAACATTGACCGATACGCTCAGCGGATCGATAATCTTGTACGAGAAAGAAGCGCTTCCAATAAAGTTGTCGGTATGGCTCTCATCGGTCACCTCTTTCCACGAAACCGGGTTTACCCGCAGTTCGCCCAACTGGTAATAACTGCCATCGGCATTATATACCGGCAATGTTGGCGCCCAGCGCAAAGCATCTTTCAAAATATTACCCCCTTCGTTGGCTACGTTCGACGACACAGGAACATCATCATTGTCAATCTTCGCATAAGTCAGGTTAACGGCTATGTTCAGTTTTCCATCGAAAGCCTTATGGTTGGCATTCAGGCGGGTGGTGTATTTTTCCAGTTTCGACGAAAGAATAATACCTTCCTGGCTACTGTAGCCCATCGAAGCACGATAGTTGCTGTTGGCCGATCCGCCACCAAAAGCCAGGTTGTGGTTCTGGCTGAGTGCCGAACGGAAAATAGCATCCTGCCAATCGGTATTGGCGCCTTCATCCGGATAAGGATAGCTATTGTCTTCGGCATAATCGCGGTATTCGTCAGCTGTCAGAAAATCCATCTTTTTCCGTATAGAAGACAAGCCGAAATAGGTGTCATACGAGATCGACTCGCCAAATTCTTTTTTACTTTTGGTGGTAATCAGGATTACCCCGTTGGCGCCACGCGAACCATAGATAGCTGTGGCCGAAGCATCCTTCAAAATGTCGATCGACTCGATATCCGCCGGGTTCAACGTACTTAAGGGGTTCGAACCCTCCGATGAGAATGGTGATGTTCCGCTTTCACCCGACACATTCACGTACAGGTTGGCCGAGTTAAATTGCATCGGAATGCCATCAATCACATACAGGGGATCGTTTCCGGCAGAAATGGAGCTGGTACCCCGAATGCGCACGGTAGAGGTTGCCCCCGGGCGACCGCTGCTTTGTACAATATCCACACCGGCAATCTTACCCTGAATCAGCTGTTCCGGGGCTGCTGTAATTGCAAGGTTAAAATCTTCACTTTTGATGGACGACATGGCACCGGTTACATCGCGTTTTTTCACGACACCATAACCAATCGCCACCACTTCATCCAAACCAATCGTTTCCTCCTCCAGGACAACATCAATGGTGGTTTTGCCGGCCACAAAATTTTCCTGCAATTTCATGCCCACAAAACTGAAAACAAGCGTGCCATCCCCGGGAACATTGGTCAGGTTGTACCGGCCTTCCGAATCGGTAATGGTACCGATGGTTGTGCCCTTCACGACAACCGTAACTCCCGGTAACGGGAAGCCTGTAGCATCAGTTACCTTACCCGACACGGTTTGCTGTTGCTGAACCTGGCGTACCGCATTTTTTTCGGTGATCACCACATTCTTGCCCACAAATTCAAATTCATATCCATTAGGGATCAACACTTGCTGGAGAATGTTTTCGACAGTGGCATTGGTAACCGACAGAGTGATATTCCGACGGTCGGTCAACAAATTACTGGGGACTAAAAAACCTATATTCATTTGCTTTTCAATCACCTCGAACACTTCAGTCAAGCTGGCATTCTGGAACGACAGGGATAGTTTTGCCGATTGGGAACTCACGGTTTTTGCGTTTGTCACAAACGCAGAGACCAACATCAGGAATAAGATTAATCGCATCATAAGACCGAGTTTTTTCAAGTAATAACGGGCTAGAAACCCGCTGGATACAGATTTTTTTTTCATAAGTTTGTACTGTTATTATTATTACTATTTGGGATTGGTAGTCCCTTATATTCGCGGGCAATATTGGTAGTATTGCCCGTTTTTTATTCCAAATAAATCAGATCCGGCTCGGGGAAACGTTCAAGTCGTTCCACCTTCATCGGGATCGAAATTTTCAACATGGTAATCACATCTCCTATCGAAGTTTCATAGTGAAAAGTCCCGGAAAACCGGAAATTGTCCACCAACACCTGATTTTTGTAAATGAATTTCACATGGTAAATTTCCTCCAGCCTCCGGGTAATCTCGCCCAGGGTGGCGTTGCGGAAGATTACTTTCCCATCTTTCCATGCCGTATATAAGTCAGTATTGACCTGGGTCACCTTCACCTTACTGGTTTCGGAATTCAGTTCCAGCATCTGATCAGGCTCGAGCAGGTATTTCTCTCCGGCTCGGGTTGTAAACTCCACTTTCCCTTCCACCAATGTTGTTTGGGTAATTGCAGAAAGTTGCTTTGCACACACATTAAAGCTAGTTCCCAGCACCTTAATTTCTGCCTCACGGGTAAGTACGGTAAACGGGCTGTTAGCATCGCGGGTGACCTCGAAGTAAGCCTCGCCATCCAGGGTGACCTGCCGGTGTTTTTTGTTGAAACGCGAATCGTATTGCAGGTTTGTTCCCGGGCGAAGGTACACCAGGGTTTGGTCGGGCAAGGTAACCAGCGAATTATTCAGCCGGTTGGCCGATACGCTGAATACTTCGCCTTCCGGATTCATCGTTCCTTGGTAATAAGCGCGGGCTCCCCACCAGCCAACATTCAACAAGATGATAATAGCCGCGGCGTAACGTAAAAATGCTTTCATGTTTAATCTCCTGGCTTTTCCAACCGTCTGCCGTTCATGGATCCGGTTCCAGGTGTCTTCCAGTTTGATGCCGGGCTGCTTTTGTTCCAGCTGTCCGGTCCACAGCCAGATTTTCAGGTAATCGGTAAGTGTTTGCTTGTTGGGCGCTTCTGCCATCCAGTCATCCAGTTCCCTGAGTTCATCGGCACTGGCCTTTTGATGGAAGTAGCGGTTTATGAGTTGTTCAATGCGGTTCATGTTATCCGTGTTTGTGCATAAAAACACACAAACCGAACAAAACCCTATATCCAAGTTGAAAAAAAAATGAAATCACATAAAAGAAAGCAAGACCGAACGAACCAACAGGCTCTTGCCGGACATCTTTTCTCCGTCCAGATAAGGCGCCAAGTCTTCCCGCAATTTCCTGAGCGCCCGGGTGATATTCGCCTCAACAGCTTTCACCGAGATGGCCAACTTATCAGCAATTTCCTTGTTCGTCAGGTCTTCGAACCGGCTCAGGCTGAATACTTCGCGACACTGGGGAGGCAAATTTGAAATCGACGTTTGGATTTTTTCGGATAGTTCGTGAAACAGCATGACATCCTCGCCGGTTTCGCTCAGTAAACGGTAATTAATGGAGGCCAACAAATGATCGGGCTCAGCAGTCATAGCCGACATTTTCTTCCGGTCGCGCAGCAGGTTCAGGCAGCGGTTACGGATCACGATGAACAGGTAATTCTTCACCTCCGCCTCCGATTCGAGGTTAACATCTCCTTCCCACAACTTAATAAAGGCCTCCTGTACAACCTGTTGCGCATCATCCTGCCGGTGCAAAAAATGGAACGCAACCACATAAAAGGCATGAAAATGCCTGTTATACATTGTCTCAAAGGCTTTTTTTCGAATCATCCGGGCTTGACTGACAACCATTTTTTGGATCTATTACCGGCAAAGCTATGAAAAATATCAAAGTCAACAGCGTGCACATAAACCCAATGCCATTCAATCTTGAAACGATGAATTCTAAAAAAATAAAGTCTTCAGGAAGTGGCTGCACCTTTCCCTTTGCCCTGTTTTTACCATCTTGATAAAAATCCTCTTTTCGGGACTGCCCCGCTAGCTCTCCCTGATTTGTCCGGACCAACTTCAGATCTTCTGTGTATCTTCTGTATATCTTCTGTGTATCTTCTGTATTCAAATACACAGAATAGATACAGTATAAACATTGAATAAACGACTTGGATATGGAGCAGGTATGAGCCAACTAGCAGGAAGAATATTGGGAAAAAAATTTCAGGGAGGGAGGGCCAATATGCATCGAATCATCCAGCCACTCCTCTAATTGGTTTCAACGATTTCAGTCATAAAATCAACCATATAATTTACCGTTTCATCCACCCAGGGATGAAATAACCAAAACGGGTGGATTTGCACATCAAATTTGTGCAATTCGTGGTAAATCCCCCAGCGCTCCATCATCGACATCATTTCGTACTGACCGGCCGTAAAACGTGGAAAGCCACTATTCAGAAACAGCACCGGGACCGAATTTTCATTCAGCCAGAAAATCGGTGAAGCTTCTTTCCAGCGGTCGGGACGGTTGTAAAAGTCGCCTTCGAGCCATTGCACATCGGGCGAGTCGGGCCGGCGATCCAAGCTCAATGACAGTGGGGCCATAAAATCCAGTACACCATCAACATCAATTACCGCCTGCACCGCACTCGATTGGTCGTTGTTGCCCATGCTGCCTTCAAACTGCTCAACACCATTCGTCATGCCCACCAACGCAGCCAACTGTCCGCCTGCCGAACAGCCCGAAATGGCAATAAAATCGGGATCAATGTTGAATTGATCAGCATTGGTCCGCAGCCAACGAATGGCCGCTTTGATATTATGAACGGCTGCCGGGTATTTGGCTTCGAGCGACAACTGGTATTCCACCGCCACCGTAACGAAACCCTGCCGGGCAATCATCTGGGCCATGGGCACCTGCAACGATTTGTCGCCGGCACGCCAGCCCCCGCCGTGAACCAATACCAGTGCCGGATATTTACCTGCCTTTTCGGGACGAAACAAATCGACATGCAAATCGCGCGGACCAAACGGGGTTTCGGGCAAATGGGCATACACCAAATCGCGCTCGGCAATCACGCCCGCCGGAACACTGTCCTTCGCAGGAACAGCTTGGGGATAGTTGTTTTTTATTTGGCGGTGTACCCGCGGGACATTGAAGGTGGTGTCGGTCGGGATAGTGGTACCTTGTATGAACTGGGCGTTGACGCCCGAATAAAAACAAATTGCGATAAGCAAGCTGAAAAAATGTACTTTCATGGGTTTCGATTGATTCGTCAGGTTAAACTTGAGTGTCAAAATTAGAGGTTATAAATTTTGAAGCGGGGTAAAAATCACCGCAATGCCGGGGGTGAATTATCAAATAAAACAGAGGGCCACTTATTACAAGACAGCCCTCCGTTTTATGAATTGAATTAATTTGAATATCCCGGATTTTGATCCAAGTTTGGGTTGTTTGTTATTTGAATGGCGGGGATTGGATAAAGACCTCTCCATCCATCTGCTATCGGATCTTCGACCTGTTGTTTATAAAACCAGGTACTTGTAAAATAAGTTCCAAAACGGATCATGTCAGACCGACGTTTTCCTTCCCAAATAAATTCGCGGGCTCGTTCCTTGTCAATGTCTTCTAATGTCAAACTTGTTAAGTCAGCACAATTGCTTCTTTTCCGAACCTGATTAACCAGGCCTAATGCAATAGCGGCGTCCTGCCCCAGGCGGGTCAGGGCCTCGGCTTTCATCAGCAAAACGTTCGCATAGCGATCAACGACATAGTCATTATTCGCGTTGTAGCTTGTAAAGGTGGCACCGACCGGCGAATACTTCAACACTTTATAACCTTCATTATCAGCAATTGCCATACGGGTAGGCTCAACCAAGGTGATTAAATTCAATTGAACGCCTTTAGAGTCAACAAGTGGTGTTACCCCATCTAAGTAGAATTGCGGTCCATATTCCAATAACTTCAGCCGGTCATCCCCTTCTTCATAGCGTTCCAGGGCCGTATCATCAAAGCAATACCCGTTTGCAGGGCCGAAGCCTAAGCCATATTTTTTCTGGTCGAGGGCGGGCTGGGCATACAAGATAAACTGGTTACCGCCCACCCCTTTGGCCGGGTCAACTGAAATGGCCGTAATCACTTCCGAATTATTCTCGTTAGTAGCCAGGAAACAATCTCCGACACTTGGCTGCAACGCAAAGGCGCCAGTGTTAATAACATTGTTGCACATCGTAACGCATTCGCTATATTGCTCGGTCCCCGAATAAACTTTAGCATTCAAATAGACTTCAGCCAATGCTGTATAGACAGATTCTTTTGTCAAACGAGGGTAATACGAAGCCCGTTGTGCCTGAGTGAACGTTGTGACAGATGGAAGTTCGGCGGCAGCTGCATTAAATTCGTCAACGACAAATTGATATACTTCGGCACGCGAATTTGTGCTGGGAAGATTGGTTGCTTCAACTCTGGCACCGGTAAAAACAGGCACGTTGCCCCACCAATCCATGGCCCGATAATATCCAAAAGCTCTCAAAGCACGCACTTCAGCAATCATTGCCTTGAAGTCATCGGCATTCGGTGACGATTCCAAACTTGCCAAAACAGCATTTGCCGCTCCAATTTCCTGAAAAATAGTGGCCCATGCGGTTACCATTCGCCCGTTGCTTGGAGTACATTTGTGAGTCATTACCTCATCAACACCCTGATCATACCAGCCACCACTTGCCTTGCCCGGGCAGAAGAATTCATCCGTTCCGTACTCGGTGAAACGCCAACCATCGCCACCAGCTGAATGGAAGTTGCCGAAAAGGCTATATACACCGACCACTGAAGAAAGAGCTTCCGTTTCATTCTGATAGAAAGTCGTTGGCGAGAGTTTGCCGTAAGTGACTTCATCCAGATCTGTACATGAAGTGTAAAACATGCCCGCACAAACCAAGGCTGTTAATATTTTATTAGTTTTCATTTTTCAATAATTGTTTAGAATGACACATTAATTCCAAGAGTATATGTTCTTGCTTTGGGATAACTCAAATAATCGACGCCCAGAGGTGCTGTTCCGGTACTTGATATCTCAGAGTTCACTTCCGGGTCGAGTCCGGAGTATCCGGTCAAAACAAACAGGTTCTGTCCGGATACATAAATTCTTGCATTTGACAGGAAAGTGTTCGTTGTATTGAAATTATAGCCTAAAGTCAGGTTATCCAGCCGCAGGAATGATCCATCTTCGATAAAGCGTGATGAATAGACTTTTGCCTGGCTACGACTTACACCACTTGTGACCGCTTCACGAAATACATTACGTCCCGGCAAATTGCTCAGGTAGGCCTGATTGTTACGCGTTCCATTGTAGATGTCGTTGCCTACAATTCCGTGGAGATTTACGGCCAGCGACCAATTTTTGTAGCTAAAATTGGATCCCAAACCAAAACTCAAATCGGGTTGTGCGCAACCAATAACTTCACTGGCGCCATCATTGGCATATTGTTCTAATCCATTGGCATCGAAACCGATAAATCGTTTGCCGTAGAATGTCCCCAAAGGTTGTCCAGGCGTAATTAATTGAGCATAAGTTCCCGACAAACCTTGTCCTTGAGCAGGAGCGGTCTGCATATCCTTACCGATCCATTTGTCGTTACTCAAGCTAAGTACCTTATTCGCGTTGTGGCTAACGTTGACATTAGCAGACCACTTGACCTTTTCGGTCCGAATCAAATCAGCATTAAAGGTTAATTCGACTCCTGAATTGCGAACTGCACCAACATTTGCAATTTGTTTTGAAATATAGGACGGAGAGGGAACGTCGATGGAGAGCAACAGGTCGGAAGTCTTTTTGTAGTACCAGTCTAGGCTACCCTGAACGCGGCCTTTAAAAACCGTAAAGTCGAGACCTAAATCGGTCTGGGCAGTTTCTTCCCATTTCAAATCCGGGTTAGCATACTGCGAGGGCATAACGATTGTGACTTTATTACCACCGACAATATAACCACTACTGCTAGCACTGAGCGTACTTAATGCATTGTAGTTTCCAATTTCCTGACTACCGGTTACGCCATAACTGGCGCGGAATTTCAGATCGGAAACAAAATTGCTACTATAGAATTTTTCCTTTGAAATACGCCATGAAAAAGCAGCCGACGGGAATAGACCCCATTTGTGAGCACTACCAAAGCGGCTCGAACCATCGCGACGAAGCGTTGCTGTGAACAGGTACCTGTCATCAAAATTATAATTGATGCGACCATACATCGAAATCAGTTTGTTGGACTGAGCGTAGCTTGTCGGAATTTCAATTGAAGTCGCTGCCTGAATGCTGTACCACTTGAATACATCTGAAAGAAAACCTGATGCACTTTGACGACTGCCCTCGTCGAAAAAGTATTGATAGGAATATCCCGCCATGGCATCAACCCCATGTTTCCCGAACTGCTCGTTGTATTTCAAAATCGTCTCGAGCAACTTGTTATAGTCGTCCAATTTCTGCATACTCACATACCCATTATTGCCATTTCCGAGCAAATTGCTTTTTGAAATGTATGAATTACGGTCAAGCCGGTTGACATTATAGCCGCCATTGACCTGGAAAGTAAGCGGTTCGATGAAATTATACGAAGCACTGATGTTTCCTAGAAACTTGGTACTTTTCCGCTCGTCGAGCAGGTCGGTTGTGTACGAAACCGGGTTAACACGATAAGGCGGTACATTGTAATAAGCTCCGTTTTCATCGAAAACCGGATAGGTCGGATTAAATACGTAAGCTTCATAAAGAATGCTACTTCCCATTTCGCTGCCAACCGTATTTGACACAGGAGCCTGGTTGGTAGTTTGTTGACCGTAACTCATGTTCACATCGAATTTCAATTTGCCGTCAAGTTCGGTATGAGTAAGATTAATACGGCTGTTAAAGTTCTTCACGTCAGAAGCTTTTATAATGCCTTGCTGATCGCTGTAACCTAACGAAACGCGGTAGTTGCTTTTTTCAACACCACCTGTCAACGAGAGAAAATTGCTTGTCGCCATCGCCGTACGCTCAATACGGTCTTGCCAATTGGCATTATCACCTTTATCGTCTATTGTTAATCCAAGAGTATTTACAATGGATCGGTATTCGTCACCTGTTAGCACATCGAGCTGTTTTGACGCATTTGAGAACCCGGTATTAAAAGCGTAATCAAGTTGCGTTCTGCCTGCTTTGCCCCGTTTAGTGGTTATCATGATGACACCATTTGCACCCCGTGAACCGTAAATCGCAGTAGCTGAAGCATCCTTCAGAATATTTATCGATTCAATATCATTGGGGTTAATACTTGACAAGGGGTCTACTGCTTCCTGGTCGAAATAGTCATATGTGCTGCTCAATTTGGTCGAGCTCACTCCAGCAGAAGTTGAAATTGGAACGCCGTCGATAACATAAAGAGGTTCGTTGGAAGCAGTAATCGATGTACCACCCCGAACACGGATCGTGTTGGTACCCCCGGGTTTACCCGAATTCTGGCTAATACTGACACCGGAAATCGACCCTTTCATAATCGCCTGAGGAGTTAAACCTGATCCTACCTGGAAGCGGTCACTACTTATAGAAGAAACTGAACCTGTCAAATCACTTTTTTTCATGGTACCGTACCCAATAGCAACCACTTCTTCCAAGCCAATGGCTTCTTCTTTTAAAACCACATTGATCTGCCTTTGACCGGCCACCATCATCTCAACCGACTGCATCCCCACAAACGAAAAGAGCAAAGTGGCATCAGCAGGGATATTGCTCAACGAGTATCTTCCTTCGAAGTCAGAAACCGTCCCGTTGGTTGTACCTTTCAGGAGGATGGTCACCCCGGGAAGCGGCGCTCCCGACGAGTCGGTCACTTTTCCGGAAACCGGTATTTGCTGTTGGGCAGATGACAAATTTGCAGCCGCACTGCCCGATAAAATAATCTGACGCCCGTCAATCTTATAACTGATTCCTGTCTCTTCAAACAGATCGTCCAGCAAAACGGCGATTTTTACGTCCTTCACCTGCACATCCACTTTCCGGTTCACGTCAACCATACTCCGGCTGTACAGAAAATAAAAATCCGTTTGCTCTTCAATGGACTGAAGCACCGTTTCCACGGAAGCATTTTTTACATTCATCGAAATGTTCGCGTTTTGTGCCTGGCTTTTGCCGGCAAAACTGTGGATTACTCCCAGTAAAATGATCAAGCAAGTGAGCTTCATGTACCGTAGCATTTTAATTATTCGGGGATACAACACGCCCTGAATAATTGGGTTACACTTTTTTTTCATAAATTTGACTTGTTTTTATTTTTGAATAAAGCATGATAGGCCTGCCGTGAATGTGCAAGATTCCGACAGGCTTTTTTCTAATTCCTCATAAACTGTACTTTTTGACGGATTTGTCCCTGTACTTTTTCTTCAACCAATTGATACCGGATGGGCAAGGCCTGAGAAATCAAATTCATACATTGATCTAGTTTTTCATTTTCCAGCGTACAGGTTAATTCCAGTGTGTTCAATTCATGGTCGGTTATGACCATTTCCACATTATACCAACGGCTCAGCTTTTTGACAGCCAAATCCAGTCGTTCATTCTGAATCATCAATTTACCGTCAATCCAGGCTGCTGAATTGGTTGATTTTACTTCCTTCTTTTCCACTGAATTGGTTTTGGCGTCAAACTGCAACTGTTGCCCCGGATCCAGCTCAATATTTCCCGCCAGCCCTTCCAAATGAATTTTCCCCTCCAATAGGGTGGCTTCAAAGAATTTATCGGTTGAGTACGCATGAAGGTTAAATTGGGTGCCGGTGACCACGGTTGTCATCAGCGGATTTTCCACCACAAACGGATGCTTCGGATCGGATTTCACGTCGAAATAGGCTTCACCGTCCACAAACACAGTGCGGTTGGATGCGGTAAACTGTTCGGGATATTTTAAAAGCGTGCCGTCATTCAGCCATACGTTAGTCCCGTCGGCCAGTGTCAGACTAGTCCGCGTGCCGGGCTTGGTGTATATTTCGCGCATGGCGAGTTCTCCCTCCGACAACCAACCGGTTGGTGAACTGAAATACAAATACGCAGTGAAAATTATTAACGGAATGATGAGAATGGCAGCGGCCCGGGCAAACAACAGGTACATCCGGCCAATCGCTTTTGTATTGGATGGTGAGGCTGTTGAACTGCCATGCTGCGTTTGAATTCGGGAGTGAACCCGGGAAAGCAATTGGTCGAAATCGGGTTTGCTTCCTGACAACTTAATTTGGGAGTTCGTCCAAATCTCACCCAATAACTGTCGAACCTGGGTTTCGTTTTTCGGGTCGATCAACCATTCCCGGATTTGCTCCGATTGCAACTGATCGGCTTTTCCTTCGAGGTAATTCTTTATATCATGCTGATTTAATTTCATCCGCCATTTCATTTTCTCCTATACTACGAAACGAAGTGCCGGTTACCCCTAGTCAACCCGAGATTTTTTTTACTGAAAAGTGATGAAATAAAAAAGCATGCCCAAAATCCCGCTCTGGCCAAGCTGTTCGCGTAAGGTTTTCAGCGCGGCAGAGATTTGGTTTTCAACTGTTTTCACCGATACGTTCAGTTGCGCTGCAATTTCTTTGTTGGAATATCCCTGTTCCCGGCTCAGTTTAAAAATTTCCTTCCTCTTTTCGGGCAAGGTCTCGATAACCTGGTTTGCGAGCTCCTGAATATTGTTGAATTCAATCGTGTAATTGGTTTCGTTTGAAGAAAAGGAAGCCACATTTCCCCAAAGCTCCATTTTTCGTTTCTCTGATTTTTCTTTCCGAAGCCAGGAAATGGTTTCGGAATAAGTAATCGAAAAAACGAATGACTTGAAAGAAAGGTGTTCCTCGATCCGGGCCCTCTTCTCCCATATTTTCAGGAAAACCAGCTGCGTAATTTCTTCGGCAATGTAGGGTTCCCGGGTGATACTGAGGGCGAAGGCATACAAACTCTCGGCATATTTTTTAAACAAGGCATTGAAGGCAGAAAAATCATCCTGTTTCAAAAGTTCAACATATGGCCGGTCGTTATTGGTTTGCATACCATTTTATTCGGAAGAAGAACAAAGCTAGGAAAATATTTCCACTCTCAATTCCCATTGTCAGGATCTTGATTCTTCCTGCAACAGCAAACCTAATGGAAATGGTCAAGCCGGATACGCATAAGAAAATACCCCGAAGTTTCCTCCGGGGTATTAAAAAAATATGACAAATCTAGAATCACAAAAATACTCTGTATCAGATTAGTTATAACCATCATTTTGCCAGAATCCTTGTCCTGGTGAAGCACTGAGGTTAGTAACCGCATCCATTTGGGCTTGTGGAATTGGACGCAACAAATGATAATCTTTCACATTTGCAGCCCCCTGCGCATTGTATGCTTTTACACGACTCACAAGTGTTTTGGTCCGTTTCAGGTCGAACCAGCGCTGCTGTTCGCCGCAAAGTTCAATGGCGCGTTCTTCCAGAATGGTTTCCAAAGTTGCTACGCCGCTGAGGGAATTATCCATTCCCGGCTTGGCACGTTCCTGACGCAATTCGTTAATAGTTGCCATCGCTGCTGCTCCACTTTCGGTATTCAACTGACATTCAGCTTCAATCAGGTACATTTCGGCCAAACGAATAACAATTGCATCGCGCGGCGAAATATCATGCGTTGGATAGGCCGGATCGTACACATTGTTCAAGAATTTTTTGATACCCGGGTAGGAGCACCATCCGCCAATTTTATATGTATTGAAACGATCGTCGCCATATACATCAGATACTGGTTTGGCAGCTTCGGTTGGCAAGGCTTTGGACAGATCTGTCGATGTATAAATTGGCACATCACCACCTGTCATAAACTGAATGCGGTACCTGTCTTTTGCCCAAGCCTGCATAGCCTGACCTTCGGGCGAATTTCCATCCAAACCACAATAATAAATCGCCGTATCGGCAATCATTGGGTATTTTTTAGCGCTTCCTTCCAATCCGGGAGCAATAGTATAAGCATCCAGCAAAGTAGCTTCGGTACGTTGATCTGTTGCCCGATGTTGCTCCAACAACTGCCACAAGTACATAGAAGGCAAATAGCGGGTAAAACCACGGCTGTAGGGCGAATATTTTTCTGCCACGTAAACCTTCTCTCCGGTTTTGGTATTGGTAATGTACTGGGTACTTTCAGAAGACAAAGCGCGAACGAAAATTTCCTTACCGTTACCACCCAAATCAGAAGCACCGTTGTTCCATAATCCAACGAACTGGAGCAACATGGCGCTTCCGCCGCGACTATAACCGGTACGGGTTATCAGAGAGTTATAATCCAACTTAGTACCAGACTTATTTGTTTTGTAACGGCGAGGGATACAATTTACCGGTGAAGCAATATCCGATGAATAGGTTACACCAAAAATAGCTTCCTGATTATCCGCATAGTTCTCATTATTCATCGACCAAACATCTTCATAGTTTGAATAGAAAGATGCAATACCACTACCGATCACAGCTTGTGCTTCAGTTTGGGCCAGCGAGTACAGATTTTTACCGGAATAGGCCGAATTGGTTGAAATACTGGATTCTCCCAACCAGGATGCAGCATAAAGAAGAACGCGGGCTTTGAAAGCACGGGCAGCCCAGTAATTGGCGCGTCCGTCAGCCTTGGTTGTATAACCGGCATCTTCAAACGCCTTAATCGACAAGTCCAGGTCGGCTAAAATATTGCTGTACACTTCTTCTTCAGGCATACGCCCCGGTTCGGTGGTGATCGAAGTTACCGGTTCACTGTTGTAAGGAATCGGTCCCCAGATGTTCACCATATGAAAATAGTAGAACGCCCGCAAAAAATAAGCCTCTCCCATGTACTGGGTTTTAACAGTCTCATTGATTGCCGTATTTTCCGGGATGTATTTCAGGGCATTGTTACACACATCCGTGGCGGCATAAAACATTTCCCAATAGTGGTCCAAACTGGCATTATCGCTGGTGTTATTGTCCAAACTAACCGGAGTGATGTTATAAGAAGTCAACGACTTTTGCTTATTGTCGTAACCATAATAAAACAAGTCTGTTCCCATTTCAGACAAGCCCAAGCCAGCTTCCTTTCCATACCAACCACGGGCAAATGAGTAACATGAAGCAACCAATCCTTCAATCCCGGTTTTGGATGAATAAGTCAGGTCGGCAGTTTCACCGGTTTTATTGTCTTCTTCCAGAAAGTCCTGACAGGAAGTAAAACTTCCCAAAAGTGCCGTTCCTGCTAAAAGGTATATAAATAATTTCTTTTTCATTTGAATATGCATTTTGTTAGGTTAAAATTCAATATTAGCTCCAAACACTACTTGTTTCGCTAACGGGAAGCTGACTGAACCACCACGTTCCGGGTCGTAATTATCAATACTACTGAATGTCAGGAAGTTCTTCAATGAACCATAAACTTTCACCGATCCCAAACCAACCTGACCGATTAAGCTTTTTGGAAGATTATAGGCCAGAGTGATATCCTTTACTTTCACATAGTTAGCTTTCTCATAGCGCAAAGCGCCGCCGTAATTGGTATGAGGTGTACTCACTGAACCCGGGTTCGGAAATTTTCCGCCTGGATTGTTCACGGTCCAGTAATCCAAATCAGCCCAGTTGGCCGATTCAAAGTTCAGCTGGGTGTTCAAGTCATAAGCAATATAACCACCTGTGCGGGCAAAAAGCAGAACGGATAATGAAAAATCTTTGTAACTGATGGAGTTGTTCATACCCAAAATATGCTTTGGACTCCGGTTATAAACAATTTTATCTTCATCATCAATGGCCCCGTCATCATTCTGATCAACCACCTTAATGGTTCCGGGGGTACCATAGCTCGAAATATAATTGGCAGTTTCTCCCGGGTGACGGGCTTCCCATGCGGCTTTATACTCGGCAAATTCACCTACATTCCAGTTGCCATCGGCTTTGTAGTCGTAAAATGCGCTTACCGGTTCACCCACGATGTAGGCAATATTTCCGTTGATGTCTTTATCAACACCTTCGTATAGTTTGTCCACTTCATCTTTAAAGGTCGCATAAGACCAGTTGATATCCCATTTAAAATCGTTTGACCGGGCAACAGAAGTATTTAAAGCAATTTCCAACCCCTGGCCTTTTGTTTCACCAATATTGGCGATAACAGTCGGGAACACGGAAGAAGCCGGGGCCGAACGATAGAGCAACAAATCAGACGTGTTACTGATGAAGTAATCAATGCTACCAGAAACACGGTTCTCCCAGATTCCAAAATCCAAACCGATGTTTATGGCGTTGGTTGTTTCCCATTTCAATTCCTTATTTCCCAACTGATCGGGTATATTACCGGCAATATCCTTTGCTCCCAGATAATAATATACCGGGTACGAACTCAATACTTGCAGGGTTTGGTATGGGTCAACAGCAGCATTACCCGAGATCCCCCAACTGGTGCGCAATTTCAAATTATCCAGCCAATTTACATCCATCAGGAAAGGTTCTTCGCTCATACGCCAGGCTACAGCGGTTGACGGGAAGTACCCCCATTTATTACCTTCGGCCAGGGTAGAGGAACCGTCGGCACGAACCGAAGCCGTCAACAAATATTTATCCTTGAATTTGTAGTTTACACGGCTGAAATACGACATGATCGCCTGCTTCACAAAGCTGGTCCTGGTGGTGGCCGTACTTATTTTCGACAAATCGTAGAAGGCGCTTGTGTAGTAATGTTCAGCGCCAGCATCGCCATACGTGGAGGTATTTTCACTAACACTCTGGTTCATACTGTGCCCTAACAGCAAAGTCACTCCATGATCTGTTCCACCAAAATCGGTGTTGTACGTGAGCGTGTTCTCCCAGGTATATTTTGTGTAAGCATTCCAGGTAGAAGAGATATACGTTGTTCCCGGAGATTGATGGCGGGCAACACTCTTAAAGTCCTGATACAGACCGTCACGGGCATTGGAACGGTCAACGGCGAAGGTTGACTTCAACACCATGTCTTTCAATGGTTTTACTTCCAGATAACCGTTGGCAAATACACGGGTTGTTTCGATGTTTCGCTGATAATTGCCTGGCAATTCATCCATCAAGGGGTTCACGTGTGCAGCATAACGCGGGTTCGGGTTCTCGTTAATCGTACCATCCGAAAGGTAGGGATGCGTGATGGAGGTCATTTTCAGCGATTGACCGAAAACACTGGAATTGCGGGAGTCATGGCTTTTATAGGTCAACAACGCATTCATCCCCACTTTGACGTGGTCGCTTATAACATGGTCCACTACGGTTTTCACGTTGTAACGATCCAGGGCGTCATCTTTCATTAAGCCTTCTTCGAACATGGTCCCCAGCGAAAGGTTAAAGTTTGTTTTCTCGCTACCACCCGAAACGGCCAGCTCATAGTTCTGGGTTAACCCGCTTTGCAGGATGATATCCAGCCAGTCTGTATAAGAACCATTGTTGTAAATTTCAAGTTCGGTTGTTCCGTCATCGAGGCTTTCAGTCAGGATATCATTGATGGTCAGATTACTTCCACCCCAGTTCCCCGAAGCCACATCAGCCTGATAATTAGCCTTGTCAATCAATCGCTGAACCTCTTTTTTGCCGTACATTACCTTGGGAACATTGGTTGGCGAGTTTGATGAAACAAACGTATTCAGGTTAATTTTCGTTTTACCAGCTTTACCGCGTTTGGTGGTAATGATGATAACACCGTTAGCACCTTTTGTACCGTAAATAGCAGTAGAAGAGGCATCTTTCAGCACATCCATCGATTCGATATCCGATGGGTTGATGTCCAGGGTTGAGCCGTATTCGATACCATCCACCAGGATGAGCGGGCTGTTTGAAGCAGAAATAGAACGGTTGCCACGCAACGTGATGCTCAGCCCGGCGCCAGCCTGACCACTACTCTGCTGAATATCCAAACCCGGAACCTGTGCCTGCATGGCCTGCATGGCATTACTGGAGGAAGTACGGGCAATATCTTCGGCTTTCACCGAAGCAACCGAACCGGTTAAATCCTTTTTCTTGACAACACCATAACCAACTGCAACAACCTCCTCAATACCAATGGTTTCTTCTTCCAGATAAACCGAAATGTTGGTTTTACCGGCTACAGGAACTTCCTGAGATTGCATCCCCACAAACGAGAATACCAATACACCATCAGCCGGAATGTTGGACAAGGAGTAATTTCCGTCGAAATCGGTGATAGTCCCGTTGGTGGTCCCTTTCAAAACCACAGTAACACCGGGAAGCGGGGCACCGGCCGCGTCTGTCACCTTTCCGGTAACAGTTTGTGGCTGAGAAGCCATCATCACATTTTCAACAGCCTGTTGTTTGTGGATGATGATCAACTTGTTATTGATCGTATAGGTTAAACCAGTTCCGTCCATCAAAAAGTTCAGAACTTCTTCAACCGTCTGGTCTTGCAGGTTGATGTTCATCACTTTCGACAAATCCACTTCTTGTGCATTGTAAAAGAAGGAAAATTCGGACTGGTCTTCAATGCGGCCCAGCACCTGTTCGATCGACAGGTTTTGACCGATGAGGCTCAATTTCGTGTTTTGCGAATAGGTTGAAGCTGATACTTGCATCAGCGCCACCAACATAAACAAACAGATAAGTTTCATAATTCGAATGATTTTGGGAAGACGGAGCCGTCGGGCATAATCCTCCTCATTACTCTTTTTTTTCATAGATTTGTACTGTTTAGACAATTAATAAATGATTGTTTTTCGTTTAAGGCGGGATGTTGTGGCGACAACCCGCCTTTCTTTTTACGACATAGGCTTATACTTTAGTTCAAATTTTCTGAAGTTAATTTTCTTATAATCAATTGGACTGGTGAGTTTCAAGGCATCCAGTACTTGCCAGATGGTTTCCTGGTTCCTGAAACTTCCGGTATATTTCATACCCGTAAATTCATTCCCGTTATATTCGATTTTCACGTCGTACCAGCGTTCGAGCCGCCGAACTAAATCGGGAAAAGGAATTTCCTTAAAGACAAAATTGTTATTAACCCATGCCAGTTCGGTGCCCACCTCTGCCTTCTCCAATATAGGAGACATCGTTTGCTGATCAAAGCTAATTTTCTCGCCAGGCTGAAGCAAAACGGGCTGCTGGTTTTGGGCCAGCAAACGGATTCGCCCCTCAGCCAGGGTCGCGCTGATCTTTTGGTCGTCGGCATAGCTGCTGACATTGAATTTCGTACCGGTAACCAACACATCGAATTTTTCAGTCTTCACGGTGAACGGATGGCTTTCGTCGGATTTCACTTCGAAATAACCTTCACCCGACAGGGAAACTGTCCGGTTTCGGGCTGAAAAGTCGTTAGCAAGTTCGAGGCGACTGTCGGAGTTCAGGTGGACATGGGTGCCGTCGGCCAGGATAAGTTGTGAACGGGAGCCCATAGGCACATAAAACGCTTCGACCTGACTGATCAGTACCGGGGTATCGAAACGCAATAAGTTACCAATCAGTAAGCCAACCAGCAATACTGCAGCAACCGCAACTCCCGATAGCCACGAGGGCAGGGTGCGACGTTTGGCTTGGGCTGCCTGTCGTTTGTAAAAATGAAGAAGTTGTTCGGTTTCGGTAAAGGATACAGGCTTGGCGGCATCCCAAACATCTTTCAGCTCGATAAACCATTTTTTATTTTCGCTGTAAGATTGAATCCATGACAGCAATTCCTCAGCATCGCTCTCCGAAAGTTCCCCGTTCAGATATCGGGCAATCAGACGTTCTTTTTCCTCTGTTGTGCTCATCTGCAGTTTTTAAGCTTACAAATACAACACAACTCAGTTTTAAAAACTACGTCAAAAAAAACATAAAAAATTCTACCGATTTTTCATCCAACACAAATTCAGCAAGATATGAAGCATTTTTTTGGAAAGTTTTTCCTTCAATTCGTTCAATGCCCGAAAAAGACGAGTTTCAACCGTTCGTACCGGGATATTGAGCCGATCGGCAATTTCCTTGTTCCTCAGGCCTTCCAAACGACTAAGCTCAATCACCTCGCGGTGGACTGGTGATAACGAGTTGATTTCCTGAAATATTCGCTCCATACTTTCCTTCTCAATCAGCGATTTTTCGCCACTCTGATAATGCATAATCTCCAACCGTGACAACTCAAACAGCTGATGATTTTGGTGGTCGTGAACCACCTTCTCATGTTTCAGGTAATTTAGGCAGGCATTTCGTACCGAGGCGAACAGGTAGGCTTTCAAATGTTCATCATCCAGGTGCAACTTTTTTCTCTCCCAAACCAAGGCGAATACATCCTGGACCAAGTCGAGGGCTACCGTTTCGGAAACCACAAATTTCTGGGCATACAACACCAACGGATGATGGTATTTTCGGAATACGTGATCAAAATCGGACATGCAGGTGGCTTTTCGCGCTGCAAAGTACCAAAATTCATTTAAATCCGAAATGCGAAATCGAGCCTTTTGAACAAAAAAATCCCGGAAGTCGACTGCTCCCGGGATTTTTTACAGTAAATGTTTTCACTATTCTATCATCGTTATTTTCCCGGTAACCTGAAACCGACCTGAAACCGTAGTTGTAGTTTCGGCATCGGTACGACCTGCAAATCCGGGTTGTTCGCCGCCCACAACGATGGTAAACCAGCCGGGTTCGACAACTCGTTGATCCTTTTTGTTAATCATTGACAGTTGACGTGGTTCCAGGGCAAAGCTCACCGTTTTGGTTTCGCCTTTCTTCAGGTGGATTCGTTTAAATCCTTCCAACTGACGGATGGGACGCGGTGTGGAAGCTTTTTCGTCGGTGAGGTAGAGCTGCACCACTTCATCGCCATCGCGGTCGCCGGTGTTGGTTACATCCACCGAAATGGTAACCGGTCCGTTCATATTGACTTTGGCCGGTACTTTTAAATTACCATAGCTAAATGTCGTGTAACTCAGCCCAAAGCCAAACGGATACAGTGGTTCCTGGCGGAAATAACGATAAGTGCGCCCTTCCATGTCATAATTCTCGAAATCGGGCAACTGCTCAACCGATTGGTAATAAGTTACCGGCAAGCGTCCGGCAGGATTGTAATCGCCAAAAATCACATCGGCAATGGCATTTCCCCCCTGCTGACCGGGATAACCGGCTGTCAGAATGGCCGGAACGTTTTCGGCGGCCCAATTGATAGAAAGCGCACTGCCATTGATGAGTACCAGCACCACCGGTTTTCCGGTAGCGGCAATGGCCTGCATCAGCTCGGCCTGGGTTTTGGGCAGATCCAAACTGGTACGGTCGCCACCCGAAAAACCTTCCACTTCAACTTTCATTTCCTCCCCTTCCAGCCGTTCGTTCAGGCCCAGCACCAGCACCACCGCATCGGCTTTCTCTGCGGTTTTTACGGCTTTCTCCAACATGTTTTCCTGCGGAACCGACCACAGCAATTTAGCTGTGGCATCGCCGTAATAGTTTCGGTATTCCACTTCAACCAGATACTTTTCGCCAGCCACCAAATCTGCCATTTTGGGGTTGATGGTGCCGTGATGCTCCCGATTTCCGCCCATCTTGCTCGATTCGTGAAAAGTAACTCTCATAAACGGCTTGGCCCAATCACTAAAATAGTAGGTTCCGGTTTTGGGCGCTACCAAATACCCGGTCCAGCGAATGCTGAAGTTTCCGGTTTCCAGTCGCGGGTCGGGAGTGCCGATGTCCCACACAAAATCAATATTGTCGTCAATCTGGCTAAAAAGCGGCTCACCTTCGAAATTGTTATTGGCAAAATATTCACCACGGATGCCTTGCTTGCCGTCCGGTGTTTCCATATAGATCGATGGAATTGCGGTCATGGCGGGAATCCCTTCGGCCAAATCGCTTCCCTGGGCGTATAGCACCTTCGTGTTCGGTTCCACTTTGTTTTTAATGCCTTGCAACACGGTAACCGGGTTGGTGGGAATACCATTGTAATTTCCCCACAACGACTGAACTTCATCGGCATTGGGGCCAATCACGGCAATGCTTTTCAAGCTTTTTGAAAGTGGCAGGGTTTGCCCGGCATTTTTCAGCAGCACAATACTCTCGCGGGCAGCTTCACGGGCCAACTTATCGTGGGCCGGGTTATTATTAACAGAATACGGAATCTGCGCATAGGGCACCCGCTCCTCCGGATCGAACATACCCAGTTTGAAACGGGCAAGGAACAGGCGCTTTACAGCGACATCCAACTCGGCCTCATTAATCAGTCCTTTTTCCATGGCTTCGCCCAATGCCGGATAGGTATCGCCGCAATTCAGGTCGCAACCGGCTTTTACAGCCATTGCAGCCGCCGAAGCAGCATCGGGTACAATTTTGTGGTATTTCCAGAAATCGGAAATGGCCCCGCAATCGGAAACGATGTAGCCATCAAACTTCCATTTATTCCGAAGAATGTCGAACAGTTCGGTGCTGGCACAGGCCGGCTCGCCACGGAATCGGTTGTAGGCGCCCATCACGGAATAAGCTCCGCCATCGACCACCAGGGTGCGGAAGGCCGGCAGATAGGTTTCGTGCAGGTCGCGCTCGCTGACATCTACGTCAAACTCGTGCCGCAAAGGCTCCGGCCCCGAATGCACGGCATAGTGCTTGGCCGTGGCCACCAATTTCAGGTAGTCCGAATCACCGCCCTGCAACCCCAACACGAATTCTTTCCCTAACTGGCCGGTCAGGTATGGATCTTCGCCATATGTTTCGTGGCCGCGTCCCCAGCGCGGATCGCGGAAAATGTTGATGTTGGGCGACCAGAAGGTCAGCCCCTGGTAGATGCCCCGCTCGCCGCGACGGACAAAATCGTGGTGTTTGGCGCGGGCTTCATCGGAAATGACAGTAGCCACGCGATTTACCAGGTCAGCATTCCACGAAGCGGCAATCGAAATCGACTGCGGGAAGACCGTGGCATAACCGGCACGTGCAACCCCGTGCAAACATTCGTTCCACCAATTGTATTTGGGGATAGCCAACCGATCGATAGCCGGAGAATTATACACTGTTTGAGCGATCTTTTCCTCCAGGGTAAGCCGCGATACAAGATCTTCTACACGTTGCTCAACCGGAAGGTCCGGGTTTTGGAAAGGATATTCATACTGGGCCCATGTCTTGAGTCCCATCGCTGCCACAAAGGCAAAAATCAAAAATAGGTTTTTCATATTCATCGGTTTTGTCTGTTCTGTTCTGGTATGCAAATATACGCGATTTTCAAGATTTATACCAAAAAAAAATGAAGAGCTATAAATCAACTCTTCACTTTAAAAATTTAACGGTGATGCTTGTTTAAACTTCTATTTCTTCTTTGAAAAAGAATATGGAAAATCCGTGTCCTTCGTCCCTCTGTCTTTATCAGGCTCCGCTCCCATTTCAAAACGGATGGTCGCTCCTTTCATCAAATCATCGTACTTCAGGAAATTTTTGCTGTATGTTTTCCCGTTCAGTCTGATGTCCTGCACATAACGATTGGCAGCATTGTTACCCGGAGCGTCTATCTCAACTTTGTTACCATTCTCCAACGTTACGGTAATCTTCTTAAACAGTGGCGCGCCAATCACATACTCGTCGGTGGCAGGGGCTACCGGGTAGAAGCCCATGGCGCTGAAAACGTACCAGGCCGAGGTTTGGCCATTGTCTTCATCGCCGCAATAACCATCGGCCTGCGGGGTGTACATGCGGTCCATCACCTCGCGCACCCAGTGCTGGGTTTTCCAGGGCTCACCGGCATAGTTGTACAGGTAAATCATGTGCTGAATGGGTTGATTGCCGTGCGCATAGTTGCCCATGTTCATGATTTGCATTTCACGAATCTCGTGGATTACACCACCGTAATATGAATCGTCGAAAACAGGAGGAACAACAAATACAGAATCCAGCATCGTCACGAAGTCCTTTTTGCCGCCCATCAGGTCGATCAATCCCTGCACATCATGGAATACCGACCAGGTGTAGTGCCAGCTGTTCCCTTCGGTGAAGGCATCGCCCCATTTAAACGGGCTGAAGGGCGACTGGAACGTGCCGTCTTCATTCCGGCCGCGCATCAGCTTGCTTTCGCTGTCGAACACGTTCTTATAGTTCATCGCCCTTTGGGCAAAGACCGAAATTTCTTTCTCCGGTTTGCCCAGCGCCTTGCCAAGCTGGTAAATACAGAAGTCGGCAAAGGCATATTCGAGCGTGCGGGCCACGTTTTCGTTCACCTTCACATCATAAGGCACATAGCCCAGTTTGTTGTAGTGGTCCACCCCAAAGCGGCCTACCGAATGCAGTGGCCCTTCATTTTCGGAGTTTTTCAGCAGGGCCTCCCACAAGGTTTCAATGTCGTATCCACGGGCGCCTTTCAGCCAGGCATCGGCGACAATTGTAGCCGAGTTTGAACCAATCATGCAGTCGCGGTGACCGGGGCTGGCCCATTCCGGCAGCCAGCCGCTTTCCTGATAGGTATTCACCAAACCTTCCTGGATTTTTTCGTTCAGCGAAGGGTACATCAGGTTGAAAAAGGGAAAAACCGCACGGAAGGTGTCCCAGAAACCATTGTCGGTGAACATGTAGCCCGGCAGCACTTCGCCGTTGTACGGGCTGTAATGAACCACGTTCCCGTCTGCATCAAACTCGTAAAACTTGCGCGGGAACAGCAGCACCCGGTACAGGCAAGAGTAAAACGTTTTGATCTGGTCATCCGTTCCGCCTTCCACGGCTATGCGCGAAAGCTCTTCATTCCACACAGATTCTCCTTTGGCCTTTACCTCATCAAACGAATCGTTGCCCAGTTCCTTCAGGTTACGCTCGGCTTGGTCATGACTGATAAAAGATGATGCCACCCGTGCGTGAACCTGCTCGCCTTTTTTTGTTTTAAACTGAATGGCCGCGCCAACGTGGTTCTCCTGAAGCTCGGTTTTGCCATCAACTACCTGGCCGGCACTCCACACATCGCTTTTTGTAAAAGGCTTGTCGAAAACCACCACAAAATAGTTTTTGAAATTGTCGGGCACTCCCCCGCTGTTGCGCGTGGTGTAGCCGATAATTTTGTTTTCGGAAGGAATGATTTTTACATACGACCCCCGGTCGAAGGCATCGACCAGCACATACGACTTGTCATTTTCGGGGAAAGTAAAGCGAAACATGGCCGCACGCTCAGTTGGGGTGATTTCGGTGGTCACATCGTAATCGGCCAGGTAAACTTTGTAGTAATGCGGTTTGGCTGTCTCGGCCTTGTGCGAAAACCAGCTGGCGCGCTCCTCGCCCTTGATCTTCAGATCGCCGGTCAGTGGGAAAAGCGAAAACTGTCCGTAATCGTTAATCCACGGACTGGGCTGATGGGTTTGCTTGAAGCCCTGGATTTTATTGGCATCGTAGCCATACACCCATCCATCGCCCATTTTGTTGGTTTGCGGGGTCCAGAAGTTCATCCCCCAAGGCCGGGCAATGGCCGGATACGTATTCCCGGCTGAGAGTTTGAACTCGGAGTCGGTGCCCATCAGGGTATTCACGTAATCGACCGGCTGAAGTGGCTGCGCTTGCAAACTATGTGCGGCCACACTCACAAAAAAAACAATAAAAAAGATAAATCGCTTGCTCATGGTTAAAGGTTAAAATCGTTATAATTTACATTCGTTCAGGTTATTCGACTGGAGGGTACTGTAACAGAAACTGCATTTATATCTCAGTTATCGTTTCCACATACAGTGATGTGCAATTTAATCAATAAATCCTTTTTTTCCGTTCGTTCCCAAACGCCAAAACCTATACAAACTGAATACAATTTGGAAGGGCAAAACTCACATCGTTACACCGCAATTTTCATTTCGCACCGCCTCCCGTCCGAATAGACAAAGCCTCGGTTGAGCTGCTTCACTATTCAGAAACCAAACCCTTGACTTGCAATCAATATCTACACTTCTCCTTTTTGCAAACCAAAAAAATTGCTTCAAAAAGTTTCAGAATGATGAATAGCGATCAACAAATGAGGCAAAATCCGGCTAAGAAATTAAATTTGCATTCACATCATTGAAAATCTGCATATGAAGAATTTATTCTACCTTGTTTTACTGACACTTTTAATAGGTGCCTGCTCATCGGGCAAAAATGCACTGAATAAAGGCAACTACCACGAAGCGATCGGAAAAGCCGTCAGCCGGTTGAGCAACGATCCCGATAACCGGAAAGCACAACAGGTGGTTCGCGAAGGCTACCCGACAGCAATCGATTATTATCAGGAAGAAATTGATCAGATCCTGAACGGGAACGAACGGTTGAAGTGGAGCAAAACCCTTCGCGTCATGGAACAGGTCAACCAACTTTCGGAACAGGTACGACGGGTGCCCGCGGCTCGCAGGCTGGTACCATCTCCCAAAGTTTATACATCAGAACTGAACGAGGTAAAGAATAAGGCAGCCGACGAACATTACCAGGAAGGCCTGCAATTACTGCAACGTCAAAACCGCGAAGATGCCAAACAAGCTTTCCTGAACTTCCGGGAGGCCGATCGCTTAATACCAAACTACCAGGACGTTTTGGCAAAAATGAACGAATCCAAAGAACTGGCTACCGTAAAAGTAATTGTTGAACCACTTCCCGCCCCTTCGATGAGCTACGAACTGACAGCTGATTTCTTTTACAACCAGGTGATGGAAGCCATGAACAACCGTTTTCCGGCTGAAAGCTTTGTTAACTTTTACACTCCCGACGAGGCTGAACAGGCAGGGTTGAAACACCCCGATATGTTGATGCGTCTGGCATTCTATGACTTTTACGTTGGAAGACCTGCCCACTACGAAGAAACGCAAACCCTCGACCGTATTATTGAAGAAAAGGTACCGGTAAAAGTCTCGCGCGACTCAACCCGCTACGAAATACAGAAAGTGCGCCGGACCGGCAAAATTCGTATCATCACCGACGAAGTGGCTTCCGGAGGTTTGCTGGATGTGAAAATTGAAGATTTTCAGGCCCGAAAACTATTGCTCGACAATAAAATTCCCGGTGAATTTATGTGGCGTAACCGATATGGCATTTTTGTGGGCGACGACGAAGTGCTGACACCGGAAGAGCGCAAGATCATCAACAATAAAGCTATTTTGCCACCGGGACCGCAGGATCTGTTCCTTGAATTTACCCGCCCCATTTACAGCAGGTTGAACGAAACCATGACCAATTTCTTCCGACGGTACAATTAAGGGGAAAGGCAAAAGTCAAAAGTAAAAGGGAGCGTGAAATGCAGTTTCCCGAAATTTTAAAACTAACTTTGAGGATTGAACAATCACCAACGGGAAGTTGTATTTCAACCATAAAAAATTATGCACCCGATGAGAAAACTGGATAAACTGCAACCGCAACCGATTTGGAATTTTTTTGAAGATATTTGCCAGGTGCCGCGGCCCTCAAAAAAGGAAGGCAAAATCAGACAGTTTTTGCTCGACTTTGCAGCAAAAAACAACCTGAAAGCTAAAACCGACGAGGCCGGTAACCTTCTAATTTGCAAACCGGCCACACCCGGTCGCGAAAACACACCAACCGTTGTATTGCAGTCACATCTGGACATGGTGTGCGAAAAAAACAGCGACAAGAACTTCGATTTCGATACTGATTCAATTGTTCCGGTCATAGACGGTGCCTGGGTAAAAGCCGACGGAACCACCCTGGGCTCGGACAACGGAATCGGCATTGCCGCTCAAATGGCTGTTCTGGCTGCAACCGACCTGGAGCACGGCCCCATCGAATGTTTGTTTACCGTAGATGAAGAAACTGGCTTGAGCGGAGCCTTCGCCCTGAAATCCAACTTCATATCCGGGAAAATACTGATAAACCTTGACTCTGAGGATGAAGGCGAACTGTTCATCGGTTGCGCCGGGGGCATCGACACCCTGGGCGAACTGGAAGTTGAAAAAGAAAAGACACCGGGCAACTCTTTTGCCCTGAAGATTATGGTACGCGGATTATGGGGCGGCCACTCGGGCGACGATATCAACAAGGGCCGCGGAAATGCCAATAAAATACTGGCCCGCTTCCTGTGGACAGCCATCCGAAAATTCGGCGTCAGGCTGGCCGACTTTAACGGGGGCAACCTGCGCAATGCCATTGCCCGCGAAGCATCCGCGGTGGTTATCGTCCCGCATGTGCAGAAAGAACAACTGGTGGCCGAGCTGAACATGTATTCGGCCGATGTGGAATTTGAATACGAACGCACCGAGCCCAACCTGGTGGTCGATCACAGTTCGACCATTTTACCCGAAAAAGTACTGACACAGGCCAGCCAGGAAAAATTACTGAACATGTTGTATGCCTGTCCGCATGGCGTACTGGAAATGAGCACCCGCATGAAAGACATGGTGGAAACGTCCACCAACATGGCCTCGGTAAAATTCATCAACAATAATACGGTGCTGGTTACCACCAGCCAGCGCAGTGAAATTGAAAGCCGCAAATATTTTGCTTCGGAAATGGTCCGCTCGGTTTTTGAACTGGCTGGCGCCGAAGTCAAAAACTCCGACGGCTACCCTGGCTGGACTCCCAACCCTAACAGCCAGATCCTGAAAATCGCAGTCGATTCGTACGAACGACTCTTTGGCAAATCGCCCAAGGTGAGGTCGATCCATGCGGGGCTCGAATGCGGCCTCTTCCTCGAAAAATACCCCGAACTCGACATGGTCTCCTTTGGCCCTACCATCCGTAATGCACACTCGCCTGACGAACGCATTGAAATTGAAACCGTATCCAAATTCTGGTCCCATCTAACAGATGTACTAAAAAATATTTGCTGATTTTTATCGACCACTATTTCATTTCATTTTTCCCAACAACTTATTATCCTACCGCTTATACAGCATTAATGTTTCTGGTTTGATTTTAAATTAGGCTGCATGTAACATTTGTTACTTGGAGAAATCAATTTTTGTTCTATGTTTATCCCACCATTTAAGTAGGATTAATAGTATATTTACAGAATCATGATTAGAAACTTCAAAATTAGTGCCTTAGCTATACTTTTTATTGCCGTCAACTACGCGGCAATGGCACAAATCCAGTATAAACTGGACTCAAAAAGTAGCACCATGCTCGTGAAAGGAACCTCTACCATTCACGATTGGGAGATGAAAGTGGAAGAAGTCGGCGGAAGTATAACCTTAGGAGAAGAACTTAATTTGGACAAGTTCACCGCGGGAATTCTGTCGATCAATGTCAATTCAATTAAAAGCGACCAAAACCTGATGAATAAAAAGGCCTGGGAAGCTTTAAAAGAAAAAGACCATCCACAGATAAAAGTAAAGATACTCCGGGTTGAACCTGACCAGGGGAAAGTGCAGCTGGAACTCACCATTGCCGGGAAAACGGGTACTGTAAATGAAGATTTTCAGTTGGTAAACCAGTCAAACGGTACCATACAGGTAAAAGGAGAACTGGACGTCAAAATGTCTGATTACGGGGTGAAGCCTCCGGTGGCGCTGATGGGGACCATTAAAACCGGAGATGATGTAAAAATCGCCTATGATTTAATCTATCATAAATAACAGAGAAGTTTTAACCAAATTTTAAATGACAATGAGAAAAATTACAGCAATTCTGGCAATTCTATTGCTTTCTATAACATCTTTTGGGCAACAATTTGAGGCTGAAAAGATTAAGGCCGATGAATTTAAGGACGTAAAAGTTAAAGTTGGGGCCGATTTCGCGCTGCAACTTCAAATGCTGGACCATGAAGCTCCGACTGAATTAATCGACCTGAAACACAATTTCAATTTACCCACTGCCAATTTAAGCCTGACCGCCGATTTGGCCCCGGGAATCCAATTGTACATGAACAACTACATGTCGTCGCGTCACCACAACGAAGCCTGGGTGGAAGGCGGATACCTGACCATCGACAAGTTACCATTCCTTCCGGCTGCTGACAACATCATGCAATACCTGACAATCAAAGCCGGGGTAATGATGCCGAACTATGGCGATGCTCACTTTTTCCGCAGCAACAATGCCGCCGTGTTCAGCAACCCGTTTGTTGGAAATTGGATCATGGATGCGTTCACAAACAACCCGGGATTGGAGGTGATGTACCGGAACAATGGCATTCTGGCACTGGTTGGAACCAACAACGGACGCATGAACTACGGAAGGGGCAACGATATTGGTGAGGATCTGGTTTTCCACTGGAAATTAGGGTATGACACAAATATCAACGAAGATCTGAGGGTCCGCGCAAGTGTTTCCGGCTATCATGTTGGCGAAGGCCACAGCGGATCAACTCTGTGGGATGGCGACCGCTCAGGGGCCCGCTACTACAATGTCATGCAACTGGCTACTGCCGAATCTGACAACTTCCGTTCGGGACGCTGGAGCCCGGGCGCCAACCAAACAGAGATGAACAGCTACATGGCCAACCTCTTTGTCCAATTCAAAGGGCTGGAAGTATTTGGCATTTACGAGAACATGAAAGGTGTAAGGAGTGGTAACGACCAGCATTTTACCCAAACTGCCCTTCAGGCAATCTATCGTTTTGGCAGTTTCTATGCCGGAACACGTCTGAACAAAGTTGACAACAATGACGGTTCTGAAGTTACCCGCACCAATATTGGCGGTGGCTGGTACATGATCAACAACGTATTGGTTAAACTTGACTATGTGGACCAAAAATATGACGGCCCGGCCCACGGAGCAATTGCCGGAGGAAAATTCAACGGTCTTGTTCTGGAAGCAGCCATCTCATTTTAAGTAATATTGAGGAGAGAAGGTTATCCGGTTCATGCCGGATAACCTTTTGATTCGTTAAAAGATATTTGCATATGAAGTTGAAATATCTGATCATCATTTTGCTACTTGGACCATTTGGCGTCCAGGGTGTAACTCCCACCGGAGAATTCCGGCCGGGAAGCTATCTTTTCGATCAGGTAATTATTCGCGGAACGACAAATGTAAACCAGTTTCAGCTGTCCTATCGCGAAAACCATTTTACATCCCTCCCGGAAACAAACCGTTTTTTGAACGAGAACCTGAAAATTTCCATCCCCGCCGACGAAATCGAAGCCGAGTCCAAGGTTATGCTGGATGATTTTCTGGAATTGATTAATGCCAGTCATTACCCCACAATAAACATCTCCATATCACACCAAATCACCGGCGAGTTGTTGAACCGGTCAAACCTAAGACACAACATCCGGGTGACGATGAATGGCGTCACAAACACATACACCTGCTCTTCCGAAATTGAGAAAACAGCAGCGGATCAATGGTATTTAAACGGAAAGATGAATGTTTTACTGACCGACTTTGGAATTGAGCCGCCGAAAAAATTTTTAGGAATCGTTAAGGTGCGGGACGAAGTATTTATTAGTTTTAAAATCTTATTTTCAACCGAGAAAAATTAAACCAAAAATTGAGGTTCAGCACCAAAACCAGATATGGCATGCGCGCGATGCTGGAAATTGCAGCAGACAGCAGCCAGCGTGGAGTATTTCAGAAAGATATTGCCGAAAAACAACAAATCTCGGTGAAATATCTCGACCAGATTATCCATGCATTGAAATCGGAAGGGCTGATCATCAATGTCCGGGGAAAGAAAAGCGGCTACATCCTTGCCCGAAAGCCTTCCGAAATTACGATGCTTGATATCCACAAAGCTTTTGAACCTGGCATTTGCGTAATCGACTGTTGTTCGAACTCGTACAATTGCCAAATGAAAGAAATTTGCAAGACAGTCGGTTTTTGGATGAATTTAAACAAACTCGTTATTGATTATTTTAACAATACCACGTTACAAGATTTGTTGAAGAACCCGTCAATTGCAGATTAACTTACGCCCGAATTCTTCCGGAAAATTATCGCCCGGACCTGTAAAATTCCACCTCCAAATTCTACCAATCACCCCGCTGTTATTCATACCGACCAAATTTACTGCTCCCGGGGATAGTACATTCTTCAGAATCTTAGTATATTGATCGCATCAACCAAAAACTACTAACCGTGAAAAGAGCGATCAGACCTACCCGTTTACTTATATTTATTGCTGTCCTTTTTCTGTTTTATTCCTGTTCATCCCAAACTGAGAACTGGACCCATTTGCGGGGAAGTCGCCTTAATGGTATTTCAAAAAGCACAGAAGCGCCCACCCACTGGAGCGAAACGGAAAATATAGGATGGAAAACGGCCATCCGCGGATTGGGTTGGTCATCGCCGGTAGTTTATGGCAACCAAATCTGGCTCACCAGTGCCGACAAAGACGGCAACTGGTTTTCAGCCTTCTGCATCGATTTTGAAAGCGGTGAACTGCAAAAAGAAATCGAACTTTTTCAGACCGAATCGGCTCAACGCATCCATTCAACCAACAGTTACGCCACTCCAACGCCCTGCATCGAAAAAGATTTTGTGTATGTTCATTTCGGAACATTCGGAACGGCTTGCATCAACACCAAAAATTTTGAAACAGTATGGACCCGTGCCGACCTGAAATGTGAACACCTGCAAGGCCCTGCTTCCTCGCTGTTTTTGTACAACGACTTGCTGATTGTCCATCTGGAAGGAACTGACGACCAAAACATCTATGCACTCAACAAAAATACAGGTGAGACGGTGTGGCAAGCAGGCTGCCCCGCCCCAGACATTTATGAACAAGTGGCGCCTGTTTATCGCAAATCCTACCAAACCCCCATCATCATACAAGTTGACGGCCAAGACCAATTGATAACCAACCGGGCCTTGTATGCCATCTCTTACAATCCGAAAACCGGAGAAGAAAACTGGCGGATTTATTATGGCGAAGACTCGCCAGTCAGTATGCCGGTTTACTACAACGGACTGGTGCTGGTCAATTCGGGCTGGGTACTGTCCGGGAGCAGACCTTATTTCGCCCGCCTTTTTGCTGTTGATCCAACCGGAAAAGGCGATGTAACCGACACGCACATTGTATGGCAAACCGAGCAAAACGTTCCGCAAACCTCAACGCCGGTTATTGTGGACAGCCTGCTGTTTATGATTGAAGAACGCGGCAACCTGACTTGCCTGAACCCTTTGAACGGAAATATTTACTGGAAAGAAAAGCTGAAAGGCCACTTTAATATATCGCCAATTTTTGCAGCCGGAAATCTATACATCACCAACACAAACGGTGAAACAACCATCCTGAAAGCTGGTGTAACATTCGAGAAGGTGGCCGAGAACAAACTGGACGGCACGTTTAAAGCCACGCCTGCCATTCTGCGCAACTCGATACTTTCCCGCAGCGACCAATTTTTGTACCGTATCGACCTCCCCACGAATTAGACTTACAATCATCAAAAAGGCCACCACCGTAAAGAACGATGAGTGGCCTTCAAGGCAACGTAAAAGTTATACCTGCGAATTAATGTTGCATCAACTTGCACTCTTAATTTTCACTTTTTCTGTCTTTTTCGTAGCGGTTATAAAACAAAGCGGCCGCACCGATAACCGACATTTTCGACATTTGGCTATGCCCGATCACAAAACCTTCCAACGCTTTTTTGTACGGGAATGTGTTCACCGTTTTCCACATGGCATTTTCCCACAAATGGAAAGACTTGCCCACCGAGCCACCGATAAATACCGCCTGTGGAGCAAGCACAAAAAGCATGGTTTTGATTAGGTTGCCAATGTGATGGCCCAATTCTTCAAACATAGCAAGACTGTGGGCATCGCCTTCCAAGGCAGCTTTGTACGCTTTATCACCTTTCGTGTCGTGAAAAATTTTGAAGAATTTTCCGCTGCAGTAGGTCTCAAAGTCATGTTCCAGGTAGGGCAAGCCGCCAAACTCACCGGCACAGGCAACCTGTCCGGAATACAAATAATCATCAATAATAATCCCGGCGCCAACGCCGGTACCCAAACTCAGACCAACCAAATTTCTGTACCCTTGTCCTTCGCCGTAAGTTTTCACTCCGATGGCAAAACAGTTGGCATCGTTGGTGATGTAAACCGGTTTTTTAAAATGATCGGTCAGGTACTGTTTCAGGTGCACTTCCTTCCACGAAGGGATATTGTTCACCGAAAAAATAACGCCATTCTCCTCATCAATCAATCCGGGTGCGCCAATGCCAATCCCCACAGCCTTTTCGTAGCCCGGAAGGCTCTCAATGCCGTGAATGATTTGCTGCACCACTTCTTCCTGTGTCCCCTCGGCAGGGGTCTTCAACTTGATACTGTTCTCGATAACCCCGTCAACCAGTATTCCCATACTAATTTTGGTACCGCCAATATCAATCCCAATAATTCTATTCTCTTCTAACATCAGCCTTTAATTAATTAAACCTTTTCTCTGTATCTGTAACTAAACTACTATTCGGCATTTGTCATTTCGAAAACCAATTCCCCGCCTTTCATCAGATCCTGATAGGTGATGAAACTGTTTGAATAGGGTTGCCCGTTCAGCGTTTTCGATTTGATATATTTATTTTGATCGCTGTTATTCAGCGCTTTTACGGTAAACGTTTTTCCTCCGGAAAGTTGAATGATCGCTTCGTCCAGCGCAGGGCTTCCAAACACAAATTCGCCGTTTGCCGGGTGCACCTGGTAGAAGCCCATCGCCGAAAGCACATACCAGGCTGACATCTGGCCAACATCTTCGTTGCCGATCAAGCCATCGGGACGGGCGGTGTAAAACTCATCCATAATTTTTCGTACCAGGCCGGCTGTTTTATTGGGTTCGCCCTGCAAAGCATACAGATAAGCAATATGATGGCTGGGCTCGTTCCCGTGGGCATACTGGCCAATCAGTCCGGTAATGTCGTTGGACGCATGTTCGCCCATATCGCCTTCGGCCACAAAAAACTCATCCAGTCTGGACAGGAACTTTTCTCGTCCCCCCATCATTTCAACCAAACCGTCAACATCCTGCGGCACCAGCCAAGTGTATTGCCACGAGTTTCCTTCACAAAAATCGTCGTTGCGGTGCTGTGCTTTAAACGGATCAAAAGGAGTGCGCCATTCGGTATCCGACACCCGGCCACGCATAAAACCAACTTCGGGGCTGTAATAATGGCGGTAATTCTGGCCTCTGTTTTCAAAGTAGCGGAAATCTTCTTCCAATCCCATGTCTTTCGCCATGAGAGCAATGCAGGCATCGCTGATGGCATATTCCAGGCCTTTGGCCACGGTTTCCACATCCGAGTCGGCTGGCATGTAGCCTTTTTCTTTCACATAATTGATCCCACGGCCATCACCCATGGCCGTTTTTTTTACCGCTTCGTATGCCCGTTGTGCATCAAAACCACCAAAACCTTTCAGGTAGGCATCAACCACGACCGGAACAGCGCTGTAGCCAACCATGCAATACGTTTCGTTGCCCATCAGGTGCCACACGGGCAGTTCGCCCTGCTGCTCGAAAATTTTCACCATCGTATTCACAAAGTCGTCCACGCGCTCCGGTTTCAGCAGGGTAAACATCGGGTGGGCAGCACGATAGGTGTCCCAAAGCGACAACGTAGTGTAATTGACAAAGGTGGTATCGCGATAGATTATTTTGTCGCTTCCCCGGTATTCGCCATTTACATCCTGAAAAACGGAAGGGGCAATCATGGTATGGTACAAGGCCGTATAAAATTTAGTCAATACTTCGGGATCAAAGCTTTTGGCGTTAACACAAGCCAGCTCGCTGTTCCATTTCCGATCGGCTTCGGCAACCACCGTGTCAAAATCCCAACCCGGGTTTTCGGCTTGTAGGTTTTCCAGTGCATTTTCGCTGCTCACAGGCGAAATCCCAACTTTCACCAGTACCCGCCCATCAGCAAGAGGCCCAAAACCCAAGTCAGCTTTCAACTTTTGAGCCATCAATTCCCGTCCATCCTGTTTCTTATCATCATCGTACAAAACGATTGACTGCACTGGTTTTGAAAATACAGCAGCAAAATAAATCCGCTGATCCTCGGCCCAACCTTTCGAGAAGCGATAACCGGTCAGCAGCGTGTCGTTTTCCAGGCGCATGTGCGATTCAACCGGGGCATCCCAGCCAATTCCACGAACCAGATTGATTAACACATGAGCATCAGTTCCTGCTGAAAACTGATAGTAGTGAAACCCGGTACGTTCGGTGGCCGTCAGTTCGGCCTTCACGCTGTAGCGCGGAATTTCAACCGAATAGTAGCCGGGTTTGGCAACCTCGTTTTCATGTTTGTAGAAAGCGATATAGCCTTCCTCCGGCTTTTCGGGCGAGCCGGTTGAAATCTGGTAATCGCCTGTTACCGGCATCAACAGTATGTCCCCCAAATCGCCAATACCAGTTCCACTCAGGTGTGTGTGCGCAAACCCAATCAGAGTTGAATCGGAATAATGATAGCCGGAGCACCAGTCCCAACCCTGTGTAATGTTAGTAGGCCCAAGCTGAACCGCCCCAAACGGAACGTTGGCTCCCAGAAAAACATGCCCGTGAAAGCCTGTGCCAATGTACGGATCGACATATTGCGTCAGGTTCGGCAGCTCTTCTTCTGTTGCCGGCATTTTCGGATTACATCCGGTAAATAAAGAAACCGCAGCAAAAACAACTGCTAAGCGAATTTTAATTTTTAATTGTATCATAATCAAGTCAATCGGTTTTTTTAAAGTTGGTTTTCGGAGGCAAAGATATTGAATTCACGTCTAAATGTGTTCGCACACACCAATATTTTCTGTTGTTATGAGAAAAATTAAAACGGTGTTTCGGTCAATCGCCCACCTGATTCTTTCTGTCAAAAAAATAATGTCAACCTGTTGTGCTGTCGTTTATCGTAATACGTCAAAACAGAAAAAATTACTCACTGCTAAGTACGATAAGAACCAATTTTATTTTCCGGAAGTACGGCACAGCACTGCAAGTACTTGCTCGTCCACATTCCCGAAGAATGAAATTCCGGCCGCCCCGTTTTTCAGTGCAACTTGAATCCCCTCCTCCAACTCCGCTCCCGACTTAAAATCGGGCAGGAACAATCCTGCATACAGCGGAAACCGGCCACACAGGAAGCGGACACCCTCGGCAACGGCAGTCCCGATCCACGCGGGCTGTTCACGATAAAAGCCATGATAAATCATCGGGCAAACACCATCAAGATTCCAGTTGGTCCAGTCCTGACGAACGATGCGCCGGGCCACCTCGGGCGTTGGAAAAACCGCGGCAGTAACCGGTTTTTTATATTCGCCTGCAACCACGGCCAAACGGTTCACCACGCCGGAAATGCGGTCGTAACGAAATTGCCGCCACGACAAACTTTGATCCGGATATTCCAGGTCCAGCGGGTCTTGCCCGTGCATTTCCCGATATTTCGACCGGCAGGTTTCGCAGTAGCAGAAGTCATATTCGGGCAATTCTTTTTCCTGCACCAACCCATAATTCTGCCAAAGGTTTACCGGCAAAACAACGTCGCAGTAACGAATGTAATCCAGATGAATCCCGTCCACATAATCCTTTGCCAGAATTTGCCGAACCTGTTCTTCGAGGTAGGCCAGCACCTCTGGTTTTGAGGGACAAAGCCAGCGATAATAGTTCACGTAGGGCGGTTTTGTTGCGCAGGACTCGCCGCTACGGCTAACAGCATACCACTCGGGATGCGCCTCCAGCAACTCCTTTTCACCCCGGTTCATGGTCCACATCCACCGATGCGCTTCAAGCCCGGCTTCTTTTGCGATCCGAAAATGTTTTTCGCTGTCGTTTTCAAAAAACATCCCGCGAATGCCTGCTTCATAAAAGCCTTTATATTTCAATGCCAGCGATTTTTCATCCTCCTCATGATTCGGGTTTTCCCATACCCAATGCTTTAAGTCAGCCGGTTTGCGCTTATCCGTTGGTCCGGTACCAAATGAGTTTTTCATACTGGCCAACCCCATCCCAGCCAGCAGGGACGACTTGATAAATTCCCGCTTTTTCATATCCACTTATTTTTGTTTTTTACGAAACAGGCCTGCTTCATTAACCGAAAGCTCCAGCCCATCCGGCATGAACAATTGTACGGTAAACTGAAAATCGGTTGCCAACATATTGAGTTTACAAGACTGATCGTCAAGCTCATTTACCAGTCCTTCCAAATCCAGCTCCTCAAAACCAGAAGCAAAGCGATCATGATCCGCTTTGTATTTTTGCTGACGGTAATACACCAGCCAAACATATTTTCGGAATGGCTCATCTGCGGGCATACAAAACGCAATCTGCGAGCTTCCTACCCTCTCGGCAGAAAATTGAAGCATCCCCCAACGTTCCGGATAATGCATGTTAATAAGGCCTGGAGGGCTCCAAACCCAATTGTATTCGGGGAAATCGCGCCCTGTTGCGGGGTCTTTCTTTTTCCGGTAGGTTCCGTCAACCACCCCGGTTTGCCAATGCACCCGCGAGAAGTTGATTTTCCAAATTTCCCCGGTCTTCGGGACCTGCTTGTTCATACCGGTTTGCAAATCCGAAAAAGGTATTTTCATTTCCACCGACCACAATTCATCCCTATCCGAAGGATCGTTCAGGGTACCAACCAGTCTCACCGCACTTTCAAAGCCGGGCGCATTCCACGATATGAGCGGAATGCCCCCATTGCGGTAAGGCATCGGCAAAAAAAGGTCGAACAAGGTGTTTTGCGCATTTACTTCAAACTCGAAATAATTGTGCCCGTCGCCATCCGGATCGATAAAAACTTCAAAATCATTTTCGTGATACACAATCTGATCGTGATCGGAATAATAGGCCCAGATGTGAGGTTCCTCCAGTTCGGCATACACATACAGATTATCCTTGTCCCACAACATTTTCACGCGAGTCCGGAACAAGGGTTCCGGCTTTTTATCGCCCTCAATATCCCTGAAATCAGCCGTCCAGTCCGCATGTTGCCAAGCAGGTTCGTCAGCAATCCCGTCAATTTGCAAAGGCGTTTGCGTCTGGTACACTACATAGTTTTCCACTTGGGAAAACAAGTGTTCGTACCCGGTCCAACTATCCTGAGAGAACACCGGCAGATCTGACAACAATAGAAAAGTGCATGCAAAAACCGCTACCAGCTTATCCATTTTTCAACTTGAAAATTAGCCAAACATTAATAAAGACTAACAGAAGAAATTACCGGACAGGCTTTGGCATCGCGAACCGTGACCCTCACCATTGAAGTGACGACCTCTCCAACCGGAAAAATCCGCTTGTATCCGATAGTTGTCCCGGTTGCAATTTCACTCCAATTGGCACCGTCCCATGCTTCCACCGTAAATGCTTTCACGCGCTGCCCGAGGCGGATAAATTCCTGCAACTGCACATAGCGAATGAGTTTTTCTCTGCCCAAATCAATCTCCAGACTTCCGGAAACGGTTTCATCGTTGGTTGCCCAATAGCTGTCCGGGTTTCCATCCACCACGTTCGCAGCATCGTATTGAGCTGATTTTCCGCGGATTTCGGAGGCAGTCGTTTTTGCTCCAAGAGCCAGATCAGTTGCAAAGGCTGCATCCATCATATTACGCCATTCGCGCAGGGCTATCACATCATTTTCGTGGAACAGGCCCCGCTGATCGGGCGGAATATTGAGCAATAGCGTTGAACCACGCCCAACCGATTCGAGATAAATCTGAAACAGTTTTTCCGGCGTTTTTACCTGGTCGTCTTCCGAATGGTGGTAAAACCAGCCCGGGCGGATGGAAGTGTCCACCTCGCCGGGAACCCATTGTTGTCCGTCTTCCGAACCGGTATTCAGAAGCCCTGTAATTCCGGATTTTCCGGCATACAGCGTATCCACCGAGATCGTGTTCCAGTTGGTTTCGCCCATGCGCCCTTCTTCGTTGCCGCACCAGCGCAGGTCGGGCCCGGCATCGCTGAAAAACAGCACTTCGGGCTGCATCCCCCGCACCAGGTCGAGGGTGGTTGGCCAATCGTAATAGGACGCCCGGTCGATCCGGCGCATTTCGTTGGCCCCTCCGTAATAACCATCACCACCGTTTGCCCCGTCGAACCACATTTCGAAAACCGGCCCGTAGTTCGAGAACAGTTCCTTCAATTGGTTCCGGTAGAACTCAACATAGGATGCTTCGCCGTAATCGGCCCGGTTACGGTCCCACGGCGACAGGTAAACGCCGAATTTCAAGCCGTATTTTTTGCAGGCGTCCGATACGGCTTTCACCACATCGCCCTGCCCTTCCATAAACGGGCTTTTAGAAATGTTGTGCTCCGTATATTGGGTGGGCCACAAACAGAAGCCGTCGTGGTGCTTACAGGTGAGGATCACCCCTTTGAAACCGGTTTCCTTCAACACCGACACCCACTGTTCGGCATCAAAGCTGGTGGGATCAAACAATTCCGGCGATTCGTCGCCAAACCCCCATTCCTTATCGGTAAAGGTATTGATGGTGAAATGGATAAATGCATTCAGCTCCATTTCGTGCCAGGCCAGCTGGCGCTCATCGGGCACCGGGCCGACAGCCGTAGGCGGAGCAACCGTTGAGGGTTTGCAGGCAACCAGCATTGCGGCCCCCATCAATAAAACAAGCAAGTTGAATGTGATACGTTTCATAGGTCAGGTGTTACTATGTTGCTGACAAAACAAATTATTGTTCAAACGAAAAGGCAAGTGCGGGATACTGAGCATGTTTTGCCCGAAATGATGGCGGCACGCTAACCTGAACTTTCCCGTCTTTTATCTTCCAACTTAGATTTTGGCCAGTAGTGAGCAGGCGTATTTTTGATCCTTTTTTCGGAAGCGCCCCGCTCCATTCCACGGTTGCAGGAACAGGTTTTCCCTCCTCAACCAAGGCGAGGGCATATAAATTACCGGCTTTCCCTCGGGTAAAAAAAACGTTGCCCGAATGATAATTTTCGGTAATACGCGTGTTGTAAATGGCCTCGCCGTTGGCTTTCAACCATTTCCCGATTTCTGCCAGCCGAGCAACAGCTTCGCTATCAAGCGTGCCATCCGGTTTTGGGCCAACGCCAAGCAACAGACTGCCCCCTTTGGCCACAATTTCAACTAAGTTATGAATGATTTTGGCCGGGGTTTTATACTGTTCATTCGAAACAAAGCCCCAATTGTTGCCCAGGGTCAGGCAACTTTCCCAAGGGTATGGCAATTGTTCGGCAGGAATCCGGTGTTCCGGGGTTTGGTAATTCTCGTAAGGCCCGTGTACCGTACGGTCAACAATCAAAATTCCGGGCTGGGCTTTCCTGGCCATAGCCGCAATCTCGGGCATGTCGATTTTCTGGTCCCACTCCGGGATGGGCGCCCCCCACGAGATCACTTCCTCCGTTACCGTTTCGCGTGGGCGCACCCACCCGCCATCGAGCCAAAGGATATCGATGGTACCGTAATCGTGCATCAATTCACTGATCTGATTGTACGTGAACTGTTTAAACCTGTCCCAACGCTCCGGGAACCGGCGAATGTCGTAATTCACGTTGCGGTTCGGGGTGGCGTACTTGTCCCACCAAAAGTCCTGCGAATGCCAGTCGGGTTTCGAAAAATAAGCGCCAATCATAAAGCCTTTATCGCGAAATGCGCTGAACACGTGCTCGGCCACATTGGCTTTCGGGTGGTTGGCAAACGGGCCGCTGGTTATTTTAAAATCGGTTTGCTGCGTATCGAACATATTAAATCCGTCATGATGCTTCGTGGTGAAAACCAGATACTTCATACCGGCACCTTCGGCAACCTGCGCCCAATGTTCAGGATTGAAATCCACCGGATTGAATTGATCTTTCAAGCCCCAGTACCATGCCTTATACCCGCAATAGGTCAAACTGTCCGGTCGGTTAAGCCAGTCTTCGGAACAAAGCTCCCACGACTCGATGATTCCGGGCACAGCATACAGCCCCCAATGGATGATCAGGCCAAATTTCAAATCCTGCCATTGATCCAGCTTTTCCAGCACCTGCTCATCGGCAGGCCATTCGTAGTTTTGCGACTGGGGGTGTACCCCTTGCTCTTGGGCCGACAACGACAAAAAAAAGCTGAAAATCAACGCAAACACGATCAATATTATTCTCATCTTCAAGGGTTTTTATTTTTACTTTCTGAATGAACTGCTGTAAAGATAGGGATATTCGAAATGAAAACCGGACTTTCCAGCCAAAATTGTGCGCGCAAACACTGATTTAATTATCGGCGAAAACAGCGCTTGCAAAAATTGAAATATGTGATGAAAAAGACCGGTACCCGTTTAGGGGTATGAAGTATAAATAGCTGTCTGAAATTCTAAACCAATAAACAACTACCGATGAATTGCAAGTTTACCCTTCTTTTATGTATCCTTTTCCCGGTTTGCATCAAAGGCCAGCCCAATCATTCCGAAAAACAACAAAAACTGGAAACGCTCCATTGGATAATTGAACGCTCGCCCCTCGACGCCATTAGACGCGAATACGATAAAACCATGCTAGAGACCGGTTTCCCTAAAACCCTGGTGGAATTGAAAGACGGCAGTTATTATGGTGAAACGCCTTTTGACGATTTCGGCTACAAACACATCATTTCTTTTGAGATGAGGAATGGAGAAATAATCAGGGCCGATTACAATGAAATAAACGAAAATGGTCAAGGGAAACAGAAAGATGCAGACTACTGCAAACGGATGAGGCAAAGCGGTACCACGCCTGCCATTGCTTACCCGAAATACGAAAAACAGCTGATGAGAAAGCAACTCCCGGACAAGGTGGATGCTGTAAGCGGGGCAACTTACTCCATGTACCGCTTCAAGCTGGCCTTGGCATTCGCTATTTTAAATACTCAGGAAAACTGAACTTCTGCGATCAACCATTTGCTCGGATGCACCCCATCCTTGTTGCCTGGTGATGACTTAAAAAAATTGAGATGGCCTTGGACAATATAAAAAAAGGCATAAACAGATCGCCAATCCACTCAAATTCAATAACTTGTATCAGGAATACCAGGAGATACTGAAAAAACCCTTCAGCATCTCTTTGGCTTTTAAAGCCAACTGAAAACTTAACCATGTGAATAATCAGATCGAACAATTTTATTAACCTTCAATAAAATTACTTACCATGAAAAATTATCTTTTCCTTGCATCTCTTCTGATTCTTCTGTGGGCCTGTTCCCAGGTAGAACAAAAGGCTCCCCAACAGTATTCCATCGAACAGTTTTATCAAAACACCCGCTATTCAGGAGGAGCTTTTTCGCCCGACGAAAGCCGCTTACTGGTGAGCAGTGACGAAACGGGCATTTTCAATTTGTATGAAATCGGCATTGCTGATGGCAGCAAAAAGCAAATCACCTTTTCGGATAAAGAAACCTTCTTCGCGATTGACTATGTGCCGGGAACCGATCAAATGCTTTACTCGGCAGACAAAGGCGGGAACGAAATCAACCACATCTACTTGTTGCATCCGGACGGAACAACGCTTGACCTGACCCCGGACGAAAACGAAAAAGCCGGTTTTGGGGGTTGGACCGTTGAAAAAACTGCGATGTTTTACATCTCGAACAAACGCGACCCAAAATTTTTCGACTTGTACAAAATGCCCGTCGCCGACTGGAAAGCAGAAATGATTTACCAAAACGATGAAGGCTTGGACGTTTCGGGCTTATCGCACGATGAAAAAACACTGGCCCTCACCAAAACAGAAACCACGAGCGAAAACCACCTGTACCTGTATGATCTGGTAAGTAAGCAAATGACCGAGATTACAGATGGCCCCGGCAATTACCAAAGTTCGGGTTTCAGCAAGGATGACACGTATTTCTACTACATCACCGATGCAGGGAAGGAGTTTGCCTACCTGGTACAATACGAAATGACCACGGGGCAAAAGCAGGTGCTTTTTGAAACCGACTGGGACGTGATGTACAGTTACCTAAGCGAAAACGGCAAATACCGGGTAATTGCCATCAACGAAGACGGTAAAAACAACCTGATCGTCAGGAACAACGAAACCGGCGAAACAGTAAACTTCCCCCAAATACCGGATGGCGATATTGTTGGCGTCAATATTTCGGACAGCGAAGAACTTATCCGGCTGACCATCGGCACTTCCATCGCGCCAAACGATATTTATGTGTACGATCTGCAAACTGCCGAACTCAAAAAACTCACTTCGAGCCTGAACCCGGAAATCATCCCGGAAGATTTGGTTTCGGCCGAGGTGGTGCGTTACCCATCGTTTGACGGACTCGAAATCCCGGCCATTTATTACAAACCCCTGACAGCTTCGCCCAACAATAAAGTTCCGGCGCTGGTTTGGGTACACGGCGGACCGGGAGGACAATCGCGCGTGGGTTACTTTGCCTTGCTGCAATATCTGGTCAATCATGGCTATGCCGTGCTGGCGGTAAACAACCGGGGCAGCAGCGGCTACGGAAAAACCTTCTATAAGATGGACGATCGTAACCACGGCGACAAAGACCTGAAAGATTGCATTTGGGGAAAGAAATGGCTGCAGGAACAAGACTACATTGATGCGGAAAAAATCGGCATCATTGGCGGAAGCTACGGAGGTTACATGACGATGGCCGCCATGACCTTTGCCCCGGATGAATTTAAAGTTGGGGTGAATATTTTTGGCGTGACCAACTGGCTGCGGACACTCAAATCAATCCCGCCCTATTGGGAGTCGTTCCGCAAAGCCCTGTACACCGAACTGGGCGATCCGTTTACCGAAGACTCGGTCAGGCTGTACGACATTTCGCCCTTGTTCCATGCCATTCAGGTAAAAAACCCGGTGATGGTGCTTCAGGGGGCGAACGATCCCCGCGTTTTACAAGTGGAATCGGACGAAATTGTGGCCGCAGTGAAAAACAACAACGTCCCTGTGGAATATGTTGTGTTCCCCGATGAAGGGCACGGGTTCATCAAAAAAGAAAACGAAATTAAAGGATACGGCGATATCCTGAAATTCCTGAACAAGTACCTGAAAGAAATCCCGGAGGAAACACCGGCAACCGAATAAAACAGAAAAGAGACCGTGCGAAATATTGACGTAAATTAGTCATCCTGAACTCGTTTCAGGATCTGTTGCAAATCGAAAGAGATCCCGAAACGAGTTCGGGATGACGTTGCTATTTTCACACGGTCTCTTTTGATCCCCCCACAGAGACATCACCAAACTTCCATAATTTCGGATAAAGCTTTCCGGTCGGTTTGGCGGGTCGTTTCTTTGTCCGGATAGCCCAGCGGGATAATGGCAACCGGGACTACTTCGTGAGGCAGGCCGAACTCCTTTTGGCAAAGATCGGTATCGAAATGGCACACCCAGCACGATCCCAATCCTTGTTCGGCAGCTGCCAGGCAAATGTGTTCCACGGCAATGGCCACATCAATGTCCAGGTGGTCTTTCCCATCGAAGCTCCGTTTCCACGACTGGCTGGAATCGCCGCAGGCTAAAATATACATGGGAGCCGTTTCGAACCATTTACGCGGATAGATCTTTTGCAGCTTCTCCTTCGCTTCGCGTTTGGTAATCACATAAAATTTCCAGGGTTGATAATTTACTGCCGAAGGTGCATGGCGGGCACACTCCAGAATATAGGCAAGCTTCTCCGATTCAACCGGTTGACCAGAAAATGAACGGACAGAATGTCGCTTTTGGGTTAATTCTAACAGGTTCATACGCTGATTTTTTCAGTAAAGGTAACGGAAAGGAGCCGTTTCATTATCTTTGCCGCCTCATTTTTAAAAAGAAAAGACGATGATTTCAGTGGACGGTCTGGCAGTAGAATTTGGCGGGAGTACGCTTTTCAAGGATATCAATTTTGTGGTGAACGAGAAAGACCGTATCGCGCTGATGGGGAAAAACGGGGCCGGAAAGTCAACCCTGCTGAAAATTATGGCCGGGGCGCAAACCCCAACCCACGGGAAGATTTCGGCGCCCAAAGATGCGGTGATCGCCTACCTGCCCCAGCACCTGATGGCCGACAGCCAACGCAGCCTGTTCGACGAAGCTTCGCAGGCCTTTTCTGAAGTTTTAAATATGCAACGAACGCTGGACGAGCTGAACCATGAGCTGACCGTGCGCACCGACTACGAGTCGGACGCGTACAGCGCCATTATTGAGCAGGTTTCGGAACTCAGTGAAAAACTGTACAGCCAGGGCGAAATCAATTTCGATGCCGAAGTGGAGAAAATCCTGCTGGGCCTTGGCTTCGAACGCAGCGATTTTAACCGCCCCTGCTCCGATTTCAGCGGCGGCTGGCGCATGCGCATTGAGCTGGCCAAAATCCTGTTGAAAACCCCTGATCTTATCCTGCTCGACGAGCCCACCAACCACCTCGACATCGAGTCGGTGCAGTGGCTTGAAGATTTCCTGATCAACCAAGCCAAAGCGGTGATCGTGATTTCGCACGACCGCCGTTTTGTGGACAACATCACCACCCGCACCATTGAAGTAACGATGGGCCGCATTTACGATTACAAGGTGAACTATTCGAAATACCTGGAACTGCGCAAAGAGCGTCGTGAGCAGCAGCAAAAAGCCTATGACGAACAGCAAAAAATGATTGCCGAAACCAAAGAATTTATCGAGCGGTTCAAAGGCACCTATTCGAAAACATTGCAGGTACAGTCGCGCGTAAAAATGCTCGACAAGCTGGAACTTCTGGAGGTGGACGAAGTAGATACTTCGCACCTGCGCCTGCGGTTCCCGCCCTCGCCGCGCTCGGGCAACTACCCGGTGATTGCCGAAGACGTTTCAAAAAGCTATGACGGGCACCTGGTTTTTGAGGGCGCATCCTTCAGTATCCAACGCGGCGAAAAGGTCGCTTTTGTGGGCAAAAACGGCGAAGGGAAATCGACCCTGGTGAAAGCCATCATGAAGGAAATTGAGCACGGCGGCAATCTCTCGCTGGGACACAACACGCTGATAGGCTATTTCGCCCAGAACGAAGCCTCGCTGCTCGACGAAAAACTGACGGTTTTCCAAACCATCGACGATGTGGCCAAGGGCGACATCCGCACCAAAATCAAGGACATCCTGGGGGCATTCATGTTTGGCGGCGAGGATTGGGACAAAAAAGTGGCCGTGCTTTCGGGTGGCGAACGTACCCGGCTGGCCATGATCAAACTGCTGCTCGAACCGGTGAACCTGCTCATCCTCGATGAGCCCACCAACCACCTCGACATGCGTACCAAAGACATCCTGAAACAGGCGCTGCTGGAGTTTGACGGCACACTGGTCCTGGTTTCGCACGACCGCGATTTCCTGGACGGGCTGGTGGAAAAGGTATATGAGTTTGGCAACAAACGGGTGAAGGAGCACCTCGAAGGCATCACCGAATTCCTTCAGCGCAAAAAGATGGAACACCTCAACGAGCTGGAAGCAAAGAACCGGAAATAAGCACAGCCGGTCTTCGGTTTCTTTTTTAGTCGTTTCGCGGATGTACTGGCAATACGGCCGGTTCTTTCGATCTGGCAAAAACAGAACACATTGATGAAAGTGAGTTTTTCACGGTACTTGCAAACCTGAGCCGGTCCCTTGCGTAGATTGTTGGTAGCGAACCAAAAATCCATGAAACCGAAGGGCCTCCTATTTTTGTCATTATTTCTGGTAAGTACCATCCTGGCTGCACAAGAAAAAAAACAGGTAAAAGCAACTTATCTGGAAACCCCGCTGACCCTCGATGCCCGGCTGGATGAACCGGTTTACCAAAGATCGGAACCGGCCCGGGATTTTGTGCAGCTTCAGCCCCAAAACGGGAAACCCGCTTTTCAACCTTCGGAAGTGCATCTGTTTTATGATGAAAAAGCCATCTACGTGGGCGCGATGCTGTACGACAGCGCCCCCGACAGCATCTTCAACTATTTCTCGGAACGCGACAACATTGGGATGTCCGATTATTTCGGCATTTATTTCGACCCGTACAACCAGGGGCAACTGGCGTTCGGCTTTTTCATAACCCCCGCTGGCGTGCAAACCGACCTGAAAGCCGTGAAAACCAGCTATGATTATGAAGACAGCAACTGGAACGCCGTTTGGCAAAGCGCTACCCGGATTACCGACCAGGGTTGGACCATTGAAATGCGCATCCCGTTTTCGGCCCTTCGTTTTTCGGGCCGGACCGCCCAAAACTGGGGGTTGAACATGTTCCGGAACATCCGAAGGTACAACTCGAACAATTCGTGGAATTTTATCGACCGCAAAGTAGATGGTTTTATCCATCAGGAAGGAGAACTGACCGGCCTCAAAAACATCAGTCCGCCCGTCCGTTTTTCGTTTAGCCCCTATGCCGCAACGTACCTCGAATTTAAAGACGGCGCTTCATCACCCGAATTCATTTACAAAGCTGGGGTGGACTTGAAATACGGCATCAGCGAAAGCTTTACGCTCGATATGATGCTGGTCCCCGATTTCGGACAGGTGCAGTCGGACAACAAGCAGCTGAACCTGACCCCTTACGAGTTGTATTACAACGAAAGAAGGCAGTTTTTTACCGAAGGTACCGAACTGTTTAACCGGGGTGAAATTTTCTATTCGCGCCGGATTGGCGCCAGTCCCAAGTTTGCCGGAAAAGCGGAAGAAGCGCTCCGCCCCAATGAAATGATTGATTTTGACCCAACCGAAACACGGCTGGTCAATGCGTCAAAAATTTCAGGACGCTCAAGCGACGGCTGGGGACTGGGGCTGCTGAACGCCATGTCGCTGCCAGCCTACGCTACACTGAAAGATACGTTGTCCAATCAGAAACGAAAGGTCCAAACCCAGCCATTTACCAACTACAATGTTTCGGTGGTTGACAAATCGCTGAAGAACAACTCGTACATCAGCCTGATCAACTCGAACGTTACAATGATTGACCATCCTTTTTCGGCCAATGTTACAGCCACCGAGTTTCAGTTCCGCGACAAATCGAAAAAGTATTCCCTAAGCGGCAACGGCGGTTTTAGCCACCGGGGCGAATCGCAAAAAGAAACCGGCTATCGTGCCGAACTGGAGCTGGAAAAAAACAGCGGTAACCTGCAATTCGGCATCTCGCAAGAAATAATTTCTGACACCTTCAACCCCAACGATTTGGGATTTCTGCGCCGGAACAACGAAATTTCAACCGAAGGATACATCTTCTACCAAATGATTGAGCCTACCGGAATTTTCAGGGAATGGAATGCGGTTTACTGGATTGAACACGTGCGCATGTACTCTCCAAACGATGTGTTTGGCACTGAAATGGAACTGGAGGCTTACGCCCGGTTTAAAAACAATTACAGCGCCAATATAGAGATTGGCCACGGTGGCCGGAAACATGATTATGACGAAACCCGTGTGAAAAACCGGTATTACAGCCAGCCGAGCTTTTATTACGGAAACATCTACTTGAACTCCGACAGCCGGAAACGGATGAACTTTTACCTGTACGCCGCGACCGGCAAGCATCCCAACACCGATCATTACAGCTACTGGGGCGATGCGGGCTTCAACCTACGGATCGGCCAACGCCTGCAGGGCTATTACAATTTCAGCTTTAACAATGAATACAACGACCAGGCCTATGCCGACAAAACAGCTGATGAAGATTCCATCTTTTTTGTCAATCGTGATTCCCGTTTTATCGAAAATGTGGTGGGACTTTCCTACGGATTCAGTAACAAAGCCACGGTGAATATCCGGGGGCGCCACTATTGGTCGGGGGCCGATAACAGCCAGGCTTACCTGTTGGAACAAAACGGTTCGCTCTCCCCCACCGGCAACTATAACAGTATCGACCAAAACTACAATGCCTTCAATATTGATCTCGTTTTCAGGTGGATTTTTGCACCCGGATCGGAACTTTCGATTGCCTGGAAGAATGCAATCTACCACGAAGAAGAAACCTGGAAAAATGATTACTGGCAAAACCTGCGCAACACCTGGAACAGCCCGCAAACGAACAGCCTTTCGCTAAAAGTATTGTACTACATCGATTACAACAACCTGGTAAGAAAGAAAGGCCCGGAAGGACGATAAGATGGGATGGAATTTGCCTTCAACAGACTAATGTTGCGTTAAGTAGCTAATGACGGCAAGTCATTCCGAACTTGTTTCGGAATCTGTTATTCATGGTGAGATGCTGATCCGTCAGTTGCCGAACAGCATGACGCTCTTTCATAAGTGCGTTGACTTAACTCAAGCCGTTTTCCCATCATCGCTGGTATCGCCCCATCAGCAGCGCTTCGGCCAAAATATGCCCGTCCATCGCTTTTAGCAGATCTGCTTTCGTGCTGCCCGGTTTCAGCTGCAACTCTGTGTTGAGCGCAAACAGGCTGAAGAAGTAGCGGTGGCTCCCCCTTGGCGGGCACGGACCACCATAGCCAATCTTCCTAAAGTCGTTTTTACCCTGGTGCGCCCCGTTTGTCAACAGCTCAACCGGGGGCACATGTTCGGCAAGCTCGGTTGTGGCAGTCGGCAAATTCCAGATCACCCAGTGTACCCAGGTGCCCACCGGCGCATCCGGATCGTCGCAAATCAGGGCAAGCGTTTTCGTCCCCGCCGGAACCCCCGACCAACGCAAAGGCGGCGAAACATTCGGCCCGTCGCAGGTGTATTTTTTTGGGATGGTTGCTCCCTCGTCAAACGCTGAACTATGAATTTCCATGATTCTACTATTTACTTATGCTTTTATACTTTTTACTTTTGCCTTACCATCACCCGTCAGCAGGTTACATGAAACATACCAATCACCCTTCCTTCCAGGATGTTCCACACGTGTACGGCCTGCGGCGTTGGGAGCAACTTTACCGGACACTCGTGCTCATTGAAATACTCCTCTGCCTCGCCCGATAGCTGGACATATCCCACCTGCCCGGTACCGATGATCAGCTCCTGTGCCCCGTCCTGATAAATATACTCGGCTTCTTCCAGCGATATTTTATGAGAAGTTCCGTACTTCACCTTCGACAGTTTCTTCTTCCGCTTTTCCACATGCCCGTCAAGACGGATTACCACATCGTACTCGTAACGTTTGCCGGAAATAGTGATATTCCCAAACTGTGTTTTGTCAATCATCGGTTCCATAGCGCATCCTCCCAGCTTGTTCTACAAAAAGAATATACGAGATTGATTGGAATAGGGTGACATTGGGATGACAGGTTTTCCGGGGAGTTGATGGTTTATTCGGTTTCGGGGATACGCCCTGGCTGGCGCCAATGCATGCCGGTTTTTAACCGCAAAAACCAAGTGTGCATAAAACTGTGTGTATGTTGTTTCCATCCGTCCGGCCATAGCATACCGTGCCCTTACACGCCGGATTAAATCCGAAACACCCCAAAACGGGAAAGCCAGGTACGGTCACGACACGTCGTGACCAACATACCATAGCCTGTGGAAGGCCCCTACTAATCGATCCTGCATCAGCCGGAACCGCCTCCGCCATTAGGAGCTTTTGAGGCATGTGCGCAATGGAAAGGGTGAACTTTATCTAAAGGCGATGTCCCGGTGCGATGCACCTCCGCCGGGTATTTCCGGATACATGCCGCTACAAATCTTCCGGTGCTACGCACCTCGTGAACTTTTTCCAGATCTCCATGGCTACAAATCTCTTGGGTGCTACGCACCTTTGCGGGTACATCCGTATTATTCGGGGCTGCGAATTTTCCTTGGCAAAGCACAACGGCATTTCAATAATATTGCCGGGTCCCCCGGCGGCAGCGCCGCGAAATAGTTGTAGCCCTGGATTGCCATGATAAATGAAAGGTGCAGCGCACCGAAACAACTTCCGGGATTAATGGATTGTTTTTTTATTTTCAAATGATGCCCGGAAAAATTCCGGCTTTTTTTTATTTGGGCCATATCCTTGAAAAATCATACCGAATCACATAACTCCCCCATCAGCCCCGAACAAGCTTTTGTCGCTTCTCGTACAAATGCAGACGAACATGTACATTCCGTTGTGATCGTATTTCATTATCCGTATGTATTAAAGACACCGATTCTTCAACTTATCCGGGAGAACCATGAACAGGCAGTTTGCCACCGAACAAGAATTTATCCAAAAGTTGACACAGATAACCGAAGCCAACCTGAGAAACGAACAATTCGGAGTTTCCGGACTGGCCCGTGAAATGGGCATGAGCCGCTCCAGCCTTTACATTAAAGTGAATACCATCACAAAAAAATCCGTTAGCCGTTTTATCAGCGAGGTCCGCCTGAAAAGGGGCATGGAGTTATTGAAACAAACTCCCCTCTCCGTTTCCGAAATTGCTTACGAAGTTGGCTTTGGCAGTCCAACCTATTTCATTAAATGTTTTCACGAATTTTATGGATTTCCGCCGGGAGAAGCTAACAAGAAAGATTTCACAGAAAATGAATCTGCCAAACAAACAATTCAGGACCAGAAACAGGCACCGGTTTCTTTCACAAAACGGGACAAAATAACCACTGCGCTGACAGCAATCGTGATCATCATCCTGGCAACCACGTCGTTCATTCGTGTTAAGCCACTATTGTTTCCCAAAGAAGCTGCCGAAAAATCGATTGCCATGCTGCCGTTTATCGACGACAGTCCCGAGGCCGGGTACAGTTATATTGTGGAGGGCCTGATGGAAGAGATCCTTTACAAACTTAGCCTGATTAAAGACTTACGGGTTGTTTCCCGAACCACTTCCGAGAAATACCGAAATTCAAAAAAAAGCAGCAAGGAAATAGGAAAAGAACTGAAAACCAATTACATTCTGGAAGGCAGTGCCCAGACCATCAACAACACAATCCGGATCAGGCTTCAATTGATTGAAACGAATACCGACAGGCACCTTTGGTCGAAACCTTATGAACGGGAAGTTCCTATCAACAACATATTCAAGGTGCAAAGTGAATTGGCCTTACTGGTTGCCAACGAACTGAATGCCGTGATAACCCGGAAAGAAAAACAGCAAATCGAAAAAAAACCAACTTCCAATCTCACGGCTTACAATTTATACCTGCGGGGACTGGATTATAAACGGCTTTTTGAACTCAGCCCACTTATACAGTCAGGACAGGAACAGTTAAAAGCCAAACAGTTGTTTCAACAGGCTATCCAACTGGACCCTACCTTTGCCGATGCCTACGCACAGTTAGGTGATTTTTACATCCGAAATGTCGCGTACTGGGGGAATATATATTTAAGGGAACAGTACCTTGATTCGGGGTTGATGATGGTCAATAAAGCCTTATCACTTGATGATTACAACTGGGTAGCTTTGGCCTTAAAAGGCAGGTATTATCTCATCAAAGGAATGCCGGAAAAGGCCAATTGGTTGTTTCGGAAATTACCAATAAACGAAGCCAGCATCAGCGAATATTACGAGTTTGCCTTCTCGCATTTCCTTGGTACAGAAGATTACTACAATGCCATCAAGAGTTTCTTGGGATATGAAGAAGCCGTGACGGACAAAATGTCGGTTCGACCGGCATTACTGGTTCAATTTGGCTGGGTTTTAACCTACGTGGGTTACCCGGAGGTGGCCAGAAGTTACGCCAGCCAAATGCTTCATCTGTACAACGATTCCATGCAGTATTTCAGCATCATGAACGAAATTGAAACCATGTCGGGAAACTTCGAGGCTGCCATGGATTATTGTATGCGAATTTATGCCAAGGATTCAACCCATACGGACAATCTGTATTATTTAATGATCAATTCCGTATGGCTCAGGGATTATCCCAACGCCTACAAATACATGCTGAAGTACGGCGGAAAATATATTAACAGCCAAAGCGCCATGACCCTGGGTTTTGTTTATGCGAAAAACGACATGCAGAAAGAGGCAAATGAACATTATCAAAAGGCCGTAAAAATCGTTCAGGATGAGATTAAACTGAACAACTATTTTGCACAAAATTATTTTTCTCATTCCCATCTGGCTTGTGTATATTCTGCCATGGGCGAAAAGGAAAAAGCCCTGGACTATTTAAGGCAGGTCAGAGACCATAAAAAAACATTTTCAAATTTGCTTGTCATCAGCATGAAGAAGTGGCCCTTGCTGGATAATGTCCGCCAGAAGCCAGGGTTTGCCGAAATTTTGGCCGACATGGAAACCAATTACCAACAAGAGCACAAACGTGCTGGTGATCTTTTGCGCGAAAAGGGACTTATTGAATAGTTTCCACCCTTTGCCTGAAAGCCATCCCGGAAAGCAAAAATCCATAGTTTAAACCGTCCAAATCATACGTTCAGGAACTGGCCGGTTTGTTAAGCAAACGAAACCATAGCTGCTACGTTCCGGACACACAGCTGGCCTATCTTTGGGTTAGGAAATCAAGGAAGTAGTTCTGCATGATTTTAGTGAAATGTATTGTTAATTTTAAAAATGAAAAGCAATGAAAACAATTATGATTTGTCTGTTGTGCCTGATGACATCCATCGTGGCATTCGGACAGGACCATCTGCAAAAAATGGTGGACGAAATTGAAGTGACCCCGCCAAAATTTACAGGGGTTGAGCAGGAGGTAACCGTTCTGCAACAGAACGAACTCCAAAGCATTGATAGTTACCTGGTCAAAAAAATTGAATACCCCGAATTCGCAGCCAAATGGCACATGCAAGGTACGGCCGTTGTTCAGTTTGTAGTTACCGAAAAAGGTGAAGTAACCGATTTTGAAGTGATCAACAGTGTTTCGGATGAAATTGATGATGAAGTCATCAGGGTATTAAGAACCACCAACGGCATGTGGATACCCGGGTCAAACAACGGAGAACCGGTTGCCATGGAAAAAGAAGTTTCGATCGCCTTCAAATTGGCCGTTTTTCCGGATGTAATGAACAGCATAACGACTGATTTTACTGCGGTTGCAACAAAAAGCTTCCAACGGGGAAACAAACAGCTCTACACCCAGGGCAAGCCCAAGAAGGCGTTAAGAGCCTATAACACGGCCATCAGATATCGGCCTAACGAAACTGCGCTTTTGCTGGCACGAGGGATTTGCCGCTATGAACTGGGCGACCGGGAAGGCGCCCGCCAGGATTGGAGCCGATTGAAAAAATTAGAAGCCTTTGATTATTCGGGTTACCTAACCGACAACCTGACCAACATGAAAGGATATGCCGAATTGATGAGTATGTTGAAAGAAGAATAAGAAAGAACTGGTTTCCGAAGTTTCCGATCACATCAAACAGAAGTCTGGAAAAAATGAATGAAAGCCCGGCCACCTGACCGGGTTTTTCTATACCTCCTTTCTGAAACATTTTTTAAATGTGCGGGTAAAAATTTACAACGGACCCAAAACGCTTTAAAATGATCACAACTTCAACCATGTTATTCCTGAACCTTAAAAACTTACCGCCATGCCAGTGGAAAAACTAAAAAACTACCTTGACCAAAACCAGGTAAAGTATGTAACCATCAACCATTCGGTTGCCTTTACCGCACAGGAAATTGCCGCGTCGGCCCATGTTGCCGGAAAAGAATTTGCCAAAACCGTCATGATCCTCATCAATGGCAAAATGGCCATGGCAGTGTTACCTGCATCGTACCAGGTTGATTTCGACTTGCTGAAGGAAATGCTGGGAACAAAAAACGTAAGCCTGGCAAGCGAAGCCGAATTCCTTAGCCTTTTCCCCGGGTGCCAACCGGGCGCCATGCCTCCGTTTGGCAAGCTGTACAATATGGATGTGTTTGTGGCCGAAGCCTTGACCGAAAACGAAGAAATAGCCTTCAACGCCGGTTCGCACACCGAACTGATCCGGATGAAATATGCCGATTACGAGCGCCTGGCCCGGCCCAACATCCTGAAGTTTTCGTGGAAAACGGTCACCTTTCCAACCGACCCGAAAGAAAAGTGGGCAGAGGACTATTAGCCTGCTTAATTTCGAAACTTCCACACGGGCACAACGGATATCGGGAAGGAAAAAGAAATTCATCCGTATGCCTAAAAATTATATCCTGATCTTTTAATCATTTGATGCTCATTAAAAATACTTTTAATGCGCATCATATCTAATTTTAATGCGCATAAAATATCTTTTTTATGCGCATCATATTTACATGCTATCCATATGTGTTGTATCTCACTATTGGAAAAGACAATTGTTTTACCGGTGAAAGCCATGTCTTTCGTCTGAAAAACTGAATAAATGTTTCAACTTAACAATGGACAATCTCATGCGATTACAGAAACATCCTAAGTTCTATGAATTCTGAAAAAACAGAAAAGTAAAAATTCAGATATTTGACAATTCGGAGAAAGACAAAAACAACAAACTATGACAAAAACATTCGGTTCACATAAAAGTCTTGACAACAGACTGATTAGATGTTCTTTTATACTCTGTCTTATTTTC
>JBFXGM010000013.1:0-116740 GCA_050178015.1 Mangrovibacterium sp.
TTTTGATGATGCCGGCCGTGTCGGTCAGGTATTCTACCTCTTTCACGTTCACTTCGGAAAGAATGATGTTTTCAACCGCCTCGAATTGCTCGCGGAAACGAGGGTTCAGCACCGGCACCATGATTTTGGCCAGCGGCTGGCGCACTTTCAGTTTTTCTTTGCGGCGCAGGCCCAGGATCATCGAAGAAGCGCGCTGGGCAATGTCCATTTTCTGCTCCAGGTCTTTGTCGATCAGCGACTCGTTGGCAACCGGGAATTCAGCCAAATGTACGCTTTGGTCGGTTTCTTTTCCGGTGAGTTTATTCAAGTCGGTATAAAGCAAATCGGCATAAAACGGCGCCAGCGGGGCCGACAATTTGGCCACCGTCACCAGGCAAGTGTATAAGGTTTGGTAAGCCGAAAGCTTATCCGTACTGTAATCGCCACCCCAGTAACGTTTCCGGCTCAGGCGAACAAACCAGTTGCTCAGGTTTTCGTTTACAAATTCCGAAATGGCACGTCCGGCGCGGGTCGGCTCGTAGGTTTCGAGGCTTTCGCCCACCTCTTTGACGAGCGAGTTCAGCAGGGAAATGATCCAGCGGTCCAGTTCCGGGCGTTCGCTCACCGGAATTTCAGCTTCCTTAAACCGGAAGCCGTCGATATTGGCATACAGGGCGAAGAAGTTGTACGTGTTATAGAGCGTTCCGAAGAATTTGCGGCGCACTTCGTCCACCCCGCCAATGTCGAATTTCAGGTTGTCCCAGGGTTGCGAGTTGGTGAGCATGTACCAGCGCAGCGGGTCGGAACCATATTGCTCGATGGTTTCGAACGGATCGACGGCATTGCCCAAGCGCTTCGACATTTTGTTGCCGTTTTTGTCCAACACCAAACCGTTGGAGATAATGTTTCGGAAAGCAACCGACTCATCAATCATCGTTGCAATGGCATGAAGCGTGAAGAACCAGCCGCGCGTTTGGTCCACACCTTCAGCGATAAAGTCGGCAGGAAAAACTCCCCGGCCTTTTTCCGGGCTGTAGCGTTCGCTATTTTCAAAAGGAAAGTGGTTTTGCGCATAAGGCATCGCTCCCGAATCGAACCAAACATCGATCAGGTCGGGCTCGCGAAACATTTTTTCGCCGTTGTCGGCCACCAGCACAATGTCGTCCACATACGGACGGTGCAAGTCAATTTTTTCGTAATTCGTTTTATCATATTCTCCCGGGACAAATCCTTCGTAGGGATTTTTCTCCATGAACCCGGCAGTAACGGCTATCTCAATTTCGGCATACAAGTCCTCAACCGAGCCAAAGCATTTGGTTTGTGAGCCATCTTCGGTACGCCAGATCGGCAGTGGTGTTCCCCAGAAGCGCGAGCGGCTCAGGTTCCAGTCCACCAGGTTTTCGAGCCAGTTGCCAAACCGACCGGTTCCGGTTGATTGCGGTTTCCAGTTGATGGTATTGTTCAGGGCAATCAGTTTATCTTTTACGACTGTTGTGCGGATGAACCAGCTGTCGAGCGGGTAGTAGAGCACCGGCTTGTCGGTACGCCAGCAGTGCGGATAGCTGTGTTCGTGCTTTTCAACCTTGAAGGCCTTATTCTCTTTTTTTAGCATCACCGCAATGTCCACATCCACTGTCGAATAGGATGCATCCAGCAGCTCGTCGTATTCGTTTTTCACATAACGACCGCTGAATTCGCGATAGGTATCGGTATTTACGTTGGAGGCCACGAATGCAGGGTCCAGGTCTTCCATGCGGAAGAAGCGCCCTTTGCGGTCAACCAATGGTTGCAGCTTTCCTTCCTTGTCGGTTACCAGCAGCGGGGCAATGCCGTTCTGTTTGGCCACGCGGTCGTCGTCGGCGCCAAAGGTTGGCGCGATGTGCACGATACCGGTACCATCCTCGGTGGTTACAAAATCACCGGTGATGACTCGGAACGCGTCGCCATTCGGTTTCACCCAGTTGATGAGTTGCTCGTAATTCACTCCGGCCAGTTCTTCGCCCGAATATTCGGCCAACACCTGGTACGGGATTTTCTTATCGCCGGGCTGGTACTCGTCCAGCGGAAGGTCGGCATTGTTCAGGTTGAAATGAACGCTCATCAGGTCTTTGGCCAGGATCACGGTCATGGGTTCGCCGGTGTAGGGGTTGAAGGATTTCACCTTCACATAGGTAATCCGGGGGCCAACGCACAGCGCCGTGTTCGACGGAAGGGTCCAGGGCGTGGTGGTCCAGGCCAGGAAATACAGCGGCGTATCCACGCCTTCGTACAGGAACTCCGACTTTTCGTCGCGGATGACGGCAAACTGGGCCACGGCTGTGGTGTCTTTCACCTCGCGGTAGCAACCCGGCTGGTTCAGCTCGTGCGAGCTCAGTCCCGTGCCGGCAGCAGGCGAATACGGCTGAATGGTGTAGCCTTTGTACAGCAAACCTTTGTCGAACAGCTGTTTCAGCAACCACCACACCGACTCGATGTAGCGGTTATCGTAGGTGATGTACGGGTCGTCCATGTTCACCCAGTAGCCCATGCGACGGGTCAGTTCTTCCCATTCTTTGGTATATTTCATCACCTCGCGGCGGCAGGCGGCGTTGTATTCTTCAACGGTAATTTTGGTGCCGATATCTTCTTTGGTGATTCCGAGCGACTTTTCCACGCTCAGTTCCACCGGCAAACCGTGCGTGTCCCATCCGGCTTTGCGGTGAACGCGGAACCCCTTCATGGTTTTGTAGCGGCAAAACGTGTCCTTAATGGCGCGGGCCATCACGTGGTGGATGCCCGGCATCCCGTTGGCCGAAGGTGGCCCTTCATAAAAAACAAAGGTCGGGTTGCCTTCCCGGGTTGAAATACTTTTGTGAAAGGTATCATCTTCTTCCCAGCGTTTCAGCACATCTTTGTTGATTTGGGAAAGATCTAATTGCTTGTATTCGCGGAATTTATCGCTCATCGGATTCCAGTTTTGACCTGATTTTTAAAAAAGAGTACAAATATAGAAATTTTTTAGCTACGGCAGAGCGGACTGCAAAATGGACGGGCTTTTCGGGGATTTATACCGCGGAGCAAAACCGGCCCGGTTTGAAGGTTGAAAAAGCCACATGTAGTTTTGAGAAAAACCTAACGTGGTTTCGGGCAAAACCACACGTGATTCTGATTAAAACCACGCGTGGTTTTTGGGGAAATCACCGCAGGTTTTAAAAGCAATTCTACCTTTAATATTGTTTACTCATTACAGCTGGTTTCACTTAGAAAGAAGCCCTCAGCCGCAAAAAAGAAAAGCCTGCCCCGGATGGAGCAGACTTTCCTGTGATTGTCAGATGATTTACGGTTAAGCGTTTGGATCGGCAGCTTCGCCGGCAACCGGCACCTGGGATACGCCAACGATGCCAACATCGCCCATCACATAAGTTGATGGCCCTAATTTCAAATCGGAGTTCATCATTTCATCCAGGGTAACTTCTTTGCCGGTGTAGGCCGACACGCGTCCCATGATGGCCACCAGGTTGGTCATGGCGGTAGCTTCGGCTTCGTTTACCGGGATGTTCTGGCGGATGCAGGTTACCAGGTCGATGTGTTCCTGCACATAGGGGCTGATGGTTACGTTCCGTTCGGGTTGGCCGCTGGCATCGAGGGGGTACGGGTACTTGAACAGTTCGGCCCCGGCAGCGTCCCAAATGGTATTCTGGCAGTTGGATGAGCCTTTGGTGCCCATCACAAACTCGGACACATTGTTGGCACAGCCGTTAATCTGGCGGCACATACTGTGGTTGTGCATGCCGTTGTCGAATACAAAATCGACACTGAAATTATCGAATTGGTCGCCGGTAACGCGGCGTTGGCGCGAACCAAAACCTACAGCTTTAGTAGGGTACTTGCCGGTAAACCAGTGAATGACATCGATATTGTGGATGTGTTGTTCCACGATGTGGTCGCCCGACAGCCACAGCCAGTTTACCCAGTCGCGGATCATGTATTCCATTTCGCTCCAGTCGGCACTGGGGTTGCGGTGCCATAGTTTCGACTGGTTCCAGTAGCAGTTGGCGCCGACGATATCGCCAATGGCGCCGTTGGCAATTTGCTTATAGACTTCGATGTAATCGCGCTGGTGGCGGCGTTGGGTGCCGGTCACGATTTTCAGCCCAAGTGAGTCGGCCTTTTTAGCGGTGGCCAGCACCTGACGGATGCCTACCGGGTCAACGGCTACCGGTTTTTCCATGAACACGTGTTTGCGGGCCTGTACGGCAGCTTCGAAATGTTCGGGACGGAAATGCGGAGGTGTGGCCAGAATCACCACATCCACACCTGAGTCGATCACTTTTTGGAAGGCATCGAAGCCCACGAAGATATTTTCATCGGCAATTTCCTGGTTGGCTTCGTTTTTCAGTTTGTTGCGGCAGTCGTCAATGCGGTCGCGGAAAACATCGCCCAACGCATGGATGGTCAGGTTGGGGCCGGCATTCAGGAAATCGAGGGCAGCACCCGAACCGCGTCCGCCACAGCCAATCACGCCGGCCTTCAGCGGTTTTCCGTCCGGCGCCTGATCCAGCAACGGGGGCAGGTTCAACTCAACGGTTTTTTGTTTTTCGGCACAGGAAACCAGTACATTGGCTCCAATCATACCAATTGCCCCGGCAGCGGCGGCATTGGTTAAAAATCTTCTACGTGACAGGTTCGATTGTTCTTTCATGTTTCTATGGATTTAGATTAGTTATTACCTGTAAGTTCATCAAATTCGCAAACCACGCGGAAACCCACCGTATTGACATCGGAATACCACCATTTGCTTTTGGGCATCTGCGGGTCGGTTTTCAGCCAGTCGGTTGTCCGGGTGAAGTCGCGGGCAGCGCTGCGCAATTCGGCCGGTCCGCTTTTAAACGAGCCGCCGCGCACTATATGTTCGGTCCCGCTGGCCGGGCCTTTCGGGTCGCGGGCGCCGTCAACCAATTGCTGATAAGCATCCGGGGCATACCAATCCTGGCAGAATTCGGCCACGTTGCCCAACATATTTTTCAAGCCAAACGGATTGGGGCGCACAGCCGAGGGCAGTTGTGTGCGGGCGAGGCTGTTCTTTTCGTACACCACATAAGAATTGATGTTGGTGGTATCGGCGCCAAACAGTTTGTTCCAGAGCTTGTCGGTCGAAAAATCTTTCGGGTTTCCTTCAAAAAAGTAAGGCGTTTGCGTTCCGGCGCGGCAGGCGTATTCCCATTCGGCTTCGGTGGGCAGGCGATAGGTTTTGCCCGTCACTTTCGACAGCCAGCGGCAATAGGTTTCGGCCGCCTCATGGCTCATGGTGATGGCCGGGCGTTGTCCCAGCCCCCAATTTTGGTCGGGCTGACCGTAAGGCGGCGTTGGTCCGGTGATGGCGTCCACTTCCAGCTCCGTGCGCGAACCTTCGGTGTCGGAACTTCGCCCTTCGGCGCCGGTTTGGGAGTAAAATGCCAGGTACTCGTCCCAACTCACTTCCACTTCGCCCATAAAAAACGAACTGATTTCCACTTGCCGCTGCGGCCCTTCGTCTTCTTTCCGGTAAGGTTCACTTGTCGGACTGCCCAGGGTGAAGTTTCCGCCGGGAATAGCAATCATGCTGAATGAAACCGTCGTTCCGGGTATCTTTTCCGTAAAAGGTTCGTGACTGTTTATGGCAGCAGGTTCTGTGTAAACTTCGCGATTTGCCTGCACGCCCTTCCCAAAACCCACATTGCTTTCGTGCTTGGCGTTGGGGTTGTAGTGCCCCACATCCAAATGACAGTTGATGCAATGAAGTTCCGTTTCGTGTTGGGTGTAATACAGGTGCGCATCCTGTCCTTCTTTGGTAAGCTGAAGGGGAAATAAATTGGCATGGCAATGTGTGCACGAAGCTTTGTACGTAAAATGTTGCGCCTGCTCCACCGTCGATTTGGCTTCCCAGTTAAAGCTTTCGTGGTCTTTAAACCAAAAGCCGTAAATATCCTTGGCCCCCAGGCGTACTTTTTCTTTCAGGTAGCCTTCTCCTTTGGGCGGCAGATGGCAATCCACACATTTTACCTGCATGCCCGAGGCATTGTCGTAGTGGGTGGAAAGTTGCCACGATTCGAATACATGCGGGTGGACATGGCAGGAAGCGCAAAAATCGTTGGTGGAAGTGTATTCAACCGATCGGTTGAATCCGATCAGGGCAAGAATTCCAAAAGAAAAGCCGATCATTAGAACTAGCAAAATCCTCTTCTGGAAATAGTTGCGAACACGGTTCGGCATAGTGGTCAGTTTAATTGGTTTGGTTAAAGTAGTTGACCTCAAATTTAGTAAAATACTGAAATCTTTTTCAGGAAGCGGTCAAATTAAGCCGAACAACATAACCTCCCGGGTAACCCATCTGCAATCTGTAATTTGCCGTATGGATTGAAAAAATCACCCGGCGAATGGCCTGATTGGTGAAAATTACCAATTTAGATTTCCGACAATCGGTCGAGTAAATCAAATATCACCCGGTTGCCGGCTTCACAGTTCTGCAAACCACTCAACATATCCGTTTCCTGTTGAATGAAGGGGCCGGATTCGTTCAGTTCTTCCCCCACATCATGCAGCATGGTGCGAATGGTCTGTTCGGTGGCTTCGAAATGAAATTGAAGGCCGATCACGCGGTCGCCGTATTGCAGGATTTGGTTGGGGCAGGCTTCGCTTTCGGCCAACCGCAGGCAATCGGCGGGAATATCGAACTGGTCGCCGTGCCAATGGAAAACAACCAGCTGATCGGGCATGCCGGCCAATAGTTTCGAAACTTTTCCCTTAGCCGTTTTTTGCACCGGAAACCAGCCGATCTCCTTGTTTTTCCCGAGCCTGACGTTGGCGCCCAGCGCATCGGCCAGCAGTTGCGCCCCCAGACAAATACCCAGCACCACCTTTTTGGCTGCAATGGCTTGGCGAATGAATTCTTTTTCACCGGACAGCCACGGATAAATGGCTTCGTCGGATATTCCCATCGGGCCGCCCATCACAATCAGCCAATCTATTTCATCCAATGGTGGAAGTTGTCGTCCTTCATAAAAACGGGTGTAACTGAGTTGGTGCCCCTGCCCGAGGGCCCAATCTTCGATGCAGCCCAACCCTTCGAAGGGAACATGTTGAAAATAATGAATGCGAAGTGTTTTCATCCTGGATTTGTTAACTGCCCAAAATTATTTCAAAGGAATTTAAAATACTTCCATTTTTGAAAAAAGAAACCATCGGAGAGTGTTCGAATAACAAAAATGACAGATACGGACATTCTTGTTCCCGGTTTAAGCGACTTCGGGGTGAAGCATACGGATCTTTTTCCATTTCCCGCTTCGGAACCGGAGGACCAACACCCAACAGAATACCAGGAAAAAAAGCACCAGCAAAAACCAGCTAAATGGTACGGAGAAACCAAACACATTCAATGCAAAATAAAGAATGGGCAGCGTAATCCAGTGAACCGTAACCGAAGCAACCATCGTAAAATGCGTATCGCCGGCCCCGCGCAAGGCGCCAATCAGGGCCAGCATCACAGCTTCGGCCAAAACGTACAGCGCTGCAATTCGGATCATCGAAACCGCGATGGAAACAGCTTCTTCGAAAGCCGGGTCGGGCGCTTGCGGACTGAACACCCGCACCAACGATTCAGGTACGAAAAGGAACAGTACCAAAATGGCTGCAGAATAGAAGATACCGGTTTTGATGGCCGAAATAGCGGCATGTTGGGCGACTTCCGGCTGCCCGGCGCCCATGTAGCGGCCTACCAGGCTGGTCACTGCAATTTCCATCCCAATGAGTGGGATGAAAGAGATCAGATCCCAGTTAAACATGATGGTGGAAGCAGTTGCCACGGCATCGCCTTGCGAGTGGAACAGGGAAATCATGATGGAGAAAGCCAGAAAATTCAGGAACATTTCCAAGCCTGCCGGGGTTCCGAAATAAAACAATTTTTTCATGATCCACCCCTCGAACCGAAACGATTGCGTGACGGCGAACTGTTGTCGGTTGGCTTTTCCCAGGTAAACGGCAATGAGAATGGCCATGGCGCTGAACGCTCCCGAAATGGTAGCAATTGCCGCCCCGCGGATACCCATTTGCGGCAGCCCGAATTTTCCGAAGATCAAGACATAGTCGAGCAGCACGTTCACAATCAACGCGACGATGGTAGCCGTCATCACAATCCTGGTTTTGCCGATACCCGTGAAATAACAGCCCAGCGTATAGCGCATCATCCCGAAGAGGCTTCCCCAAACGAGAATATTGAGATACTGGACCTGGTACCCGATTTGAGATTCCGGGATGTTCATCACCTCAAAAAACAGGAATGTCAACGGTTTCAGTAGAATAATAACAGGCCAGGCCGCCAGGGTGACCAGAATGGCCTGAAAGGCAGCTTTCGGCGCATTGTGCTTTTCGCCCGCCCCGAAAAACTGGGCAACCAGCGCAGTGGAATAGCCGGTGAGTCCCACAAAGAAGAAGATGAGTACCTGCAACGTGACCCCGCCGCTCATGGCAGCATTCATTTGTTCCGAGCCCACCTTGGCCAAAAACAGGCGGTCAGTAAAGGTCATCAGCCCGTCGCAAGCCGTTGAAATAATCATCGGCAAAGCCAGCGTGAACAACTCCCGAATGCCGCCGGGTTCGTCGTGTCCCGAAAAATATTTCCTGATCATGGTCATCCAATATCTAAAAATGGGTGCTTTCCTACAGGTAAAACCTTGTTCAACCAACTGTATTTACTTCGTCATCCGTCAAAATGTTTTGCAAATAACTGTTTGGTTGAAAATATCTTTTCCCGCGAAAGTTAACAGACGTTCAATGCCCGGTCAGGTTGCGCAAACCACTGACAAAATTTTTAATGGACCGAAGAAGAATGATACTGCTTTCGGGAAAAAAAACAATTTATCGCAGGGATCGCGTACAAAATTACCGGTTGAAAAAAGCGAAATATCCCGAGCTTTGTAAGCTGCTGTTTCGAACAATGGCTTAAGAATTTCTGAGATTAATAAAGGACCGATAAGACTATGAAAAACACATTATTTGTTTTGGTGGCCAGCGCCATCCTGCTTCAATTATTTTCCTGCAAACCAGCCCAGAAAGCTGTGGTAGAATACTTTCCGGATGGAACGGAAATCCCGGCTTGGTTTAGCGATACTGCAAAAATTAATCCCGACACCTTGGGCATCCAGGCCGTGATTACCGAATTCGGCGCGGTGGGCGATGGTCTCACACTGAACACCGAAGTGATTCAGCAAACCATTGACCAGGTTGCCGAACAAGGCGGTGGAGTGATTATCGTGCCGGAAGGACGTTTCCTCACCGGAGCGCTGTTTTTTAAACCTGGTACCCACCTGCATGTTCGCGAAGGTGGTGTTTTGCTGGGGTCTGATGATGTCGCCAACTTCCCCTTTGGCCCGTCGCGCATGGAAGGCCGCAGCATCGACTATTTCCCGGCCGTGGTTAACGCGTATGGCGTGGATGGGTTCACCATCACCGGAAAAGGGACCATCGACGGCAACGGACTGAAATACTGGGAAGCCTTTTGGCAACGCCGCGCCGAAAATCCGCAATGCACCAACCTGGAAGTGTCACGCCCGCGACTGGTTTTCATTCAAAACAGCAACAACGTTCAGTTGCAGGATGTGAGCCTGCATAACTCGGGTTTCTGGACCACCCACCTGTACCGCTGCAACCAGGTAAAACTACTCGACCTGCACATTTTTTCGCCTGCCGCGCCTGTAAAAGCGCCGAGCACCGATGCCATCGACATCGATGTTTGCACCGATGTGCTGGTGAACGGCTGCTACATGGAAGTGAACGACGACGCCATTGCCCTGAAAGGCGGCAAAGGCCCCTGGGCCGATACCGATCCAACCAATGGCCCCAACAAGAATATCATCATCCAAAATTGTGAATTTGGTTTTTGTCACTCGGCAGTTACCTGCGGAAGCGAGGCCATCCACAACCGGAACATCATCCTTCGAAACAGCACGGTGAATGGCCCCTCGCGCGTGTTGTGGCTGAAAAACCGCCCGGATACTCCACAGTTGTACGAATACATCCTGGTTGAAAATGTGACAGGAAAGGCTCAGCGTTTACTGTTTGCCAAACCCTGGCGTCAGTTTTTCGACTTGCAGGGCCGCGAAACGCCGCCCATTTCGATGTCCGATCAGGTTACTTTTCGCAACATCGACCTGACATGCAACATTTTTGCCGATATTGACGTGTCGGAGTATGATTTGCTGAAGAATTTCACCTTCGAGAATGTGACCATCACTGCCAAAAACGGCGAATTGAAGAAAGACCTTTTTGATGGGTTGAACCTGAAAAAAGTTGTGGTAAACGATCAGTTGATCGATTTTTAGTGAGATGCAAGTTCATAAGTACATAAGTTGGAAGAACGGTATTTCTCAGGAATGAATCTCTTAACCGCTCGTCTTTTTTCTGCGTTCTGACGAAGCACAGCCCCGCTTATGTACTTATGAACATAGACCTTATGCACTTGCCTGGTTATTTCCGGCTTACCTTTACTTTTTTGGTTGGATCGAGTTCGGCATTGCGGCGTTCTACTTCGCGAATGGTATTGGCGGCCAACTCCTGGAAGGCCTGTCCCATGGGCGAACTAAGGTCGTCAGCTACAGGTTTGCCTTCGTCGCCACCTTCGCGGATTCCCTGAACGATCGGGATTTGGCCCAGCAAGGGCAGCCCCAACTTTTCGGCCAGGTTTTTACCGCCTTCTTTTCCAAAAATGTAATATTTATTGTCGGGCAATTCTTCCGGGGTGAACCAGGCCATGTTTTCCACCAAACCAAGTACCGGCACGTCCACCGTTTTTCCGCGGAACATGTTCACTCCTTTGATCACGTCGGCCAGGGCCACATCCTGCGGTGTGGTAACGATAATAGCCCCGGTAACCGGGACGGTTTGTACCAGCGTGAGGTGAATGTCGCTGGTGCCCGGGGGCAGGTCGATCAGCAGGTAGTCCAGTTCGTCCCAGTGGCCATCCATAATCAGCTGTTTGAGTGCGTTCGATGCCATTGGGCCACGCCAAACCAGGGCATCTTCCACATTCACGAAGAAGCCAATGGAAAGGATCTTCACCCCAAATTGTACGACCGGCTGAATTACTTCGCGCCCTTCAATTTTATCTCCTGCAGGACGGATACTTTCCGCGCCAAACATTTTTGGGATGGATGGCCCGTAAATATCGGCATCGATCAGTCCGACTTTGGCGCCGGTTTTGGCCAGGGCCACTGCCAGGTTGACTGATACGGTTGATTTGCCGACGCCGCCTTTGCCCGATGCTACAGCGATGATGTTCTTTACTTTGGGCAACACCGGCCGTTCCATCTGGTGGATGGCTTTGGCGGTAATGTTGCCCCGGATTTCAACCTCGTGCCCCAGCTCGCGGAGGATGGCTTCCTCGCAGGCGTGAATGACGGCGCCCATGTTGGGATCGTCCGAGCGCTGGAACACGAGCGAAAAGCTCACTTTTTTTCCGGCAATGCGGATTTCCTGTACCATATCCATCGACACAACATCTTCGGTTGAGCCGGGGTAAGTTACCTGACGGAGTGCGTCGGTTACATTTTTAGGTACAATTAGTTTGCGTGGTATATCTGCCATAATATGTTGATTTTAATCTTCTGTTTTCAATTCTTTTTGCGGGTCCCAGAACAGGTTTTTAAAGCTGGTAACCTGGTCGTTTTCAATCCGGATTCCCTCACTTTCGAGTAATTCCTGCATGGCCATCGGGTTCCCGAAATGATGCTTTCCGGTAAGCAAGCCCTGGGAGTTGACTACCCGGTGGGCCGGAACGTAAACCGGCTGCGTGTGCGATTTGTTCATGGCCCAGCCCACCATGCGGGCTGACTGTCCAGCTCCCAAAAAGCGGGCGATGGCGCCGTAGCTGGTTACCCGGCCCTGCGGGATGAGCCGAACTACCTGGTAAACCATGTCGAAGAAGTCGTTCATTTGAGTATTGAGTAATGAGTAGCAAAAACTGGGATCTTGGAATCTGAAACTCGAAACTTCCCTTATTCGCGGGCCGACCGTCCAAAACTGCGATACGGATCTTTCTCAATTTCAACAGTTGGTTCGCGTAGCGGTTCATTGTGGTCAAGCTGAAATGCCAGGTATTTGATGGGGATGCCCCGCTCGCGCCATTGTTTCTCGTAAAAGGTCTGGATGGAAAGCACCTCATTCAATAAGTCTGACTGGTACAAATCGTCGGTTTGGGCCAGAATTTTCAGGCCGTTTTCCTTTACCATCTCCAGGGTGTACTGGTATTGAAAATTGCTGTCTGTTTTCAGGTGAATGGTGCCTCCGGGCGCCAAAATACGGCGGTACTTTTCCATGAAATTGGTGGCTGTCAGCCGGCGCCGGTTGCTCTTCATCTGCGGGTCGGGGAAGGTCAGCCAGATTTGCTCCACTTCGCCGGGAGCAAAAAACCGGTCAATGATTTCGATGCTGGTCCGCAAAAAGGCTACGTTTTTGATGCCGCGTTGCAAGGCATCTTTGGCGCCTTTCCACATGCGGGCCCCTTTTATATCGACTCCGATAAAATTCTTTTCGGGCATAAACCTGGCTAACGAAACGGCATATTCGCCTTTTCCGCAACCCAGTTCGAGTACCAGGGGTTGATTGGTTTTAAAGAACGTGGCGTTCCATTTTCTTTTCAATTCATGGTCGGGCTGTTCCGGATCATAAAACGGCGCCTGGACCACGTTTTCGAAAATTGCCATTTCGGCAAACTTTTTCAATTTATTCTTTCCCACTTTCGGTTAGGTAATATAAAATTCAAGTCAAAAGTAAACATTCAAAACAGAAAGGCTTTAGGACTATATTTCTGTCTTCAATAAATGGTTGAATCAACGTATTCAACTCCCAGCGACGCTAATTCTTTTTCTCAACGCGGATGCCGATATCCTGGATCCCTTTCAGATTTTTAGCCCGCATCCCATGCCTGATCCGGAATTGATATTCGCCAGTGGAGGGGAAAAAGACATTTTGTTTGTACAGGAATTGGTTATCAAACAGATCGCCAATGCCGCTGCCTTTCCACTTTCCGGTTGGATCGGCCAGGGTGAATTCAACGGTATCTTTGAGCAGGGAGCCATCGGGTGACCGGACATCGATAAAAAGCCAAATGTTGCTGTTCGGGTAGTTTCCCATGTTACGGATGTTTATCAGTACATTGTGCCCCCCGAGGGTGTCGGAAGGCTCCAGGGTGAAAACCACCGCCGAGTCTTTGTGCCATCCGTCCGCGTCAAATGTCCGGTAGTCCTCAAAGATACGCCCCTGATCGCAGGCGGCCAAGGCGACAATCCATCCCAGCAGAAAGATCAGTTTCTTCATTTTCTGCCCCTGTTTGGATTCCGGTTTCCGGTATTTTTGTTTGCCGGGCGCTTCTTCTTACGCGATCGGTGTTTGGGTTGGTCAAAACGGGTGAGGCTGTCCTGCGACAAAACATCTTCGTATTCCTTGGGTTTGCCAGCGGCTTTTGTTTCGATGTGTGCCAGTAATTTATCTACCTTCTTCCCGCGCTTGTTCAGCAGGATGATTTCTTTCACCCGGTCAACGGGTACTGCGATGGGGCCCGACGAATTCGGTGCATCTTCGATGTAGTACATAATCCGGTTGAAAATATCGGTCTTGAAGAAATTGTATTTACCTTGTTCGGTGTGCAGTGGGATATTGTTGGGCGGAAAGTCCCGTTGCGCATCAATGTACGAATCGACTTCGAAGTTGAGGCAGCATTTCAGTTTCCCGCATTGGCCGGCCAGTTTTTGAGGATTCAGCGATATTTCCTGGTAGCGGGCGGCGTTGGTGGTGACCGATACAAAACTACTGATCCAGGTGGCACAACAAAGTTCACGTCCGCAAGGGCCAATTCCACCGATACGTCCGGCTTCCTGACGGGCGCCAATTTGCTTCATCTCGATGCGGATGCGGAACGTTTCGGCCAGCACTTTGATTAGCTGCCTGAAATCGACACGGCCTTCAGCGATGTAGTAAAAGATGGCTTTGGTTTTGTCGCCCTGGTACTCCACATCGCCAATTTTCATGTCCAGCCGCAGGTCCGTCGCAATTTGCCGCGATTTGATCATGGTGGCGTGTTCCTGGGCCATCGCTTCGCGCCACTTGTCAATATCGGCCTGCTTGGCTTTGCGGTAAACTTTTCGGATTTCGCCATTCACCAGCGTAACCTTGTGCTTTTTCATCTGGTGTTTCACCAGTTCGCCCACCAGGCTGACAATGCCGATGTCGTGTCCTGGATTGGCTTCAACCGCTACAATGTCGCCGGCCTTCAGCTTTAGGTTGTTGACATTCCGGAAATAATCTTTGCGCGTATTTTTAAACCGAACCTCGATGATGTTTTCCGGGTTGGTCATATTCACCACATCGTGCAGCCAGTCATATACTTCCAGTTTCGAACAGCTCCCCGAAAGTTTCTGACAACATCCCCGGTCGATTGTTAAATTGTCATCCATAGTTAATTGATTATTACTGAATCACTTTGATTGCAGTAAAAAGCCGAAGCTAAATACCTGCAAAAATAATGAATAAAGCTGATAAACAAAGCTGTATTCGCGGATGTTGGACTTTTATTAAACATGGATGATTGCTGTGCGCCTTTGTGACAATTAGCTTTCATGGCCTTGTTTTCATTTGAAAAACGGATGCGCTATTCTTTTTTATGTTTAAATTCCTTAAATTGAATACGATTCGAGAATAACATGGATACGACCAAACAACATTTAGAAAACAGATCTTCCCTGGAGGCCGAAACAGACCGGCTGCAACAAGAGCTTTCCCAAAACCGACAACCGTTTCAGGCCGCTTTTCTGAACATGCCGTTCGGTTTTGTTTGGCTGAAAGTAATTTCGGATGAAGCCAAAGGTTATGCCGACGGGGAGATTATTTTCGCCAATGAATCTTTTCAACGGCTCGTAAAACTACATGCAGACCAATTGTCCGGAAAGCGGATGACGGATTTGTTCCCGGAATGGGCCGACCGGTTTTCGGCCCTACTCAACCAGGTAACCGGAACAGGACTTGCGGCAGAGCAGGAATTGTCGGTTCAGGTAACAGCCAATTTCTACAAACTAACTGCTTATCAACCACAGCCTGGCCAGATTGCCCTTATCTTCTGTGATATTACCGGTAAGAAAAAGGAAGAGGATCAACTTCAATCGCAGAAGGAATTTTATGAAAAGGTGCTCGAAACCGTGCATGAAGGGATTTGGGTGGCCGACAAGGACGATATGATCTTCTTTGCCAACCGGGGGCTGACCGAAATTACGGGCGCGCCAAAGGAACACATCCTGCGAAAAAATGTACTCACTGGTTTCCGGCCCGAAACTACCCGCGAGTTCCGGGAACCTTTTCTGAAAGCTAAAAGTACGTTGCAAACCCTTCCCTACGAAGTGAAACTTAAAAACCTGGCCGGAAGAGATGCGGTACACGCCGGATGGCTCATTCCAATGATAAAGGACGGTCGTTACGATGGTATGATCTGTTCCATCCTGGATGTCACTGAGCAACGTAAAACCCGCGAGCTCATCAAAGAAAATGAGCTAAGGCTGCGTAACATTATTGAACACAGCACTAACGCCTTCTATTCGCATACGCCCGATCATGTACTGACCTATGTGAGCCCACAGATTAAACGCATTTTGGGCTATGAGCCGCATGAGGCACCGATGCGCTGGATGGAACAGTTGACCGATAATCCGATCAACCGGATTGGTTACGAGTTGTGCAATAAAGCCATTGAGACCGGGGAGGCACAGGAACCTTACGAATTGGAACTTGTACACAAGAACGGCTCGCTGGTGCGCGTTGAGGTTCGCGAAACCCCCGTGGTTGAAAACGGGAAAACAACAGCGATTGTTGGTTCACTCACCGACATTACACGTCATACGGAGGTATCGCGCGAGTTGACCGAAAGCAGGCAGGGCATGTTGAACCTGATTGACCAATCGCCGGTGCCCATTGCCATCAATAGTCTCGACGGAAAAATCGAGTACCTGAATGACGAATTTATAAACACGTTTGGCTACACGCTGAAAGATATCCCAACACTGGAACATTGGTGGCCCCTGGCTTATCCGAACAAAATTTACCGGGATAGCTTAAAGGCAGACTGGCTCGAAAAAGTTAAAAACGACCGTCACAATCCAGACGATCCCGGCGCCGAGGTGGCTATAACCTGTAAGGATGGCTCAACCAAATTCATTCAAATTATGTGGAGCCGGGTGGTCAATAAGCTGGTGTTGATTTTTAACGACCTCACCCGGCATAAAATGCTGGAAGACCAGATCATCCGCAAAAACAAAGAACTGGAAAAGGCTAAACTGAAGGCAGAGGAGAGCGATGCGCTGAAGTCGGCTTTCCTGGCCAACATGTCGCACGAAATCCGTACCCCGATGAACAGCATTATCGGCTTTTCGAGCCTGCTGGCCGAGGACGAGGTGACCGAAGAGAAGCGGAAAAAGTACATTTCCTTCATCCAACTGTCCGGTGAGCATCTGTTGCGGCTGATCGATGATATTATTGATGTGGCCAAAATTGAGTCGAACCAGCTGAAGCTCCAAAAAAGCCACGTTGAGCTCCGGCCTTTGCTGGAAAGTATTTATGAACATCATCTGCAAAGCAAACTGCTGGCACAGAAACCCAACCTCGCTTTTGGGCTCGATATGAAAAACCTGGAGCTGCTGGAGCAAATTTATACCGATCCGGTGAGGTTGAAACAGGTGTTCGACAACCTGATTACCAATGCGATAAAAAACACCTACGAAGGCCGGGTCGATTTTGGGGTACATCAGATCACCAAGTCCAAAATTACGTTTTACGTGAGCGACACGGGCATTGGTATCCCGCCACGGTTTAAGGAAACCATTTTCAACCGATTCTTGCAAGTTGAGTCGAAAATCCCCAAGCAAGGTACCGGCCTCGGTCTGAGCATCATCAAAGGGATACTGTCCCTGCTGCACGGACGTGTTTGGTTCGACTCGGAAGAAAACAAAGGCAGCTGCTTCTACTTTTGCCTTCCGGTAAACGGGTAAAGTTCCTGTTTATTTGCGGATCAGCTTGACCACGCGCAGCGACAAATCGGTAAAAATGATGCGGGCATGGCCATTCATGGCAATATGCACGTAGGCCTTTTCCAGCTCTTCGGTAAGCGAAACCACGTTGCGTTCGTTAATGAAAGGTGAAAAGCGCGACGAAAATTCCATCTCTTCCTGATCCATAAATACCAGCCCGGGATTTTTGAGGTTGTGCATGAAGTTTTCGCGCACCAGTCCCAGCGCATATTGAAGGAATACTTTTTGCCGTTCGCGGCCGATTTCGGAAACTGTTCCAACCCAGGCAAACAAGTCCAGGAATTTGCGCCCGTAAGCAAAGCGCATCAGCTCCTTGAAGCGTTCCAGGTTGTAACGGTCCTGCTCATCGGGTTGGAGCAGTTGCATAGCCCGTCGATAGTTTCCGCGGCTTAAATGTACCACCTGGTCTAAATCGGTTCCGTTGGCCTGTGGCAGTTGGTGCAGCGCCGTTTTCATAGCTTCGGGCTGAATGGAGGGCACTTTGATTAGCTGGCAACGCGAGCGGATCGTGGCAATAATTTCTTCTTCACTTTCGGTAACCAGCAAAAACAACGTTTTCACCGGCGGCTCCTCAATCATTTTCAACAGTTTGTTTGAACAGGCCACATGCATTTTTTCCGGCATCCAGATGATCATTACCTTGTATTCCGATTCGTAGGATTTCAGGCTCAGCTTGCGGATGATTTCTTCGCTCTGGTGCGAGTAAATCATCCCCTGCGCGTTTTCGGTGCCGATAAAGCTGAACCAGTCATCCAGGTTGAAATACGGGCTTTGGAGGACCATCTTCCGCCATTCATCCAGAAAATTGTCGCTCACGGGCTCTTTCAGCTTGGGGGTTTTTACCACCGGAAAAACAAAATGCAGGTCGGGATGAATGAGCTTTTGGTACTTTTTGCATGAAACACATTCGCCGCACGAGTCGCCGTTTTGTTTGTTCTGGCACGAAACATACTGGGCGTAGGCCAGCGCCAGCGCCAGGTTGCCGCAGCCTTCGTGCCCGGCATATAATTGGGCATGGCTCACCCGTTCGTCTTTTACGGATTGGATCAGTCGGTCTTTGATGGCTTGCTGCCCGGTAACGTCGCGAAAAAACATAAGCTGAAATTAGAGTGCAAACAAAAATAGGAAAATTTGGCAAGGCAAAAGGCAAAAAGGGAAAGTCAAAGTAAAATGACAAAAGACGAAATATCGTTTTGCTTGATGGGTTTATTTTTGTGCTCCTTGGAAATTTTCAAGCCAGTTGACGAACCCTTCGAATGCTTCATCCCAGTGAAATTTTTCAGGATCCGGATTGCCTGATGAATCTAACTCCATGAAATTGTGTTCCAATCCCGGATAGGCAACCAGTTTGTAATTGAATTTTTTGTTCCGAACAAATTCAATGGGCAGTAAATCGCAAAATTCTGCATTTAAATCTTCGGTTCCGTATGCAATATAAATCGGGAGTTTTGCGTGTGTCAGCTCGTCGATTAAAGGTTCTGAAAAGCTTATCAGCGAGTTGGAATTTGGATTTGCTTCGGAACCGTTGAGTTGTTCCCATTTCCTGTAAATTTCATCAATTTCCGATTGAGCATTGTTGGGAGAGAGTTGACCTGTACGTTGCATAAGCCGAATTGTACGAATACTCTGCGTGACCCTTCCCAGCGGGTCTCCCGACAAAAAGCCCAATGCCGCAATATGCATATTCCGCACAGCAATTTTTGTGGCAACCCGTGCACCTTGCGAGTGTCCAACAATGTAAATCGAATCTGGTTGTACCCACTTTTGTTTCAGTAAAAAGTCGATGACCTGATTGCCTCGTTCCACGTAATTATCCAGGTAGTCCGCAGTCAGATAGGCTTCCGGGTACGAATACGGGTTTGTTTTGTCGGTGACGTATGCAAAATTACTGTTGAGTTGACTCTCTTCTGCTACCAAGGGAATGTGCGGCATGCTGATAATGATAAGATTATATTTTTGAGCTAGTTTTTGATAATCGAAATTGATCGCAGGCAGAATGAAATCGTTGTCTGCAAATTTCACAACCAAAGGTATTGGCTGAGAACCTTGGCAAAAAATGAGGGTTGGCTTTTGGCTTTCCAAATCAAGATCGAGCTTGACGAAAGTGATACTGTCGCTGCTATTTATGATTGTATAACATAGGGCATCAAGGTTTCCTACCGGAGTCTGGCTTTTGGCGGGGCATAAGCTCAAAGAAAATATAAAAGCCAAAACTACTATGTTGATTTGTGTCATAGAAATCATCCTTTTATAGAGCAATCATTTAGGGTTATTTTCTGTATTCCAATTTGGTTTGTTAGAGATGAAGGCATTTCGTCTATTAGCTTATTTTGAATATGCATGACCAATTTGAAAATATCAGAACAATAAGCAGATGGGTTATCAAAACCATTCTTAGATGAGTATCTATGTGCTAAATGCCCTCCTCCACAAATTCTTTTTATTATACAAGCTTGGCATTTATATCCCAGTTCTCTATCCGAATGAGAATAGTAATATCTTTTTATTAACGGATCTTCTATTGCTTGGTCAATGGTATTGTTTAATACAGAATATTTTGTTTTTGTAAACTCATTCCCACAGACCATCAAATTGTCAACAGCCTGTATATTACCATTGGGTTTTATACATACTGTTTTATTAAGCTTGCTGCCAAACATCTCATTCCCCCTTTCCACTCCAAGAATAAGACCCATTATAATTTCAAATGTTCTTATCATCGGTTTATTTGCAGAATAATCATTATCCCACAAATCAAATATTTGTATTAACCAGTTACTAATATCAGAATTATTCATTTTTCGATTTTCGAACGTCTCATCTGGAAATAGAAAGTCAACAAATGAGATATTATTTTCCTTTAAATGATGATAGATTTCAGTAGGATTTTCTTCGGGATTTATTACGCTTAATATATTAACCGGATAATCGTTTTTGTGAAGAAGGTTGATCCCTTTAATTATTGCGGAATAAGCATTCTTGTTGGTTGACCTAAAAATTCGATTTTTTGTAGCTGACTCTGTCCCATCTAAGCTTACTCCCACAGAAATATCCAACTCTTTGAACAATGCTATCCATTCTTCGGAAAGGAGAGTTCCATTAGTCTGGAGTGCCAATCTAATTTCTATGCCCGGTGCAAATTCTTGACAGAAGTGTCTGAATTTTATGTAGCTGTTTTTTTGCAACAATAGTGGTTCCCCACCATGGAATATTATAAGAAAACTTTCGATGTTTTTAGTCTTGCAGTGTTCATATATACGTTTTATTACAAAAATCATTGTTTCTTCACTCATAAACGGAGCGTCTCTTTTATATGAATCATCTGCTTGATTAAACACATAGCAATAACTACAATTTAAATTGCAAATATTGGTTACTTTCAAAACTATTTCATTAATAATCATAGAAATCTAAATTTGGACTGAAAGGGATTTTATAAAAATAAATTTGTAATAATCCCTTTCAGTCACTAATTACTACTCTGTCTTAATTACTCTACGTACATATGTACTCTCTGCGTAATTACTACTGCCCCAATCACTAGAGCTTGCGGCATTACCTCCTCTGATTTGAGCCATTCCTTTCTTTGTCAGGAAGTCATTGATTTGATCCAGGTTCTTGTCTAAATCCTTAGAAGACAAAATGATTTTCTTTCTTTTCATGACATTTATTTTAATTATAGATTAATCGTAAGCAATATACTGTATGTTACATACAACGACAAGGTGTTTAATGAAATTTAACTACTTTTAACAAAGCAATGTGTTGCCAACCAGAAGGATCAAACTTACTTCTCATTACGCCAATCTTAACAATTAGGAATTTATAAGAGAATGCTCGTGAGCAAACTTTTCTTTTTCCTATCTTTGAACACGTACAAAAAGAAACTAAAAATAATCTATTATGCAGACAATTGAAACGTATGATTTCAAAGGGAAGAAGGCGCTGATCCGCGTTGATTTTAACGTTCCTTTGAATGAAAATTTCGAGATTACTGACGATACACGTATGACTGCTGCGGTACCTACCATTAAAAAAGTGATCGAAGCAGGCGGTTCTCCCATTATCATGTCGCACTTTGGCCGCCCAAAAGCTGGTCCGGAAGATAAATACTCCATGAAACACTTGCACAAACACCTGGCCGACCTGTTGGGTGTTGACGTGAAACTGGCCCCGGATTGCGTTGGCGCTGAAGTAAAAGCGATGGCCGATGCCCTGAAACCGGGCGAAGTGTTGTTGCTGGAAAACCTGCGCTTCCACAAAGAAGAAGAAAAAGGCGACGAAGCGTTTGCCGGCCAGTTGGCCGAGCTGGGCGACTGCTGGGTGAACGACGCCTTCGGTACAGCTCACCGCGCTCACGCGTCAACTGCTGTGATCGCTAAATTTTTCCCGAACGACAAATTGTTCGGCTTCCTGGTTGACAGCGAAGTGGCCAGCCTGGACAAAGTGGTGGCCAACCCGGAACGTCCGATGACGGCCATCATGGGGGGCGCGAAAGTTTCTACCAAGATCACCATCATCGAAAACATGTTGAACAAAGTGGACAACCTGATTATCGGTGGCGGCATGATCTTTACCTTCGTGAAAGCGATGGGCGGTAACATTGGCGCATCACTTTGCGAAGACGATTACCTGGAAATGGCCAAAAGCATTATCGAACAAGCAAAAGCAAAAGGTGTGAACCTAGTGATTGCCGAGGATTGCGTGGCTGCTGATAAATTTGCCAACGACGCCAACACGGAAGTTTGCCTGACCAAAAACATCAAAGATGGTTGGTTAGGGTTGGATGTTGGCCCCAAAACGATCGCCAAATTCAAAGAAGTGATCAGCACTTCAAAAACAGTTCTTTGGAACGGTCCTGCCGGTGTTTTCGAAATGGAAGCCTTTGCTGCCGGAACCAAAGCTATTGGCGACGCGGTTGTTGAAGCTACGACAAACGGCGCTTTCACCCTGGTTGGTGGCGGCGACTCGGTAGCTGCCGTAAACAAATTCGGCATCGCCGACAAAGTTTCGTACATCTCAACCGCTGGTGGCGCGATGCTGGAAACACTGGAAGGCAAAATCCTTCCGGGTATCGCAGCTGTTCGCGGATAATTAGACGAAACAAGTAACGACCAAAATAGAAAGTCCGGGTAAGCGCCCGGACTTTTTTTGTTTAAAGTTTATTGAGAACTGACCGGGTGATTCCAAATCACCTGGTCAGTAAAGCAAGCAGTGCTTAATCTTCAATGGCCCCGTAAATGATTGCCGTCAGCTTATCGTAGAATTCACCATGCTGGAAGGGCAGGATTTGGGTCATTCCAACGAAGATCAATTCTTCTTTCGGGTCGATGAAAAATTTGGTGCTGAAATAGCCGCCCCATTCGTAAGTTCCGGGCGATTTGGCGTTCAATCCGGCCGCATCATCGGTGAGCAAGCCGAAGCCCAAACAAAAGGTATTGCCCGGAATGTTGCTGATGCCGTTGCCTTTTTGGTTGAGGCTGATCAGTTGGTCGGCTGTCATCACCTCGATGGTTTTCCGGCCCAACAGTTGGTAGCTGTTGTAGTTCCCTTCATTTACCAATGCCTGGATAAAGCGGGCATAATCCATCGCGGTTGACGAAAGGCCGCCCCCACCGGCATAGTGCCCGATATCTTTGTTTTTCGGGTAGTTGATCGTTTCCACCAGACCGGCTTCGGAAGCCATGGAATGTCCGTTTTCATTTTGTGCGTAAACCGGCGCCAGACGGTCCTGCTTGTCTTCAGGGAGGTAAAAATACGTGTCGGTCATGCCGAGCGGGTCAAAAATGTTGGCCTTGAAATATTCCGCCAGGCTTTGTCCGGATACCACTTCAATTACGCGGCCCAGGACATCCATATTTAAGCCATAGTTGTAGCGTTCGCCGGGTTGAAAAGCTAAGGGCACTTCGGCCAACCGGTTGATGAATTCTTCGGTTGTCCACGATTGGTGCGACAAGCCAACGCCCAGCATGTTGAATTTTGAATAGACAGCCTGCAATTTGCCCGAGTTAAAATCGCCGTAAGTGATTCCCGAGGTGTGTGTCAGCAAATGACGGATGCTGATGGGGCGTTCAGCCGGAACGGTGGTGAAGGTTGAATCTTCGGGGTTGAAAGTATCCAGTACCACCTGGTTTTTAAACGCCGGAATGTATTGGTAAACCGGATCATCCAAGCGCAGTCTCCCTTTTTCGTACAATTGCATGATGGCAACCGTGGTGATGGCCTTGGTCATGGAGGCAATCCGGAAAATATCTTCTTTCTGATAGGGTGCATCTTTGGCAGTCGAGCGGTAGCCGAAGTTTTTATAATACACAATCTCGCTATGCCGGGCCACCAGGAAAACACCGCCTGGTAACCAGTCTTTTTGCATGTACTCGTTGATCAGGCTGTCGGCCAGCGCCAGGCGCGAAGCTGAGAACCCGGCTTCTTTTGGTGTCGTTTCTTTGAGTTGGGACGGGATTGGTTTGTCGTACTGGCAGGCGCTGAAGGTAAACAAGATGATGGCAATAAGCAGTAAGTTTTTCATCGTTTTTGATTTTTGTTTCGTGGTAAATTAGTGATTCACTAAAATAGGCAGAAAAAGGTTCCAAACAGGATTTTAGCCTTGCGAATTTCTTCTATTCACCGCCGAATTACGTTCATTCGTTGCGGAATTATTCCCCGGCACGAAGACATCATTCATCTGCGTGATAGAATGAAGCAGCGGCAACGTAGCATATTTGTTCTTCGCCAGTGAATCATCGATATTCTCGATGGAATTATATCGGGGCAACGTAGAATATCTATGATGCAATTAGGAATAATCTTTCGGCAACGCCGAATATTTCTTATTCCATACCAGATAGGGCAGGGGCTGGCCCGCGAACGCGACGTGTTTAACCGGCTTTGCCCGCGCTTTATCGAAACGGGCTGCAACCTGCTGGAAGAGGAATTTTAGTTTAAAAAAAAGGCCTGTCCCGCGGGACAAGCCTTTCACAAGTAATTGTTTCTGTATCTGAATTAAAACTGTTCGGTGGTTACGGTTACGGGTGCTTCGCGCAAACTGTCTTCGGGCAAAACGCCCAACACTTTCTTGGTGCGGTAGTTGATCCGGATGGTCAGCATGTACATCACCGGCGAAATTACCAGGGTGAGGAAGGTGGCAAAGGTCAACCCGAAAATCACCGTCCACGACATGGGGCCCCAAAAGGCAACCGTTTCACCGCCCATCGAGATCTCGGGGTTGAAGCGCGTAAACAGGGCGAAGAAATCGAAGTTTAGCCCGATGGCCAGCGGGATAAGGCCAAGCACGGTGGTTATAGCTGTTAGCAATACCGGGCGCAAACGGGTTTTTCCGGCATTTACCAGACAGGCAATTTCGTCATCCACATGCAGGAAAGCCTTTTCCGATAAGCCCATTTCCTCACGTTTACGGTCGCGCAGCAAATCGATATAGTCAACCAGCACAATGCCGTTGTTGACCACAATACCGGCCAGCGAAATGATGCCGATCCCGGTCATGATGACCACAAATTCCATGTTGAAAATAGCCAGCCCAAGGAACACGCCAATCGTGCTGAACAAGACAGTCGTCATGATGATGAGCGGGCGGATGAACGAGTTGAACTGGGTAACCAGGATCAGGGTAATCAAGGCCAGGGCCACCAGCAGGGCAAACATCAGGAAGCTGCTGCTTTCGGCCTGTTCCTGTTGTTCGCCGGTAAAGGAAATCGTGTAGCCACGCGGTATCTCATAATCGGCCAGCACCTGGCGGACACGTGCATTGATTTCGTTGGCATTGAAGCCCTCGATCACGTTCGACGAAATAGTGATCACCCGCTTGTTGTCGATCCGGTTGATTTTGTCGTAGGTAGTTGAATACTCGAAACTGGCCACTGCCGAAATCGGTATCTTATTGCCTTCCACCAACAGGCGCTGGTTCATGAGTGTTGACACATCGTTCCGGTATTTTTCATCCAGCCGCACATAAATATCGTATTCGTCTTCGCCTTCTTTATAATCCCCGGCATCGGCCCCGTACAGCGCATTGCGCAGACCAAGGGCTATCGCGGTTGTCGAAAGCTGGTATAAGCGGGCCTTCTCGCGGTCGATCTTCACCAACATTTCGGGCTGGTTGATGTCAATGTCCATTTTCAGCCCTTCAATTCCGACAATCCGGTCGTCATCAATCCGTTTGATCACATCATCGGTAATTTTCAGCAACTGGTCAAACTCATCGCCGGCCACTTCAATATTGATGGGTGAGCCAACCGGTGGGCCATCGTCTTCTTTTTCGACAAAAACTTTGGCGCCAACAAACCCGTTCAGTTTATCGGCCAGTTCTTTCATGATGTCGGACGTGCTGATGCCGCCGCGCAGTTTATATTCTTCGAACGAGATGGACGTAAGTGATTTGTTGGGGCTGGCCGAATTTTCAAACAGGCCACCTTTCCCGTTGCCCACGTTGGTGGTTACCGATTTGACAATGTGATCGTAAGGCTCCAGTGTCTTTTTAACGATGGTCTCCACTTCCAGCGAAACCTGGTCGGTGCGCTCAATGGACGTGCCCAGGGGCAACTCCATCGTTACATAAACCGTTTGCGGGTCGGTTTGGGGGAAGAAGATCACTTTGGGCTGGCTCAGGCCAAAGTAAGTTAACGATCCAATGAGCAACAGGATGGTCCCGAAAAAATATACCAGCGGCATTTTCCCGGTTAGCGCCTGCCGTAATTGCTTTTCGTACAGGCCTTCTACCCAAACCAGGAAGGTGTTTTGAAACCAGCGGGCCAGTTGCCGCAATGCAACCAGATTGAGCAATATGAGTAAAGCGATTGCCATCAGGATATTGGCCAGCCAATAAACACCCAGCATGTAAAAAGGCAGCGAAACCGCGGCAAGGATACCGGCGTTTCTCAGCACCTTCTTTCTGTTTGCCTTCCGGGCAATATCTTCAATCTTCATGAAGGTGGCAATGAATGGTGGGGTCAGCACCAGCGCCACAAACAACGAAGAAGCGAGCACAATGATCAGTGTTTCGGGCAATATCTTCATGAACTCGCCCATGATGCCTTCCCACAGGATAAGCGGAAAGAAGGCCGCCAGTGTGGTGAGGGTGGACGAAATAATCGGGAAGGCAATCTCGCTCACGCCGCGCTGGGTGGCATGAAGCAGGGAATAACCTTTGGAATGGAGCCGATAGACATTTTCGACGACCACGATGGAGTTGTCCACCAGCATCCCCAGGGCCAGGATCAGACTGAACAGCACCATGTTGTTCATCGAGATACCCATTTGCTGCAGGATTACGAACGACAGGAACATGGACATGGGGATGGACAGCCCGGAGAACAGCGCATTGCGGAACCCCAGGAACAGAAAGAGGACGAAAATCACCAGGATCATCCCCAGGATGATGCTGTTTTCGAGGTTGGCAATTTGGTTGCGGATGTAAAACGAGTTGTCGTCGGTGATGCGCACGTCCAGGTTTTTGGGCAAATACCCGCTTTCCTGCTGCGAGGCAATTACGTCGCGTATTTTATCGGTGGCCGCCAAGATGTTCTGGCCGCTCTTTTTGGTAACCGACAAGGTCACCACCGGCTTTTCGTCCAGGCGAGAGATGGTCGATTTCTCCTTATAATCGTCAACCACTTCGGCAATGTCGCGAATGTAAACCGGTTTGCCGTTGTTCACCTTGATGATGGTGTTGCGGATTTGGTCCATGTTGGTGTAATCCGCCTCGGTGCGGATTACCCGCCGGATTTCGTCGGAGGTGAATTCGCCGGCGCCCATGGTCAGGTTTTCCATCTTAATGGCCAACACGATGTCCTCAAAGGCCAATTCGCTGGCATCGAGCTTGTACGGATCAACATTGATCTGGATTTCCCGTTCGTCAACCCCGCGTATCTTTGCTTCCGACACCTCGTTCAACCCTTCAAATTCATCCTGAAGGTTCTCGGCAAACTTTTTCAGCTCGCGCATACTAAAGTCGCCCGACAGGTTGACATTCATGACAGGAAATTCGGAGAAGTCGAGGTCCTGCACCAAGGGGTCCGAATCCAAATCATCGGGCAGTTCGGTTTTGGCCTTGTCCACCCGGTCTTTGGTGTCCTGCAAAGCCGTTTTTATTTCTACATCGGTATTGAACTCAACAATGATGATGCTCACGTCCTGGTACGATGCCGAGGAAACTTTCTTCACCCCCTGCATCCCTTTCAGTTCCTTTTCAATGGGGCGGGTAATGAAGTTCTCAATATCAACAGGCGAGTTCCCGGGGTAAATTGTTTGAATGAAAATGTATGGCACCACAATTTCGGGGAACAACTCCCGGGGCATGCTTTTATACGAAAACATCCCGAAAAACACCAGCAGGACCGACAAGATGTAAACCGTGGTTTTATTCTTGATGGCCATGTAGGTTGGCTTGAATTTCCGGTGAATGTGGTCGGCGTTATCGTGTAATTTTAGTTTGTCCATGATGGTCTTGTTTTCTGGCTGAAAAGATTAAAAATGGGCTGATCAAATATGCACGGCCGATCCGTCGATCACCTGATCAAAACCTTCTGAAATAACTTTCATATTCGCGCCCAGCCCTTCGGTTACCTCGGTGAGGTTGTTGGCCGAAACCCCGGTGGTTACATACACCTTGCGTGCCCGCTTGATCGGGTCGGACTCGTCAACCACATAGGTGTATTTCCCGCGGAAGTCGCTCTTGATCAGCAGTGAGGGCACCACAAAGGCCGCTTCCGAAACATAGTCGCGTATTTTCAGGATAGCGATCATGTTGGGTTTGATCATGCCGTCGGGGTTGTTCAGGTCGAGCCGGATGCGGAACGTACGGTTGTTGGGATCGATATAGTTGCCGATTTGGGAAATTGGGGCTTCCGTATTTTTCGAAATGGCCGGAAAACTCACGCTCACCGGGTTTTCTTTTTTCACCTTGGTCAGGTACGATTCGGCCACATCGCCGTAAATTTTTATCCGGCTGATGTTCACCACTTTCGCAAACGGGAATTGCGGGCTGGCAATTTCTCCTTTTTTCTGGAAGATGACATCCACAACCCCATCGACCGGCGATTTGATCACGGCCATTTCCTTTTGGGCCTGCAGGCTTTCCAGGCGGCGTTCCATCGATTCTTTATTGGACTTTGCCTGTAAAAACTGAAGCTCTGAACCAATTTTTTGGTCCCAGAGATTCTTCTGGCGGTCGAAGGTGGTTTGCGCCAGTTCCAGTCCGATTTTTGCCTCGGCAATACTTTGGTCCAGCATATCCGTATTCAGGTTGGCCAGTACTGTTCCTTTTTGAACGTGCTGTCCTTCGCGCACCAAGATATCGATGATTTTTCCTGATCCTTCGGGACTGACGTTCACTTCCTGGTCAGCCTCAACCTTTCCGGTCACCTCAACAAAATGCTCAAACAAGCGTGGTTCCAGGGCGATGGCTTTCACATTCACATATTTTACCTCGCTGTTGGCGTCTAGTTCCTTCTCCAATTCGGCGATTTTAGTTTCCAGGTCCTGACGCTGTTTCTTGTAGTCGGTCAACTGTTTGCGTTTGGCTTCCACGCTGTTGTCGGGTGTTCCGGCGCAGGAGGCCAGCACAAAAGCCATTACCAATATAACCAGCTGGTTGGCTCTTTTCATAGGTATCATCATTGTCTTCATGTGTTTTCTTATTTTCCGATTGCTTTATCCAAATTAATTTTTGAGGTTAACAACTGCATCACCGATGCCACCCAGGCGCCCTGGGCCTGAATGTACTGGCTTTCGGTTTGCGAAAGTTCCGTGCTGCTCACCATCCCGTTGTTGTACTTCACCTGGGTACGGTCGTAAATTCGCCGGGCCAGCATTTTATTGTCCACATCGTTTTTCAACTGGTCCACCGAGCTTTCCACATCGGCCACAGCGGTGAGGTAATCTTTTTGCAAGAGGAGGACAGCTTGCTTTTGGTCGTTCAGCACCTTGTCGTATTCCAACTCGGCCTGCCGGACTTTGGCCATTTTTTCGCCCGACGAAAAGATGGGCATGGTCACATTCAACCCCCACATGGACGACTTAAACCAAGGCACACTGCTTTTGAATAGGTTGGCATTGTTGCCATAAGCTGTTTTGCTCCAGTTGTAAAACGCGCCGATTTGGGGCAAATAGGCCGATTTTTCGAGTAGGAGCAACTTGTGGTTGGCTTGCCGCTGCGTGTCGAGCAGTCGAAAATCAATATGCGAGGCATAATCAAAGCCAAGCCCGTTATCTTCTCCGGCCAGTAAGGGAGCCACAAAGTGATCCAGCTTGTCGGTCAGTTCGATCGGAGTTTCCATTTCCACGCCAAGCGTGTATTTCAGCACCATGCTGGCTACGCGGATTTCGCGCTCGGCCTTCAGGATTTCGTTTTCGGCCCGTTGCACCAGCAGGCGCATCTGATCCACATCCTGTTCTTCCACAAAACCGTTTTCGTACATGGCTTTGGTGTCGCTTTCCAGTTTTTGTGTGTTGCCCAGGTTTTCCTTCATCACGGCCAGGTTTTCTTCGGCAACCAGGGTCATGTAATATGCCTGGGCTACCGAGTGACGAATTTCAATTTCCGTTTTCTCTTTCGTTTGAGTAGAAAGTTGCAGGTAAATTTTTGCTGAACTGACCCCCACCAGGTACGAGCCGTCAAAAATTTGCTGGTTCACAGTGAACCCGAAATCCGAGTTGAAGTCCTGCCCGAATTTTACCGGAATGTAAGTTCCCGCGTCGCCTCCGAAAAATTCTCCGGGAATGAGCGAAACCGGCAGGTTCAAAAAATTGGAATAGTTAGCTGTCCCCGAAACTTGCGGCAAGCCAGTCGCGATAGTTTCCCATACTTTCTTTCGGGCAGCTTCCACATCGAGGCCGCTGTTGCGGATGACATACGAATTCTTCAGCGCGAAGCTTTGCGCTTCGGCCAACGAAAACGACAGCACCCCCTGGGCCCCCGCCGTCCCGGCTATCACCAGGAACAAGAGTAAGGTAAATAGCTGTTTGAACTTAGTCTTCATGCTGAACATTGTTTAATTGCTGTTTATAGTACTGTAATCCTTTTTCGGTGCATATGCCGTGAAAATGATAATCTACAAGTTGGTCGAAGACCCGGATGTCGCGGGTTTCCGCTTCGGTAAACAACCCGTTATCGGGGTTTAGGGTGAGCAGGAACCGGCCTACCGCCAGGCGCGAAATCATATTACTGTCCAAATCTTCGCGAAAGAGGCCTTCCTCCTTTCCTTGCTCCAGTACCGAAAAATTGTCGTCGTAAATTTTTATCCGTTTAAAATCAAGCACCTTCCGGTACACGCGCGGATAAAATTTTCGTAAATCGAACTCCATGTTGTTTTGAAGCAGTTTAAACATCTTGGCCATATACTCCCGGATCCGGAGTACCCGGTCAATGGCATTCATTCCCGGTTCTTTTGAAATCCGATAGTTTGGGTTTCTTAGGAAAAAAACATCTACCACCTGCTCGACAAGTTGTTCCTTGTCCTTAAAGTGTTGATAGAGCGTTTTCTTTGAGATTCCCAACTCCTGTGCTACATCGTCCATGGTCACACTCCGGATCCCGTGGCGCATAAACAATTGGCCTGCTTCTTCAACAATCTGTTTTTTCTTGTTCTCCATGATGCCCGCAAATATAGCCCTTAATTGGATGAGGAAACTTTAAATATTTCTAAAGTTTCCTGAGTTTACAAGAAGTTAACATACCGAACTGCTACTTTGTTTTGGGCGGCACAAAACTAATCCAGGGAAGATATTTCCACAGCACTGGAATCGGCGAATGACGAAATAAATCGAGGAATGAAGCTAATGCCGACGGCAAGTTTGGCAGGCTTACCGGCCAGGTTTTTTTAATCGAGGCCTGACCAAAGGCATTCGGCCAATTTGAGGTCGGCAGGGTGGGTAATCTTAATGTTCTCCGGGTTACCGGCCACCAAGTGGATTTTTTCGCCTAAAGCTTCGCAAACCGAGGCATCGTCGGTAAAACGCGGGCTTTCGGGTTGGAGATAGGCTTCCTTGATGAGGTCGAGTCGGAATGTTTGCGGGGTTTGCACCAGCCGGAACTGACTTCGATCCACATGACGGCTACTGTCTCCCGCCAGCTGGCGGAGCGACTCCACCACCGGTATTACCGGAAGCGCATTGCCGTATTTAATAGCAGTTTCTTCGCAGTTACGCAATGTTTGGACTGTCAGCAGCGGCCTAACGCCATCGTGAATAAAAACCAGTCCGTCGGCAGGCAGCAAGGCCAGACCGTTTTTTACCGACTGAAAGCGACTTTCTCCGCCTTTGGCCACCACATGTTTTAAGGTAAATTGATAGGTATGGCACAGTTCGTTCCACCGTGTGATTTGGCTGACCGGCAATACCAGCGCCAACCGGATGTCTGGATCGTATGCCGCGAACCGTTCCATCGTCCGCATCAGTATCGGTTTCCCCGCGAGTTCCAGAAATTGTTTCGGGATTTCGGCCCCCATACGCGAACCACTTCCGCCAGCTACGATTAATGCAAACTTTTCCATGTTAAAAATGTTACCAACAAAAATAGCATTCCATTTTGATTCCGGCCCAACGACCTCTTCTTTTCAGTAACTTGGGCTGGCGTCCAATGACCAGTTGCATTTATACGACAAAAATCAATAAAATCCCAATTCATGAAACCAGTACTTGACTTTTTAAGCGATCTGGGGCGGAACAACCAGAAGGAATGGTTCGATGCCAATCGAAATCGCTATGAAGACAGCAAAACCAAGGTGTTGTTTTTCACCGAAATCATGATCCAGGCAATCCGAAAGTTTGATCCTGAAGTTCCGCCCCTCAGTCCCAACGATTGCTTGTTCCGCATTTACCGGGACGTGCGTTTTTCACCTGATAAAACGCCCTACAAAACCCACATGGGAAGCTTCATTGCTGCTGGTGGCCGGAAAAGCTCGCGGGCAGGTTATTACATTCATATTGAGCCGGGAAATTCGTTTTTGGGCGGTGGCATTTGGTGTCCGCCTGCTGATCAGCTGAAAGCCGTTCGTTGGGAAATCCACGATCATCCCGGGGATTTTCAGGATATCCTGGATGACCCGGAATTCAACCGTTATTTCAAGTCGATTGAAGGCGAAAAGTTGAAAACGGCGCCGAAAGGGTTTGACAAGGATTTTGAGGCGATTGACCTGTTGCGCTATAAATCGTATGCTTTTGGAGTGCCCGTTACCGATCAGCAAGTAGTAGGTGAAGGTTTTATCGACTTCGCAACCAGTGTGTTTACTCAACTTTACAAGGCTAACCGGTTTTTAAATTCGGCCCTCGACAAGTGGGCCTGAACTGTTTTGCAAAAAAACGGTCGATCTGCCAAAAACATATCGTTCGTGAGCTGGGAAGCGGTATTCAACCTAAAAAAGCCCCCATTCATACAATAATTGGAAAATGAGGGTTACGATTGTCTTTTCCGGTGAATAAACACTATGGTTAGTTTCTTCCCGATAACCCATTTCTAAATTAAAGAAGCCGGACAACTGCCCGGCTTTCTTTATTTATCGTCCATCGGAACAAGTCCGTGTACTTATTTCACTTCACCGTTTTTAATTAACCACTCGGCAATTTGAACAGCGTTCAGGGCAGCGCCTTTTTTGATTTGGTCGCCAACACACCAGAAAGTAAGGCCTTTCGGGTTGGTCAGGTCTTTACGCAAACGGCCCACATATACATCGTCCTGTCCGGCAACGAACAACGGCATGGGGTATTCCTTGTTCTGCGGATTGTCGATCACAGTCAAGCCTTCAAAGTTTTCGAAAGCATTGCGCACCTGTTCCAGGCTCAGTTCATCCTCGGTTTCAATCCAAATGGCTTCGGAGTGGGAGCGGGCCACCGGCACACGAACGCAGGTAGCACTCACTTCGGCGTCGGTATGCATTATCTTTTTGGTCTCCCAGTTCATTTTCATTTCTTCCTTGGTGTACCCGTTTTCCAGGAACACATCGATGTGCGGAATGATATTCATCGCCAACTGGTATTGGAATTTGCTGACAGTAGGCTCTTCGCCGCCGGCCACTTGCTTGGTTTGTTCTTCCAGTTCGGCAATCCCCTGTGCACCGGCGCCACTGGCTGCCTGATAGGTAGCAACCTGAATTTTTTTGATCGTTGAAAGATCGTTGATCGGTTTCAGCGCCACAACCATCTGAATGGTTGAACAGTTTGGATTGGCAATAATGTTGCGGGGACGTATTTTCGAATCTTCCGGGTTAACTTCGGGCACCACCAATGGCACATCATCATCATAACGGAAAGCGCTTGAATTGTCGATCATGATCGCGCCGTATTTGGTGATGGTGGATGCAAATTCCTTGGAAATGGAAGCCCCGGCCGAGGTCAAAGCAATGTCGATATCTTTAAAGTCATCGTTGTGTTTCAACTCCTTTACAGTTAGCTTCTTCCCTTTAAATTCATACTCGGTTCCGGCACTTCTGGCCGATCCAAACAAAACTAACTCATCGAGCGGAAAATTCCGTTCGGCCAACACGTTCAGAAATTCCTGGCCTACAGCTCCACTTGCACCAACAACTGCAACTTTCATAATTTAAAAAAATTTTGTTAATTTACTTTTTAATGATCACGTTCTTCAGCACGTAGCCTAAAAGCCCCAAAATTAGTTGTTTACTTTTAATTTTTCACCGAATGAACACGAATAATTGGTTATTTATCTTTCTGCTTGTAAATTTCTTAACAATTGAAAGTTATGCTGGTTCTGTTTGGGAAGAAAGATTTGCAGTTCCCGATAAAGGTGTTTGGGGGGACGCCGATGGTGTATCCGTGCATTCAGACCTGGATGGCATCGATCAATGGACACTGATTACCGACCAGTGCCAGTTCACAGCCGCAAATGATTACGTTAAAACCGTAACCACTTCCGGCGGACGCTTTGAGGCCTTGGATTGTGATGGCGAGGCGGTTTGGATGTCACGGTGGATAAACATAAAAAACCTGCTGAATGTGAGCTGCGAACTGACGGCCTGGGAAACCGGAAGCGGGAATAACGCTGGCAATAAATATTTGAATGTGTATTACCAACTGGACAACCGTCCGGAGCATCTTTTTGAAACCAACGGGCTGAATGCCGGCAACTGGGGAGAAGCGACTGTCAGCCAGACTGGGCTGGCCGGTGATTCGTTACGGATCATTGTGCGGATGAACAGCAGCTATGCCTCGGATAAAGTCATCTTTGATAATGTACTGGTGCAGGCCGAAGAGCCGCCACTGGACCCGGAAACCCTGGCGTTGCATGGCGAAGTCCTCATCAGCGAAGTCCTGTTCAATCCAAAACCTTACGGCAGTGATTTTGTGGAGCTGTACAATTCATCCGCCAAAACGATCCGCCTTGACCACCTGTACACGGCTGGCCTTGATCCGGAGGGCAATTTGATGTCCGTGTCACCTGTTACGTCGTCCGAAAGCTATCTCCAACCTGGGGCTTATTTGTTGCTCAGCAAAGATACGGCCAACATTCGGGCCACATACCCGGCGTCGTGTACCGGGAACTTTCGGTTGGCGGATCAGCTGCCGGCCCTTCCCGATAGCGAAGGTACCCTGCTTTTGTTGGATGATTCGCTGGAGATCATTGATGAAATGTACTATTCCGCTACCATGCACCATCCTTTTTTGGCGGATAAAGAAGGCGTGTCGCTGGAACGCACCTCATTTGACAGGGCTGGTACCGAGGCCGACAACTGGGCCTCGTGTGCCGCATCGGCCGGATTTGCCACCCCGGGCTGCCCCAATTCGCTAACCCATTCCGGATTGCCTTTGCAGGAAGAGCTAACAATCTACCCCGAAGTTTTCTCTCCGAACTACGATGGTTATCATGATATTCTGAGCATTGGGTATTCCTTCTGGAGGACAGATTATGTAGCCAATGTTACCATTTTCGATTCACGGGGCCGGTTTGTCCGAAAGCTCATCAACCAGGAAACTGCCGGGCAAAGCGGGGAGTGGACCTGGACAGGAAAGCAGGATGACAATTCGGTTGCCCGCCCGGGTATTTATGTGATTTACATCGAACTGACCAGCCCGCAGGGTGTGATGAAACGTTTCCGCAGGAGCTGTACCCTCACCGATCGGCTGCTGTAATTTGCGCATTTCATGGAAATAGTAAAGATATTTCCAACCCGGTTGAGGGTACTCAATCATAAATCGTTGATCATTAATCTGCCATCGATAATGATTTCTCTTGCCTATCGGGCACAAGCCTGACCTGCATCTGCCCAAAAACACGGTCATTAACATACTGCATGTTACGTAATTTGGAAACCAGCTTCTCCCAGAAACCGTATAAATACATGTAAAACAAACAGCCTGAAATTGAACAGGCCCCAAACTCAGCTCATGAACCGTGTTCATCACCCCATCAAAGGGGAATAAGATCCTAAACTAGTTGCAAAAGCCCGGCTTTTGCGTCTTCAATCAAACAATGACATGTACCTGAAGTACTCGCAAATAAGCATAGTAAAAAAAGAAATATGGAAACGAAGAAATATCCGAATGTCGATCTGGACAATTACCACAATATTTTTGTTGAGGTGGGACTGATCGTGGCATTGGGTATATGTTTTATTGCCTTCGAGTGGAAGTCAACCGTAAAAGAAACCGGCCAACTAGGTCAGGTGGTCACCCAGGAGGTAGAAACCGAAATAATCCCGATAACCCGGCAGGAACAAGTACGTCCGCCCGAACCGCCCCCGCCGCCCAAAGTGGTGGAGGTGCTGAATATTGTTTCCAATGAAGTGGAAATTGAAGAAGAGCTGGAGGTTGATGCGACCGAGGCCGATCAGCAAACTTCTATCGACATCGCCCCGATGATGGTTGCCGTGCAGCGGGAGAAGGAAGCAGAAAAGGATGAATCGCCTGTCTTTTTCATTGTGGAAGAAATGCCCGAATTTCCGGGAGGGGAACTGGCTCTTCGAAGATTTATCGCCAACGCCATCAAATATCCCGTCATTGCGCAGGAAAACGGCGTACAGGGAAAAGTATATGTCAATTTTGTGGTGGGCAAAGATGGTCAGGTGACCGATGCCCGTGTCATCCGAAGTGTTGATCCTGCCCTGGACAAGGAAGCCTTGCGGGTGGTTAACAGTTTGCCGCGCTGGAAGCCCGGCCGGCAGGGCGGCGAAAACGTGCGGGTTTCGTTTAGCGTGCCTATCAGTTTTGTCCTGCAATAAAGGCTTGTACGGATCTCATAAACGGATTTTCTTCAATCACATTACCAGTTTGTACCCCATGCCGTGAACGGTGATAATATGCTGGCTGTCGGGTGTGTCCACCTTGTTTCGAAGGCGGACGATGAAATTATCCACCGTGCGGGCAGTGGGTTGATAATCCATGCCCCAGACATGGTCGAGCAAATCGTCGCGGGTGACAATTTTGCCGGCATGGCGGTGCAGATAATGCAGTATTTCAAATTCTTTGTGTGACATTTTCACCGGCGTATCATCCAGGTACGCTTCGTAAGCATCGAACGATACCCGTAAATTACCAATCGTGATCAAGCTGCTTTGGTGCAGATTATTCCCGGTACTTCCGGTTCGGCGCAAAATCACTTTGATGCGGGCCAGCAACTCGCGAAGACTGAAGGGTTTGGTGATGTAATCATCGGCGCCCAGTTCCAATCCCAGCACTTTGTCCAGTTCTTCGCCGCGGGCAGTCAGCAGGATGATGGGCGTGTCGATGCCCAGTGCCCGGCTTTTTCGGCACACATCAAAGCCCGATAGGCCTGGAAGCATAACGTCCAGCAATACCAAATCGTAGGTGCTGGTTTGCAGTTTTTTCAAGCCATCATCGCCCCGGTCGGCCGTATCTACTTCGTAACCTTCAAATTCGAGGTTATCGCGCAGGCCAGTCAGCATGGCCTGTTCATCTTCAACGATTAGAATTCTTGACATGATTGTTATTTTTTCATAGGAAATTTCAGAATAAACGTACTTCCGTCACCCGGTTTACTGCGCACTGCCACGCTGCCACCGTGCGCTTTCATCATTCGTTTTACCAGATTGAGCCCCAGCCCCGAGCCTTTGGCCTTGTGTGCCAAATCGCCTTCGGTTACCCGGTAAAACTGATCGAAAACATATCTCTGGTTTTTGGCCGAAATACCAATCCCGTTGTCTTCTACTTCCACCCAAATTTGTTTGCTTTTCCGGAGCAGCCTCACCTCAATTTTCTTATCATGGTCGGCCCCGTATTTAATGGCGTTGTCAATCAGGTTTACCAACATGTCTTTTACGGCCTCGGTATCGGCAAGTACGGTGGCTGGTTCCGTATGGCTGCTGAAACGGCAATCCACTTGTCCGTTATGCAGGTGGGCCTGTAACGATGTCAGGATCTGAGGCACTAGTTTATTCAGGTCAACAGGCACAAATTTGTAGGCAAGGCGGTTTTTCTCCAGGCGCGAAAAGTTTAGGATGCGGTTGACAATGTCGGTCAGCCGGACACTTTCCTGCTGAATGGTGCGCAGGTATTCTTCCTGTTTCTGTTCGGTTTTCACCCGTTTGAGCAGCAAGGTTTCGGCATACATGCTGATGAGTGCCAGGGGTGTGCGGATTTCGTGCGACACATTGGAAACAAACTCCGACTTCAGGGCGGCCAATTTTATTTCTCTGCGGATGTTCACGAACACAAATAAAAAGCCCAGTACCACCAGCAGGCCCATGCCCAGTAGCAGGTAATTATCGCGGCGGGTGCGCTCAGTGGCGAGTTCGTAAATTGTTTTCGTTTTCAAACGGATGCCCAACTCGTAGTGAGGCAGATACCACATGTCGGCAGTTTGCAGTGAGTCGGTCGGTTCGTCTGCTTCGCCGGTGTGCATCATCAGCTGTCCGGTTTGTTTGTTCCGTATCTGGATGTAAAAGATCTCCTGTGAGATTTGTTGCACTTGTGCCCGTAGGTTTTGGGCGATGAATGTGCCCGGCTCAACCAGTAACTGGCAGGCTTCCTGTCCGTTTTTGTTTTTTGGGAGAAAGCAATATTTAACCAGTTCTCCGGAGTGTGAGGCATTCAACCGTTGGTAGTTGTTTGCCAGAAAATCGCGCATGGCAGCAATTTGTTTGGCTTCGGGGAAATCACCAAAACTGCCGCCGTGGTCTTTGCGGTGAAATTCGGCCAGCACCAGTTGACTGTCGGGTTCAAAAAAGCGGATGCCCAGGATCGCCGGGTTGTTTTGTAGTAGGTTTTCTACCAACGAGTGCATCAGCTCATCGTCAGGCGGCAGGGGATGGTCCAGGGTTTGGCTCCACTGTCCCAGCACGTTCTCCGAGTACTGGTTCACCGAAAACAGGATTGACTCCAGCTGCGTGGAAAACACCCGTTCTACCATCTGCTCGTTCTTGGTCAGCGCCGAATATTCGCGCACCAGGTAGAAGCTCATGGGCAGGGCAACAATTAGCAGGAGCACCAGGCTGATTTTGGCTAGTGTACGGACCATTTTCTATTTTTTGTTGATCAACCCGATAAAGGTATTAAATCGGCTGGAAAGTAGAAACACCCGGATAGGCCTCTCTTTCTGCATATCTTGCAGGAAATTTATAGGGAAGATGTTTCATGTATTGAAAACATTTTTTGTAATTCGGATATTTTATTCTTAAATTGTGTAGCCCAAAGACAGGGGGCGTAGCAGCATCTTCAAACCAAGAATCAGCCAATCACTTTTAGTTGTCTATCAACCGGGCATTCATTAAAGCCGGTGATTCCGTATGAACGCAGTTCTGATTAACTTCTAAAATGATGAAACATGGATTCGCAATCTATCGATTTACACATCCATCCGGCCATTAAGCCGTTGGGAAAAAGTTTTAACCGGAAGCCGGGGAACAACGATCCAAACAGAACCCACCAGAACAGCCTGTGGTACGCCGACTCGCCTTCGGTGCTTGACAAGCTGGCCAACATTACAACTACGCTCACTAAATTCAGGCAAGCCGATTTTACGTCGCTGGCCAAAGGTGGTGCGCAGGTGGTCTTTGTGTCGCTGTGCGGACTGGAAAAGGGCTTCGTGATGACCAAAATCGGTACCGGGTTACCCGGGGATTTGGTGAACAATTTGGTGATTGGCATGGGCAAGAAACGAATTGACTACGTTCAGAAAATGGATGACTACTTTACCGACCTGGAATTGGAATATAATTTCTACAAACAATTGGACGGGCACCGGGTCAGGATTGACGGGAGGTGGTACCAATATCGTTTAATTTCCGGTTTTCATGAAATAGAGGAGAATCCGGATACTGAAACCACCACCATACATGTGGTTTTATCCATTGAAGGGGCACATGTTTTTAATTGCGGCCTGCAGATGATGGGAAAAACAGCCGATCCAAATGAAGTGCTGGCCAATGTTGATAAAGTCAAACACTGGGATAAGCGCTTGTTTTTCATCGGACTGACCCATCATTTCAATAATGAACTGGTTGGTCATGCACAAAGCCTGCATGGAATCGTGCGTAAGCTATGCGATCAGTCCGAAGGGATGAATGAGGGGTTTCGGGAGCTGGGTTGGAAGGTTGTTCGCAAATTACTCGACAATACCGATGGGCGGCGCATTCTGATTGACCTCAAACACATGAGCGTGAAGGCGCGCGAAGAGTATTATCAGTTTCTGGAAGATGAATTCCCCGGCGAGCTTATCCCCTTGCTGGTGAGCCATGGCACTGTAAACGGATTAAGATCGCACAAGGAGAAAGTAGAGGATAATTTGTTCAATTACGGGAAGTTTCAGCCAAATGATATTAATTTTTTTGATGATGAAATTGTCAGGGTGGCCCGGTCGGGTGGCTTGTTTGGCATTCAGTTCGATGAACGCCGAGTGGCCAGCGAACTGGAGCTAAAAAAGAGCGGACCGTTTTTCAACCGGCGGAAAATGCTGTTTCACAAGTCGAAACTCATTTGGAACCAGATTGCGCACATTGCCGACGTGCTAAACCGGAACAACCAGTTTGCCTGGGGGATTCAATGTATCGGATCCGACTACGATGGAATGATCAACCCATTGAATGGTTTCTGGACCGCCGAAGATATGCCGTTGTTTGACAGTTATCTCGAAAAACATGCCTACAATTTTTTAGTGTCCGAACAATCAAACAAGCTATGTGAATTTAATCGGCTCAAAGCCGATGAAATTGTTGAACGTTTTATGAAGGGCAATGCCTTCGATTTTTTGAAGAAGAACTTTTGACGTGTAACCCGATTTCGTTGATCGCCCGATACATAAAACTGAACCGGCTATTGAAAACCGATGCCATGTTTGTTCCTGGGAAGCGTCTTCCTGACATGAATTGCGGTCATTCGGTCAAGAATTCTTTGAAAAATATTGGGATAAATCCCTTTCAACAACCCGCAGCGAAGAAATAATTCGTAACTTTTGGCACGAGTTAAAGGGAATTACACGTGCATCAGATTGAAACTACCATTATTCGGCTAGCTTTTCGGCTTAGCCTGGTCCTGTTGCCGCTTGCCGGAATGGGAGGCGTTCAGCTTCCCGACAGCATTCCTGCCCGTTTGCAGCATATGGAGAATCGGGAAAAAGTCAATTATCTGATTGATATCAGCTGGCAATTGCGCGAGTCGGACCGCCATTTGTCGGTGGCTTGCGGCGAACTGGCTATCCGGATGGCCGACAGCCTGAAGTTTCGCGGCGAGGAAGCCAAGGCAGCCAACATGCTGGGGGCATCGTTGCTGTTTTATCATTCGGACATACATCAGGCGCTTGCTTATTTTAATCGTTCACTGAAGATTGCCATGGAAATCCGCGACTCGGTGCAAATTGGTTATGCTTATAACAATCTGGGCGATGTGTATAGCCAAAGCGGAAACGTCCCCTTGGCACATACCTTTGCCGATAGCTCGCTGCACTACTTCACTCAGCTGAAACAACCCGAGGGAATGGCTTATGCCTACATTAACCTGGGACAGGTACATCTGCAACAAAAAGACTTTTCTGCGGCTCTAAACTATTACCAGCAGGCGCTTGACCTTTATATACATCATCGCTCACAAAATATTGTTTCAACCTGTAATATGGGAATGGCCCGTGTGTACAAGTTGACAGGTAACTACGAAAAGGCGCTTGACTATTACCGGCAAGATCTGGCGCTAAACAAACAGGCTGGTAACAAATCGTTTGAGGCCACTACGCTCACTGAAATTGGAAATATTCTTTGCAGACAACGAAAATGTATGGAGGCACTGGATCATTATAATCAGGCTATGGTTTTGTTCAATGAGCGTAACTATGACTACGGAAAAATCGGGGTACACCTGGGCCGGGCCATTACCTATGCCCATATGAATCAGAAAAAGGCGGGAGAGGCCGAGCTGGATGCTGCCCTTAAACTGGCCGGTAAACTGGAGCTTTCGTCTCAAATACTGGAAGTGCAGAAGACGAGGTTGCAGTTTTACGCTGCGTTGGCAAATGAGCCTCTGCCGGACAGCCTGATTGAATCATTTGTGGCTGCTTATGATTCCGTGTTTCTGGTCAATCAATACCAGACCCTCAGCGAAATCAACAAGAGGCAGGAGCTTGCAGCCAGCTTGGTTGACATTAGTGATAAGTACATCCTCAAAAAGAGACAGTCGGTTTACGCCTTGATCCTGTCGCTGCTGTTTCTCGGGCTGTTGGTGCTGTTGTTCCTCAAATATCGAAGCCATGCCCGGCTCACCCGTAAGCTGGAAGTTGCCAGCGCTGGTAAAGACCGGTTGTTGTCAATCATTTCGCACGATCTGCGTAATCCGTTTGTGGCCATCATCCAATACCTCGACCTGCTGCGTGCCGACATGTTGCCGGAGCAGGAGCGCAAAGCATTTATCGACCAGCTGGAGGCGCTGACCAGCAACACGTATTCGCTGCTCGAAAACCTACTGAACTTTTCCGACTTCCGCCGCTCGGAAGTCCGCTTTAAACCGGCTGTATTTGAGTTGCCCGGTTTACTGGGGCAAATCAGGTCGAACCTGGATGCCCAGCTAGCCATAAAAAATGTGGGACTGGAAACAGAGCTGAAGGCTGTAAGGGTGTTTGGCGATATGAAGCTGATTGAGATTGTGTTGCGCAACCTGATTTCGAATGCCGTGAAATATAGTAACCCGGGTGATGTGGTAATGGTACGCTCGGCTGAGCGTTCAGCCGAAGTGACCATTGAAGTGGCAGACTCGGGAACCGGTATGAGCCGGGAGGTTTTAGATACGTTGTTTTCGGAGGAGTTTCAAATATCGAAACCTGGCACCATGCGCGAAAGCGGAACCGGCATTGGACTAAAAATTTGCCGCGAGTTTATCGCCGTACACAGGGGTAAACTAACGATAAACTCCGAGCCGGGAAAAGGATCCATCTTTCGGGTGCATCTTCCTAAACAATAGCGATTCACTTGATTTCCTATTCCTGCGAAATAGACCATGCCAGGTGTTTGAATTGACTTTTCGTTTTATCCTATGTCTTGAACAGACAACTTATCGTCACAGACGCGTAGTTTACACTGATTTTTGTAATATTGTAAACCTGTTGGCTAGCTCGGAAACCTGTTGGCAGTAACCCGGCAAAACCGGGAGACGTCCCACGGTTAATTACTTCCGGGATTTTGTCTGTACAAAGCAATAATAAAGGGATTCTTTAGTTATCCTAACGAGAAAAAATGCAAGGTTGAAAAAAAAATCAGGCTATATTTTTTTACTTTTTCTGGTGATTGGGTTCTTTTGGGGATGTTCTACCGAGAAGAATACCGTCATCACACGGGCTTACCACAACCTGTCGTCGCATTACAATGTTTATTTCAACGGCAAAGAAAGTCTGAATGCTGGCCTGGAACGGATCAATACATCGGTGGAGGACGATTATTCGAGGATACTGCCCATCTATAAATCGAGCGAGGGCGGTACCGACCGTGTTGCCCAGTCGGAGATGGAAAACGCCATCCTGAAAGCATCCAAACTGATCAACATGCATTCCATCACCAAAAAGCCAAAACGGCGCAGGATCCGTTCGTTGTCGTACAAAAAACTGGCTTCGAAAGAAGAGTACAACAATTGGGTGGACGACAGTTACCTGTTGATGGGGCAGGCCTTTTTCTACCAGAAGAAGTTCATGCAGGCCATGGAGAACTTTTCGTACGTCATCCGCAAATTCAGCAACGAGGAAACCAAATATGACGCCTATGTATGGATGGTGCGTTGTCTGACGGAGTTGGAACGCTACAATGAAGCCCTCGAATACATTCAGAATATGGATGCCTCGGTGGCTTTTCCCAAGCGACTTACCGGCGCGTTTTCGCTGGCTGTGGCCGATTTCCACATGCGCCGTAACGAATACCATGAAGCTATTCCGCAGCTAAAAACTGCCGTCAACAATGCCAGGCGTAAACACGAGCGGGTGCGGTACAAATATATTTTGGCCCAACTTTACAAGGAGACTGAACAACATGCGCTGGCTTCGGAAACCTTTCGCGAGGTGGCCCGCATGAACCCTTCCTACATCATGGCCTTCAACGCCCGCATCAATGCTGCCGGGGTGTTTACAGGCGAGAGCGATGTTGAAAAGCTGAAAAAGGAACTTCGAAAAATGCTGCGCGACGAGAAAAATACCGAGTTCCGAGACCAGATTTATTTTGCGCTGGGAAATATTTATGCCAAGGAAGGGCAGCAGCAGGCGGCGGTTGACCAATACGTGCGGTCCGCGGCAGCCAGCAGCATAAATCTGTTTCAGCGGGCCTTATCGTGCCTTACCCTGGCGGATATCTATTTTGAGGAACAAAACTACCGGCTCTCACAAAATTACTACGATAGCGCGATGGTGGTGATCGACAATAATTATCCCAACTACAATTTCATAGCCGACAGGTACAAAAGCCTGACCCGTTTGACGGATAATCTCTATACTATCGAGCGGGAAGACAGCTTGCAACGGATAGCCGCTTTGTCGGATGGGGAGCGCAACAACTTGATTGCCGGGTGGATTCAGCAGGCGCGCGACGAAGAACTGCGTAGAAAGCAGGCTGAACTGGACGAACAAATGGACCGCAGCTTTTTTCGGATGAACCAGGCCCGGACGGGATCTGGCCAGCAGCAGCGCGGCTCGGGCTGGTATTTCTACAACCCGTCCACCATGGCCTACGGAAAGGTTGAATTTGCACAAACCTGGGGCAACCGTAAGCTGGAAGATAACTGGCGTCGAAAAAACAAAAGCTCGGCCGCACAGCTCGCCATAGAGGAGGAAGAGGAAGCCGCGGAAGGAACGGAAAAGCCTGAGAAGCCCGAGGCCCCCAGGATTAACGACCGCCTGAGCCGCGAATATTATATGCAGGATGTTCCCCTCACCGAAGAAGCGCTGGCCTCCTCGCACCTGAAAATCAGGGACGCTTTGTTTAATGCAGGGCGTATTTTCAAAACCGACTACGACAATTACCCGCTGGCCATTCAACACTACGAAGAACTGCTGACCCGTTACGACAACAATGTTTATCAGCTAACCACCTGGTTTGAGCTATGGGATTTGTATAAACAAACCGGCGATATGGTTAAATCGAATTATTACCGAAACCTGATCATCGGAAATTATCCGGACAGCAAGTACGCCCAATACCTGATCAACCCCAATTATTTTATTGAGCTTGAAGCGCGCAACGATAGCCTGAATAACCTTTACCAGCAAGCATTTTATCAATACCAACAGGGAAATTACTCCCGTGCCGGAGACCTGGCGCGGCAGTTGAAAGCCTTGTCGCCCGATAGTTTGCTGTTGCCGAAAGTTGCTTTCATCGAGACTATTGCCGATGGAACTTCCTCAACGATGGAGCAGTTTGGTCAGGAACTGAACGGTTACATACGTTCCTACCCGAAAAGCCCGGCCATACCCTTGGCCGAAAGCATCCTGAAACTCATTCAGGACAGCACCCTGGTGGATTACCAGCAGTTGGTGGCCATGGGTTATCTGAACGAGGAAATCGAAAATGACGAGTTGCTGGCAAACGATCGCCGGGGCGAGGATGAGTTCGGCGGAAAGTGGTCGTATGATGAAGACCTGCTCCATTACTTTGTGATCGCGTTTCCGCGCGAAGCAAAAGTTGACCTGAACCGGCTGAAATTTGACCTGGCAAACTACAACATCGACCACTATACGCGGATTGATTTCGATATTGAAACCGAGAACCTCAACCCGCAGACCATGTTGCTGGTGGTGCGTTCGCTGGAAAGCAAAGAACAAGGGCTTATCTATTTCCGGTCGGTCATTCGTAAGCGGGAGGTATTCGAAACGCTGCAGGGCATCGATTACGTGAATTTTGTGGCTTCGTCACTCAACTTTCGCGAGATGCTGGGCGACAACAATTACACTGACTACCTGAAATTTTTCATCAGGAACTACAGCCGGTTTATTGGAGGCGATTTCCCGCAGGACGAGCTGCCCGAGCCTGAAGAGTTAATGGCCAAGGCACTGGAAGAAGAAAACCGGCAGGAGGAAAGGGGTACGTTTGTGCTGGTAAAACCAGAAAGTGGCAAGTCGATGTTTACGCGTGATAACCAGGCGAAACAGTTGTTTGTGATTGCCGTGAACGATGCTTCGTTTAACCTGCGTCCGCTCATGTCCGCGTTTGGAGCCTACCATCGCGAAAACTATGCAAACGAAAGTTTGCCCATGCAGCAGCGATCGTTCGCGGGGCAACAACTTTTGGTGGTTGAGCTGCCGGGCACCGTCAGCGAGTCCATGACCTATTTCCGTTCGGTAGTAACTACCCGCAGTTTGTTCAGTGAGCTCGAAACCCGCAGTTACCGGAACTTCCTCATTACAGAAGAAAACCTTGGAAAGCTGATCGCCAACGGCAATCTGGAAGAGTACATGAACTTCTTCCGCGACTATTACATTAGCGGCGGATTTACCGGCGAAAGCACGGCAGCTGTGCAAACGACTCCCCAGCCGGTCGTCGTAACGCCAGTTGCCCCGGAGCTTCCGGCTTATCAGGGGGCATTTAAAACCGGGGAAACCGGCGAGCATGGCTTTGTGCTCATTCTGCCAGCCAGTGGCGTTGACTATTCGGCGGTAGTGGAGGCCATCCGGGGGCACAATCAGCAAAGCCCGGAAACGCAAGGCTTACAGGTACAGGAAGTTTCATTCGATGTGCAACAGGTGTTGGTTCGGGTGTCATCTTTCGCCACAAAAGAGGCTGGTATGGCTTACCTGCGCGGAATTGTCAGGGACCCGCAAGTGTACGGACCGCTTGCCGAGGTAAACTATCGTAATTTCGTAATTTCCCAAACGAACTATACGATCCTCCTTCAAAATAAGGATGTAAGCGATTATCTTGAACTGTACAAGCTGGATTATCTGAAACCCTGATGGCGTTAAACTTTGTTAAGGACCAGCCGGTTGACCGCGATTTTTACTATTATTAGCCTACCGGCTGCTTGTGAGTGAACAGGCTGGTGATTCATTTCCAAAACGATTGAGCCATGAAAAAAATACATATCCTTTGGGTGGACGACGAAATTGATGTGTTACGCGCCCATATCATTTTCCTGGAGCAAAAAGGTTACGAAGTGACCACGGCCACGAATGGGACCGATGCCATTGACCTGGTGCGCGACAACCATTACGATATTATTTTCCTGGATGAAAACATGCCGGGCATGACCGGTTTGCAAACGCTCGGCGAACTGAAAAGCCTGAAACCGAATGTGCCGGTGGTGATGATTACCAAAAGCGAAGAAGAGGATATCATGGATCAGGCTATTGGCTCCAAAATGGCCGATTACCTGATTAAACCGGTCAATCCAAAGCAAATCCTGCTTTCCATTAAAAAGAATGTCGATCAGCGCGAGCTGGTTACCCGCAAAACAAACGCCGATTATCAAAGCGAATTTTCCAGGATCGGGATGCGGCTGAACGAACGCCTCGATTTTAACGAGTGGAAAGAGGTGTACCGGAAACTGGTTTACTGGGAGCTGGAGCTGAGCGCTTCGCAGGACCCGGCCATGGATGAGGTGCTGAAGATGCAGAAAGTGGAGGCCAACAACAATTTTGCGCGGTACATAAAAAATAACTACCTGGACTGGTTTCAGCAAGGTTCGGGCGACCGTCCGCTTCTATCCCCTGATTTGTTCCGGCAAAAGGTTTTTCCGTTGCTGGATAAGGGCGAGAAGGTGTTTGTGCTGGTGATCGACAACCTGCGCTACGATCAGTTCCGGGTGTTGAGCCAGGTGGTCAACCAGTATTTTCTGAGCGAAGAGGAAGAGCTGTATTACAGTATTTTGCCCACGGCCACGATGTACGCGCGCAACGCTATTTTTGCGGGATTAATGCCGCTCGATATTGCTCGCCTTTATCCGCAGTACTGGGAAGACGATGATAATGAGGGCAACAAAAACAGTCACGAAAAAGAGTTGCTGCAAACCCAGATGACCCGTTTGGGCCGGAAAGAAAAGCTTTATTTTGAAAAAGTAGTCAGCCTGAAAGCGGGCAAAAAACTGGTGGACAATTTGGGCAGCATCCTGCAGCACGACCTGTCGGTGATGGTTTTCAACTTTGTGGATATGATGTCGCACGCGCGCACCGAAATGGATATGATGCGTGAGCTGGCCAGCGACGAAAAGGCCTACCGCTCGCTAACCCTCAGTTGGTTCAATCATTCGTCGCTGCTGGAACTGCTTAAAAGCCTGGCCGAAAACCGGGTGAAGGTGGTGCTGACCACCGATCACGGCACCGTGCGGGTGGATAGCCCCGTGAAGGTGATTGGCGACCGCGAAACGGTTACCAACCTACGGTATAAGTTGGGCCGCAACCTGAACTATAACTACAAACAGGTTTTCGAGATTACCCAGCCCGAAAAGGCCCGTTTGCCGGGGCGTAACGTTAGCTCCAAGTTTATTTTCGCGCTGAATGCCGATTTCTTTGCCTATCCGAATAACTACAATTACTATGTGCAGTATTACCGCGATACGTTCCAGCACGGGGGCGTTTCGATGGAAGAAATGATTGTGCCGGTGATTACCCTGGCGCCCAAGGGTTAGGTTGATCAAGAAGGCGACGAAACGGCAAATCTAAAGGAACAAATCAAAACGACAAAGAATCGATAACGGGTCAGTCATCACTCATCAATTATCATTCATCACTCATCATTCGGTATCCGCTTCCCGTCGTAAATCCCTGATTTGACGGTATTGCGGATTGGCAAAAACGAACTCCTGAAGCTTTTTGTTTTCGGCATAAAGGATCTCGGTCTTGGTGCCTTCCCAGCACATTTCCCCTTCACTGATAAACAGGATTTTCTCGCCGATTTCCATGACCGAGTTCATGTCGTGGGTGTTGATGATGGTGGTGATGTCGAATTCCACCGTAATTTCGTGGATCAAATCGTCGATCAGTAACGAGGTTTCCGGGTCAAGGCCGGAGTTTGGTTCGTCGCAAAACAGGTATTTGGGGTTCAGGGAGATGGCGCGGGCAATGGCCACCCGTTTTTTCATCCCGCCCGATATTTCGGAAGGTGATAAGCGGTGCGCTTCCCGGCTGATATTCACCCGGTCGAGGCAAAATTCAACCCGTTTGGCCTTTTCAGCCGGTGTTTGTTCGGTAAACATATCCAACGGGAACCGCACATTTTCGGCCACCGTAAGCGAGTCGAACAAAGCGCCCCCCTGGAAAACCATGCCCATTTCCTGCCGAAGCTTTTTGCGCACAGAGGGTTTCATGGTCGTAAAATTACGGTCGTCGTAATAAATGGAACCGTTGTCAATCTCGTGCAAGCCAACGATCGATTTCAGCAGAACCGTTTTTCCGGAACCACTCCGCCCGATAATCAGGTTGGTTTTTCCTTTTTGAAATTCAGTGGTGATATTGTTCAGCACCGTATTCCCTTCGAATGATTTATTCAGGTTTTCTATACGGATCATCAGAATAGCAGTTGAGTTAAAATTAAATCGAAGACCAGGATCAGTATGTTGGTATTCACAACGGCGCGGGTACTGGCTGTGCCCACTTCCAGGGCGCCCCCTTCCACAAAATACCCGAAATAAGCCGGAACAGAGGCGACCAGGAAACCAAAGAACAGTGACTTGATCAATGAGAAGGTGACATAGTAAGGCGTAAAGGCGTACTGGATGCCGTTGATGTAGTCGGTAGCGCTGACTGCTCCCAGCGATGGGCCCACGATGAGGCCGCCGATTAGCCCGAAGAATACGCTAAGGATATACAGCAAGGGAAACATGAGAACGACAGCAACAATTTTGGGGAGGATCAGGTAGCTGGCCGAATTGACGCCCATGATTTCGAGGGAATCAATTTGTTCGGTCACCCGCATACTGCCAATTTCGGAGGTGATGTTTGAGCCAATTTTGCCGGCCATGATCAGCGCCATAACCGTGGATGAGAATTCCAGGATCAGCGAATCACGGTTTCCCAATCCGATCAGGTAGGTGGGCAAAAACGGGTTGGTCATGTTATAAGCCACCTGCAAGGTAATAATGCCCCCCATAAAGGTGGAGATCACGGCCACAATGCCTACTGAGTTGATCCCCAGGCTTTCAATCTCAAGGAAAAGCTTCTGGAGGTAGATCCGGCTACGCTCGGGCCTCGAAAAAACCCGGGCCAGGAGTGCAAAATAACGTCCGGCGCTGAAAAAAAACTTCATTCTTTACTCTTTTGGGTTGGTCCATCAACGTTCTCACGAAACAAACGGCAAACGGGCACTGTGTTGCCTTGTGCTGTTCAAAAGGCGGCCTGCTGCATTCGCGAATGCCTCTTGACCGCAGTTTTGTCTTTTACCTTCGGATAAAGGTACAAATATTCGGAAAAGTTTGTCGCTAACGGGGAATTTGATTTTCAGGAGCTAAAGCAGCCATGTTATGAAAGCAACCAAAACAGGCGGTTTTTCAAGTTCAAATTGGGTATATTTGATCAACAAAGTTCAAAAAATAAATGCTATGCAGAACAATTATTGTGTGATTATGGCTGGCGGGATTGGAAGCAGGTTTTGGCCATTGAGCAAAACATCCATGCCCAAGCAGTTTCTGGATATCCTGGGTACAGGCCGCACGTTTATACAAATGACTTTCGACCGCTTGAAAAAGCTTTGTCCGGCTGAAAATTTCCTGGTTGTAACCAGCGTGGACTATAAAGAATTGGTACTGGCCCAGCTGCCCGAACTTACCGAAAGCCAGGTTTTACTGGAGCCATTGCGTCGCAATACGGCTCCGTGCATCGCGTATGCCTGCAATAAAATAAAGACGGAAAACCCCGACGCAAATGTGATTGTGGCGCCCTCGGACCACCTGATTTTAAAGGAAGAGGAGTTTCTGTCGCAAGTGAGGAAAGGACTGGAGTTTGTCACCGAAAAGGATGCTCTGCTGACCTTGGGCATTACCCCCAACCGGCCCGAGACTGGCTACGGCTACATTCAAATTGATAATAAATTCGATTTTGAGTCGCTGGATAACTTGTACAAGGTGAAAACCTTTACCGAGAAGCCCAACCTGGAAATGGCTCAGATTTTTCTGGAAAGCGGGGAGTTTTTCTGGAATTCCGGCATTTTTATCTGGTCGATGAAAAGTATCATGTCGGCTTTCGATCTCCATCTCCCGGATGTGGCCGATCTTTTTAAAAAGGGAGAAAAGTTGTACGGGACTGCCGATGAAGTACACTTCATCAATAAAACCTATTCCGAATGCCAGAATATTTCCATCGATTACGGTGTGATGGAAAAGGCCGACAATGTGTATGTATTGTGTGCCGATTTTGGCTGGAGCGACCTGGGCACCTGGGGATCGCTGTACGAGAATAAAGAGAAGGATGCCGATGCCAACTCGGTGAGTGGTGAAAATGTATTGCTTTACAACTCGAAGAATTGCATCGTTAATATGCCCAACGAAAAGATTGCTGTCTTGCAGGGGCTGGATGGCTATATCGTGGTAGAATCCGACGGCACTTTGCTGGTGTGCCGCAAGGAAGACGAACAGCAAATCCGTCAGTTTGTCAACGATGTGAAGCTGTTGAAAGGCAACAGGTTTGTGTAGCAGATGTTCATGAGTTCATGAGTGCATAAGTACATAGTTTTTCCCGGAATCCCTTATGTACCTATGCACTCATGAACTAACGTATTCATGCCCTTTCCCCCGCCATTAACCTTCCAGACTTTCGAGGATCATTTTCAGGAGCAGGTTACTGTCGAACTCGCCCTTTTTGGAATAGCCGGTTCGAACAACAATCAGTTCTTTCGAAGGAATGATGAAGATAAACTGGCCGTCGTGCCCTTTGCACATATACATGTCGGTGGGGGCGTCGGGCTGGTCGCTGGCGAGGTTCAGCCAAAACGAAGCGCCATATTGTCCGCCGGAACCAGTTGCCGGCTGCACCGAGTAATCCACCCAATCTTCGGGCAGCAACTGTTCGCCCAGCCAGTTTCCCCGGTTCATATACAGCAAAGCAAAGCGGGCATAATCGCGCAGGGTTGCATACAGGTACGACGAACCAACGAAGGTGCCCGAAGCATCCAGCTCAAAAACGGCGCTTTTCATCCCGATTTTGTTGAACAGGGCTTCGCGCGGGAAACGCAGGTAACCGGCATCCGATTGGAACGAACTGCGCAGTGTCAGACTTGCCAGGTTGGTTGAGCCGGAGGCATAAACCCATACCGAATCGGGAGGGAAGATCACCGGTTTATTGGAGGTGTAGGATCCCATATCCCCGGCTTTGTGCAGCATGATGGTCACGTCCGACAGGTTGCCGTAGTTTTCGTTCCACTCCAGGCCGCTGTTCATGCGCAGCAAGTGGTTTAGCGCAATGGGTTTTCGCTTTCGTTTCCCAAATACCGGCAGGCCGATAGGCGCATCCAGGTCGATTTCATGTTGTTTGGTCCGCAAGCCAATGAGCGTGTTGGTGAAGCTTTTGGCCATCGACCAGCTTAAAAAGCGGGTATCGGGCGTAAAGTCATCCCGGTAAACTTCGGCCACCGGCTGGCCTTTGTACACCACCATCAGGGCAAAAGTCCCTTTCAGCGGAAGGGTGTCGGCCATCGCCTGCGCCACCGCCTGGTTTAGCTTTTCCAGGTTGATGCCTGGCGGTACGCTGTCGGCCACTATATCGCCCATCGGCCAGGGAATTGTGTCTGGGTTTTCCGGCAATGCATGCACCTGCGGATACTCCCGGCCCCGGATTTCCTCTTCCGTGAAATCTTTCACCAGCGTGCAGCCAAAACCCTCCAGGTAAATGGCTTTCGACGAACCCCACAGGAAGCGGCTGACCACTTCCTGCTTGTCAAAATTAACCGTGTTGGACGTGTATTTTATCAGTGAAAAATGAAGGTCCTCCGCTTCCATCGCCTCCTGGGTGCGGCCTGAAACAAATACGCCGGAGGCGAGGTTTTTGGCGGCATAACCGGTTATGACGGGCATCAGTTGGTTGAGGTGCAGGCCGCCGGCCAGCAGAACCAGCAGGAGAGCATAAAGGAGGATGCGTTTTTTCATGTCGTTTGTTTGTTTTGGCAGGCTGGCACAACGAAATCGATATCGAGCGGCTTGCCAGAGAGGTTTGTTGATCGCTTATTGTCATCAAAAATAAAAATTTACCTTGATTCGGACAATGTCAGGACGTTAGTAAACTTAATTCACCCTTCTATAGGGATAAAGTTTCTGTGTGCAGAAATGTCAGTCCAAACCGACCGGATGCAATACCAGCAGGCCCCGCGAAAAGGCTGACACGTTCCGCGAAAGGACAAACATGCTTCTCGAAAAGGCTGACACGCTTCTCGAAAAGACAAACATGCTCCGCGAAAAGGCTAACACGCCTCTCGAAAAGACAAACATGCTCTGCGAAATGGCTGACACGTTCCGCGAAAGGACAAACATGCTTCGCGAAAAGGCTGACACGCCTCTCTAAAACACAAACATGCTCCGCGAAAATTGACTTTCCCTAAAATGGCAGTGATTTTGTCAAAGTGGAGGTAGTCCCGGCTGGTTTCAAGCTACCGTTTCATGATGCCGTAGCAGAGGATTTTCAGGATGTTGTCCACCCCTTTTTCAAGATTGATGGTCCCGTAGTCGCCTGCCGTCAGGGGCATTTCCAGTCCTTTGATGGCTGTGGTAATCCCGATGGCCGCGAGGGTGAAATCATACACCTCGAAGGTGTTTTTTCGTACCCCTTCGATCAGGATGCGCTTGATCATGCGAATTTCTTCCTGATTGTACTTGTTCTTGATATTTTCGATAAACTCGATGGCTGTAACATCATTTTCGAGGGCGTGGTAAAAATTGGCCAGGCCGCGGAAGGTGGTGAGTTTGGTCAGGATGTAGTCGCGCAGCTTTTCTACCGGGTCGGTATTGCGCATGACCACTTTCTCGAGTTCGCGTTTCAGAACATCCACTTCTTTTAAAATGACGGCCTGAAACAGGTCTTCTTTGCTGTCGAAATAATAATACAGGGAACTTTTACCTTTTCTGACAGCATTCGCGATGTCGTCCAGCGTGGTTTTTTTGTACCCGTATTTGCTGAAAATGTCTTGGGCAATCTTTAAGATGTATTCGCGGTTCGCATCTTTTTTGTTTGTCCCGTTGTCAGGGTTCATCACCATATTCAGGCCGTTTAAAATTTAGCAGTGTAAAGATAGTTCTATTTTTCGACTTCGTTCAACCAAAGTTATGACGCATTGGCGAGCTATTCTTTCACAAGCCTGAAGTCAAGCTGTTTCTTTTCCAGATTGGCCCGGATGATTTCGACCCGCACTTGTTCACCCAATTGGTAACTTTTCCGGCTGTGCCTGCCAACCAGGCAATAATTCTTTTCGTCGAAGATATAAAAGTCGTCGTCCAGCTCGCGCAAGGGCACCATTCCTTCGCATTTGTTTTCCAGTTCAACATAAATACCCCAGTCGGTGACCCCGGAAATTACCCCGGGGAAAATCTCGCCGATGTGGTCTTTCATAAATTCAACCTGTTTGTATTTGATGGACGAACGCTCGGCATTGGCCGCCCGGTTTTCCATTTCGGAGGAATGTTTGCAGTACTCCTCGAATTTCTGGGCGTTCACCGACCGGCCACCATCCAGGTAGCGCTCCAGTAGGCGGTGGACCATCACATCCGGGTAACGGCGGATGGGAGAAGTAAAATGGCTGTAATGCTCGAAGCCAAGTCCGTAGTGGCCAATATTCCGGGTCGAATACGCTGCTTTGGCCATGGAGCGGATGGCCAGGGTTTCGACGACGTTTTGCTCGGTCCGGCCCAGGACATGTTCCATCAGCTCGTTCATCGATTTAGAGATGGCACGCGGCGAGGTGGTCATGATGCTGTACCCGAATTTCTTGATGAAATGGTTGAAGTTGTCCAGCTTTTCGGGGTCGGGTTTGTCGTGGATCCGGTAAACAAACGTTTTTGCCTGCTTGCTGCCTTTAACTTTGCCCACGTACTCGGCTACCTTTTTGTTGGCTAGCAGCATAAATTCTTCGATAAGTTTGTTGGCGTCTTTCGATTCTTTGAAGAAAACCGAAAGGGGCTTGCCGGTTTCGTCGATTTCAAATTTCACTTCGATCCGGTCAAAAGCGATGGAGCCTTCTTTGAAACGGCGTTGGCGCAGTTTTTTGGCCAGCTGATCGAGCAGAAGAATCTCTTCCTTCAAATCACCCTCGCCGGTTTCGATGACTTCCTGTGCCTCTTCGTAAGCAAAGCGGCGGTCGGAATGAATGACTGTTTTGCCAAACCATTCTTTTACGACATCGGCCTGTTCGTTTAGCTGAAAAACAGCCGAGAAGCAGAGTTTATCCTCGTTTGGGCGAAGCGAGCAAACGCCGTTCGACAGTTTTTCGGGCAACATGGGCACCACGCGGTCAACCAGGTAAACCGAGGTGGCGCGGTTGTATGCCTCGTCATCCAAAATCGAATTTGGTTTCACGTAGTGGCTGACGTCGGCAATGTGTACCCCTACTTCCCATAAATTTTCGTCGAGCTTTCTTATCGAAAGGGCGTCGTCAAAATCCTTGGCGTCGGCCGGGTCGATAGTGAAGGTGGTCACATCGCGCATGTCGCGGCGTTGTTTTATTTCGTCTTCCGGAATTTCTTCGGGGATCTTTTCGGCCGCTTTCAGCACGTTTTCGGGGAACCGCAGGGGCAGGTCGTACTCGGCCAGGATGGCGTGCATCTCGGTTTCGTTTTCCCCGGCATTGCCCAGCACTTCAATGATTTCGCCAAATGGATTTTTGGCTTTCGAAGGCCATTCGGTGATACGACCAACGACTTTTTGGCCGTCTTCGGCGCCGTTCAGCTTGTCGAGCGGGATAAACATGTCGAAGCCAACTTTGCCCACCGGGATCAGGAACGCAAAGTTTCGCGAACGTTCGATGACACCCACAAAAGTGGACTTGGCGCGTTCCACAATTTCGGAAACCTCGCCTTCCAGCTGGTGTTTTTTGCGGCTGGCGTACAGGTACACTTTCACCTTGTCGCCTTCCATAGCATGGTTGAGGTTGCGCTGCGAAACCAGCACCGGCTGATCCAGTTCTTCCGAAATAATATAGCCGAACCCTTGGGGTTGCAGTTCAACTTTTCCGCAGACGGTGCCCCCGCGCGATTTCAGTTTGTACTTGCCGCGCATGATTTGTTCCAGGCTTTCATCTTCGGCCAGCTCGTCAAGCACGACGTTGATGAGCCGGCGAATTTCCGGGTCTTTCACCTCCAGGGCTGTTGCCAGCTGTTTGTAATTATAGGTTTTTTGCGGGTTTTCGTAGAATACGTTCAGGATGGCTTTTTTCAGGTTTTTCTTATTGAAGGTAGAACTCAGACCTTTTCTCTTTTTTTTCTTCTTAGCCATGACGGTGTTTTATTATTTTGATTTGAAGTTAGCGCATTCGCCTTGAATAAAAAAGGAGGAAAGCAATTGTTTGCTGTCCTCCTCCAATATCTTAACAAAACGCTTATTGTTCTTGTTCGTAGATCGATTTCAGCGGGTAAATCTCCAGCTTTTCAACCAGCAGTTCGCCTCCGGTGTTGTACAGAACCAATTCGGTGGCTTCGGCTTCGGGCGTAAAACTGTTTGTCATGACCATCTTGCCATCGTTCCCGAATATTTCGATGGAAGCACGGTCGAGTAGGATTTCCAGTTTTATTTTCCCGTCTTCGGGCGTCAAGATAGCTGTTTGCCCCAGACAGCTCAACGTGTTTTTGGTGGCATCGTAACGGATTTCGGTACCGGCTTGTTTTTTGGAATGCCGGACCAGAAATCCGAAACTGCTTACCGTTTTCAGGTTGAAGTTGCCTTTGATGTGCAGGCAGTCTCCTTTTACCTTTTTCACCAGGTTTTGGTTCAGCCCGGGGATTAGGTTTTTATCTTCAAATACAAAACCTTTTTGGTGCAGTCGCTCAATTTCCTTGACGGGATTTCGCATGAGGTAGGTTCCATCCAGGTATGTTTTCAGCGATAGTTCACAGGGAAACCCCATTTGTCCGTTAAAAGGCATGTCCGGGAAAGTTGCGCCACGCATCCAGGCAATTTGGATGGTGCGGCCGTCTGTCTCGGGCAGGTTGTTCCAGGTTTGGGTGGCGTAGTAATTGGCTCCAAAATCACTCTTCAGCTTAATGGTTTCCGGGGAAAAATGTGTGCCGTCAAACTGGCCGATGTGGTAGGAACCATCTCCGTCGAAAATTACCCACCGTTTTTCATCGGGTCGCCGGTTTACGGGCAGTTCCACCAGATCGGGGCATTCGTAAAATCCGGGCAGATGGCTCTGGAATTGCCAGTTGATCAGGTCGGATGAGTTGTAAAACGAGATGCCCTGCGAACGCTCGTCTCCATCCGGTTTGCGCCACAGCAGCATGACATATTTTTGCGATGGTTCGTGCCAAAACACTTTGGGGTCGCGGGCATCGTCCTTTTCATCAAAGGGGATGAGCGGGTTTGCTTCGTATTTTAGCCAGGTGCGTCCTTTGTCGGTACTGTAAGCCAGGCGTTGGCCGCACTGGTAACTGGTATAGAAAATAAGCAGCGCGGGCTGATCGCCTTGCTGTAATCCGGTCAGGTTTCGCTCGTCCACCAGTGCACTGCCCGACCAGGCCGTACACCGTTCCTTTTCGCGTGAGTCTTCGTCGGGGGTGATGGCAATCGGCAGATGCTCCCAATGCAGCAAGTCGGTGCTCACGGCATGTCCCCAGTTCATAAAACCCCATTCGTTTCCAAGTGGATTATGCTGGTAGAACAGGTGATATTCGCCATCAAAATATAACAGGCCATTGGGATCGTTCATCCAGTTTTGCGCAGGAGTGAAATGATACTGAGGGCGATACCTTTCAGTATTTGGTTGTCCGGCAGCTTTTTCTGCACAAAACAATAACAAGGAAAGAATTGCAAAAACCAAGGTTAATGTATTTCGCATGGCGTAATGGTGTTGATGAAATGAATAAGCAAATAAAACGAAAATTAAGCATTATTTCGATTAGTTTTTGATACTAATCAAGTTCCGAAGCCTGCATGTATTTCAGGTTGCACCAACTAAAGGTGTCAAAAAGAATGGATTCTGAAAGTGTCCTCCTGGATAGAAAATTGTTTTGAAAAGAAAGGAATCTGCAACTTTGGTTGGCAAAAGGCAAAACAAAACGGGTGAAAAATTTTGATTTCAAAATAAATGGCTATATTTGCCGTCAAATTGAAAGTGACAAGACATGCTTTTTAACAACTCATTTTATTACTGGTTTTATTATTTCGGTTCAACAAACGGGGTCGAGCAGTAGTGTATTGTTAAAAAGACAGATAATATACAGAAAGGTCCCGAGCAAATCGGGACTTTTTTTTTAATACCATATACCATGAATGTAACAATTATCGGACTGGGGCTAATTGGCGGGTCAATCGCCAAAGATTTGCGAAAATCCAGGTTTGCGACTCATCTGACCGGGGTAGAGGCAAATGTTTCAAATGCCGAGAAAGCCTTGGAAGTCAAGTTGGTTGATGAAGTTCTTCCGTTGGCAGCGGCAGTACAAAAAGCCGATCTGGTTGTCCTGGCCATTCCGGTCGATAAAATATTGGAGCTGTTACCTGTTGTGCTCGATTTGGTTTCGGAACGGACAACGGTCACGGACATGGGATCGACCAAAAAGGAAATTGCCCAAGCCATTGAAAACCATCCGAAACGACGAAATTACATTGCCGCCCACCCGATGTCGGGAACCGAATATTCAGGGCCAACAGCCGCTTTGGAAGGGCTTTTTACCGGAAAGATCGCTATTGTTTGTGATCACGAAAAGAGCGGGCCGCAGCATCTGGCTTTGATCGAAAAAATGTTTCAAACCATGGGAATGAATATTGCCTACATGTCGGCCGATGAGCAGGACCACAGCACAGCCTACATTTCGCATCTGCCGCATGCGGCGGCTTTTGCGCTGGCCAATGCCGTGCAGGACAAAGAAGACCGCTCCATAATTTTTGACCTGGCCAGCGGGGGGTTTCGTTCAACCGTGCGCCTGGCAAAAAGTACGCCTACCATGTGGGGGCCAATTTTTCAACAAAACAAGCAATACGTTGTTGAATCGCTGGAAGTGTATATCAAGCACCTGATCGATTTTAAAGAAAGTATTGAACACGATGAGCAGCGTATGTACGCACTCATGGATAATGCCAACAAAATCAAGAGTATTTTGGGAGGGGAAAACCCTTCGCTGATAAAGAACGAAGAGAAGATTGTTAAATTTTATACAAAATAAGATGGGAATAGAATTAGACATCAGGCCAATTAAAGCATGGCTGCCCAATATCAACAATCCGTTGGTGATCTCCGGGCCATGCAGCCTCGAAACCGAAGAGCAAACGCTGGAGACTGCCCGTTTGCTGGCAAAAGATCCGCGGGTTTTCATTTTCCGTGGTGGTGTTTGGAAACCGCGTACGCGTCCGGGTAGCTTCGAAGGAGTAGGCTCCATCGGTCTGAAATGGTTGCAGATGGTGAAACAGGAAACCGGGCTTCCGGTAGGAACTGAAGTGGCTAATGCCCAACATACTGAGGAGGCATTGAAAGCCGGATTGGATGTGATCTGGATTGGCGCACGCTCAACAGCCAGCCCGTTTGTGGTGCAGGAAATTGCCGACGTAGTGAAGGGAACGGATGCCGTAGTAATGGTGAAAAACCCGGTAAATCCGGATGTGCAATTGTGGATTGGCGCCCTGGAACGCCTGAACCAGGCCGGCATTAAAAACCTGGTTGGTATTCATCGTGGCTTCACTCCTTTCCGCGAAACCAAATACCGGAACCATCCCAACTGGAGTACCTTTATCGAGCTGCGGCGCTTGCTGCCCAACTTGCCGGTTATTTGCGATCCCAGCCATATTGCCGGGAAACGAGAATACTTGTTCGAGGTATCGCAGAAGGCATTCGACATGGGGATGGAAGGTTTGATGATTGAGTCGCACCGCGACCCATCCTGTGCCCTGAGTGATAAAGATCAGCAGGTTACCCCGGCCGAACTGGCCAAAATTCTCGACAAACTGGTCATCCGAAATGCCACCATCGAAAACAAACAGTTTGAAAATCAGCTGGAGTTGCTTCGCAGCAGGATCGATGCACTGGACACTGAGTTGATGGAAGTATTGTCGTCGCGGATGGAAATTGCCCGCGAAATTGGCCGCTACAAGAAGGAAAACAACGTGACAGCGCTTCAGATCAGCCGTTGGACCGAGTTGATGAACAACCGTATCTCCTTGGGCGAAAAACTTAACCTCAACAAAACATTTGTACAGATCTTGTTCCAGTTAATTCACGAAGATTCGGTACGCATGCAAACCGAAATTATGGACGAGGAATAGGAGATCTTAAGGATAAATCTCAGAGGGATGGCCGCACGGTTGTCCCTTTTTTAGTTTATAAGTCCGGCCAATTTGGTCAGTGCTTTTTTCATGCTCTTTTCAATAAGCTCGTAATCTTTTATCTCTTTTGCAGAATAAATAAACATCACAGCAAGTTGTTCACCTCCGGGCAACGCTTGGTACAGGATAGACTTGTGCAGGCGATAGGCCTCGCGCATGCGTCGCTTCAGGAAATTTCTTTTGACAGCTCGTTTGAAATTCTTTTTGGATACGGAAAACGCCGCCTGTGCCGGGTAGGGTGATAGGACTGACATTTTGCAGTAAACCACTTTCAGTGGGAAAATAAAGAAGGACTGCCCATCGGAAAATAAGCTTCCAATAGCTTTCCGGCTGCACAGCCGTTCCTGTTTATTTAAGCTGTATTCGCTCATCTTCCGGCTAAAGTACAATAAAAAAAGGGGAAAAATTCCCCTTTCCATGTATGTGGATTTGTACCACTATTTCGTTTTGTTATGCTTTTTAATAAACTGCTCCAGGGCCATGGTCATGGACGGGGCCTGGGCCGTTGGCGCTTCGATATCGAGGCGCAGGCCTGCTTCTTTTACTGCAGCAGCCGTGCTGGGTCCGAATGAGGCAATTTTAGTCTCGTTTTGCTCAAAGTCGGGGAAGTTTTGTTTTAGCGACTTGATTCCGGATGGGCTGAAAAAAACCAGAATATCATAGTTAACTTCTTTCAGATCCGATAAATCGCTGCTCACCGTGCGGTAAAGGATTGCCTTGGTATATTTAAAACCCCCCTTATCGAGCAATTCAGGGATTTCTTGTTTGTGGATGTGCGACAGCGGAACCAAAAACTTATCGTCTTTGTGTTTCTTCATCACTTCGATCAAGTCGGAAAATTTTCCGTTCCCGTAAAAGATTTTCCGTTTCCGATAAACAATGTATTTCTGCAAGTAGAAAGCGGTGGCCTCCGAGATACAGAAGTATTTCATCGTATCGGGCACGGTAATGCGGGTTTCCTGACAGATGCGGAAGAAGTGATCAATTGCCGTGCGACTGGTAAAAATAACGGACGTATGGTCCAGAATCTGTATCCTGGTCTGCCTGAATTCCTTCGCCGAAACCCCCTCAACCTGAATGAAAGGCCGGAAGTCAACCTGAACACATGTTTTTTCAGCTAAATCAAAATAAGGGGATTTTGCGGACTCAGGCTTGGGCTGTGAGACTAAAATTTTCTTGATTTTCAAGATGTTTATCTTTTAAAAGTTATGGACCAACTTATACCAACACCAATTTGTAGATAAATAATAATGGTAATATTTCAAGGGCACAAAGGTACAAAATCAAATAAAATATTGAAAAATGTTTTCTCATTAAAATTCGTATCCCCCGAAATATTAACAAAATGTAAAAAAAACAGATGGCCACCAGGCCTGGAAGAATGGCCCACTGCGGGTCGGGCAGTGGAGCAAAGGCAACAACCAGGCTGATTGGAAGTAACACCAATCCCAGGATCCGGTTGTAAACACTCATGTTGAAGAGAAATTCCTGTGTGTCGGGCAGGCCTCCGCTTATGTTCCCCTGGAAAAGGTAAACCAGCCGCTTTAGTAAAAAATAGAGGACAACGCCTGAAAAGATCAGCAAATACAGAACAACTGAGTTAATTTCGATGCTCACCCGGAATATATCTACGGCCTGAAACAGGAACAAGCTGAAAACAAGGTAGAAAATCACATCCAACCGGAAGGAAGCGTGTGTCAGGCTCAACGAGCGTTCGCGGAACAGGCGTGAGGACGAGCTGTAGTTTATCGTGGAGTCGATTAGCTGAACAAGGTATTTATTGAAAAACAACCGGACGGTAGCAAACAACACGAGTGTCAGCAGAAAGATGCCAACGACCCAGTCCGGCGTACCCCTGTCAATTTTTTTTTCTGGCAAAACAAGCTCGTTTCTCCCCGGGTCGGCGGTATATAAAACAATTTCGTCGGGTTGGATGGCCACCACGGGTGGTTGTGTGAGAATCTCGTTATTCTGGCGTCGGCTGAGCTGGTTTTTATTCCAATAGGCAGCTGCAGCTTTATTCCTTGCATCTTGCAATGTATCGCGTTGGCTTACCGAATCAACAAAACGCACATCCATCGGCTCAATTAGTTTCCGTGAAATATCGAGCGATTGGGACGACTTGAACTCAACAGCCTGGTGAAGTTGCTTTAAGAGGGTGTCTTGCTGAAGTGCAGGTTGTATCATGCTGCCGATTGGTAAATTTCGTTGCAAAAGTAACTATTTCCGAGGTTAAAAAAGAGAAGCTGCTACCTTTGCCCATTAAATAATTATTAACCGGCACATGTCGTCACCCGATTTGTTTTACCTGGCACCTTTGCAAGGATTTACCGATTTTGTTTACCGCCGTTGCTACCAACAGTTGTTTGGCGATATTGACGAATACTATATTCCTTACCTTGCGGCCGGGAGCGGGGGTAAAATCAGGAATAGTCAGTTCCGGGAAATTTTGCCCGAAAATAACGGACAGATTCCCGTTGTGCCCCAAATTTTGTGCGCAAACAAGGACGAAGCAAAACAGCTTGCCGGGGAACTGAGAAATTTTGGCTACCGAAAAATCAACCTGAACCTTGGTTGCCCGTATCCCATGGCTACCAACCGGGGCCGGGGCACTGGTTTGATGGAAAATCCCGAAAAGCTGAAAGAGGTGCTTGATATCTTGTTTGGTGAATTCGATTTCGAAGTTTCAGTCAAGTTCCGGGCGGGGCTAACTTGTGAACATACCATTTTCGACCGGTTGGAAATGTTGGAAAGCTATCCTTTCGAAAAAATGATCTTTCATCCGCGTACAGCAAACCAATTATACAAAGGAACGGCCAATCGGGAACTGTTTGCCAGATTGGCCTCCATGAGCCGACATCGGCTGGTGTATAACGGCGATATTCAATCGCCCTCCGACCTGGACGAGATCAAAAGCTTGGTTCCCAGCCAAAAAGAATGGATGATTGGACGCGGCATTCTAGCCGATCCTTTCCTGGTGAGCAAACTCAAAGGTCAATTGCCCAATCAGGCAACCCAACGGGATATGAAGTGGCAGTTCCATGAAATGGTGCTGGAGTCGTACCGCCAAGCGTTTCCCGACCAAGGACAGGTACTGACAAAAATGAAGGCCTTCTGGAGTTATTTTTCCGAAAGTTTTCCGAATCCGCACAAAGCATTTAAACCCATCAAAAAGGCAAAGAACCCGGCCGTCTTTCTTCAGGTTTATCCTTCCGTTTTTAAAAATGATTAGCTGAAGGCGGCCAACTTCACAAAGCAGTTTATAAAAATTTAACATCGAAAGAAACCTGGGGCAATCATATTTCGTTTATGATACCACATTGTTAATAAGACAGATATGTCTTTATCTTGTTCATGGTTGCCACCGTAAATGTTCCCCGCTTGTTAAATTCATCAATACAAACATCTAAAAATCTACATATGTGAATGTAAATTGTTATTTTTGCCTCAGAAAACAATAAAACACAAGAATAGGTATGATACAAAGATTAAACATTTTCGTGCTGCTCATCAGCCTGGCCATGCCCTTTGGCGCCCGAAGCCAAACAAGGCAAATCAGTCTGGAGGAAGCCCTGCAGCTTGCCGATGAAAACAACCTGACCACCCGGAGTGGCGAAGCTCGCGAAGCCGCTGCACGCGGTGCTTACCGGATGACCAACTCCGTATTTCTGCCCGGTTTGTCAGTCAGTCACACCGGCATTTCCACCAACGATCCCTTGTCGTCTTTTGGGTTCAAACTGAAACAGGAAATTGTTGGACAGGCCGATTTCGACCCGGCCCGGTTAAACGATCCGGATGACATGGAACATTTCAACACCAAACTGGAAGTTCAGCAGCCGCTGTTGAACCTGGACGGCATTTATGCCCGCAAGGCTGCCCGCAACCAGTACGAGGCCATGTCGTTACAAAGCAATCGGGTAAAACAAAACATCCGCTATGAAGTGAAAAAGGCCTACTATATGCTCGAACTCGCCCGATCATCGGTGCAAGTGCTGGAACAGTCGGTTAAAGTGGCAGAGGAAGCCCTGAAACTAACCCGCGAAAGTGAAAAGCAAGGCTTCGTAAAACAAGCTGATGTGCTTGAAGCGGCCGTGCGTTTAGATGAGCGCCAAAACCAACTTCGCGAAGCCAACAACCAGTTGCAGACGGCCAACGAATTTCTGGCCCATTTGCTTGGCCTCGACTTGGGAACAACCATCGAAACGGTTGATTCACTGATTCAGCCGCCAGCACAATTCTTCATGGGAAATCAGGCCGTCAATCTCGAAAACCGCTCGGACCTGAAAGCTTATCAAAAGCAAATTGAAGCCGGCGAGAACATGCTGAAATCCGAGAAAATGAAGTTCATCCCCCGCGTGAACGCCTTTGGCAGTTACGAGTGGAACGACAGCAAGTTGATGGGGACCGCGGCCAATAACTACATGGTAGGCGCCACGCTTAGCTGGAACCTGTTCAGCGGATATAAAAATATCGGCAGCGCCCAGCAGGCCAGTGCCCGTTTGGATGAAGCCCGCACCAATTACCAGGATTATCTGTCTCAAAGCCACATACAATTCAACCGTTCAAAACGAAACCTGGAATTGAGTTTTCAACAAATACAAACCAGCAAGCTGGCCAAAGAACAAGCCGAGGAATCTTTCCGCATCCGTACCGACCGCTACAAACAAGGTCTGGAAAAAACCACCGACCTGCTGATTTCGGAAGCTTTGGCTTCGCAAAAAAAATTGCAATACATTCAATCGATTTACAATTACAAGCAAGCCACATTCGAAATGGAATTGCTTCTCGAACAAGATATTAACGAATAAAAGCCATGATAACAATGAAAGCAAATTTGTACAGATTTAGCCTGATCGCCCTGACTGTTTTTTCAGGGGCACTCATCTTTTCGTCATGCGGAGGCAAAAAGGCCGAAAGTCCGCTGACCGGGCCCAAAGTTCAGGCCACCGTTGCTGTAGCCGAGCTGAAGGACTATCCTTCGCAATATAGTTTTTCCGGAAAAATTGAAGCCGATAAGCAAGCTACGCTCAGTACCCGGATGATGGGGCAGGTGGAGCGGATTTACGTAAAACGCGGTCAGCAGGTGAAGCAAGGCGACCTGCTGCTACAAATCCGCAACAAGGATGTCCTGGCCAAAAAAGCACAGGTGGAAGCCAGCAAGGTGGAAGCCTCAACGGCATTTGCCAGCGCCGAGAAAGATCTGAAACGTTTTGAAGCGTTGTATGCCACCAATAGCGCTTCGGACAAGGAGATGGACGACATCCGCACTCACTACCAAATGGCCAAAGCCCGTCTCGAAGCAGTGGCCCAAATGGAAAAAGAAGTGGAAGAATCGATTCGTTATACCGCCATCCGTGCTCCCTACAACGGAGTGATCACCGGTAAATTTATCGAGGAAGGCGATATGGCCAACCCGGGCATGCCTTTGCTGGGAATGGAAAGCCCGGCACAATGGAAGGTGATTGCCCGCATCCCGGAATCCGACATTGCCCGGCTAAAACTGAACGACCCTGTGAAAGTAAATATTAATGCGATGGAAGGATTGATCCTGGACGGGACCATTGCCGAAATCAACCCATCGGCAGGAACTACCGGAAACCAGTTTGAAGCCAAAATCGTGATCAACACCAGGCCGGAACAAACAAATCGACTTTACAGCGGCATGTATGCCACGGTGATTTACGAAAAAGGAACTTCTCCGCTGATGTTGGTTCCGCAAACTGCTTTGGTACATCGCGGACAGCTAACCGGTATTTACACCGTCAGTCAAAACGGAACAGCCCTGCTCCGGTGGATCCGTCCGGGAAAAATCTTTGGCGACTCGGTAGAGGTGCTCTCCGGTCTGACCGATGGCGAAAAATACATTCAGAGAACCGAAGGTAAGCTGTATGATGGCGCTTTAATAGAAAACTAAACAGAGGAAACATGAAGACAGGATTTGCCGGCGGTATCGCCAAACAATTTATGAACTCCAAGCTGACGCCCCTGCTCATGATCGCCTTTTTGGCCATCGGGATGTACAGCTCGTATTTAACACCGAGGGAAGAAGAACCCCAGATTGACGTTCCCATTGCTGACATTTTTCTCCGCTATCCCGGGGCCAGCCCCAAAGAAGTGGAGTCGCGCATTGTGCAACCGCTCGAAAAAGTGGTTTCCAACATTCCGGGCGTCGAGTATGTATATTCCACCTCCATGCCCGGCCAGGCCATGATGATTGTCCAATTCTACGTGGGCGAAGACATTGAACGTTCGTTGGTGAAAATGTACAACGAAATCATGAAGCACATGGATCAAATGCCCCAGGGAACCAGCATGCCCCTGATCAAAACCCGGTCGATTGACGATGTGCCGGTGCTGGGGTTGACCTTCTGGAGTAAAACGTACGACGATTACGACCTGAAACGGATTGCCCAGGAAGTAAATAACGAAATTGAACAGGTGACCGATGTTTCGGCAACGAAAATCATTGGCGGGCGTTCGCGCCAGGTACGTGTGGTGCTGAACAACGAGCAGATGGCTGGCTTCCGGGTGGACGCTCTCAGTGTTGCCCAAAGTATCCAGATGGCCAACGGACAATTCAATACCGGCGCTTTCAATAAAAACGATACGGAATATCTGGTGGAAGCCGGAGATTTCCTGAAAACAGCCGAAGATGTCGCCAATCTGGTGATCGGTGTGCATAACGGTAGTCCGGTGTATCTGAAACAGGTGGCCGAAGTACTGGATGGTCCGCAGGAGCCGACCCAATATGTGGAATTCGGTTTTGCCAAAATGGATGAGCGCAGGGCTGATTCTCCCGGTGAATATCCGGCTGTGACCATTTCGGTGGCCAAACGCCGCGGGGCCGATGCCATGAAGGTTTCGGATGAAATCCTCCGGAAAATCAATATTCTTGAAAAAGACCTGATTCCAGAAGATGTGCATATTGAAGTGACCCGCAACTACGGGGAAACGGCTTCGCACAAAGTGTCGGAACTGCTGATGCACCTGGCTATGGCCATCATTTCGGTAACCTTTGTGGTGATGCTGGCTATGGGCTGGCGCGGTGGTTTGGTAGTATTCCTTTCGGTACCGATCACTTTCGCGCTCACCATGTTCAGCTACTATTTCCTGGATTACACGCTGAACCGGATTACCCTGTTTGCCCTGGTATTTGTTACCGGTATCGTGGTGGACGACTCCATCATCATTGCCGAAAACATGCACCGGCACTTTAAAATGAAGAAATTGCCGTTCATTCAGGCAGCAATCCGTTCGATTGATGAGGTCGGTAACCCAACCATCCTGGCCACTTTCACGGTGATTGCCGCTGTGTTGCCCATGGTGTTTGTTACCGGGCTGATGGGCCCGTACATGAGCCCGATGCCCATTGGCGCCTCCATTGCCATGATCTTTTCGCTGTTGGTGGCCCTCACCATTACGCCCTACCTGGCTTACCGTTTGTTGCGCCACGACAACAAAGGCGATGAGAAGGAATTCCGCATGGAAGACTCCATCATTTATAAACTGTACTCGAAAACTATCAGCCCCATGCTGGAGTCGGCCTGGAAACGCTGGGTATTTATTGGCAGCGTAACTGTACTGTTGCTGGCTTCCATGACCCTGGTGTATTTCAAACAGGTGGCCGTTAAGATGCTTCCTTTTGATAATAAGAATGAATTCCAGGTAATTATCGACATGCCCGAGGGTACTACCCTGGAACGGACGGCTGCCGTAACCAAAGAGCTGGCCGCTTTTGTGGCGCAGCAGGAAAACGTGATGAACTACCAAACCTACGTGGGAACGGCCTCGCCGATGAACTTTAACGGGTTGGTTCGCCATTACGATTTGCGCCAGGGATCGAATGTAGCCGATATCCAGGTGAACCTTACCGACAAAGGCGACCGCAAGCTGCAAAGCCACGACCTGGCCAAAGCCATGCGCCCGCATTTGCAAGAGCTGGGCAAAAAATACAACGCCAACGTGAAAGTGGTGGAAGTGCCTCCCGGCCCGCCGGTGATGTCAACGCTGGTGGCCGAAGTTTATGGCCCCGATTACGAGCAGCAAAAAGATATTGCCCGTCAGGTGAAAGGCATTTTTGCCCAAACCACCGATGTGGTAGATATCGACTGGCACATGGAAGACGACCAGACAGAATACCGCTTCAACGTGAATAAAGAAAAAGCTGCCTTGTTGGGCCTTTCAACCCAACAAATTTTGCAAAGTGTTCAGATGGCGCTGGGTGGTTACGAACCGGCCAAGCTGTACCAGGAAAATGAACACGAGCAGGTAGGCATTATGCTGCGCTACAACGAGGAAGACCGCTCCGGCTTGAACGAGCTGAAGAAAATCAGCATCATGAGCCGGATGGGACAGCCGGTTGCTTTGGGCGATGTGGTGGAAATTGACGAAACCTTGCAGGACAAGAGTATCTACCGTAAAAACCAGAAGCGCGTGGTGTATGTCACTGCCGATGTGGCAGGTAAACTCGAAAGCCCGGTTTACGGAATCATGGATATGTCCAAGCAATTGAAAAACATTCAGCTTCCCGAGGGTTTTCAACTTAGTGAGGAATACACGCAACAGCCCTTCTCGCAAGATAATTACAGCCTGAAATGGGATGGCGAATGGCAAATTACCTACGAGGTGTTCCGCGATTTGGGAACTGCGTTTGCCGTGGTGTTGCTGGTCATTTACATGCTCATCATCGGCTGGTTCCAGAACTTCAAGGTGCCTTTTGTAATGATGATTGCCATCCCGCTGTCGCTGGTGGGTATTCTCGTGGGGCACTGGATGATGGGCGCCTTCTTTACCGCCACTTCCATGATCGGGTTGATTGCCCTGGCCGGGATTATGGTCCGAAACTCGATCCTGCTGATCGACTTTGTGAACCTGCGGCTCGCTGACGGCATCCCGCTGAAAGAAGCCGTGATCGAGGCCGGCGCAGTGCGTACCACACCTATTTTGCTGACGGCCGGCACGGTGGTTATTGGCGCCGTGGTCATCCTGTTCGATCCCATTTTCCAAGGGCTGGCCATCTCGCTGATGGGCGGGACCATTGCCTCAACTTTCCTTACACTGGTGATTGTACCGCTGATTTATTACATGACCGAGAAGGACAAATACAGTACAAATCAAGAATCTAAAACCGACGAACAATGATGAAGTTTGTGATTATTCAATGCGTGAAAGCCTACCATCATGAGCTGGAGCAGATTTTTAAATCGATAAAAATCAATACGTACAGTGAGATGGACGTGGAAGGCTTTATGAAAAATGTTGATGGGAATTCCGACTTTTCGAACTGGTTCGGGTCGCGCAAAAATCCCTACAACTATATGGTTTCGTTTACTTTTTTGGCCGAAGACAAGGCCAATGAGTTGTTGCAGCGGATTGACGAGTTCAATCAAGGTGTGGAAGCCATCAGCCCGATGAATGCCTACATTGTAGGGGTGGAAAAATATGTGTAACGAAATAAGAATTGCTATGAGAGAACGGATTATACGTGCGGTGGCCGGCACCTTTGTGCTGGCCAGCATCGCCCTGGCTGTTTGGGTGAATGTAAACTGGTTGTTTTTTACCGCCTTCGTGGGGTTAAATTTACTCCAGTCCTCCTTCACCAAATTCTGCCCGCTGGAATATATTCTGGAGAAATCAGGGGTGAAATAGTTGAGTTTTTTAGTTGAAAAAGCAGGATCCAGTAGGTGAGTCCTGCTTTTTTCGTATCAGCCGGAGAGATCTTTGTCGTTGCTTTTGTTAACGGCAGGCTTGCCGGTTCAATATTCGACATGGCAGCAACAATCTGCGGCCTTGCAGCTTTAATCTGCGCCATCGAATAGTTGATCTGCTCCTTTGCAGAAGGAATATTCCCTGTTGCCGGAACGATCTCCCCTGTTGCAGATGAGATATTCCACAGGGAAGATTGTTCCGGCGGTAAAGCAGATTGTTCCGGCAAGATAAGTTCCGGGTTTCTAATGATTAGTGCGCCTCCAGCCAGTTGGGAGCAGCATTCATTTCAATGGTCAGCGGCAGGCCAATATCCACAGCGCCCTCCATCTGTTCTTTCACGATTTGTTTCACTTCGTCCAATTCTTCCTTTGGCACATCGAAGTTCAATTCGTCGTGTACCTGCAGAAGCATTTTTGCCTTCAATTTTCGTTGGCGCAGTTCGTTCCAAATGTTGATCATGGCCAGTTTGATGATGTCGGCTGCCGATCCCTGGATGGGCGCGTTGATGGCGTTCCGTTCGGCCACGCCGCGCACCACCGCATTGGCCGAGTTGATGTCGTTCAGGTAGCGGCGGCGTCCTTTGATGGTTTCTACATAGCCGTGGTCGCGGGCCACTTTGATGCATTCGTCCATGTATTGCTTCACCCGGCTGAAATTCTCAAAATAGCCGTCGATCAGCTCCTTGGCCTCGCTGCGCGAAATATTGAGCCGGTCGGACAGCCCAAAGGCCGAGATGCCGTATATGATACCGAAGTTGGCGGTTTTGGCCTTGCGCCGCATGTCGGAAGTTACTTCTTCCAACGGCACTTTATAAATTTTTGAGGCCGTGATGGCATGAATGTCCTGGTTGTTGCGGAACGCTTCGAGCATGTGGGGGTCCTTGCTCAGGGCGGCCATGATGCGCAGTTCGATTTGCGAGTAGTCGGCCGACAGGAACAGGTGGTTCTCGTCCGATGCCGTGAAAGCTTTCCGGATTTCGCGCCCGTTTTCGTCGCGGATCGGGATGTTCTGCAGGTTTGGATTGGTGGAGCTTAACCGGCCGGTGGCGGCAATGGCCTGGTTGTAAGAGGTGTGTATCTTCCCGGTTTTGGCATCAACGAGCTGGGGCAGTGCCTCCACGTAAGTTGACAGCAGTTTTTTCAGTCCGCGGAATTCGAGGATTTTGCCTACAATAGGGTGCTTGTCCGTCAACTTGGCCAGCACTTCTTCGGAGGTTGAATATTGCTTGGTCTTGGTTTTCTTTGCATTCGTGTCGATTTTCAGTTTTTCGAAAAGAATGGGGCCCAACTGTTTGGGCGAAGAGAGGTTGAAGTCTTCGCCGGCCAAGTCTTTGATTTCTCGTTCCAGGGTCACGATTTGTTCGCGCAACACTTTCGCGTAGGCGTCCAGCTCACGGGTGTTCAGGCTCACACCGGTCATTTCCATGTCGGCCAGCACGGGGATGAGCGGCATTTCAATTTCCTCGAAAACCGGGCGCACCCCGGTTTTGTCCAGCTCCGGGTCGATCACCTGTTTCAGTTGCAGGGTGAGGTCGGCATCTTCGCAGGCATATTCTTTCATTTGTTCCAACGGCACCTGACGCATGGTGAGCTGGCTTTTGCCTTTTTTGCCGAGCAGGCTCACGGTTTCCACTTTTTGGTAGCCCAGATAAGTCTCGCACAAATAATCCAGGTTGTGCCGCAATTCGGGCTGGATCAGGTAGTGGGCGATCATGGTGTCGTACAGCGGGCCTTTCACCTCCACACCGTATTGCTTCAGCATCAGGATGTCGTACTTGATGTTTTGCCCCACTTTGCGGATCTTTTCGTCGCCAAACACCAGGTGGAATTCCTGCACTACCTGAAGGGCTTCTTCCCGGTTTTCGGGGAGGGTTACGCAATACGCTTCGCCTTTGCGGAACGAAAACGAGAGGCACACCAGTTCGGCCGTATGGGTGTCGAGTCCGGTGGTTTCGGTGTCAAAACAAAATTCTTCCTGTACTGAAAGTTCCGCGCGCAGGCTGGCGCGTTGCATGGCGTTCTCTACCAGGTAATATTCGTGGGGGGTGTTTTCAATATGGGCCAGGTCGTCGCGCCGGGTTGGGGCGGTTGCTGCCGGTTGGGCTTCGCCAAACAACGTTCCTTGTTCAAAACTGAGCTGCTGTTGCACTTGTGGTTGCGGCGGCGCCAGCTTTTGCGAAAGGCTGCGAAATTCCAGTTCGTTGAAGATTTCCTGTAGCTTCTGCCAGTTAGGTTCGTCCATCACCAGCTTGCTTTCGTCGAATTCAACGGGCACATCCTGAATGATCTCGGCCAGCTTGCGCGAAAGGCGTACCTGTGCCTCGTGCTCTTCCAGGTTTTCCTTTTGCTTGCCTTTCAGCTCGTCGATATGTTCGTACAGCCCATCCACCGAATGGTAGGCCGAAATCAGTTTCATGGCGGTTTTCGGGCCAATCCCCGGGCAGCCCGGAATGTTATCGGCCGTGTCGCCCATCAGGGCCAGGATGTCGATCACCTGGTCGGGCGTTTGCACCTCAAAGTTTTCCTGCACCTCGGGGATTCCCCAAATCTCCACCTCATTGCCGCCTCGCCCGGGTTTGTACATGAAAATGTTTTCGGAAACCAGTTGCGCGTAATCTTTATCCGGGGTCATCATGTAGGTCTGGTAACCTTCTTTTTCGGCTTTCTTGGCCAGGGTCCCAATCACATCATCCGCTTCGAACCCCTCTCTTTCCAGAATAGGAATATGGTACGCCTCGATGATTTTCCGCACCCAGGGAATGGCTTTGCGCAAATCCTCGGGCATCTCTTCGCGGGTGGCTTTGTAAGCTTCGTACATTTCGTGCCTGAACGTTGGCGCGTGCACATCGAACACCACAGCCAGGTGGGTCGGGTTCTCCTTGTTCAGCAATTGTTCCAGCGTGTTGGTAAATCCCAGCATGGCCGAGGTGTTCAAACCTTTGGAGTTGTACCGCGGGTTCTTGATAAAGGCGAAGTACGAGCGGTAAATCAGCGCGTAGGCATCGAGCAGAAACAGGCGTTTATCTTGGTTGTTGTTTGCAGACATGATCTGGTTTTTTTTAACGGTTACAGGAAGTAAAACATTCTGTAAACGATGGTACGTTAACAGAAGTTCCCCCGAAAGTATAAACTTCCGCACAATAAACGAAAAAAGCCGGCGATTTCGCCGGCCTTTCGGTATGGTAATTTCAATACAGGTTCTTATTCACCGCAGGTACAGCGTTGCAGGCAATCCACAATTTGGCTCAACACATCGTGCTTCAGATAATAAAAGGTATTTTTTCCCTCACGACGCGAGCAAAGCACCCCTTTGTCTTTCAAAATACCCAAATGATGCGAGGTGGTGGATTGCTCAATACCCAGCAACTCGTGGATTTCGGTCACGGTCAGTTTTTTACCGCCTTCCAGATGTTTCAGGATCGCAATCCGCATCGGATGGGCAATGGCTTTCAGCATGTTTGCAGCCATATCCAAACGGTCTGCATCTAATTCTTGTATTTGTATCATAGCTAATCTTCTAAGATAGATGCAAATATATAAATATTTGATTCCTTCTAAAAACAAAATGCCGGATATCTGCTTTATTTTAAATGAATTTAAGGCAGGGGCATTATCTCATTCGATTTTCACTGTTACTTTAAATTTATGCCCGACATGTTTTTTAATATAAAAATAATTCCGCAAAAATATCAACATTTCATTTTTCGGTGTCTTATCAGTATAAAAACTGAAAGGCAACTGGGATTATGACTTCCAAGCAAAAAATAATTACTGAAAATACCATTCAATACTCCAATAAAAGCCCCCTTGGAGTGCCCACAATACGACCTTGAAACCATAAATCTTTTTTACAACATTTTGAAATATAGAAGAATGTATAAAATGAGAACAACTAAAAATCAATGGCAAGTTTTGATACTTGCATCAATCTTGCTATTCCTGGCAAGTACTAAAGTAACCAAAGCACAGGAAGAAAAGGAATTTGACGCTCCATTCAAATATGAGGTCTCGGTTGATCTGCAACATTTCTTTTCAGATGGATACCCGGACAAAGTATTATTCAAGATTAATAATATAAAGGATAATCAAATTAAAGGGGCATACCGCCTAGGTATAGGTGCAACGTATTGGGTTGAAAAATATAAAATTACCCATGACAATAAGAATTATGAGTTAACGAGTAAAGAGCAAAGAGCTGATTTTTCGATTTCATTGGGATACGAACTCCAAAAACAACTGAAAAATGCGGTATTTTATTATGGAGCAGATTTAGGTGTTTTGGTCGGCATAAACGACAATAACAAATTTTACAAGACTGAAGAGTTTTGTAATTTGAATTTTGTTCCTTTTGCAGGGGTAAAGATTCCACTCACGAGGAACTTATCTGTTGCTTTTGAGGGAGGGGTTGAAAATGAATTTAATGTTTGGAAAGGAGAGGGAAGTGATCCTAACCCGGATAACAGGCAAAAACATATGTTTTATCGATCTCAAATTAAATTGCCGTATAGTTTAACCTTTAATTTTATTTTTTGATGAAAACACCTATTATACTTACAATGTTATTGATAATTACTTTTTTAAGTTCAAATTCTCAATCCATATCAATTTCAAAGGAAAATTCGAGCGATCCGTCTAATGTGTGTCACAATTCTACCTATAAGTATGTAACCGCTATATCCGATTGGCAAACAGGTTATAGCGTAGCGTGGATAAAAACAAATGCTGATGTTTTATCGCAAAGTACTAGCGAAGCAGACGTCAAGTGGATAGCTGGTAGCGAGAGTGATGGATATATTGGAACATTAAAAGCACAAATAATGGATAGTAATGAAAAGGTAGTTGCAACTTCCAATACTATTACGGTTACCATTAAATCCATCAAGCACATACAACCGGAGATTGCCGGTTATCATGGTGGGGTACTTACCATTGATCCATGTAACCCCGGGTTGCGAGACTTGGAATCAACCCAAATCGTTGTTCCGGGAACAGGGAGCATCAATCCGGAGAAAGTATTTAACTTTAAATGGACTATCCCCAAAGGCTGGACATTGAATGGCCAAACCAGCGATGGTTCGACAGAATTAGGCGGAGACCAGGCCGTTACTGTTTATTACCTTGCTCATCGGGATATACCAAGGCAGGCGCAGGCTGGATCGGATTACAAATCCGATCCTCATTAACAATGGATTTGTAATCCACAGAAAATGAATAGTATATGTCTTCATTCAGCAGAAAATAAATCAGTTCGTTGCCGAGCAGTGACAACGGATTGGGATAGGCGCCCTGTTGAACATGCGGATTGCAAATCCGGGCTTAACAAGGTCAGGATTGCATCCGGAAGTTGCCGGACTGACCAGCGGGAGTTACCGGTTGCCTTGAACAGGCCGCCCAATAGCCGGACGGTGACGCCCGTTAGCCAGACGAACTTGCCAAGTGGCCGGACGATGGTGGCAGGCCGCCAGACGAACTCAGCGACCCGCCGAACGAGGTCGCCGGACAGCCAGAACCACTCGCCGGGTAGCCAGACGAGGTCGGCGAATGACAAGAGGTCAGTCCGGGGGAGCCAGACAAACTCGGCGCCTGACACGGAGTCAGTCCGGAGGCGCCAGACGATGTCGCCGACCTTCCAGACGCACTCAGCGAGGCGCCAGACGATGTTGGCGGGGCGCCAGAACATCGACAGGACGCGGCAAATGGGGAAAAAGACATGGATTGGAAAATCGGGCCGGTGTTCATCGAAGCAGGCAGTTAGTGTTTCGCTCAAACGAGGGGACGGCTGGAAAAAAGGATTGGTAAATATCGAATTCGTATGACAGAAATGTTTACTTTGGAGGGATTACAAATCCAGTCCAGCCACTTAGAATGGCTTGCCTGCATATCCGGATGAGCCGGGATATATAAAACATTCGGCACAAGTATACGGAAGTTGCTAACAAACAATCGCTAAAAGGATAATTATGAGTGATATTTTCAGCATGTTTGTAAAGTATAATCCAAATTTTTTGGAGAAATTAAACTTATTCCCAGAAGCACTGAAAACAACTTTATTGGGAAAGTTGAATAAGGCTCAAACAGAGACGATTTTTTTATCGTTTGTAAGCGAAATAAACTTTGGGTTACTTTTTAATGAATTAGGCTTTTCTCTTCAATATGAGAGAATACTTTTTGAAAAAAAAACTCCTGATTGGACAATATCAATTGATAACAATGAGGCGATTTGTGAGGTTTATCGCTTAGGGCAAAGTGAAAAAGACCAAATAAATACAAACATTGAAAATGAGTTAAAAAGGAAATTTGAAGAAATTAAGTGTGGTTATAAAATTAAATATAGTCTTCAAGATGATCTTATTAACCCAAAAGATTATGATATAAAAAATATAATTTTTGAACTAAAAACCTGGCTAAGCAATAATCGAAAAATTGGAGACATTATAACGATTGACAACAAAATCAAATTTGAGATAGTCACCTACAACCAAAATAATAAACTGACCTATACAACTTCAAAACAGATAGATTACAAAATACATAAATTGATACAAACAGAATATTTGAAAGACGACAATAGAGTCACTGAAAAGTTATCAAAATATTCTTCTGGCATTTTACAATTAAAGCTGCCTTATTTCTTATGCATAGAGAGTGATTTTAAAAATGGTTTTTATTTTGAAGAGTTTGTTGATTACTTCAGGGGCTCTTATTGTGCATATACAGAAAATGAAAGTTTTGAAAACAGTGAACATGAGATTGAATATTCCAAATTAGGTTGTCTCTACGACCACAATACTGTAAGTGGAATAATTATTAAAATTGGCAATGATTATCGTATAATAATAAATCCATTGAAAAGGCAATTGATATATAACAAAGACAATTTACAGATTCTTAGGAAAATTAATATGATACAAAATGCTGATGTCTAACACTTAGCCTCCAGTCGAGCCATACTTGAATACGCTTTGCATTGGAGGATATGGTGAACCCCTTTTTTTCAGCAATCCAACCCCCTTGCCCCAATTCGCACAAAACCAGAACACCAGGCTTAGAACTAAACAGAAAGTCGTATTTTAGGGACTTCAATATAAAAACCAAGAACCCTGCACGATGAGCTTGTTTCAAAAATCAGTAGAGAAGAAATACCTGAATGACCTCGATTCAGAATTGATCGATAAAAAATACACTGACTTTCAAACCTATTTTGGCGATCCGGAAATTCAGGAAAATATCCGCAACTCGAAGGAAGAACAATTCCAGGAAGGATTTTTACGCGAATTATTTGTTTCGATATTGGGCTATACCTTAAATCCACAGCCCAATTTCAACCTGACCACAGAATTAAAAAACATAGCCAACAGTAAAAAAGCGGACGGGGCGATCCTGAAAGGCGAAGACGCCACGGCAGTGATTGAATTAAAGGGAACCGACACCACCGATTTAGACAAGATTGAAACACAGGCTTTCGGGTATAAAAACCACCACCCCAAGTGCAAATATGTGATCACCTCAAACTTCGAGAAACTCCGTTTTTACATTCAAAACGCGGTTGATCATGTTGATTTTGATTTGTTCAAGCTGACGCGGGAACAATTCGCCTTGCTTTGGCTTTGTCTGGCAAAAGACAATTTATTGTCGGATTTGCCCTTAAAAATTAAGGAGTCGTCGCTTTTGCAGGAAGAAAGCATTACCAAAAAATTGTATGCCGATTATTCAAAATTCCGCGAAGCCATTTACAACAACCTGGTAAAAAATAATCCGGAAACCGATAAACTGCTGCTTTTCAAAAAAACACAAAAACTGCTCGACCGCTTTCTGTTTATCTTTTTTGCCGAGGACCGGTTGTTACTCCCGCCAAATTCAATCAGCGAAATTGTCAAGCAGTGGAGAACCCTGAAAGATGAGCTCGACGAATATTTCCCTTTGTACAGCCGGTTCCAAAAATATTTCGGTTACATGAACACCGGCTACAAAGGGAAGAAATATGATATTTATGCCTACAACGGCGGGCTTTTCAAACCGGATGAAGTGTTGGATAACATTGCGATTGACGATGATATTTTGTACGAACACACGCGGAGGCTCAGTAATTACGATTTTGAAACCGATGTGGATGTCAACATTCTCGGGCATATTTTCGAACATTCGCTGGGCGAGATAGAAAACGTACAAGCCGAAATAAAAGGCGAAAAAGTTGACAGCCAGAAGACCAAACGCAAAAAGGACGGTATTTTTTACACCCCGAAATACATTACCAAATACATTGTCGAAAATACGGTGGGGAAACTGTGCGAGGAAAAGCGCAATGAACTGGGTATTGTTGACGAAGATTACGCCAAGGGCCGGAAAAACCGGAAAAAGGAAATTGTACGCGCACTCGATAAAAAGCTGGAAGACTACCGAAACTGGCTGTTGAGTTTGACCATTCTCGACCCGGCTTGTGGATCGGGAGCTTTCTTAAATCAGGCTTTAGATTTCCTAATCATCGAACACCGAAAAATTGATGAGTTGCGCGGACAACTGCTCGGCGGGGCGCTAATTTTCTCCGACATTACCACCGACATTCTCGAAAAAAACATTTACGGCGTTGACCTGAACGAAGAATCGGTTGAAATTGCTAAACTCTCGCTTTGGCTGCGCACCGCACAAAAAGGGCGAAAACTAAACACGCTCAGCAACAACATTAAATGCGGCAACTCGCTGATTGACGACCCCGAAGTTGCCGGAGAAAAAGCCTTTAACTGGCAAAACGAATTCCCTGAGATATTTGCCAAAGGTGGTTTTGATGTGGTGATTGGGAACCCGCCGTATGGAATTCTAATAGATAAAGACATACAAAGTTATTACACCGAACATTTTCCTCTAACTCAATATAAAACAAACCTCTACATCCTTTTTATAGAAAGAATGCTGCAAGTATTTGAAAAAGGTATTATACACTTCATTATTCCAAAATCTTTGCTGTTTAACTCTTTCTATGAGGCGATTAGAAAAGAATTAATCCAGAAAACAGAGCTAAATGAAATATATACAATAACTGAGAAGGTATTTGAAGATGCAGAAGTAGGTAGTAGCTTATTGTTACAATTCACTATAAAACAAGAGCCTGATGTGAAAAACATTGTAAGATTGGCAGTTGCTGAAAAGATTGAGAACTTTGTAACAAACTTTGGAATAACAGAAAACCACATTCAGCAAGACTTTTATTTATCAATTCCAAATTGTGAAATTTCAGTTATTTCCTCTAGTTCTCAGTCAATTCTTGAGAAACTTCAGAATCATAAAAAAATAAAGGATTTCTATTCATTGAAAAATGGACTGAATCCGGGCAATGTCAAGCATATTTTGGTTAGTGACAAAAAGGAATCTGAAAAGCATAAACCAATTATTTGGGGGAAAGATATTTCTAGATATAATATTTCTTGGTCTGGTCAATATATCAATTACGATACTACAATTGGCGAAAAAATTACCATTGAAGACATTAAATCGAAAGAAGGGATGAACCGGCAGACCAGAGTTGATTTCGCTTTACGCTCACCTGATTTATTTGAAAATAAGAAGATTGTTATTAGGAAAACAGGAGATTCTTTAATTGCTTGCTTAGACGCAAACAACTACTATTTTGACACCTTAGTTCACGGGATTTATTTAAAAAATGAGGAATATCCGCTTGACGCATTATTAGTTGTTTTAAATTCAAAACCCGCGACGCTCTTTTATAGGTTGCTGCATGATATTAAAGGAAAGGTTTTTGCTAAAATAAGTCTAGACAATCTTGGGGCATTCCCAATACCCGCAAACATAAAGGATTATGCAATTGATTTGTCAGAAAGGGCAAATTCGACACATATGAAAACAAGTGCATATCTGGATGGAAATTCAACGTTTTTAAATTTTTTATCAAATAAATTTGAGCTTAGTAAAATCAGCTCTAAGCTTTTAAACTGGCATGAATTAGAATTCAAGGGATTCTTAAAGGAACTTCACAAGGCGAAAATAAAACTCAGTCTTTCAGAAGAAGTTGAATGGATGAACTATTTCAACGAACAAAAAGAACAAGTCCAGACCCTAAAATCCGAAATTGAAAACACCGACCGCGAAATCGACCGGATGGTGTATGAGTTATATGGTTTGACGGAGGAGGAAATAAAAATTGTGGAGGGGGCTGGTTAGTTGGGTAAGGCACCGATTGCAAAACGGCGCCAGCTTGGGGAGAATCCGGTCCGGGCAATGATTGTTTTCCGGGCAGTCCGGCAGCTGCCGGATATTGTTCCGCACGGGACTATGCCGGGGGAAAAGGATTCGTAAATGTTCAAACGGAAATATCATATTGAGTTACAAACTCAAGACAGCGAACTCCTCGTTACCGCTTCGCTCAAACGATAGGGGTCGGCAGGGCAAATAAATCATCTTTTCCCCTTAATCATTCCGACGAGCGACATCCACCTTCAAAAAACCGCATATTTTATTATTTTTGGACGAAGGAAAACGGTACAGTGTGTTAACCCCGATATTCCGGAACTGAAAGAACAACGCATGGCGTCAGCAGATACGATAAAGGCCCCCATTTCGAAGGAACTAAACGAGTTTGAAGATTATTTCAAAACGACCATCCAAAGCGACATTCCGCTGCTTTCGGTCATCATCAACTACATTTTGCGGAAAAAGGGGAAGCAAATGCGCCCGATGTTCGTGTTCCTTGCGGCCAAAATGAACGGGGGTTTTAACGAAACCACGTACATGGCCGCCTCGTCCATCGAGTTGTTGCACACGGCCACGCTGGTACACGACGATGTGGTGGACGAGTCGTACGAACGGCGCGGGAGTTTCTCCATCAACGCGCTATGGAAGAACAAACTGGCGGTGCTGGTGGGCGACTATATCCTGGCCAAAGGGCTGCTTATCAATATTGACAATCAAAATTACCAGTTCTTACAGCTGATCAGCCGCTCGGTGAAGGACATGAGCGAGGGCGAAATCCTGCAAATGCGCAAAAGCCGGAAGCTGGATATCGACCACGATACCTATTTCGAAATTATCCGAAAAAAGACGGCCTCGCTGATTGCTACCAGCCTGGCCATTGGCGCCGCCTCGGTTACCACGGACCAGGATGTGATTGAGCGGATGTTTGAGATCGGCATCGATGCAGGCATTGCCTTCCAGATAAAAGATGACATTTTTGATTACCAGGCCAAAGGGATGTTGGGCAAACCAACCGGAAACGACATTAAAGAGAAAAAAATTACACTTCCGCTGCTTCATGTACTCGGCAAGGCTGATGAGAAGGAAAGACGCCGCATTTTGCACGAAGTAAAGAAAAAACATAAAAACACGGCCAAGGTGCAGGAACTGGTGAACCTGGTGGTGGAACGCGGCGGGCTGGAATATGCCACGTCTCAAATGAACCACTACCGCGATCAGGCGATTTCCAAACTCCTTGAATTCCCCGAAACCGATGCCCGGAATGCCTTGGTGGAGCTGGTCAATTACGTGACTACGCGCAGAAAATAACCCGGTGAAATAGTTGGTCCTTCAGCGTTTCTGATAGCCGGTACAGCCTTAGCCAAAAAAGCCTGACCTGAATGTCACCCGTTTTGGGGATCAGGTCAGGCTTTTTGTTATTCCGTTTTGGAACCAGGGAAGATGCCTGTGAGGTAAACGATCCTGATTAGATGGAGTTACTGATCAGGAAGGTTACGGCAAATGCCACGATCGCGTATAATTCGGGGAATACTGCAAGGATCATGGTTTTACCAAACACGTCGTAACCGGAACTGATCCCGGCAATACCATTGGCCGTGATGTTTCCCTGCTGAATGGCCGAATACAATGCCACCATCCCAAGGGCCAAACCGGCTCCCAGGAAAGCTGCCCCATGTAACATGGTCACCGATTCCAAAGTCTGTAGTTTCAGGTTCATCACAAAAAATCCGGCAAAACCATACAGCCCTTGTGTACCGGGCAGCGCACTCAGCAACATGTAGCTACCAAAAGCATCTTCGCGTTTTTTAAGTGCGCCAATTGTGGCGTTACCTCCTTTTGACACTCCAATGGCACTTCCGATTCCAGAAAGCAAGACCATTACCGCCAGTCCCACGTAAACTAATACATAAGCCAAATCCATAATTTCCGTTATTAAGTTGATGATAAATTATTTTGTTGTTTTGAAAAGGGTTTGTAGGGTTTACCGCCACCCTGAAACCCGGCATTCTTATAAAATTCCACAAAGGTCAAACGCATGGGGTGCACAAATGCCCCCAGCGATGAAATGGCCAGGTTGGCCGTGTGGCCAATCACAATGATCAGGATGAAAATGACCGGGCCAATATATTTACCGCTTCCAAATGATGCTGCCATTTGGTTGATGACCAGGCCCAGGATGGAGCTGGCAATACCGAGTGCAAACAGACGGATGTACGACAACAGGTCGCCAAAAATTCCGGTGACGGTGTTGTACATTTCCCACAGTCCGCCGATCAGACGGAGATGAATGGGGCCCGTGCCCGAGAACAGCAGGATCATCAGAATAGAAGCTGCATAAAGCACATTTTTAACGATATTCAACAATGAGGATTGTTCCTGATCTTTCAGCAAAACACTAAACAGGCCAATGGTGAAGAATAACAGCAGCCAGCCTACCGAGCTGAGCGCCTGTAACGGATATTCCTTCCGAAGCTGGTTTTTAACCCGGATGATAATCCCGAACAGGATCTGAACAGCGCCGACAATCAGCGACAGCGTGAATACCTGCGAACTGTCCAGGAACATTTCTTTTAATCCGCCCAGGGCATCTTGCTTGGCCAGTTCAATGCCGAAGAAGGTGCCGAATATCAATCCCATGACCAAAGTAGAGGCGCCAAAAAGCTGGCCCAAGGTCAGGTAAGGTTTTACCGAAGCTCCTGCATACCGTTTATAAATGGTTGATCCGAGCAATAAAACCAGGCCGTAGCCTGCATCGCCCAAACAAAAACCAAAAAACAGCATAAAGAACGGGGCAAAATAAATCGTCAGGTCCAGCTCGGCATAGGCCGGTAGCGAAAACAGCTTGGAAATGGGTTCGAACAGCCGTCCGAATTTATTGTTGGTCAGCTGGATGGGCGGTTGCTCGCCCGGCTCGGCTGTGGCTTCCAGATAGAAAATATGGTTCTTCTCCAGGTACGCTTTCAATTTTTCCTGCTCTGTAACAGGTACCCAACCCTCCAGCAGGTGCAGCGTACCTTCGCCAACTTCCGACGTTTGGTTGTTCCAAACATCCAGCCATTCCAGCCGGAGTTCGATTGCCGCCAGGCGTTCTTGCATCACCGGGATCCCATTGGTCCCCATTGCGCCCAGCTTTTTCAGGATTTCGCTGATTTCCTGTTCCAGGCCGGCTGCCTGCCTGTGAAGTTCGCCAGCAGTGTGCTTCGATAGCTTTTCCAGCCGAATCCCGTCAAATGGTTCACCTTCGTAGCCAATGGTGATAAATTTCACCTCTTTGTCGCAGCGTTTGACAATCTCGATGGGGTATTGTTCCAACCACTCGGGGTTCCATTTTTTCACCGGCACCGAATAAAAGTCGATTTTTATTCCGGCTTCTTTCAGCTTTTCCAGAATATCGTTGGAGTAGTCGCCCCAAACCTGGCGTTCGGCTGCTTTCTTTTTTAGTTGTTCCAGCTCCACTTCAGCGTCCTCCAGCCTTTTCAGTACCAGTTGGGTTTGCTCAATAATTTCTGCCACTGTATGGTCACAAGGCACCACCTCCTGACCTTCCTTCTGGTAGTGTTTCAGCAGTTCGGTGGTTTGCCTGATGCGGGCTGCTTCTGCTTGCAATGCCGCCGTTTCGCCGGTGGCGTTTTTCTCGCTGCCTTTGCCAACATGCACCACGCCCAGTTCCTGTAAGTCGTCAAGAAATTGCCGGTAGGCGGTATGATGCACGGCAAAGCCGTATTTCATCATGGGTACAATCATGGCTGTTCGGTTTTTTGCATTTTCGTCTTCAATAATTTTTGCGCTGCTTTCGACAAGTTATCCTCATCTTCCAGGTAGCGTTTAATTTGGCGGATGGCCGCTTCGAGCGAAGGGATCTGCACTTTTTCGTACAGGTTCACCTTTTGTGTCGCTTTTTTCCGGGCATCTTCGAGCAGCGCCAGCCGTTCTTCCTGAACGCGGCATTGTGCCATCGCTTCCAGCAGGGTCTGCATTTCGGGCAAACCGTCGCTAAACCAGTCGGGTACGGCAGTTAAGGCAAATTCCTGCCGCTCGGTTTCCACCCCTTCAAAACGGGGGATCAGGATTCCGGCCACTTTGTTTCTGCTGACCTTGATTTGGTTGACTTTCAGAAGCGAGAAATCAAATTCGTTCCACAACACCTTCCAGGGCTCGGTCTGTTTAAGCACCTGCTGGTAGGCCGCTGTAGCTTCTTCCAGTTCCCGGCGGGTTTCAAAAACCATGGCACGCAAGGCGGCTTCCTTGTTTTTCAAGGTGGGCAGCGCCTTTTGACGAATGGCCAGCTTTTTCTGGAATTCGCGCAGTACGGTTTTGTTATATTTTATCTGTAACTTCATTTTTCGTTTTTTTCTGTCAGCTTACCCAAAGGCGTTCTGTTGACACCGGATCAATTAGGCTGGTTGCAGTTCTTTCCAGTGCAGGTCAACAAATTCCTGTTTGATGCCCACTTCATCCTTGGTCATGTATTTGCTGAAAAGCATCCAGGTTTCGTCGAGCATTTCATGGGTTTCCAGGTTCACGTCAATGGCCAGGATGTTCCGCGAATAATCTTCGGCAAAACGCAATACGCGGCGGTCGTAATCCGACAGTTCAAAGCCGTTTTCAAGTTTGGTTTTCGAGTTGGCGGCATCGGCATACAAGCGGATCGCGGCGTTCATTACCTGCGGGTGGTCTTTCCGGGTCACTTTCCCTATCACCAACTGTTTCAGGCGCGAAAGGCTTCGGAAGGGGTCGATGATGACCTTGTTGACATCGGGTGAACGGCGGAGGAAAAGCTGCCCTTCCGTAATATAACCGGTGTTGTCGGGAATAGCATGGGTGATGTCGCCACCCGAAAGGGTGGTAACGGCCAGAATGGTGATGTTACCACCATCCGGGAACTGCACGGCTTTTTCGTAAATTTTGGCCAGGTCGCTGTAGAGTGAACCGGGCATACTGTCTTTCGACGGAATTTGGTCCATGCGGTTGGATACGATACTCAGCGCGTTGGCATACTGGGTCATGTCGGTCAGCAGTACCAGTACTTTCTCGTTCTTTTCAACTGCAAAATATTCGGCCGTGGCCAGTGCCATGTCAGGAATCAGCAAGCGTTCAACCGGCGATTTGTCGGTCGTGTTGATGAAGCCAACGATTTTTGACTGCCCGTACCCTTGCTCAAACGTGTGCTTGAAAAACAAATAGTCGTCACGCGTGAGGCCCATTCCGCCCAGGATGATTTTGTCCACTTTGGCGCGCAGGGCAATCAGTGCCAATACCTGGTTATAAGGTTGGTCCGGGTCGGTGAAGAACGGGATTTTCTGCCCCGACACCAGCGTGTTGTTCAGGTCGATGCCGGCAATACCTGTTGCGATCAACTCGCTGGGTTGTCGGCGCCGTACCGGGTTAACGGAAGGCCCGCCAATCGGGAATTCGCGTCCTTCCACTGCCGGCAACCCATCAATTGGGTGGCCGAAAGCATCGAAGAAACGCCCGGTCATGTGATCGCTCAATGGCAGCCAGGGAGCTCTTCCCGTGAAGATAATGTCGGTATCGTTGCGCAATCCTTCGGTGCCCTCAAATACCTGTAATGTGACTTTATTTCCGGCGATTTTCACCACCTGTGCCGCACGCCCCTGCACATAGGCCATCTCTTCGTAACCAATATTAGTTGCTTCCAGCGTACAGGTTGCCTTGGTGATGTTGGTCAACCGGCAATATATTTTTTGGAATGCCCTCGCTTTCATACGTTTAAAATTTTATAAAATATCATTTCTCAGTTTGATCTGGTATTCGGCTTGAAAACCGATTGTGGAACATGAGAAAAATATCGGAATTAATAAATTGAACTTCTGTATGTTGTCACGTAATTTGCTTGAACTGGCGGTACCTGTTTCAGGATACGGCCGTTTTTTCAAGGATCATTTCCTGCAACTGCCTTTCGTACCCTTCAAACTTATCTGATTTAAACTCGCTGTAGTTCATCTGTTTGAACAAGTTGATGATTTTCTTGAAATAGTCGCGCACTTCGTTAAAGTCATCAAAACCAAACTCGGTTTCCACCACCTCGATCACTTTTTCAAGCATGTATTTCTGACGTTTCAGCGGTGTGTTGCTGTCAATGGCATCAAAAGCATCCTGCTGCAAAATGGCAAAGTCAATCAGTTCAGCTTTCCAAAATACTTCATGGTAGGCCACCGGCACACCGTCATCACCCAGGATGTTGATCTGTTCGTTCACCTCCTGTCCGCGGATCAGGTAGTTTTTGACAAAGTCGATTTTGTTGATCCAGTTTTCACCAATTTCGCGGGCGGCAAAAGTGATGTATTCGTCGTATTCAAGGTATTTCGAATAGCTGTCGATCGGGTCGATGGCGGGGTAGCGTTTACTGTCGGCCCGGTTTTGTGATAAAGCGAAGAAGCAGCGGGCCACCTTTTTGGTAGCTTCAGTTACCGGCTCAAGGAGGTTGCCACCTGCTGGCGATACGGTACCGATAAAGGTGATGGAGCCGCTTTTCCCATTGTTCAGCAGGGCATACCCGGCGCGTGAATAGTAGCTGGCGATGATGGCCGAAAGGTCCATGGGGAAGGCGTCCGGCCCGGGAAGTTCTTCCATCCGGTTCGACATTTCTCTCAAAGCTTGAGCCCAGCGTGAGGTTGAGTCGGCCAGCAGCAAGGTGCGCAAACCCATCGAACGGTAATATTCGGCAATGGTCATGGCCGTGTAAACCGAAGCTTCGCGGGCTGCAACCGGCATGTTGGAGGTATTGGCAATGATCACGGTTCGTTCCACCAGTTTGCGGCCTGTACGCGGGTCGTCCAGGTGCGGGAATTCGGTGAAGATTTCGACTACCTCGTTGGCGCGCTCGCCACAGGCGGCAATAATCACCACCTCGGCAGCCGCTTGTTTGGCCAGGGCGTGCTGAAGCACGGTCTTTCCGCTACCGAACGGACCAGGGATAAATCCGGTGCCCCCTTCCAGGATTGGGTTCATCGTATCGATTACCCGGACGCCGGTTTCGAATAGTTTTCCGGGACGAAGTTTTTCGCGGTAGCCGGGGATCGGCATTTTTACAGGCCAGGTTTGCACCATGCTGACCGCTTTCTCCTGACCGGCGCTATCGGTCAGCCGGGCAACGGTGTCGGTTAGTTTGTATTCGCCGCTTTTGGCAATCCAGCTCACTTCGTAATCGCCTTCAAACTTGAAAGGCACCATAATTTTATGGTGAATGTGGTATTCGGGAACTTCGCCCAACCAGTCGCCGGCAGATACCGGATCACCTGTTTTTACCAGCGGGGTGAATTGCCAGACCGACTCTTCATCGAGCGGATAGGTGCGGGCGCCCGGTTCCAGGAAAACGCCCTTCATTTTGTCGAGGTCGTTTTGAAGACCGTCGTAATTGCGGGTGAGCATGCCCGGTCCGAGGGATACTTCCAGCATCGATCCGGAGAAATTTACCTCCATGCCGGTTTTGAAACCGCGGGTCGTTTCAAAAACCTGTGCAAAGGCTTTGCTCCCTTCGGTTTTGATGACTTCACCCATGATTTCCTTGCCGTTTTGCTGAAAGAAGCATATCCCGTTCTGGATCAGCGGTCCGTCGGAAACAGCCTCAACCAGGTTACCCACGATGGCTGTTACTTTTCCTTTACTGATGATCGTAATATTTTCCATATTCTGTCGAAATTATTTCAGGCCGAAAACGGGTCTCGTTACCGGCAATTTCCTGATTTTTTAAAGTTGTTTTTCCTGCATCATTTTTTCTGCCATCGCGACAGGATCCACCGGGCTTTCCGGGCTGAGCACCTGTTTCCACCGTTCGAGCAACAGCAGCTTTTGGAAATATCCAAGAATGACGTTCACTGTGAAATATTCGAAACGGTTGATCTCGTCAATTGCATTCCACCGAAGTCGGTCGAAGTCCTGTTCCCGTTCGAGGTAGTTGGATTTGGATAAAATATGTTCGATTTTCTCGGCGGCCCAAAATTCAGTGCGGACAATTTTTTGGTTCAACGGATATTCCACCAGCAAATCGTGGTAGCTATTTCCTTTTATCAGCTGTTGCTTTTTTTCCTCGGTCAGCTTTTCGCTGCGGTGGGCTGCCAGAAAGTTCAGCCGGTTCAGTTCCAGCTCGGCCCATTCCTGCAAAAACAAGTTGCCCGAAGTGTGTAAAAAGGAATAGTAGTATTGCTGCAGTTTATGGGCGACCAGTACTTCGGGGGCCTCTCCCCGGTGGTTTTCTTTCCAGGTAACCAGGTGTTGCAAGTAGTTTGGCAGTTCGGCAAAACGCTCGCTGGCCGAATGAAAGACCTCGCCTGTAAACCTCGGCAGCAGTTCTCCTTCCTTAGCTTGGCCGCTCACAAAGGCGGTAATTTCCCGGTGGTACTTCGGAAAACTCAACGCATTGGCCAGGGCCAACTCGTCGGGGGGAAGTATTTCACCTAAGGTGACCAGGAATTTGTCGGGAAGCATGAAATTGGCTTCGGGGTTGAATTCCAGGTCGGGAAGTCCGGAAATAAAACTGTAGTAAACGTTCATTATTTTTCGGTGTTAAACAGGAAGTCTTTCACTTTAGGCTTCATCAGCGACATGAAGAAGGTTTGGAATTCTTCGTCGGTAAAAGAAATTTTAAAACTGTCGCTGTCCTTCACCAGTTGGAAACCTTGTTTTAACTCGGCAACCGGTTTGATCACTAATTTAGCGCCCATTACTTCTGATGCGGCGGCTTTAAACAGGGGCTCCAATTTGCTGTACATGGTTTCGGGGACCAAAATATCCAGGTGGTGCTCCTGTCCGTCGGCTTCGCTCCAGGTGCGTGCAACTTCCAAAACCAGGTCTTTAATGAATTTCGGATCGCTGGTAATTTCTTTGGCAATTTTAGCGGATGAATGTGCCGTAACCAGGTTGGTAACATTTTGTTTGGTAATTTCGATCACTTGTTCCGAAATAGCTTGCAACTCCGCTTTCAGGGAAGTGTAGATTTTTTCTGATTCGCTTTTGGCTTCCGACAGCATAGCGTTCGCTTTTTCGTTGGCCTCGGTGGTGGTCTTTTCGGCTTCTGCACGTGCTTCTGCAAGTATCTTATCTGCTTCGGCGCGGGCTTTGGCAACACCTTCGTTGTAAATATTCTCTGTTAATTCTTTAATCTTTGTGTTCATATCTGTGCGAATTATTTAGTTTTCAGAACTGCCAATATTAACGTATTATAGCATGTCGGGACAAAATACCAAGTGTTCAAATTGCTCGGTAATCAACACATGCTTGTTTTGAACCAATAAGAACGATCGGCATTGTTAAAGTGGTTAAAAATCAGCTTTTTGGTTGCTGTCGAACATTCGGTGTTGCCGATATTTAACAGGTAATGTTTTTTACCGCTAGGCTCAAAAATAATAATTTTAGCTCGCAAACCTGTTTTGAACATCGATTTTTTCAATTGTTTTTAGGTTTTGATAATTTGGCATTAAAAGCAACTGGGCGAAAAATTTGCTTTTAATTGTGTTTGTCTGACAATAAACACATTTCGTGAATGAATTGAATCATTTATAGCACTATTTTTGCCTGCTGTAATTTATTCTCACAGAATAAACACCGGAAGTTCGGATTTGTTGCCGAACCAATTCTTCAGACTAATCTCTTTTCGAAGTGTGAAGGAGGTTGTCAACTTTTGGTCGATTACCACGAGGTCTGACGCTGCGGGCGAGGCCAGCCATTTTAACTGTCCTTGACTTGTTCGATTCCCGGACCATAGCACAGGGAAAGGACAGGCACCGGAAAAAACACGGACAGCTTCCGCGATATCAGCTGTTGTTTTGGCCCCGATAACATGAAGTTCAACCGAAGCTTTTTTGTCGAGAATCGGGAATTGGGCTATGACTTGAATTTTTTCGGGCGACAAGTTTTCTGCATCAGCCAGGTACAATACTTTTTGAAACGGGCCCTGCTTAATTTTTTCAGGCAAAAAAAGCATAGGGGATTTGGCTTTGACAGCCAGTTTGCGGGCTTTACGGGACATGCTGGAACCTGCTCCGGGGAAAGCATCTTTTAAGCTGAAAATGGCCAGACCCGGGTTGAAGGCTGCCTGCTTGTATTGCATGAACGAGCGCCAGTTTCCTTCGAAAGGGCAAAGGGTAATCTGTTCTTCATCCAGGTTGAAGGTCTGGATGGTTTTCTGTTTCAACTGTAATAGTTCTTTATTTGCAAACTGTTCCATCACACAGGTAAAGTCGTTTAGCAAAGGTTGACCGAAGTGGGGTTTTTGAAAAGCCTGCACAAATACCAGCTTTTGTCTATGTCCGATCAGGTGCCGGATGGAAAAACGAATGGATTCCAGGGCGCCTTCCAAGAATTCACACAGGATAAGCAGGTTCTTATCCTGGTGGTTCGCGTGGGTGTAGAGGTTACTTTTCATACGGTTAGTTTTTCTTCCTTATTAAAGGTAGCAAACCGCCACGCAATAACCTACGGAGGATTTTTTACAACATAGGAATTGGACGTTCTTATTTTTTAGGCTATCCGGCCATGCCCCGGACTAACGCGCTAAAAATATTTTATTTCGTCGCCCAGTAAGTTTCCCAACAGGTTATTGGCCAGTCGGCTGGCTCCAATACGGAAAAGTTTGGGGGTGAGCCATTCTTCTCCCAGGATTTCTTTTACGATTGACAAGTACAACATGGCCTCGCTGGTGGTGGAAATGCCCCCGGCCGGTTTAAACCCGATTTGCTTTCCGGTTTTTATCCAAAACTCCTTGATGGCGTGGCACATGACGATGGCTGCTTCGGGAGTGGCTGCCGGGTTCATCTTGCCGGTAGAGGTTTTGATGAAGTCGGCGCCGGATTCCATCGCCAGCATCGAGGCGTGATGAATCCTTTCAGGGGTGGCCAATGCTCCGGTTTCCAGGATTACTTTCAGGTGGGCGCCGTCGATGGCTTCCTTCATCGTGGTAATTTCTTCGCGGCAGATCAGTTTATCGCCTTCCAGGAATGCCCACAGCGGAAGCACCATGTCGATTTCGCCGGCTCCGCGTTCAACGGCCATCTGAGCTTCCTTCACTTTCGTTTCAATAAAGGTCATGGATGAAGGGAAACCTCCGGCCACAGCGGCAATGGCAACTTCTTCGACTTTCAGTTTTTCTTTTACTGTGCGCACCATGTTGGGATAAACGCAAATGGCAGCCACATTTTGCAAGGTGGGGTAGTCGTTTGCAAAATCATTTACCCGGTCGGTAAATGCTTTCACATGACTGATAGTATCGGTTGCATTCAGGGTGGTCAGGTCGATGCAGGAAAACGCCAGTTGCTGCATCTCACGCGTGTTGTTCATCTCGGCTTTTGTTTTTATTGCCGCCAACTCTGCCTGGATTGTCATAGCTTTCTATTTTAGTTTTTCGTTATGCTGATGCCGGTCTTTGTCCCGGTTTGTTTTCTTTTCCATATTTTTCAGGAAGGCTGCATTCAGATCCACTCCTGTTTGATTGGCCAAGCAGATGAGTACCCAAAGCACGTCGGCCATTTCGTCGCCCAGGTCTTTCCCTTCGTCTGATTTTTTGTAGGACTGATCGCCGTATTTCCGGGCCATCAACCGGGCCAATTCCCCAACTTCCTCGGTTAAGATGGCCAGGTTGGTCAGTTCGCTGAAATAGCGCACTCCAATCGTTTTGATCCAGTTGTCAACCAATTGTTGTGCCTGAGGCAAAGAAACCGCCTGATTATCTGCTTGCTTCATTCAAAATAAATTTATGTCATGTTTCTTATACGAAAATCCGTAATTCAAGTTAAACCGGATTTTAAAACTCTTTAAACTTCGTATCCAGCATGATGGTCACTGGTCCGTCGTTTATCAAAGCCACTTTCATGTCGGCTCCAAACTCGCCGCTGCCAACCGGTTTGCCAAGTTTTGCCGACAGTTCCCGGATAAACTTTTCATACATCGGTATGGCAAAATCGGCCTTGGATGCCCGGATGTACGACGGGCGGTTTCCTTTTTTTGTGCTGGCGTGCAGTGTGAACTGGCTGATCACCATGGCGTCGCCGTTAATCTCCGTCAGTGAGCGGTTCATTACCCCGTTATCGTCGTTAAAAATGCGTAATTGGCTGATTTTTTTCACTAACCAATCGATATCTACGTCGGTATCGGCATCCTCAATACCCAATAAAATTAGCAATCCATAGCTGATCGCTGATTTTACTTCCTGGTTGATGGTTACCGACGCCTGTGAAACCCTTTGCACAACAACTCTCATAATTTTCCGGTTTATTTTACTGAATGAAGACGACCGAACAAGGAATGCCTAACTTTGTTTAATTATCAGAAACAATGATTAGACAGCAATGCCGTAATTCCGGCCAATGCTTGACAAAGATAATCATTCAGCCATGGTCGGAGATCGGTTGAATATAAAATATATGCTCCATGAAACAGCTTGAAAGGCTCATTTTTGTACTTATCTTGATGTGTGCCAATTTTGGTGTTGAGGCTCAGCACGCGACAATCCAGGGTCGTATTTTTGATGCTTCGAGCAATCAGGGCTTGCCATTTGTCAATGTCGTGGTTGCGGGAACGACCATCGGGACTGTGTCTAATGACGATGGTACTTACCGGATTACCGGACTTCAACCAGGCTTTGTCAGGCTCCGGATTTCATTTATCGGTTACCAGGATGTGATTTCGTCGGAGGTGGAAATCAGTAACCTGAAACCGGCCAACCTGGATGTTGCCCTGGAAAAAAGCAATACCCAGTTGCAGGAAATCACGGTGACTGCCTCTTTGTTCCGAAAAACGGAAGAAAGTCCGCTGTCGCTCAAAAATATCGGCATTTCGGAGATTGAAAACAGCCCGGGGGCCAACCGCGATATTTCCAAAGTCATCCAATCGTTTCCGGGCGTGCAGTCCACGCCTTCCTTCAGGAACGACATTATCATCCGGGGCGGGGGCCCCTCGGAAAGCCGGTTTTTTCTGGATGGCGTAGAGGTGCCCAATATCAATCACTTTGCCACGCAGGGCGCTTCGGGCGGGCCGGTCGGAATCATCAATGCCGACCTGTTACGCGAGGTGAACTATTTTTCAGGTGCATTCCCCGCCAACCGGGGCAATGCGATGAGTGGGGTGTTCGAGTTCTTCCAGGTGGATGGCAATCCCGATAAGTTTCGGGCAAAAACTTCGGTAGGGGCGTCGGAAGTAACTGCCACCTTTGACGGGCCGGTCGGTGATCATACGACCTACATTGTTTCGGCCCGCCGTTCGTACCTGCAACTGCTTTTCAGTCTGCTCGAACTGCCCTTCCTTCCCACTTTCAACGATTTTCAGGTGAAAGTAAAGACCAGGCTGGACCGCAAAAATGAAATTTCTTTCATTGGCCTGGGGGCTATCGACCGATCGGTTTTGAACCTGGACATTGATCAGCCCGATGACCAACAGAAATTCATCCTGGCCTCTTTGCCCGAAAATGACCAATGGAGCTATACGGCAGGCTTGGTGTACAAACATTTTCGTGAAAATGGATTCCAAACGATTGTGGTCAGCCGTAGCCACCTGAGTAATAAGGCCGTGAAGTTTCTGGATAATGATGAAAGTTCGCCGGATAATAGAACGCTGTACTATCAATCGGAAGAAATTGAAAATAAACTGCGATATGAGAATACTTCCCGATTCGGCAAGGCCAAAATAAACTATGGGGGCAACTTGGACTTGGTTACTTATACGAATGTCTCCCGGAATAAACGATTTTATCCGGATGGAATCCTGGATGTAAACTTTGATACAAAACTGCATCTGATGAAGTGGGGGTTATTTGGCCAGGCCAGCCATCGGCTGTTGAATGATCAACTCGATTTGTCACTTGGAGTGCGTATTGATGCCGCCGATTATACATCAACTATGCGCTCTCCCTTCGATCAGTTCTCCCCGCGCTTGTCTGCTTCCTATCGGTTTGCCGCTAACTGGAGCTTAAATTTTAATACCGGGATTTATTATCAATTGCCTCCATACACGGCGTTGGGATTTAAAAATGAAGGGGAATACGTCAACAAAACAAACGGATTGAAATATATACGGGCCAACCACCTGATTGCCGGCCTCGAATATCAACCGAAATCCAATGTGGTTTTTACCCTGGAGGGCTTTCTGAAAAATTACAGCCAGTATCCGTTTTCGGTGAAAGATTCGGTTAGCTTAGCCAACCTCGGTGCCGATTATGGTGTGGTTGGTAGCGAAGAATTGGTTTCTGTTTCAGAAGGACGGGCGTATGGACTGGAATTCCAAACACGCATAGCGAACTCCAACCGGTTTAATTTTAATCTGTCGTACACCCTGGTGCGCAGTGAGTTTGAGGACAAAAGCGGGAACTTTACGGTTTCGAGCTGGGACAGTAAACATTTGCTGGTATTGACCACCACCAAAAAGTTGAAACGAGACTGGAGCGTAGGAGCACGGTGGCGTTGGGTGGGTGGACTGCCGTTCACGCCTTACGATTTGGACCGTTCGTCGCTGGTGGAAGCCTGGAACCTGAACAACGGCCCTTTTCTGGACACAGACAATTGGAACAGCCAGCGTTTTGACCCCTTTCACCAGTTGGATGTGCGGATCGACAAAGCGTATTATCTGAACAAAATTACAGCCAAGTTTTACCTCGACATTCAAAACCTGTACAACTTTAAGAATCAGGACAGAGATATATTGGTGCGTGCGGAAGACGTTAACGGGCAGTTCATTACAACTGATAACGGAGGTCGCTATGTGCTAAAACAGGTTGAAAATACCTCCGGGACAGTTTTGCCTGCTATCGGAATCATCCTGGAGTTTTAGCTAAATTTGCCGCATGACTGTACTTTGTTTACATCCAACCGATCTTGATCCGTATTTCAACCTGGCTACAGAGGAATACCTGTTGAAGCATTTCACCGACGACATTTTCATGTTGTGGCGGAGCGAAAGCTCCATCGTAGTGGGCAAACACCAAAATGCGCTGGCCGAAATAAACCACCGTTTTGTGCGCGACCATCACATCAAAGTGGCCCGGCGTTTATCGGGCGGCGGCACTGTTTTTCACGATCCCGGAAACCTCAATTTTACATTTATCAAGAATGTGGACCGGCTCGAAGACGTCAACTTTAAGGTTTTTACCCAACCCATTGTCGCGGTGCTTCAAAAGCTGGGACTGGATGCTTATTCAACCGGGAGGAACGACTTGCTGATTGGCGGCAAAAAAATTTCGGGCAATGCCGAGCATGTTTTCAAGAAGCGGGTGCTGCATCATGGTACCTTGCTGTTTGATAGTCAGTTGGAAAAGCTGAAAAACGCACTCAAGGTCGATTTGTCGCGCTTCGAAGATAAAGCCGTGCAGTCGAACCGCAGCGAGGTGACCAACATTGCTGCCTGTTTGCCCCGCCCGATGCCGGTGGACGAGTTTGCCAACTTCATTTTTGAGGAAGTAGCGCAAAGCTTTCCGAAGCGCCAACTCCTCAATTTTTCGGCGAACGACCGGCAGGCCATCCTTCAACTGAGAAACGAAAAGTACAGCCAATGGGATTGGATTTATGGTTATTCGCCTAAATACAAATACCGTAACGAGCTCGATACGGCAAACGGGAAATTGGTTTTTTCCCTTCATGTTGAAAAAGGCAAAATCAGGGAATCGCATTGGGAAGGTGCCATTTCTGCCAATCTGGGCCGTGAACTTTCGGAGAGGCTTATCGGGTTAAACCATGCCGAAGAGATACTGAAGCCAGTTATTTACGGCTTGAGAACAGAGCTTGAAAAGGAGCAAATTTCGGCAGATCGGTTGCTGGAAAAATTGGTTTGAAAAAGCCCTTCCGACCAATTCGAAAGGGCTTTCCCTGAGATTATTTTTCCACCTGAATGATTTGCGCCGCTTTGCCAATCCGTCCCTGGTCGTCAACAGCAATTACTTCAATCTGAAAGCTGTCGGCAACATTATTGGTTGGTATTTGTAGGGTGACCGTGCCTGTTTCATCGAAAGTTAAAGTCGGGGCCCAGTACAAGGTGGTTTGGTCTTTATTTCCCGGCTCGAGCATGGTTTGGGCAAAATCGCGCGAAATGCGGTAGGCGTCCCGGTACAGGTTTTCGGTTGGGGCAACCTGCTCGGGTACGATTTCCCCGCGCTTGGTATTAATCTCGATCAGCCCCACCGAGTTCAGGCCGGTGTAACGCAAAATATCCATCGGACTGGTTGACACGTTGATCGATTCCACATCGTTGGGCGACATGCTGTTCAGAATCGATGAGCTGGTTCCCATTTTTTGACCATCGATCACAATCAGAGCACCATCCTGTGCCAACAGCGAATTCTGTCCTCCCGGGAAGATGATTTTATCTCCGTCAAGCGTGTAGGGCTTTATTGTTTTGATTGCATCCATTAGGGATGATCCCGAGCTTAGCATTTGTTTGTACGATTCGTTTTTCTTTGGCTCCGGCGATGATTTTTTCCGAATTTCGGAGAAAAGGCCTGTATTGTCGGCAAAAAACCGGGCACTTGGCAGAGGGCGTTCGGTTAATGACTGCTGAGCCATAAATTGTTGGATTTGCCGCTGCAACTTGTCGCCAAAACCCCGTTCATAGGCAATGGTTAGCTGATCATTTCCTGCGGCGTCGATCGCTTTTACCACATACTTTGCCTGCTCGTCCGAAGCGATCCCCTGAAAAATAAAATGTCCGTTATTGTCGGTGGTGACGGTCATGATTTGTGCGTTGCTTGTGTTCACCAGGCTCACTTTGGCATTGTTCACCGGCTGGTTGTTCCGGTCGAGTACCACGCCCGACAACCAGTTCCCGGTTGGGTTGGCCGACAGGTTTTCCGGGTCGAAAGCCAGCACGGCAGGCCAGGAAAAGTTCCGAAAGCGGTTGCAGGTAAGCAGGTAGTTCACCGAATGTTCGGGCAGCAAACCCTGTTCCGCCAGTTGTTCCAGACCGGGAATCTTGCTTTCCAGGTAATTGTTTACCTCGAAACATGGCGAGAATGGCGCGGTTTGATCCAGGTTTTTGATTGCAGAGCTGACTGATACGCTTGTAACCCCTGGTGCCGGACTGCCCGAGCGGGGAGTTGTTTTTATCGTCAGGGTGAAAGGCTTACCGGTTGAAACTGAGTTTGTGTTTGTTTCCAGCTCCACGTTCAGTGACTGGCCCTTTTCGATATAAAGCGTGCGCTCGCCAATTAGTTTTCCGGCCTCGTCAAAGGCAGAAAGCAGGCAAAGCCCCTGCGGAAAGTTGTCCTTGGGGATTTTGGCGCGAACGGCTCCGTCCACCTTCATCTCGGAAGCCCAAAACAGTTGGCTGCCGCGGGTGGCCAGCAAGTTGACCGTATGTGATTGTCCGTCGGTAAAAACCAGGTTGGCGTAAATAAACTCATCATCTGTTTTTGGGATAGAGCACACAAATCCATTGGGTTGAAAAGCAGGCAACTCAAATTTCTGCCCGGAACCCCGATTGCTGGTTACGTGTAGTTTGTACCGAACGCCGGCTTGTGCCTGCATCGGAAAAACGCCAAAGCCCGGAACCAGCGTTTTGGTTTGCATCACTGTGCCGGCATCTTCACTCAGGATTTCGGCTGTGATGTCAACCGGTTGGCCCCAGGCATTGGTTACCTGGTAGCCAACTTTCAGGGGAGTCCCGGCCACAAAGTTTCCGCCTTCGGCATAAAACTGCACGTTCAGCTTTTCGGTGTTTACCTGGAAAGTGCGCGAAAAATTCAGGTTCTTATCGGTGACATGCAGCACGAGCGGCTGGCTGTATTCTTTTTCCGGAATTTCCAGGTTGATGCGCAGTTTTCCGCCAGGCCCGGTTTTCAGTTTGCCTTTCAGCAAAACCTTCTCCTGTTCCAGTAACTCATATTTAATCCGGTTCGACGAAAAGGCTTCTCCCGAGAGTTCCGCCAGCGAAAGATCAACCAGGTTGCTGGCTCCGGCCACCAGAAATTCCGGGGCACTTTCCACCCGGGCAATTACTTCGTTTTTGTCCATCGGGTCGATGAAAATCAACTTCATAAAAGCCTCGTCGCCATGTTGCATGGAGGGTGTGTGGGCTGCCAATGCGTATTTCCCCGGCGCGAGGGTTTCAGGTAAAATGATGTCGCCCGAAGCCAGGCCGTTTGAAATTAGGTACACATCGCCTGCTACTGGTTTGCCGGAGGTGTCGTAAAGCGCCACGTTGATGTCCTGGCCGGACTGAGCCAGCCCTTGCTTGTCCAGTTGGCCCGTAAATCCATTAAACCAAAGTGTTTCGCCGGGTTTGTAAACTTCCTTATCGGTGATGAGGTAGATGCTTTCAACCGGGTTGTATTGAAAAAATTGGCCCAGTTTTCCGTGAATTTTACCAATCTGGCCCGGGTCTTGGGCCATGCTGCCCAGTGTGATGGCAGTGAAAAGAAAAAGTACAATTATACGTTTCATATTATGTAGGTTGATGGGTTAATATGGCGACGGGGACAGGTCCCCTTCCTGTAAAATTTCAAGTTCTTGGTTCATGGTTTTGATGGCTTTTTTTAAATCATCGTTGGGCTGGATGGTGTTGAAATTTCCCCAGAATTCACGGTCGTAATCAATAATCATTTCGGTGAAAATATCGCCGGGCATAAAGGTTTCATCTTTTAAAAAGCGCCGTATGTGAGTAGGTTCATGGCTGGTCACCAGCAAATCGGAAATGCTGTGGAAAACCGAGTTGATATTGTCCTTCCGGCTTCGTACACGGAAGCGGACCGATGTTTGGGCGGTGTTCAGGTGCCAGCGCCCCTCGTGCAGCTTGTAGGTAACCTGGTAGTCCAGATCGAGCGGGCGAACGTTAAATCCTTTTGGTTTTTTGCGGATAAGCGACTCACGTGCATACTTCATCCCGCTTTTCCCCAGGCTGAATTCAGCATGTACCAGCGCGTAGGTTTCCTGATCAATAAACAGTTTTCCTTCGTAACGGGGAAAGTCGATTTTTCCTTCCGGCTTGAAAAGGACCACATACGCAGGCCTGCCCATGTAGTTGACCGCATAATCCATTTCGAAGCGGTAAAAATTCCGGTAATCCGGATCAATAAACGAATCCATCGTTTTGATCACGTCCAGCTTGGTGATGTAGTAAGGGCCGCCCTGCATTTTAAAGTCCACCCATTTAAACGGCTCCACGTTGGCGCTTTTCCGGCCTTTCAGGAAACGGATCCGGTCGTCGCGGAACTGGTTGCCGTAGGGCGATTTCAGAATTTGGATGATGGCCTCGGACACGTTTATGTAACTTTTGTCCTGAAGAAGAACTTCCCGGTAAAAGGAAGTCATTAACCTGCTTTTTTCCGGATAGTTTTCGGGAATGCGGTCCACCAGTTTGTCCAGGATGTCAACCGGATTAATGGCAGTCACTTTGATCTCCTTTAGCCGGATGGCCACCGGCTGCATGGCCAGGTTGAAGGCTTCCGGGGCGAGGGTGTCTGCCAGGGCCATCACGCGGGCATAGCCCAGAGACGAGAACACCAGTGTGTCGTGCCGGTAATGTTCCGGGATTTTTAACTCGAAGGCGCCATCGCGGTTGGTGATGGTTCCGAAAGGCCTGTTCAGGAACGAAATGCTGGCAAACGGAATCGTTTCACGGGTGCGGGCATCGGTGAGCACGCCCGATATTTTTTGCACCCCCGGCGACGTGGTGTCCGGAAAGCCTTCTGACGGTGAACCGTCCTCTTTCAGCGTAATAATGAGTTGGTGCTGAAAAACCTGGAACCGGTAACCGGTTCCCAGCACTTCCTCCAGTGCCAGGCAAGTTTCCTGCTCGTCAAAATCAACCGAAATAACCTGGTCGGTATGAATGATGGCCGGGTCGTACGACAGGTCGATCCCTGCCTGGCGCGAAATTTCTTCCAATACCCGGGCAACGGGTTGGTCGTGCAGGTGGAGACTGATTTTTTTCTTCAAAACAAAGGCTTCATCCTCCTGTGCCGCCACCTGAAACGATAAGCACCACAGCAGTATGAAGCCGGCAGTTTGAAGCAATTTTCCCATTAAAAAATTCTCTGCAAGGTAAATGATGTTTTTATCTCTTCGCCGTTTCGCAGTACCGTCATCGATATTTTCCGGTCTTCCTTGCTTTGCAGTATGAGGTTAATGTCGTTTAACGATAACGATCGGTGACTGGTTCGGTTGACGTCCAGGATTTGGTCGTTCTCCATCAGACCGGCATAGTAGGCCGGCGAGTTGGCGCGCACCTTGTCGATGGTGAAAACCGGCATCCCGGGGAACGGGTTCGAAATATCGAGTCCGCTCATGTTGTAATTAAATTCTTCTTTGACCCGGCTGGTTGGGCGAAGTTTAAGCTGCTTGCCCGGATAGTCGAATGTAACATAGAAACGGCGCAAAATTTCGGCCCCCAGGGTTCCGTTCCGGTCGTCCGAAATGATTTGGGACACCAGTTCCGGTTCCGGAAAAGCCACGATGGGTTCGTACAAAATCAACGGGCCTACCCATATTCCGCCAATGCGGCCTTTCTTTCCGTACAGGTCGCCGTTCAGTCCGCGCCCCAGGAAGGATTCGATGTGTTTTTCGGGCAGGCCGATGCGATCGTCTGAGCTGGTCGACAGCCAGATGGCATCGCTGGCGCCGGTATCAACGAGCAGTTTCACCGACACTTCCTCATTTTTATCGGTCATGATGGTGGTGCGCACATAGGGTTTGTTGTGTTCAAAATGCAACGGCATGACAATATCCCTGTTGTTTACCCGGCTGCGGTAATATTCCGGTTTCGAAAGGGTCAGCTTATTGTTCTCGTAATCAATTTCAACCACAAAATCCTTGAACAGGTTGAAGCCAATAAGCCCGTGAACCGGGAGTCCGAGAACCTGTGAGATTTGAAAATCTTCGCTGATCACCATGTGGATTTCCTGGTTGTAGGAAACCAGTCCTTCAATTTTCACCGTGTTGTTGCCCGACCGGTAGGCTGTGAGCGATTCTCCTTCGCCAAGGCCACTGACCGTAATGGGCTGCATGAAATTCAGGTTCAGCTTGTTCACAAAAGGCAACTCGGTGATGATCGGGTAACGCACCCCAGTGTCGAGGATGAAGTTTAGCGTGTCCGAATCGTTGATAAGTACCGGGATGATGATCAGGTTGCTGGCGGTTTTGAAATCGAAAGTAACCGACTTTTGACGCGGATTGGCAAACTCGAACAGGTTTTTGCCGGGGGTAAATTTTACCTGCTGGTCATATTTCACGCTTTCGTTTAGCGGAATGTAGTCCCTCACTACCAGGATGTTGTCTTCAATGTCAAAAATCAGGAAATAGTCTTTCATGAGCTTGTCGAGCACATAGCGGATGGGCTTGTTGGAAATGTTCAGGCTGATTTGTTTTCCTTCAACCAATTTCGAGTTGTAGGAATAATCCAGGTTGAAGTAATCACAAATGCGCTGAATGACATTTTTCAACGATTCATTTTCGGCGAAGATGCTGATGTTTTGATCCATCAGCGGGTTCTTCTGCACGGGATCGGGTTCCTGAGCCGAGGCAATAACCGATCCGAATATCAGCAAGCCGGTGGTGACCCATTGCACCAGTTGGCTTTTTATTGTTCTTGTTTTCATGGCTTTATGGGTTTTGGGTTAACATCACTTTTTCAATACATACTGTCCGTTTTCATTGGCCACCTCCAGGTTATGCGTCAGGGCAATCACCTCGAGGATAAAATCAAGCGGGCGGTTTTCGAAACGGGCCGTCAGCAACAGCTGATCCAGCTCGGGACCAGCTGTTCTGACTTGTGCCCGGTAAACCTTGTTTAATTGTTCCAGTACTTCTTTCAGCGAAGTTTTATCAAAGATCAGGTCCCTGGTTTTCCAGGCCAGGTAATTGGGATTATCGTTTTTGCTTTTTCGCAATTCGTTCGATCCGGTAACAAACACGCCTTTGTCGCCGGGATCCAGGATCAAGTCATCTTGTTGGTTTGTTGCTGTTTTTGTTTTCGAAACCTGCACTTTCCCGGAAGCTACAACCACTTCAATTTCGTTGTTTCGCGGGTAAGCATTCACGTTGAAACTCGTGCCAAGCACTTTGATGGTTGCTTCGCCGGCATGGATGACGAATGGGCGGGTGGGGTCGGGCTGTACTTCAAAAAAGGCTTCTCCCTCAATTTCAACTTCGCGAATGGAGGCGTTGAATTTTTCCGGGTAGTTTATTTTGCTGTCCCGGTTCAGGGTGACCACCGAGCCGTCCGCCAGTTCAATTCTTGAAATGCCGTAGTCGTCCACAGTTACGCCGGCAGTGCGCAAATTTCCCCAGGGGTGGTTGCCCATGTAAAAGCCTACCGATGCAAGCAGCAGTGCAAAGACCACCAGGGCGGCAACTTTCAGTACCGGCTGGCTGAACCAGGTGAGCTGCCGGTTGGGCCGGGCGGTTTCGAGCCGCGGCTTTACCTGTTGATAGGCCACCTTGGCATCAAACTTCTTCAGGTTGAAATACCGGTCGATTTGTGCCGCAGTGTCAGAGATTTCAGCAAACTGATCTGCATCCCAACTTCCTGTTGACGGGTTGTCCCCGCCAATTTCCTCTTGCCCGTAAAGCTGCCTGGCAATCGCTTCCCAGGTTTCGTCGCTGATATGTTTTTTCTTTTCCATTTGCTATTAGGACAATTTTCCGGAAGGTTTACCCTGAACGGATTTCGTTTTTTTGTGAAAAAATAGCATCCAACCAATCAGGTAGTCCCGATAGTCTTTCAGTTGTTCGCGCAATTGCTTCAGCGCCAGGCCCATTTGCGTTTCTACCGTTTTTACCGAGATGTTGAGCCGATCGGCTATTTCTTTGTATTTCAACCCTTCTTCGCGGTTCAACCGGAATATTTCCTGTCGTTTCCCGGGCAGGGCTTCAATACAGGCTTCAATCTTTTGTTGTAATCCCACCTCCATAAAATACGGGTTTGTGTCCCGGTCATTTTTAAAATCTTCCAGCACCATGTGCGCGTATTTCTGCTCAACGCGTTGGTGTTGCAGCAGGTTGATGCATTGGTTTTTAACCGCCCGGAAGAGGTATTGCCTGACAGAAATTTCGATGTCGAGTTTCGTTCGCTTGGCCCAGATTCGGACGAAAACATCCTGGACCGCTTCTTCTGCTTTTTCATCTTCATCAAAAAACTGGCGGGCATAAAAACACAAGGGGGCATAGTATTTCAGAAATAGCTGTTTGAAGGCCGGTTCGTAGCCGGTCTTCAACTGCGCAAAAAGTTCTTTGTCGGTTTGATTGTTCATGGGTTGTCATTCAGCCTGAAAAAAGTGAGCAATTGCTAAGGTATTAAATTTAAAGGATGGATAAGTGGCTAAAAACCCCTAACGACCAAAGAATAATTTTGTAACATACCGGAAGATTCTATTTTTGCAGAAATTGTTTAAAAAGCATGGAAATGAAAGAAAGAACAGGTTGGAAGTTTGCGCGTGCCTTTTGGGTGGCAAACACGGTTGAGTTATTTGAACGGGCTGCCTATTACGGCGTATTTATCGTCATCACACTGTATTTGTCGCGCATTATTGGTTTTGGCGATATCGAAGCTGCCCTGATTTCGGGTATTTTCCAGGCTTTGTTGTATTTTCTGCCAACCTTCGCCGGCGCTTATTCCGATAAAGTTGGGTTCCGAAAATCCCTGTTGATTGCCTTTTTATTGCTTGCCCTGGGGTACGGCGGCATGGGCTTGCTTCCCACTTTTTTCGAAAGCAGCGGGTTGGTTGAATATGGGGAGATGACCCACTTTAAGGGGTTGGACACTTCGTCGGCGCGGTATTTTATTGTGCCGTTTATGGCTTTGATTATTCTTGGTGGTTCATTTATCAAGTCGGTGATCACAGGCACGGTAGCCCGCGAAACTACCAAGGAAAACCGTGCCCGCGGCTATTCTATATTTTACGCGATGGTTAATATCGGGGCGTTCTCCGGCAAAACAATTGTAGAACCGTTGCGTGAGGCCATGGGAAATGGCGGCCTCGTCTGGATCAGCTATTTTTCATCGGCCATGTCGTTTGTGGCTCTGGTTATTGTTTTTTTGATGTATAAAACGCAGAAACATTCGGGTGAAGGCAAAAGCATTGCCGAATTGTGGCAAGGCCTGTTCAAAATTCTGGGAAATGCCCGGTTGATTATTCTGATTTTGATTGTCACCGGTTTTTGGATGGTACAGCACCAAATGTACGCCACAATGCCCAAATATGTACTTCGTTTGGCTGGCGAAGGAGCGACCCCTTCCTGGTATGCCAATGTCAATCCGTTGGTTGTTTTCCTTACCGTGGGGTTTGTCACGCAGCTGATGCGCCATAAATCGGCTTTGTACAGCATGACGCTTGGGATGCTTATCATGCCGGTATCAGCTTTCTTCATGGCATATGGCAACCTGATGCCCTCGGGCGAAATCCTGGGTATGCACCCGGTAGCTTTTATGATGGTGGTTGGGATTGCCTTTCAGGGGTTTGCCGAAACCTTTATTTCACCGCGCTACCTGGAATTTTTCTCCTTGCAGGCGCCTAAAGGCGAAGAGGGAATGTATTTAGGGTTTAGTCACCTGCATTCGTTTATTTCGTCGATTGTCGGCTTTGGTTTGTCAGGGATTCTGCTAGAAAAGTATTGTCCCGATCCCCGCTTGTTCGAAAGCCATGAAGCCTGGGCGGCAGCCTCGGCAAATGCTCATTACATCTGGTATTATTTTATTGGCATCGCTGCTGTATCGGCATTGGCACTGGTCATCTACGGAATAATCGTAAAAAAAGCGGATGCTTCCATACAATAACCGGGACTCGTCCGTTTTTAGGAGGAATGAATTAAAAGTTGGAAAAGTCATGAAGAAATTAACGTTTACCATACTGCTGGCCATATTGGTCACTTTTCAAACAAAAGCGCAGGATTACAGTACCGGGATTGGTTTGCGCGGTGGATTTTTCAGCGGACTTACCATCAAGCACTTTCTGGATAGCAACCGTGCTGTTGAAGGGTTGCTTTCTTCACGCTGGCACGGACTCGAAATTGCCGGTTTGTATGAAATCCACAACCGGGCTTTTCAGACCCCGGGTTTGAACTGGTATTACGGTGTTGGTGCCCACATCGGTTTTTGGGACGGCGATTACTCTTCCCGTTTCGATGATCATGGAAACTATACCGTGATTGGGATTGATGGTATTTTGGGCATTGAGTATAACTTCTCGGAAATACCCATTAATATCGGGCTCGATTGGAAGCCCATGCTAAATGTGATCGGCCATACCGGTTTTTGGGGCGATGGCGCTGCTATCTCTGTGAGGTATATCTTTTAGAACGAATGAGATACCTGGCCGGATTGGATTTGCGTGCATGGAAATGAGAAACTTTTTGGCGGTTTTGCTTTGAGCTAACGATTTTTCCATTATTTTTGCATCGCTAATTCAGGCCCGGGTGGCGGAATTGGTAGACGCGCTGGACTCAAAATCCAGTGATAGCAATATCGTGCGGGTTCGATTCCCGCCCCGGGTACGGAAAAACAAAGAAAGCCGCTGATTTTCAGCGGCTTTCTTGTTCTCTGGGGAACGGTTGGGGAACGAATCCCCGAAAAAATAACCATGAGTTTAAGCAAAGTAAAAACTGTTAATCTTTATTTTTATTGGCCAGGTAAATAGCTCCTTCAATACTGAATACAATAGTAAAAAGGAGTACCAGCCTTATATTTTTATTCAATCCAACCAGGGAGAGGGTAAGCCAGGTAATCAGTGTTACATTTCTAATCCTGGTTAATTGTAAACCCATTACCTTCGATTTTTGACCGGTAGATAAAGAACCCGATTATTAGCAAGGCGATAATGCCAATACCATAAATCCAACCTTTCGATGATCCTCCGCCTGTATTTGCTACAAATTCAAACGGATTGATTATTTGTTCTGCAATCATGACTTAGGCTTGAAATGAGTTGATAATTGCCTGGTTAACGTCCGGGAGGTCGTTAATCGTAATCTGAACCCGTTCGCCTTTCGGGTTCCTAAATTTCAACGTTTTCCCCTTGTGTTTCTCCAGAAGCTTTTTCAGAAATTCTGTTTCGTACTTTTCCAGTCGTGTTTTAAGGGTTTGAATCTGTGATTGTGCCTCGGTAAGTCCGTTTTCCAGGCTTGCAGACTGTTTCTCAATTTCTTCTTTTTCTGTGAGCAAGTTTTTAACCTTGCCTGATTCCTGATCCACCGGGTTTAGGTATGTTTCAAGCAGCACATTTAAAAACTCAGCTTTTGAATTGGTTCCGGATTGTTCGTAAGAATCCTCAAAAAGTTCGGCCAGTTCCGATTTGCCTTGGATTTGGATGTTTTTGAATCCTGTGCGTTTTGCCATGATGTTATCTTAAAAAGGTTAGTAAAAGAATGATTCCAGCGGTCAATAACATTACATCAGTACTCAACCAGGAGGAAGTTTCCTTTTGTGGATTACTTCCGTTGCTTGTTGCTAATTGTGATTGTAATGCTTGAATCTTTGATTCGGCATCAGATAGTGATTGTTTTAAAGCGGCATTTTCCATATCCCGGCCTAGACTCAATATTTCAGCAATAGGAGTGCTTTCTCCAATGAAGTTTGAATGTGATCCGCCATTTGGTGCTCCGCCCAAATTGCCAGTCATTTGTAGTAGTCTGATTCTGTTGTTCATGTTTCTTTGTTTTCAGTTTTATTATTGTTATTATTCGTGGATGCAAGTAAAATGGTCAAACAATACACTAATCATATACCAGGAATATACTGGTTAATGACCAGTGTATATATTGACCATATACAGACTATTCAACCGTTTCCGTGGGTTAAATACAACAACCATACAAAAGAACTAATACTTAAATATAGTGTTTACAAGGGGGGTGGTTGGCGTTTTCTGTAGTTTACTGCGTGATAATGTATCCAAAATGCTGTTTTTGGTCTATTCGTCAATAATGATAGCCAATCTATTGCAAAGGAAATGGACTTGTTTTGGGGTGAGATATTTTTGCCGGGGTTCGTAATCCATTTTTTTCAGCTCATCAATCAAACGTACATTTAGCCAGGACCGGAAAGAACTGGGTGACATTTCGGCCAGTTTTGCCAGTTCCTTTTTGTGCATTGCTCGGTACTTCATTTTGATCGGTGTTGCTGCGGGTATCGTTATTTTATTTGGTTCCGGAGCTGTAATAATCTGGTTACCTCCGGGTGATGAATTCATTAAAATCTTTCCAGTCCGGATAGAGAATTTTCGAATAGTTGATCGTGTTCGGATTTAATGCCTGTATTTTTTCGGTTGTTTCTGTTCCGGCTTCATCATTATCCAAATACAGGTTTATCCGTGGCGTCTGGATGATTAAATGTTCTATAAATGGAAGGTTTGAAACACTGTTCAGAATGATTGTTTTATTGGCCGGCTTCGGGGTGCGGTAATATACCATCGCCGAAAGAAAGTCCATAAACCCCTCAAAAATATTGACTGAACTATTGTTTCCGGGAATTGTGGTAACGTATTTCGGGCTGTTGCCTCCTTTGTAGTATTCATTCCTGAGTTCGTACCCTCCTTTGTCGTTTCTAAATGCCAGGGCAAAATACTGTTTGTCTTTTACCTTGTAATAAGCCTCCATAACGTACATAGCAGCAATTTTAGCGGATATTCCTCTTTTTTCAAGGTATTGGACCAGTGCCATGTTTTGAAGCGGTTGCAGGTGTTTAATTTCAAGTTTGTGGGTGTTTTCCTTTTGCTTTTCAGAAAAAGAAAAAGAATGCCTGGACAATTCCGGTTTTGACAGGATCATTAACGCACCGGTTAGGCCGGTTGAATTCATGATCATGACCAGGTCTAAAATATTACCTCCGGTGCCGGTTCCCAGGTCAAACCATGAGTTTTTTAATAGATTCACTTTAAAGCTTGGTTTCTTTTCGTCCCGGATGGGGGATTTATACCAGGCATTTTCCCCGTATATCCTGGTTGGTTCAATTCCCTGGTTGGTCAAAAAGTCAACTATTTTAATCTGTTTGGCTTGGTTGCAGTTCATGTTTTTTCTTTTTTCTGATGAGCAATTTTTTCTATGGGCTTTTATGTGTCTATTTGCCTGTAAATATTGTAAATTCGGTAAATGAAAATCACTAAACAACAGTATATTAAGTAGATAGAAGAAAGGCGTTTGTAAATGTCATTTTCTGTTATTATTTACCTATGTTATAGATATTCAGATCGTTGTGTTGTTTTCTACAGCATTTACATCATTTACAATCAATAAATATGTAAAATAATGTTGTGTAAATTGTGTAAATAGATTGTAAATCTGGTAAGCGTTGATAATCAATAAAAACTGGTTTCACATTTACAGTATTTACAGTATTTACAAATTCAATTCAATGTTATTGATGGTTGAAAGGTTTCCCGCATGTTCAAACCTAAATTGATAACATGATCCAAAGTGAAAATCAGTATAAGCCTTTCCTCTATTTTTTTGTTGGTTAGGTATGAAGTTGCTGTAACTTTTAGAGGTCAATAGCATCGTAAGACTATTTTTATCTAAAAATCGCTGCCCATTGCTTTTGCAATACTTCACGTATTCTGGGTATATCTCATTTAACTTTATTTGCAGAATAGCTTCACCCGCTTCATCTATCTTTAGGTTATAGTGGGCGTGTTTTCTGTTATCCTGGTATTGTTCGCGATTGAACTTTACCAAGCGATCATTTTTTATCCCCCAGGCAAAAGCAGACCAAAAACCTGTTATCTCATCTGTTTCTTGCAGTAGCTTATTTTGGTCAATTGCGTTGGCAACTACAGCAAAAGTTATTTCATTGAAGGTGAAAGGAAATTCCAATTTATCGAATAACAATTTAGCTGGAGACAACAAAAGCGCAACATGTTTAAGAGTTCTTTCTGCAAAATTGCTGGCAATAGTTTCCCTAAGCTCCTTGATGTTTTCGTCAAATATCTTTTTGAAATTATTTTTGAAGTACTCCCTATGCGACAGTATTTCAGTTAAAACTTTCCCAAATCCATTGTCTTGAATCTTTTCTAGATCTGAAAATGCTTCTCGTTGCTCAGGGCTGAACTTATTTTTTTTCAAAATGCAGTAGGATCATGCGTGAAAGGACTGCTGTTTTTTGTGTTGGCAGTTCGTTCCCGTCTATCATCATTGCAGATTTAACCATTGCTACCTTTGTCTTATTGTCATTGGTTTTGATCCCGGTTGCCCTACCTGAGCCATCATATGCGGTTAGAAATAAATCCTGGTTGAATTCGTCAGTTTCTTTCGTGTACTCCTTCAAATAAAAAATGCTATTGTTTCGGCTCGCAATTGTTCGGGAGAGTGCCACTTGGGTTGCGTTATTTAATGGGATTCCTTTAAAATCTTTTCCGAAAACACGAAGCAAAAACTCAACCATTGAAGTTTTACCTGTTCCATAGGCTCCAAAAAGGAACAGAAAAGGGAAAAACCCTATCTGATCAAAAACGACATCCCAAAACACTGAAAGGATCATGAAAAGAAGAGCTATTCCGCCGTTGCTTTCAAATGCCTCGAAGTAAAGTTTTGCATACTCTTTGAACTGGACTCCGCCGTCAATATAAATGAATTTTCGCTCTGTGTCGTAGTCCTGGTTATTGAGGTGTGCTAATCCATAGGCCGGCAAATAGTAAGATTTACTTTTGTTGTCTGGGTCATCTATAATTCCAACTTCATTTACCGGAAGTAACCTATTGGTTGAAGTAAAAACAGCATTTGCAAAAGCATATACCTGGTGTTCCGGATTCCATCCTAAAGTTTCAATAAAATGCGCTTGGACTTCATTGTCCATCCAATTTGCAAAAATCCGCTTCAACTGGTAAGTATTACCATAAAATGTACATTGCTTGCTCTTTAAGATTGTTTCAAAAGAATCCAGTTTCATTTCTGAACTCTGAACTTCAACAATGACGGTTTCGCCGGTACTACGTTGTATTTTAATGATTCGCTTTGTGTTATTAGTACCATTTACTAAGTGGAAAAGGCTTTCACCAACAAAATTGGAGAGCTCAATTTTAATCTTATTTTTCCGTTGAATCTCGTAGGTGAAATATTTACCATTTGAGATATAAAATCCGTGGATATTAAAATGTTGGTCAGGCTCTTTGGAATCAGGAATCAGTTTTAAGTAGTCCATTAAGCTTTGTTTTTAAGTGCGTCAATCAGTTCGGATTTTAAAAAGAAGATTTTGCGGCCAGTACCGTGTATTTTAAAGATTCCCTCTTTTACCCGCCTCCTTAAAGTTGGCAGGGACATATTGGTAAATTTGGCCGCCTGGCTCCAGCTAAGCCGGTCCTGGTCAAAGTCAGGAGAGATAGGATTTATTTCGTTTTTATTCAGTAAATCCTCAATCGTCTCTTTTAATTGCTGTTTGCTGGTTATTATAATAACTTGATTCTCCATAGCTTAATTGATTAGTTCGGATAAATCCACATTAAACACTTTAGAAATAGATGTAAGCTCATCTATTGTAGCTGGTTTGTCATTTCTGTATAACTGCCAGAAACGTTTTCTATTTATCCCAACTAGCTTGTAGAAATTTTGATTGGGAACAAACTTGAAAAATTCAGATTCCTTTGAATCGATGACTTTTTTAATTGCATTCATAATAGATAAAAAATTAGTAAAACATTGTATTGCAAATATAAGATAGGATTATAAAATAACAATAAAGATTATGGAGTAATTTAAAAGATCACGTGTTGACATTTTAAATTCTTTTTTGTAATGAATTTCTTTTTAGCTTTGCATTATGGAAATTATAGAGAAAATAAAGGCTGCTAGATTAGAAAAAGGCTACAAACAGGAATATGTAGCTAAGAAACTTGGTGTTGCTACAATCAACTATAGCAAAATAGAAAGAGGAATTACTCAGTTAACAATTGAAAAACTCAAAGCTATTGCTGATATTTTAGAGCTAGATTTTCAGATAATTCTAGGAAAAAATGAAAATGCAGATCAAAACAAAATCGCTGACTTGGAAAAAGAAAATGAAGCTTTAAAGAGACAGCTTGAAGACTTAATAAAACTCAAGCAGTATATTTTAAAAGACGTGATGGGGATGAAAAGCATTCTAATTAACTGGATGAAAGAGGTTCATATCACAGAATACAAGAAAAATGATGATATGATAGTTCGAAATGTAAAATATGAGTTTGATTTATCGGATTCGTTTCTGGATAAAGAATCTGATATTCTGGCCAGTTATATTGAGAATGAATTTCTAACACTTGAAGAAACAGAAAATTACTTTGATGGGGAAATTTATACTCCACTCATCAACCAGGTGAAAGAAAAACTCTCTAAGTAACCCATTCCAGTCATTTACTGTTCCTCTCCCAATGTTTGCATTTTGCCCGGCCATGCAATACCGGATCGCCCAACTTTCCAATAGTGGCCCCGGATCAATGGCCGGGCTTTTTTTCTTTTCAGCTGGCATCCATTAAAATACAGGTGCAACCAGGTAACAAAAAACCCGGCTGAGTGGGCCGGGCATATTTATGGTGTTTGTAAGTTATTTCCATAGATCGTCTAAATCTATTTTTACACCCGGTTGTTTTAAGCTGCGCTTTATTTTCTTGACGAACTCCCGGTTATACGGGCTTTCGTCAGCTTTTAAAATCTCCTCCCGGGTGTGTGAAGGGGTATTTTGGGATTTACCAGCCCCGGATTTAGTGCTATCGTCAATAATGACAATGTGTTTCATGATGTGAATGTTTACAACAAATCTATAAAAAATAGTCCAGAAAAAAACCCGGCACATTGGCCGGGCTTATTATCATGGATGGAGAATCAAGCTTGCAGGTTTCTAACCAAATCGATTGCATCGGCCAGCACCTTTGAAAATTTGGAGCATTGGCCGTCTCCAAAATTCAGCTGAATGACTTCAACCAGCAGCCCGGTTAAATCGCTTTCCATATCTTTTAGTCCGGTGTTTCCGTCCTCCTGGGCACTAGCAATAAACTGTAAGGCTTTCTCGCTCATTTTGCATCCGTTGATTACTGTTGATTTACTCATGGCTTTCCTCCTTTCCGGCTTGTTCAACGGGTTGGATGTACTCCATAAATTGCCCGATCATGCTGAGTGATGAACATATTTCGGCGGGCAGGCCGTCGGCGGTTGATGCGTGTACGGCGTAATCGTGAACAATGCGCAGGTGTTTGCTGATGTTGCCGGTGGCGGACACAAAGCCGCACAGTTCGGCGCAAGGGTTTTGGTTAAGCATGGCAGGCCTCCATTTTTAAGAAGTAAACACGGGCTTTTTCCTGGTTGACTAGCCTGGTGGTTCCCATCAGTTTCCTGCGTGTAATTTCGAGTTTTTTACGGGCTTCGATCATGAATGACTCCAGATCGGAAATGATTTGCGTTGCCTGCCGGAATTCGGCCTCTTGTTTGGCTTTTTGTGCCAGTAGTGTTTTGAGGTACTCTTCGCCCCGTACCTGGGTGCTTTCATTTTTAATCATTGTGTTAAGCATTTAAAGATTAAACAAAATAGGGTTCGTGTGGTGCTTAACACAATGAAACGCCAAAAGCGAAAAATTGAAGTCAGGGACTTTCACCCATACTCACGAACCCAATATTATTAACTCGATTGTTTTTTATCCAGGACTTTCGGCAACCTGTTTCTTTGTGTTAAGCACTTCAAATATAGTGTTTCTAAAATGAATAATGCAAGTGTTTTTTGCTAAAAAATTGACTTGTAAACTGTTGGTTTATAAATGCGAGGTAAAAGTAAACTATTGGTTTACATGACAGAAAAGAAAAAGGTCTGGATTATTTAAGAATTCCATGATCCTACTTAAATAACCGATCTATGGGTTTAACTTTTCCGGCTTTCATTTCCTTGAGGGATTCTCTTATGTCCCATCATGGCGAATAAATATAATGATAAATACAAAAGGGTTAGTAATGGTACCGGCACTGAGCGATATACAAAACTTCATCTTCAACCTTGTACACCAGGCGGTGTTCACCGGTGATCCGGCGTGACCAATAACCGGAAAGGTTTTGTTTCAGGGCTTCGGGCTTACCGGTTCCGGCAAATGGTGTGCGCTGGCACTCTTTTATGAGGGCGTTTATTTTTTTCAGTACCTTCCGGTCATTGTCTATCCAATACCGGTAATCCTCCCAGGCTGATTTATCCCAAAAGATATCCATTATTCTACAATTTGCCGTTTTACCAAACCTTGCTTGGCGTTTATGTTCTCAATGGCACTTTCAAGCCGTTCCCGGTTGGTTTTGCTTCGGTTCAGGTGCATGGTTTCCTGTATGGCGTTAAACTCGGCCAGCGACATCATAACGATGCTTTTACCCTTTGGCCGGTGAACAACCAACAGTTCTTCATTGTCGGTAACCTGGTCCAGGTTGGCTTTCAGGTTTTGCCGTAGTTCGGAGTAGTTTACTGCTTTCATAGCTTTCAATTTTTATACGTACAAAATTACGTACTTTTTTCAACCTCACCAAGCGCATTAAAGGCAGCCATCAGTTTTTCTTTTTTCGTGTGGTTAGATATCTGTAGGTACCGTTTTAGTGTCTTTTCCCTGGTGATCCCGGTTATGGCTTTTATCATTTCGATATCCAGCCCCCGTTCATAGGCCAGGCTGATAAATGTTTTCCGGGCTGTATGTGTCCCTATCAGTTCGTGCTTTGGCCTGAATTCTTTTACCGTAACGTTTTTCACAAAGGTTTTGAATTCCGTTAACACTGTGATCCCGGCCAGTTCGCAACATTCTTTGATGTATTCGTTTATCTTCTGGTTGGAGAACTTTGGCAGAAGTTTGTATTGTTCCGGATATCGGTCGATAATGGTTTGAAGCCCCGGAAAAACAGGAATGATTACTTCTTTGTTCGTTTTCTGGGTGGTAATCCGGATCATGCCGTCTGTGATGTTATCTTTGGTCAACTGGACCAGGTCCACATATCGCAAACCGGTAAGGCATCCAAAGCAAAAAAAGTCTCTGGCTTTTGCCAGCTTATTGTTTGCAAACTCAAAGTTTATCAGCTGCTGAAGTTCTTCCCAGGTAAGAGAGATTATGCTGATCTCCTTTTCCGGTGCTGAAAACTTTTTGAAGGCCAAATTTTCATGAAATTTCCGCTCATGGCTCCAGTTCATAAATGCTTTAAACTTATCGGCAATGGCGGCCAGATAGTTAAATCCGTGGTTTTGGTCAACCAGGATGTATTCTTTCAGCCGGTCCCAAAACTCCAGGTTGATGCTTTCAAAGGTTATTTTGTATCCGGTTTTCTCCTCAAATTCTTTTAGCTTGGTATGGATGGTTTTCCGGTTCCGGTTTGTGTTATAAGCTTTTTCGAGTTTGCCGGCTTGTAGATAGAGGTCATAAGCCTCCCAGAGGTTTTTTACTTTCGTTGCTATTGGTTTGCCTTCAAAGAAATCTTCAACTGCTTTCAGGTTGACGGGTATTCCGTTTAATTTTAGGTCATTAAAATATTGTCTGGCCTTTTCTTCATACTTTTCAATCAGTTCATTTATTTCCTTATGGCGGTTGTATGGCTCAGTTTCTCGGTTGGGAATAACCCTTTGTTTTTTCGGGTTCCAGTACCTTAGTTTTACTTTCTCAATAGCTTTGTATCTGGCCGTTGAATCAATAGAGATTTTTGCCCGTATAGGAACATAATTTTCCTTGTCGATCTTGCTTTTATTGATGTGAAAACGGATTTTTGCCATGTTGTGATCTGGTTGATTTATGGCAAAGTTACGACTGGGGAACGAATTGGGGAACGTTTTCTGTAAAAAATAGGTGAAAATTGATTTTGCTTGAAGAAAGGAAAGACTGATAAAATACAGCGGATTAGAATTTTAATTAAATACCGGAAAACAGGAAAAACAATCCGATGTTCCCGCCCCGGGTACGAACCCCTGATTTTCTTGAGAGAATCAGGGGTTTTTGATTTAACGGATACAAATATTGCCCGCCGAAAAAACGTTTGCGTTTTTCGTAAATTCATCCCTACCTTTGTTATCATTGAAAAAGACAAACCGGGAGAATGAATTTTGCACTGCTAAAACGCGATGCCATGCAAAAAGCAAAACAGTTAACTATATTCAAATATCTTCTGATCTTGTGTCTGGTCTGGTCTTGTATAAGTCAGGCGATGGCGCAGCAGCCGGATTCGATCCGGTACATTATTAAAGGCCGAAAGGCTAATATCATTAACCTGCAAAAGCCGCAGTTTGACGGATTTAATTATTGGGAGGAAGAGTTTAGAGGGCATTGGGCTGGTGTTTTTCTGGGCGTAAATGGCTTTCTTCAAGCCGATTACAGTGACTATTCTGCCGATCAGCAGGATTTCCTTGACATTAACCTCTGGCGGTCGAATTCGCTCAATATTAACCTTATACAGTTCTCTAAAGGCCTACAGCACAACCGAAATACAATCGGATTGGTTACCGGGATCGGAATGGAAATTCAAACGTATTATCTCGATAAAAATACCAGTGTGGTTACTGAACCCAACCGGGTTGTCCCAGTCAGTCTTTTTTTTGATTCGAACCAAAAGTCAAAATTTTCCTCCATATACCTGAATATTCCGCTACTGATGGAATTTCAGGTTCCTGTAAAACAAGGCGGATACCGGTTTTACATTTCGGGGGGAGTGACGGCCAGCAAGAACCTGAGTACACACACCAAAATAAAGTATAAAAAAGACAACCAGAAGCAAAAGCTAAAAACTCCCGACGACTTTCATATGCATGATTATCGCTACGCGGCCACCCTCCGGTTGGGTTATCGGGGTATTAATCTTTTTGCAACCTACGACTTGCGCCCTTTGTTCCGCGAAGGGAAAGGACCGGAGGTTTATCCGTTTTCGGTGGGCTTCGCGCTGATTTCCTTCTGACCGGAACCCAATTCCTGATTTTTTTCCTGTGAAGAACCGGGCAGATTGTCTATTTTAGCCATCAAACTGAAAAATAGTATTGATGAAACTTCTACTGATCAGCAATTCCACGATGCCTGGCGAAGCCTATTTGGACTATCCCAAGCAGCAAATCAAGAAATTTCTGGGTGAAAAACCGGTTAAGGCGCTGTTTGTGCCTTATGCCGCGGTAACTTTTCCGTTTAATGAATACGAGCAGAAAGTAAATGAACGCTTTGCCGAGCTGGGGCATTCTGTTGTGAGTATCCATCACTGTAACGATCCGAAGAAAGCGGTGAAAGAAGCCGAAGCCATTGTGGTGGGCGGCGGAAACACGTGGCAGTTGGTGCGTATGTTGCACGATCAGGGACTGATGCCGCTTATTCGTGAGAAGGTGTTGGACGGAACCCCGTACATTGGCTGGAGTGCCGGGTCGAACGTGGCGTGCCCAACCTTACGCACGACTAATGACATGCCGATCATTGACCCGACCAGCTTCAACACCACAGGTCTGGTTCCTTTTCAGATCAATCCGCATTACCTGGATGCCAACCCGGATGGACACGCCGGCGAAACCCGGGAGCAGCGCATCAATGAATTCATTGAAATAAACCCCAAAACCTATGTGGTTGGACTGCGGGAAGGCACCATGCTTTGGCTGGAAGACGACCGGCTGGAGCTGATTGGCCAACTTTCGGCCCGCATCTTCAAAAAAGGACAGGAACCCCGCGAGCTAACGGCTGGCGACGATTTCAGTTTTTTATTGAAATGAGGCTAAATGTAGTTCAGGACCAAGTAGTTGACGGCAAATCCCAGAAAGAAACCGGCATAAATTTGCTGTGGGTTGTGTTTACCTAACAGCAGTCGGGATGAACCTACCAGTCCGGCAACTCCAATGAGCACGGCCAACAACAGCGATGAGTTGATGCCGAGCCGCAGGGAGAGGGCAATGATGGCCCCGATTAATCCACCAATCCCTGCCATGTGCGCGCTGATTTTCCAACGCAGGGTAATCACCAGCAATAGAATGATGGTAAGCACCGAGGAGATCAGGAAAACGCGGTAAACCGGGTAAATCGGGATGCGCCCCAGGTAATAATAGCCCATGTAGTAAAAGATGGCGCTGAACAGCATGGGGACGATCCGGTCGGTGTTTTTATCCATACTTTGGTC
>JBFXGM010000014.1:0-112708 GCA_050178015.1 Mangrovibacterium sp.
TCTAGCATAGGAAAGCTCTACCGCCTTTCGTTTAAATTCTTTGTCAAACTTCTTTCTCATTGGTGTCATTTTGTAGGTAAATAAAATAATACTTAACCTACCGTCCAATCAAATGTAGCAACTCCATTCCTAGTGTTTTGTCAGAATATTGACTTGAGACATCTGTCCCTTCAATTTTTCCTTCACTTCCTTTTGAATGAATAACAACTTTAATATTCCCCGTTAAATTAAATAAAGCACTAGGAAATCCAGATTTATGTCCATGATGTGGGGCTATTAAAATATCAAGCCCATTACCCAAAGTTTTAACAAAATCAATGTCATTCTCGGCAAGCCAATCCCAACCATCTTTTTCCAAATCACCAGCAAATAATATTTTTACACCACTATACTCAATGTACCGTAAAATACTTGAATTGTTTCTAATCTTTGAATTAAGTAATTCATTTGATTTAACAACAGAAAGAGGAATTGAAAAAGTTTTTATTTTATCAGGAATAATGCCCCAATTTATTGTTTCGGGATTATTCCCGCGATATTCTTTATCGATATTTGAAATATAATCTTCATTGATTTTATTACTATCTGGAAAATCCTCATATCGTCTCCGATGTAAAAGATATGGTGGAAATTCTTTCTTTATTCTAGCAGCGTTTCTAACGTGGTCGTCATCGGGATGAGTAATGTGCAATAATCCAAGTTCATATTGTTTATTGTTCGCTGTTATATAAGGTTTTAATTCTAACCAGTCTTTTATTTCTTTAGTTTTTAAAAGGTCAACAGGGTTTGATTTTTCACTGTGACTTCCACAGTCAATCATTAGTCCATATTTTGATGGAGTTGAAATTACAGAACAAGCGGCATTTCCGACATCAAAGATCATTAGTTTCATTAATTATTTTTTTTTAGGTTTAATATTACTGTTTTGAATACCAATGTGCGAGCCATTCCCCGTGCTCTCCATAAGAAAAGAGCAAATAGAATTAAAGCTAATATTGCTAACTCATAATTAGTTTTCACAAATAATAAGATGCATATTCCTAGAGCAGTGAAGGTTATTGCTCGTACTAATAAGAAATTCCTGTTAAATGTTTTTATTTCGGATTCTGAGCTAATTTCTGAATATAATTTCCAAAATATACTTTGCGCTTTACTCTGTTTTTCTCTTTTCCACCAAGGAAGTGGCAGTTCTTTATATGCCTTCTCAAATTGATATTGCTCATCAACATCAAAAGAAAGATGAACAAAAAGCTGTTGTCTTATATGCTCGTTTTTTAATACTGGATTGTCTTTGTATAAGAAGATTTCGGAGGGTTTGTAAAATTTAAAAAAAGAGAATATTATCCACTCCAATTCATGGGCAATTGTTTGTATTACTTCACCTGCTAAAAACGAAAATGTAAAAAACAGAAAAGTATAAAAGAAGTCGAGACCTTTTTCAAATTCCAGATTTATAGCGTTGTAATACAAAAAGTACAACACTCCGATTAAAACTCCTCCAGGGATAATTTTAATGAATAAATCTTCAAGTGTAAATTTCTCTGTCATTGTAGTATCTTTTCTTAGCCTTGTGGTTAACGTCTCTCTAAATTCACATGAAATCTATTTCTCCCATGTCGCCGGGTAAGTGAAATATTCCTCCTGTCCGGCAGGATCTATTCAGATCAATCAGCGAATATTAAAATCCATGCATCCAAGCGAATTTACAAAACTTGACGTAATAACAATTACGGCTTTGTGTTATTTGTATTCATTCTAAAAGGGAACGGTGCAGAACTGATTTTCGCGGAACGTGTCAGCCTTTTCGAGGACCAAGTTTGTGTTTCTGAGGACCAAGTTTGTGTTTTCGAGGATCAAGTTTGCCTTTTCGAGGAGCAAGTTTGTGTTTCTGAGGATCAAGTTTGTGTTTCTGAGAACCAAGTTTGTGTTTTCGAGAAGCAAGTTTGCCTTTTTGAGGACCAAGTTTGTGTTTTCGAGAAGCAAGTTTGCCTTTTTGAGGACCAAGTTTGTGTTTTCGCGGAATGAGTCAGCCTTTTCGCGAAGGGATCATTCAAGGAGAGCATGGGAAGACAAGAAATATGAACCGGCTATTCCGCGTTCCCGAACCGGTAAACCAGCGATAACTGTTGCGACTGGTCGAGGTCTTTCCCGTCAACCAGGTGGAACGACAGGTTGAAACTCCCTTGCACGTGTTTGCTGTTCAGGAAATGCCAAACCACGTCGGTGCGCAGGTAGCTGTCGGCCGTGTAAAAGCGGTCGCCGTTCATAAACCGGTGCCCTTCGCCCTGGTGCAGGGTGGCGCGCAGGGCAAAGGGGCCGCGTTCGCCGTAAAACTCGCCGCTAAAACTCAGTCCGGTCAGGTAGCCGTCGGTTACGCCGCGTTCGCGGAACGACGATCCGAGTATCCCCGCTTTTACGTAGGCGCGTTGCAGGGGCAACAGCTTTTCCAGGTCCATCCCGGCATACAGGGCCAGGCCCAGGTTGTCGGAGATATGCTCGTCGGGATTTTCGATGGCCGTTTCGGCATAATGAAACAGCAGCAGGTAGTTTTCGGCAAAGAAGTCGCGATGGCGCATTTCGCCCGAGAAACCGGCCATAAAGGTTTCGCGCCGGATGTCGGTCTGGCGGCTGGTCCAGTCCACAAAGCCGCTTTGGTGGCCCCAGTCCCAGCTGTGTTTTCCGTACATGCCTTCCACGTTTGGCCTGAAATAGTTGAGCGTATCGGTGAGCATGGCCAGCGGGAAATGGAGAAGTTCCATGCGCGGGAAAGCACCGAAGTAAAAGGTGTTTTTTTCGTCGGCATAGCGGTAGTAAGCGGTCAGGTTGGGCTTGCGTTCGTCCAGGTCGCTGCCAAATTCAAACAGGTGGCTCAGCCCGATGCGCAGTCGGTGCTTTTCGTCGAGCGTGGTGCCGATTTCTACGCTGGTGCGCTCGCCCAAAATGGTTTGCGAATAGGCTTTTTTGCTTTGGGCGAACTCGCGGTTGTCGCCAATCCCGTGAAACTGTACCTGGTATTCCAGTTGCTGGGCCGTTGCCGCGGCAACCACTAAAACGAATAAGGCCGTGATGATGAAGCGCATTTGTTTGTATTTTGAAGGAATGTTAGACATCGGTTTTCAGCTTACAAAGGAATAATAAAAATGGAATCCGGCAAGGTCCGGGTGACGCGGTTTTTAACCGCGTAATTGAATGTGCGATTGAAAATCGCACCACCCGATCGCACCACCCGATTAATCGCACAAAATATACATGTCGCGTTTGGGGTTGATGCACAGCACGGGCATCCGGCCGGCTTTTTTGATGATTTTGGCCTCGGGCAGGCCCACCATTAAATCCAGCAGGCTGATGTGCTGGCTGGAGGGGATGATCATCAGGTTGAAGTTTTCCACCAGGCAGCGGCCCAACGCTTCGAAGGGCAGGCCGAAGCTTCCTTTTTCGGCATCGTGGAACTGTACGTCCAGCTGCAGCTTGTACAGCAGTTGTTCGATGAATTTCCGGTTTTTCCGGATGAGCAGCGCGTTCTCCTTATTGCGTTCGCGGGCGCACAGCACTTCGGTTTCCGCCCGGTTGAACCGCCCGAAATAGGAGGCCCACAGCGAGGTGTCCTTCATCACCTTGCGAAAATCGACCGGCAGCATCACCTTATTGTATTGCAGAAACTCTTTTTCGCTACCCTGTACAAACAGAAAAGGAATGGAACTTTGCTGCAGGGCCGGCAGCTTCTTTTTGATGTTTTCGGAGGTGAGCACCAGCATTACCCCGTCGTATTGTTCGGCCAGCCGGTCCATGTTTTGCGGCAGGGTGCCTTTCAGCGTCAGGCTCGAGAGGGTGAGTTGGGGCAAATCGGCTTTCAGTTTACGGATGATTGTGCCCAGCGCTTTTTGCGCGTTCAGCTTTTCATCCTTTCCGCCTTTGCCCAGCGGGTGAAACAGGCACAGTTCCTTTTTGAAAATACCGGCCATGCGGATCCCGTGCGCAATCGCGTCATGCATCGATTCCGAAAAATCGCAGTAAACCATAATCCGTTGTTCTGTGGTGGCGGCCATCGTGCTGAAATTTTTTTTCATTCCTTCCGCAAAGCAGGTCGATTTACGGGTACCCGTTTGGGGTTGAAAGCGCTTTTTGTGTTTTGATAACGGCGATAAAACTATTCAAAAAAAATTACTTTGAAGGAAGAATGCGCCATAAATTAGGGGTGCTTACCGGGATGTGCCCCGCGAATCTGTTTGGCAGTTGTGCGTAACCTTTTCCGGCTTGAATTGTTTTTCACAGGGCGGCAAGCTGAAAAATATCAGCCGAAAATGCCGGGCAGAATTGTACATTTGAAGAAATTGATCCAAAAAAACCGATCCATGCTGACACGTGAACTCATTTGGCCCAACAGCATTGTTGTGGTGGGCGCTTCCAACAACATTTCGAAACCGGGCGGCAAACTGCTCAAAAACCTTATCGACAACCATTTTGCAGGCCAGCTGATGGCCGTAAACCCGAACGAAGAACAGGTTCAGGGTATCCCGTCGTGGCCGTCGGTGGACGAGCTGCCGCCGGTTGAGCTGGCGGTGCTGGCCATCCCCGCGCGTTTTTGTCCCGAAGTGGCCGAAATCCTGGCTTCCCGAAAAGGAACCAAGGGGTTTATTGTTATTTCGGCTGGTTTCAGCGAGGAAAGCGAGGACGGACGCAAGCTGGAAGACCATCTGGTGGCCATCGCCAACAAGTACAAAGCCAGTCTGATCGGACCCAATTGCATCGGCATCATCACCCCGGCCCACGCCAGCGTGTTTACCACGCCCGTGCCCAAACTGCACCAAATGGGCTGCGACTTTATCTCCAGTTCGGGCGCAACGGCCGTGTTCATCATGGAGTCGGGCATTCCCAAGGGATTGCACTTTGCCAGCGTGTTTTCGGTGGGCAACTCGGCCCAGGTGGGGGTGGAGGATGTGCTGGAGTTCATGGACGACGTGTTTGATCCGAAAACCAGCACGCGCGTCAAACTGTTGTATATCGAAAGTATTGCCAATCCCGATAAACTGCTGAAACACGCCCGTTCGCTGATTCGCAAAGGATGCCGGATTGCGGCCATCAAAGCGGGCAGCAGCCAGGCCGGAAGCCGCGCTGCTTCGTCGCACACGGGCGCTATGGCCAGCTCCGATGCCGCAGTGGAGGCTTTGTTTCGCAAGGCTGGCATCGTTCGCTGCTACGGCCGCGAAGAACTCACTACCGTTGCCAACGTGTTCATGTGTAAAGAAATGAAAGGAAAGCGCATGGCCATCATCACCCATGCCGGGGGCCCTGCCGTGATGCTCACCGACGCGTTGGAAGCCGGTGGGTTGAAGATCCCGAAGATTGAAGATTCGCCCCAAAAGCAGGCTCTGAAAGAAAAGCTGTTTCCGGGTTCGTCGGTTGAAAACCCCATCGACTTTCTGGCCACGGGCAATGCCGAACAGTTGGGCGCCATCATTGACGCCTGCGACCGCGACTTCAAGGAAGTGGACGGCATGGCGGTGATTTACGGTAGTCCGGGCCTTTTCCCGGTGGGCGATGTGTACGAAGTGCTCAACAAGAAAATGCATACCTGCAAAAAACCGATCTACCCGATTTTGCCTTCGGTGCTGAACGTGAAGGACGATGTGGCTCATTTCATCCAGGCCGGGAATGTAACTTTTCCCGATGAAGTGCTGCTGGGCCGCGCCCTCAGCCGGGTGTACAACACGCCCAAACCGCACGACGAACGTATTTATCTCGAAGGGGTGGATATCCCGGAAGTTCGCCGGATCATCGACCATGCCAAAGATGGCTACCAGTCGCCCGAGGTGGTGCACCGCCTGTTTGATGCCGCCGGCATTCCGCGTGTGCAGGAGCGGGTGGCGCAAACAAAGGAAGAGGCCCTGGCATTTGCCGAAGAACTGGGCTTTCCGCTGGTGATGAAAGTGATTGGGCCGGTTCATAAAACCGATGTTGGCGGTGTGGTGCTGAATGTGCGCAGCGCCGAAACCGTGGCCAGCGAGTTTAAACGGTTGATGGCTATCCCCGAAACAACCGCTGTGCTGATGGCCGAAATGGCTTCGGGAATCGAACTGTTTATCGGCGCCAAATACGAAGACCGCTTTGGGCACATCATCCTGTGCGGCATGGGCGGCATTCTGGTGGAGGTGCTGAAAGATGTCACTTCCGGCCTGGCGCCGCTGACCTTGTGCGAAGCCTCGTCGATGATCAAAAACCTCAAATCGTACCAGCTCATCAAAGGCTACCGCGGGCAGGAAGGCGTGAACCAGCGCAGGTTTGCCGAAATCATCGTGCGCCTGTCGAGCTTACTGCGTTTTGCCACCGAAATCAAGGAGATGGACATTAACCCGCTACTGGGCAAAGGCGATAAAATTGTGGCCGTGGATGCCCGGATCCGGATTGAAAAGTAGGGGGAGAGGTTCGGCAGTAACGGCTTAACAAAATGGCCAGCCGGTTGTTTATGAGGATAAACTTTTCGGATGAAGCGGTTACTCTTCAACATTCAGCGTGTATTTCAACCGTCGGCGGACGAAATGGCGGCCCGGCGAACCTGCCTGGTCGCCCGATGGTAAAAAGCTGGTGTTCCGCAGTAATTTCAGCTACAGTCCGAAAGTTGCCGATCTGGTCATTCTGGATCTGAAAACCGGGAGTATGCAACGACTGGAGATTGATGGGATTGAACGGCAACCAAGCTGGTCGCCCAACGGAAAGTATATCGCCTTTTCGCACGAGCTTGGCAATTCCCCACCGTCCATCCGGTATGTCGATGTTGAGAAACCAGGTGAATTGTGCCTGATCGGTGAGCATTACGGGTACAGCCCGGTATTTTACTGAGAGCTTTTAGATCATTATCCTGAAAACAATTAAACAAACGAAGGACGAGGTCTGCGTAGGACTTGGTCCTTCTTTTTTGCGAATGTGTTGGATCGCTTTTGCATACTGGAGTGCATGTTGCCGGAATTCAGTAGTTGAAAATAGGATTGATGTGGTTATTTGTGTTGCTGAAATCAGCGAAAAATATTAATTCAATATTTATTGAAAAAATATAGGGGTAGCCATTGACTTTTATCCGGCATTTTCATAAAATGCATGATCTGTGCTGATGAGTTTCAATATTTCTTTTTTAAGTTTTGGGAAAGGGTTTTGCAGCTTGTTTGTCAGATAAAATGAATTGATAATTAAAATAAACAGGATAAGCTATGATTACAGGATTGAACTTGGTGAAAATTTTTACCGGAAGTGAACTCACCGTAAACTTATTGAAGGAGGAATTGGAAAATAACGGCATTACGTCCATCGTGAAAGATGAATTCAGCTCCGGACTGGCCGCAGGCTTTGCCGGAGGTGTCCCTTCATCCATCGATCTGTATATTCAGGAATCGGATGTTGCCGAGGCAGAACCCATTATTCATGACCTAGTTCGACAGGCGAAGTAGTTGGTTTTATGTGTTCCTGTTGAATATGTCCAGCGCTGCGGGGAACGGTTGCAGGGCGCGTTCGAAAATGCCCAGCGAGTAAGCAATCGTCAACCCGTAATTGGTGATGGGGATGCCCAGTTGGCGGGCTTTCATGATGCGTGAGAGCATCTCGCGGCGGTTCCACATGCAGGCCCCGCAGTGGATGATGAGCTTGTAATCGGCAATGTTTTCGGGGAAATCACGGCCCCGGGCATTGTCGATTTCTAATTTACCACCCACATACTGGGTGAGCCAGCGCGGAATTTTCACGGTTCCGATGTCTTCGCCAATTGGATGGTGCGAGCAGGCTTCGGCAATCAACACTTTATCGCCGGCTTTCAGTTTGTCGATGGCCATGGCGCCACGCACCATTTCGGCCAGGTCGCCTTGGTGGCGGGCAAACAGGATGGAGAAACTGGTCAGCGGAATTTCGGGTGGCGTGTCGGCAGCTACTTTTAAAAAGGCTTGACTGTCGGTTACTACCAGTTTGGGCGGTTTGTTCAGCCGGTTGAGGGCCTCGCGCAATTCCCGTTCTTTCACCACCATGCAAAACGAATCGCCATCCAGCAAATCGCGGATACTTTGTACTTGCGGTAAAATCAGTCTTCCTTTGGGCGCTTCCTTATCGATGGGGACGACTAGAATAGCAGCCTCTCCCGGGCCAACCAGGTCGGCAACAATGGCCGGACGGTTGATGAAATCGTCGGGCGCAGTCTTCAGGATCGCTTCGCGCAGCTCTTGGATGCCTGTTTGTTGGGTGGCTGAAGTTTCGATTGCCGGAAGTTTTTCAGCCGAAAAACTGTTCGTCATGCAGGGGCGCGACGGGTACAAATCGGTTTTGTTGAACACCAAAATCACGGGGACTTCGCGTTCGCGCAATTCCTGTAAAATTTTTTCCTCAAAATCGCCCCAATCCTGGCTGGTTGAAACAATGATCCCCAAATCGGTGCGGTCGATCACCGCCATCGTTTTTTGGATGCGTTTTTCGCCCAGCGCCCCCACATCATCAACACCGGCTGTGTCAATAAACAACACCGGGCCGAGCGGCAGCAGTTCCATCGGCTTTTCGACCGGGTCGGTGGTTGTACCGGCAATGTCCGAAACAATGGAAACTTCCTGTTGGGTGAGGGCATTCAGCAACGACGACTTGCCTACGTTGCGGCGTCCGAACAGACCAATGTGCAGGCGAAATGATTTGGGAGCTTTCATGAATGAATAAATTCTATGCGAAAGTAAAAAGCTTGTGCAATTATACCAATGTTTTTTGAAAAAGAAGGGCACAAAAAAAGCCGGAAGATCCGGCCTTTGCAATGTATTGTATCTTGTTGGTTATTTCTTTTCCCCACAAGATTTCTTTTCAGCGCAACATGCCTTTTTTTCTTCTGCAGTTTTCTTTTCGCTGCAAGCTTCTTTCTTTTCAGCACAGCACTCTTTTTTCTTCTCTTTGTCGTCCTGGCTCATGGAGCTAACCTGTTCGGTACCGGCTTTTTCAACGTTGACAGGAACGTTCAATGCGTAAGTAACTCCAAAAGCAAAAACAACGGCTAATACAAAAACCAACTTTTTCATAATTCTTTCAATTTTTTAGTTAATAACGCCAGCAAGTTATCGAGATTAATTCTAAATAAAAATAGCATTAACAACTATTTAGAAATTTTTCGAAATGTCGATATGTTGGCTAAAACCCTAGTTTATTGACCATTTCGGGCGAAATCAACGCGTCAAATTCTGTTTTGGACATAAGTTCTTTTTCGAGTACTACCGCCCGTATGGTTTTCTGAAGGTTTTTGGCTTCCCGGGCAAGTTGAGAACAGGTTTCGTAGCCCAGTTTGGCAACCAGCGCCGTAATGATGGCTGTTGAACCAAGCACATGTTCCCGGCATTTTGTGGCGTTGGCCGTCATGCCTGTTACGCATTTTTGATGCAGGGCGGATGCCGCTTTTTCCAGCAATTGCAGGCTTTCCAGTAAGGCATTGGCCAGCACGGGCATAAATGGGTTGAGTTCCAGATTGCCGCTCATGGCCGCCTGTGTGATGAGCGCGTCGTTGCTGATGACCTGCATGGCGGCCTGCGCCACTGCTTCGGGAATGACCGGGTTGACTTTCCCGGGCATGATAGACGAACCGGCCTGCATAGGGGGCAGGTTAATTTCACCAAAACCGGCATCGGGGCCACTGGAAAGCAGCCGTAAATCGTTCGAAACTTTGATCAGGTTGGTGGCACATGCTTTCAGGATACCGGATACTTCTACGAACACATCGGCATTCTGCGTGTTTTCCATCAGGTTTTCGGCGCGGGCCAGCGAGGTGTTGGTCAGTTCGCGCAGCCGGTCGGTAGCGCGGAAGATGAACTGGCGCGGCGCTCCCAACCCGCTGCCAATGGCCGTGCCTCCCAGGTTGACCACCCGCAGGCGTTCCTCGCACTTGTAAATGCGCCAGCGGTCGCGGTTGAAGGCCTCGGCATAGGCAGCCATTTCTCGGCCCAGCGTGGTGAGCACGGCATCCTGCAATTGGGTGCGGCCAATTTTTACGATGTGGGCAAACTCCTTTTCTTTTTGCTGAAAGGCTTCCTGAAGTTCCAGCACGGACTGTTCCAGCTGCCTCAGCAAAAGAATGGCGGCCAACTTTAGCGCGGTGGGGTAGGTGTCGTTGGTGGACTGGTGCAGGTTTATGTCGTCGAGCGGAGATACCGCATCGTAGTTGCCCGGTTCTTTTCCCAATATTTGCAAAGCCCGGTTGGCAATTACTTCATTCACGTTCATGTTGGTGGATGTGCCTGCTCCTCCCTGGAGGGCATCCACCAAAACCCAATCTGTAAGGAATCCCCCGGCCATTTCGCGGCAGGCGCGTTCAATGGCATCAGCCTTTTCATTATCCTCGAAATAGCCAAGCTCGCGGTTGATCTGGGCACAGGCCAGTTTCACCCAGCCGTAGGCCTTCACCAGTTCGCGGTTTACTGGTCTTCCGGTCAGACTGAAGTTCTCCAGCGCCCTGGCCGTGTGGATACCATACAGGGCATCGGCCGGGATTTCCTTTGTTCCTAGAAAGTCAGTTTCGATACGGGTTTTCATGAAGGTTTAAGTTCCAAGTTCCAAGTTCCAGGTGTTTACTCCGGCTACCGCCGGATCCAAATTCCAGGTTTCCCATCGTAAATTGTTAATCACTAATCGTTAATCGCCAATCTCAGCGTCAACGCGTCTCAGCGGTGATTTTAGTTTCAAGCCTCAAGCCTCCCATCGCAAATCGTTAATCTCTAATCATTGATCGCAAATCTCTGTGTCATTTGTGCCTTTGCGGTGATTGGAGTTCCAGGTTTCGGGTTGTCACACTAAAATAAATAACCAATAACCAATTTTTAGCAAAAGACATCCTTCTGGCCTTGTTTTACCCGGTCAACCAGTTTGCGGGCGCGGTCGGCGGGCAGGCCTTCCATGTCGGCAATGGTGTCTTCAATGAGTTTAACACCGATGCTGAACGTTTCGGGCGATGCGTAGTTGTTGAGGTATTCCATGAAACTGGACAGGGCATTGGGGCCGCAGTGGGCTTTGATGGCGCCTGGTTTGGCCAGGTCCATAAAGTCTTGTCCGGTACGCCCCAGCCGGTAGCAGCCGGTGCAAAACGAAGGGATGTAGCCCATTTGCGCTACATCGCGGATCACCTCGTCGAGTGGGCGGTGGTCGCCCAGGCTGAATTGACCGGAAGTGTCATCCTCAACTTCTTCTTCGTAACCGCCCGGGTTGGTGCGGCTGCCTGCCGAGATCTGCGAAACGCCCAGCGCAAAGGTTTCACGCCGCATCTGTGCCGTTTCGCGGGTTGACATGATGATGCCGGTGTAAGGAACGGCCAGTCGAAGGATGGCTACAATCTTCCGGAATTCGAGGTCGGAAACGGCAAACGGCGGGTGCGAAGCAATGTCGGAGCCAGTGGCCGGTTCCATACGCGGAACGCTGATGGTGTGCGGGCCAACGCCAAAAACGCGCTCCAGCTCGTGAATGTGCTGCATCATGGCCAGCAGTTCAAACCGGTAATCAAACAGCCCGAAAAGTACGCCGATACCTACATCGTCGATACCGGCTTCCATGGCCCGGTGCAGGGCGGTGGCCCGCCAGTCGTAGTTCATCTTTTTACCGCCAACGTGTACTTTTTTATAGGTTTCGTGGTGGTAGGTTTCCTGGAAAATCTGATACGTGCCTATTTTTTCGGCTTTCAGCAGTTTGAATTCATCCACCGAAAGCGGGGCCACGTTTACATTCACGCGGCGGATTTCGGAGTCGTTGTATCGGGCTTCGTAAACCGAGCGAATGGAGTCGAGCACATATTGAAAGCCTTGTTTCGGGTACGATTCGCCGGCAACCAGCAGTACCCGCTTGTGGCCTTGTTTGATGAGCGCCTCGGTTTCGTGGCGGACTTCGGTCTGGCTTAGCGACCGGCGCACAATGGCTTTGTTTTTGGCCCGGAAGGCGCAATAAACACACTCGTTGGCGCACAGGTTGGAGATGTAAAGCGGGGCAAATAGCACCAGCCGTTTCCCGTAAATAGTGTCCTTGATGTGGTTGGCCGTCTGGAACAGCTCGTGCAATTGCAGCGGGTCGCTGATCCCGGTAAGCACGGCCACTTCCTGTAAGTCGAGGCCTTTCATTTCTCGGGCTTTGGCCAGCACGTCGGTCACCTGTTCGTAGCTTGGTTTGCTGTATTTTTGAAGAATGTTGCTGATCTCTTGTTCATTGATGAATGATGCGTTTGTTATTTCCATGATGTTTATTTTTTTGCCAATCCTGATTTTACCTGAACTCCTTCAATACTTCCCAAGCGGCCGGTCAATTGTCCCAGGTCGTCGGTGGTGCTGTCAACCACCAGCGTAATCACAGAGGTGTTGCCTTTGATGTGCGGTACGCCGGTGCGTGCCAAAATAAGATCGGCATGATTGGAAAGAATTTCGTTAACCGTTGCCGCACAGCTATTCCGGTCATCAATGATGATGCCGACAAAGCCCAGACGCTTTTTTGTATTCATGATTTTTGGTTTTTTTGCGGGTAAGGAGATCGAAAGATCGGACAGGATTGAAATTCAATCTTAAATCATCATTCAACAATCAACAATCCATCGTTCCCCTTGAAGTCAGTCGGCTGACCTTCCCGCAGGTTATGGCGCAAAGTTACAATTGTTTGGGCACAAAAAGGATATAAAGTTCATCTCTTCGGGAAAATATCCGGCAGGAGGAAACTGTCATCCTGCTTTTGTTCGGGTTGAACCTGTTTCAGGAAATCGAAGACGGATTGTTTTTTTGGTTGGTTTTTATTTCGGCCATCTCTTTTCGGTTTCATAACGAACTACTCTTCTGGTGGTTTTATTGGATTGCTGAAATTTGTTGTTGGATGTATCGAGCCGCCGAAATGTGTATCTTCGCAGCATGAAAACAGTGCAGGAAATAGTCATGCAGCAAACCTTTTCCCGGGATGATTTGGTTGTTTTGCTGAATGCCGAAGGGGAGGAGCGGACGCAATTATTCAGCGCAGCCGCAGCTCGTAAAGAGGAAGTGGTTGGGCGGAAAGTTTTTTTTCGCGGGCTGATCGAGTTTTCGAATATCTGCTCGAAAGATTGCCTGTATTGCGGCATCCGAAAAAGCAATGACAAGGTGGTGCGCTATGATGCTACCGATGAGGAGATCCTTGAAGCCTGCCGGTTTGCCTGGCAAAACCGATTTGGTTCGGTCGTGCTTCAGTCGGGCGAACTTTCGTCGCCGGCCTTTGTGGAGCGGGTGGACCGCCTGCTGAAAGCGATCAAAAAGCTTTCGAACGGAGAGTTGGGCATCACCCTTTCCTGTGGCGAGCAAAGCCGCGAAACGTACCGGCGCTGGTTCGAAAGCGGGGCACACCGTTACCTGCTCCGCATCGAAAGTTCAACGCCTGAACTGTATGCAAAAATACACCCCAACAATGATCATCATTCGTTTGAAAAAAGGCTGAATTGCCTGCAACTGTTGAAAGAGTGTGGCTATCAGGTAGGTACCGGTGTGATGATCGGGCTGCCGTTTCAAACTTTCGAAAACCTAGCCGATGATCTGCTTTTCTTAAAAAAAATAGATGTGGACATGGTCGGCATGGGCCCGTATATCGAGCACGAAGAAACACCGCTTTATGAGCATCGTTATTTACTGAAGTCGAAGCAGGAACGTTTTGACCTGGCCCTGAAGATGGTGGCCGCATTGCGCTTGCTGATGCCCGATATCAATATTGCCGCCGCCACGGCGTTGCAGGCCATTGATCCGGCCGGAAGGGAAAAAGCCCTGAAAATAGGGGCCAACGTCATTATGCCCAATCTGACGCCATGTAGTTACCGTAAGGAATATCAGCTTTACGAAGATAAACCCTGTTTGGATGAAGACGCCGACCTGTGCAAAAATTGTCTGGAAGCCCGGATAGAGCTGGCCGGAAGCGAAATTGGTTACGGCGAATGGGGCGACTCCCGGCATTTTTTCAGCCGGGGTAATCGCCCGAAATAAAATCAAATGCCATTATCGTTGTCTTCAAAACATCTTTAGTGGCATATTGCTTTTTTAACACTGAGATGGTTCGGTCCCGAGTATTTGATCAGGTAAATTCCCGGGGCATTTATTGGGGCTTCCCATTCGAAGGTATGATATCCTTTGCTGAGGTTCCCTTGAAAAACAGTGGACACCAGTTGTCCTTCCAAATTAAAAACAGATATGTTTACTGTTTCATTCGATTGCGAATAAACAGGAATCCGGGTATTGCCGGTAAACGGATTCGGATAATTCTGAAGCAGAAAACTCTGGTCGGATTGGCTGACTGTCTCTTCAACGCCGGTCGCGGTATTCGCTTTTCCGGGGCTTCCGTTCATGCTTTGCGAGGTAAACCAGTTTGAGGCCAGGGAATTGTCCTGGTTCGGATCATTGAGCCCCAACGTGTAGCCTCCTCCATTTGGTTCGGTTGGCCACGGATATTCCGATGCATAGCAAACCTGATCAACCAATTTGCTCGTGTTGTCGAACAGACGGACGCACTCTCCGGCACTACTGAACCCAAATCCAAGTGGTCCCTGAACGTTTGAAGTTTCCGGATGGATTAGTGAAAAATTAGCCGGTTCGCGGCATACAACCAAATATTCATTTGGAGCCAACACCGTATTGGGCGCAAAATTAAAACTATTAGCATCATCAGAATCTTTTAATATCCAGTTGGTCAGGTTGATGTAGCGTGTGCTGTTGTTGTACAGCTCCACCCAATCGTCACTGTCAAATTCGTTGGATGGATTGTACATGATTTCATTGATCACAACCGTTCCGGATTGATCATCTTCCTCGAAAACAGCAGTCAGGCTCATATCGGTTTCCATTGATACCTGTATTTTGGGTTCGGTTGACTGCAAGTCGCCTTCCCATCTGACAAACTTGTAACCGGCAGGGGCAAGGGCTGTCAATTCAATCGGTATTTGGTTGAAATAAATTCCATCCCAGGGAAACTCGTTGATGGTGATGGTGTTTAGATAGATGGAAGCGTCATCGCAACCTGAAATGTTCAGCGTTATCTGTTGGTTTTGACTGATGGAAAAATACTCCCGGATGTATCCACGGATAATTTCAGGACGCAATTGGCTAAATTCTTGCATCAAATTCACTGTGCTGATCCAATCACTGACAGTAGATCCCCATTTTTCAACGTGAAAAGGAATTTCAGATTCGATTTGAGAACTGTAATGCTCAATCAATTCCAGGGTCTTTTCGGTTTTCAGGTTGGTGTTCAGATGGTCTGCAAAAGTGTTGATGAACGAATGCTGAAATGCTGCGTTTTCCAAAAGCTTTCGCAGGATCAGGGTTGACCAGGGTGGATTTGGCCATTCATCTCCATCCGTTGCTGTGGCAAGCATCAGCGTATTATGGTAGAATATATCATTAACATTGTACAGGCCATATCCGAAGTCGGTATCATGTAAAATCCATCTCCATCTGCCTGTTGTTGAATAATCTTTCCAAAATTTAATATTGTTTCCGGGCCAATCCCAGTTGTCGAAGAAGATTTCGGATGACTGATAACGGATGAAATTTGGGATATCCATCTGCGTTGCCAGGTATTCGTAATTGCTGGCTAATCGAATGTCATTTGTTTCAATGAAATTGAGCATGGAAAGATAATTATCCCGGGTGCCGTTTATGACGGAATATTGATACTCCAGCATATCAAATTCGTCTGTTTCCAGGTTGTGATTGCTGGCGACAAAATGCTCACGAAGTTTTTCCCGGATATTGTAAATTCCCCAGTAATCGCCGTTCAGATAAAGCACGGCTGGTCTGCCATCGGCTGCATCCAGGTTCATGTTCAAGGCAATACTACTCATCATCATGTCGCGAAACATTGATCCGATTGGTCTTCTAGCCCCGAACCAGTCATTTCCTGAGTTCCGGAATGTGATGGATTCAAATTTCCGGATTGGCTTCCGATCAAATACCTGGCACGAAATATTCTTGTCGCCGTAAATGCTGCGCGCATAGGCCGTAAGTGATTTCTGCTCGTAACCTCTTGATCCTCCGCCGTGAATCGAGATGCCGGCATCAATGCTGAACCCGTCTTGTTCAAAAGGGAAGTAGAGTTCGACATGAGCGGGCTTTTCCCAATCGGCCCAGAAATTTGCTCCATGATAAGGAAAAACGGTAGAAGCATCTGGCCCCATCGTGTAAATTCCTTTGGTTTCGTCCCATAAATTATCGGGTGAGGTTGAAATAAAAACAACAGGCAATTCTTTGTTATAATTTGGCAGATAACTGTTTGTTATGACTTTGCCATAGGTTTGATTTGCCCGAATGATCCGGGCTCTGATACTTACCGGGTTTTCAATTGTAATGGGAGCGGTGTAGGTTGCTGAATATTTATCAGGTTCGGAGCCATCGGTGGTAAAATAGATGACATCATCCGGATGATCGCTGGAAAGTACCAACGAAACCGTTGAGTTATAAATACCTCCTGCAATGGAAAAGGTGGGCAATAGGTCTGCATCATACGTAACAGCATCTGAAACGTTTGGATGATTGGGGGTGGGGTCCTTAAATAAACATAGGGTGTTAAAATCTCCATCTTTAAATCCAATGGAATAATCTACCGGAAATGGATCGTAGATTAATTCGTCAACCAGTTGTCCCTGTGTGTTGTAGATTAAGATACTGTCTCCCCCGGATCCCAATTTGAAATTTGTGTGCATGTAGGTTGACGATAAATTCAGTATTTCAGGAGATGAATTGCTGGTATTATCTGCAGATCGAACGGATAAGAAGGGAATTGCGGTTAAATCCGACGAGCTAAGTGTTTGGTTGTGTACTTCAATTGCCAAAACGTTTTTTCCTTGGTTTAAAAGGAGTGCCGGATTGGATATGTTAAATTCTTCCGGCGAAAATCCCTGATACATCCGGGCTTCGTGTCCGGCAGTCGTTCCGGCATTAAACGCAGGAAAGTCACCTGCAGTTCCAATATTTGCGCGAGCCACTTCAACTCCATTGATGTATGCTACAAACGCATCGTCATAATCCATGTGTAATACGGTTTCGCTGATTGCGGATGGATTGTCAATTGTAAATTCCTTCCGCATGTATAAACTGATTGTTTTCGGGATGATTGTTTCATCATCGCCATCTTCATAGCCAAATCCACTTTTACCGGTGTTCCAGTGTGAGTCGTCAAATTCAGCTTCTCTCCAATGGTCAATTTGCTGTGTTGGCAGGAGATATTTCCAATCATCCCCCTGATTAATGATTGTCTTCCAGTTGGTAGGTATTGTTTTTCTGTCCTTACCGGAAGCAAAAACCAGCAGTAACCCTCCGCTTTGTAGCTCCATGTCCGGAAACTGCCATTGCGTAGGATTCTTAAGGTCATCGGTCAGGAAATATTCCGAAAGGTTAATGGTTTGCGAACTTATATTGATCAGCTCAATCCAGTCCGGGAATTCCCCATCTTCATCCAATAGGGTATGGGTATTGGATGACATGATCTCATTAATTTGAAGTTTCTGGGCTTGTCCGGGCAGAACGCTCAAACAAAAAATGAAAGTTGCCAGGAGTAGATGTTTATTCATCCTTTGAGATTTTTCGTTTGTTTTAATTTTCCTGATCCAACGGATAGTATTGGTCTTCGATGTTGAAAATTTTATTTTTCTCGTAATAATAGATGATGATTTTTGCCGTGTCCCGCAGAAAATTGATGGAAACAATTTCGACCCGGTGAATATTGATGCCGGTCCTTTTTCGCAGATCTTCAATGAGCGCCTGCTGATTGTTTTGGTTAATCAACTCAATTTTTTCGTACAATATTTTTTTGGACGACTCGTGCGATAGCAGAAAGGCAAATTCCAGCACCCACAAAATGACGACGATCGCCAGGTTTGCCAGGAGTACCTCGGCATAGGGGATGTATTCGTCAGATATAGAGTTTATTACTGCAACACCGATCAGTACGAACAGGTAGGTCATTTCCTTGATCTGCACCGGGTTGGTACGGTAGCGCAGAATGCCGAACAGCGCGAATAATCCAAAGGCAAAGCCCAGTTTCAGCTCAACGCCCGAGAGCAGATAAGCCAGCAAAAAGATCATGGTGTTGATCAGCAGGTAGGTGAAGAGATAATCTTTTCGCTTGGTTTTTTTATAGTAAATAAACCTGACGATTACCAGCGTAACAGACAGGTTAAATGCAAACCGGATGATAAAATCCCAAAAATTGGCAGAAACAAAAAATGGTACCTCGTTAAAAGCTTGATTGGTGGCTAAAGACAATAGGTTCATGCTCGATTTTTTTTATCTTTTGTATTTTTTCTTTAAACAGATTATTCTTTACATCCCTGATTAACAGGGCCATGCCCACGCAATACTTGCTGAATTTTTCCTGCTTTATCCGGTGAAGCCGAAGCTGTTGGTTGAATTGACTTCGAAAGTGCCGGTCGTTGCTTTTAATTTCGGCAATGGCCAGGTTTTCCAGTTTTACCTGGTTTGTTAAGGTGCTCAGGTGCAGGTTGAAATCAATTGTGATCCGCTCCGTTTTGTTTTTATTTACCAACGTGATGCGTTTGTACCGGGTCGTCAGGGCGTATTGCAGGCTGGCCGGATCAACATTGGTGTTTTTTCGGATAAAGTCATGGCCTTCGGTTGTTGATAACGGGAAGTCATCAAAATAGGCAATGCGTTTTTTTCTTGTAAAAGAGCGGTTGTTTTTATGCTTCAATTCTAGGAATTTATCTCCGCTGTCCAGGTATTCGCGAACCCGGATTTTATATCGATTTTTCTTTCCGTTATGATGATGGGTGTACATTGCGAAAGCGGGGGTGTCGTAATAATCAGAAGTGTATCTGAAAATGCGGGTTTCGCTTGACTCAAGGATAACGTATTGTTTGGCTGCTTTTTCCAGAAATTCAGGGATTAACCCGGCCTGAAAAATATATTTCTTGTCAAACCGGTCCATTTGGTTGTTCTTTGGAAGTTCTGCAAGGGAAATAGCATCCATGCCTTCCGCTAAATTTTCGATAGCAGCGAACAACCGGGGCTTATGTGATAATTGCAACTCCATGCATTCGCGTTACAAGTTTAATTTATAGTCAATTCCAACAATATACCTTTTCCCCGGATTGGCAACCTGAACGGTTTCATTCAGAAAATAGGAAAGGCCAATCGAATTGCGTTTGTTAAATTTATAATCAAGTCCCGCAGTGTACCGGTTCTTCTCAATTTGCTTGGCAGTGTACTGGTTGATCCGGTAGAAAAATTCGTAACTGATCGAAGGTTTTAATGGTAGTCCCTTAATGTTATATTCCAGTTTGATCCGGTTTCGGAAAAAGCTCTCCGGGATGTGGCCATCTGCCGAGTTGTTAATCCCTGTATATTGGGTTTGCAGTCGTCCGCGATAGCCAAGTTTGAAGCGGTCAATCTTCGGTTCAAGTTCAACCTCCCAGCTAAACCGATGTGAAGTGGTGTTGTAGTTTTTCTTTTTTTCGTTGGAAAACCGGTAAAGAAAACTAGTCGAGAATATTTTTTTACTGAATGATATCTCTGTTCCGACAAATGTTTCATCTCTTTGATTCAAATTGTCTTGCAAGCGGTTCGCCAGTTCTACCGACAAATCAAACCGTTTGGATAGTTCTTTTTTGGCTTCAATTCCTGTCCAGAGGCCAAAATCATTGGTTTGGGCATAATTAGTGAGTCCGGCCATTAGGCCGATTATTGTCAGAATGACAACACGATGATAGTGATTGGGAAATAAGCAGTTCATCGTTTGCGTTTACTCATAAATAACCAAGTCATCCACAATCACGGTTGAGTGGTTGTCTTGAATGGTGACCGTTTGAGACACGGCAATTTTCCCGGAAGGGGATTGCCTGTCGGGATCGTCTGACATTACATAAACCGTATAAGTTCCTTTGTTGAGGTATTCAAATCGATACCAGCCATCCAAACTGGTTTCAAAATCATCGGCCGGGATGCTGTCGTTACCGTAGATAATGTAAACATCCACGCCTTGAACATAGTATTCGCCCAGTTTGATGGTAAAGTCGCTGTTGTAATTTTTCGCGTAAACCCGCCCCATGATGGTCGAGGTGCCGCCTTCCCCTTCTTCTTTTTCGCAGGCTGAAAAAATTCCGATGGAGATTATCATGATGAATATCATCCAAAAGCGGATCTGGCGAATTTTCCAGACAAGTTTTGTGAAAGAACACAAGTATATCAAATGAAGCATTTTACCGATGTGGTTCATTTTCTTAAGATTGGTTTATTTTTGTTATATTTTACAAAGGAATAAATATTTCCCGATTTCGAGCATCATGATTGGGCAAGTATCGTAAAATTGTAGAAAAAATGGTCACGATCATCGATAATGTAGCGTCAGCTGATGTTGTGCTTATTTCGCAGGTAATCTTTAAAATAGTGAAATTTTTTCAGGAAGGTTGGAGGCTTCATGCTGGAGCAGCCATTTTTTTCGCCAAAGTCCACCGGCATAGCCAACCAATTTATGGTTGCTGCCGATTACCCGGTGGCAGGGCACCAAAATGGCTAGCGGATTTTTTGAATTGGCCCCGCCAACGGCTCTGACCAATTTTTTGTTACCCAGCTTCAACGCCAGGTCGCCATACGAAATACAGGTTCCATAAGGAATTTTACGCAGTTGCGCCCATACTTTTTGCTGAAAATCGGTACCATGAGCACAAAGCGGCAGGTTGAACTCGTAAAGGGTTCCGGCAAAGTAAGCTTCCAGCTGTTCAATGATCCGTTCTTTCAGTTCCGGGTCAAATCCAACCGTCTCGGTTTCTTTTTCGCAGAAGGTGGCCGAGCGAATCAGATCTTCCTCGGTTTCAATCAACAGTGGGCCAATCGGGGAGAAGTATGTGAATTTTTCTGTCAAAACCGATCGATTTGAGTTAACACAAAGTTAACAAATGGATAACATGAAACAATCCCTTGCTTTCATTTTTTATTGTGCGTTGACAGATGCGCGAGAAAAACCTTTTTGAAAAAAAAAGCTGCCCGTTTGGACAGCTTTGCACGGGAGGAGCGACTCGAACGCCCGACACCTGGTTTTGGAGACCAGTGCTCTACCAACTGAGCTACACCCGTGTTTCAATGCGAGTGCAAATATAGTAATTCCTTCCAAACTACCTAAAAATATTTTTGCTTTCTGAGGATTTTAAATCGGGCAGATTGCTTAAATAATTGAGGCTCACAGGAGGAAATCCATGAGTTTTTTTGTCGGTTTTCCAATCCGGGCATTTAATATTTCAGGATCAGGTCAATTAGGGTGTCGTCGTGTTCCATGCCCATCTTTCTGCGCAAACGATAGCGATGGTTTTCCACGCCGCGCACCGAGATGCCCAGCAGGGGGGCTATTTCTTTCGACGAGAGGTTCATTCGTAAGTAAGCACACAGTCGCAAGTCTTTCCCGGTAAAGTCCGGGTAGTCGTCTTTTATTTTCTTCAGGAATTGCTCGTGCGCCTGTTCAAAGTTCGTTTCAAACAGTTGCCAGTCGTCGTGGCTGCTGATGTTTTGTTCAATTTTATCGGTGAGGTGCAGGTAATACTTGTCGGGGTAGCGCGAGCCCAGTTGTTCTTTTTGTTCGGCCACAATCCGTTTGAGATCAAGCAGAAATTCGTTCTTTTTTAGTATAGACATGGTGGAGTTGGCCAGTTCCCGGCTTTTGTGTGCAATCTCGGCATTTAGTTTTTCGTTGCGCAGACGGATCAGTTCCTGTTCGCGTTTTTCATGCTCTGCTTGTTCTTTTCGTTGTGTTTGCCTGATTCCCAGTGCCCTTACTCCGAGAATAAGAACGGCCAGCAATACCAGGTACCCGAGCCGGACCAAACGGGTTTGGTACCAGGGAGGCAAAATTTCCAGGGTCAGCAGGTAGGGTTGACTTTCGTTGTTCCAAAGATCAATCGCTTTCACCTGCAATTCATAGGTTCCGGCCGGCAGGCGGTCAAAACGGAATACCGGCGAACTGGTTTTTTCCGACCAGCCCGGGTCAATGCCTTGTAAATAAGCCTGGTAATAGATGGGCGCATCGGTGAAATGCGGGAACGAAAAGCGCAGTTGTACATTGTTCCTGCTAAAATCAGCTTTCAGGTACTTATTTTTCGGCCATAAGAAAGTGGCCTCATTTCGCTTGTTGAGAAGTTGTAATTCGCGCAATTGGGGCGAATAGTAACAGATGGTTTGCGCCGAGTCCCGGGCAGCTGCATCCAACCAGGCAATCCCGTCTTCGAGGCACAGGATTGCCCGGGTTTCCGATACGGGGTAGATGTTTTCGAACCCGTCCACCAACGCATGGTTGCTGAACACCGTGTTGGGATAGGACCGGATGATTTCTACTTTGGAAGAAGTGATCCGGCACAACACGATGCTTTCGCGGGAGATGAGCCAGTAGTGGTGATTCGGCGCTTCGATGATGCGGTGGCAGGCAGCATTTTTCCCCAGACGATCGTTTAAAAGTGTATAAGGAATGATGGTGTCGTTCAGGTCGTCGTAGGTGAATAGTTTTTCTTCCGTCGTAAAAACAATCCGGTTTTCAACTCTGAACACATGCAGTGAATGGTCTTTCCCGAAAACCGATCCTTCGCCGTAATATTTTTGATCGATGACATTTTTCCATTCATCGTCAAGCTGTAGTTTGTAAATGCCGCGGTGCATGTGGCTGGCCCAGATATTCCCGAGGTGGTCGATTTCGACGAACCGGATCAGGTCGTAAAATCCGTTGATTAAATGGCTCCAAACGATTTGGCCGGTTCCTTTTGTGTAAGCCACCAGGTTGGAATAGGTACATTGAATGAGCCGGTCACCGTTTTTTGCATCCTGCCGAATGGCAAAACCACCTGAATTACCTGAAATTTGGATTGCTTCGCCGTTATTGACGGAAAAAGTGCCGTCGTTATGGCCGGCAAGCAGTTGGCTTCCGATGACCCGGCAATCCCATACTTGTCCTTGCGTTCCGGGGAGCATCCGGTAAGTAGTTGTAGAGCCCGAAAGGTCTTTCTCAAACAGGCCTTGGTTAGTGCCCAGGTAAAGCTTTTCCTGGTAGATGGCGGCCGAATATACTGCGCCAATATTGGGAATGGTTTCGAATACGAGGCCGGTTGGCGGGGCCGACGAAATAAAATCGATCCCGCTGTCGAGTGCCAGCCAGATGTTGTTGAACGGGTCGGTGGCAATGCCCAGGACGGTGTTGTTTTGCAAACCAGTTGCAACACCGATCTGGCGAAGGAACTTTCCGTGCCGGTCAAAGATTATGATCCCGTCAACGATGGTACCCAAAATAAGCTCGCCATTTTTAGACAGGTGGGCCCGGTTCAGTTCGTTTTCCGCAAAATAGGCCGTCCATTCCGGGTTCCATTCCCTGATCGTTTGCCCGTCCCACACAGCAATGCCATGCGATGCCGTGCCGATCAACAGTTGGTTGTTCTTATAAGGTAGCAGAAACCGGATGGTTTTATCTTTAAAGAACGGATCTGAAATATACAGCTTGGGTTGGTCGTTTTCAATGGTAAAGATCCCCTGGTCTTTAACGGCGATCAGGATTTGGTTGCCCACCCGGTGCATGGTGTTGGTAAAACCGGGCAAATCAACCGGAACAATGGTGTCGTGTTTGTATATGAACAGGCGGTTGAAGGAGTGGAAATAAATTTCGTTGCGCAGGGAAGTAATGTTCCAGAATTCTTCATTCTTGGAGAACAGGTGTTGGACTTTGGGGTTTAACGAACTGTAAAACAAACGGCCAGTGTTGTCGCGTTTCCAAAAACCCATTTCACGATAGCCGCTGGTATAAACAATACTGTCATTTTCCGCAAAAACTGCCCGGATGATGGTTTCGTTGGGTAAGCGGTGCAATTGCCAGTTTGTTCCGTCAAACTCCAATAATCCGTTGTGGTTGGCAAAATACATCAAATCGTCTTTTCCCGCTGCTGCACCCCAGTTTTGGCTGGCTGCCCCGTAAGCGGTTTTACCAAAATTTTTTATTCCGGGTACCCGATTGGCGGCCATGCCTGTTGGCGCCAACAGGTGAATAAGAAGCATGAAGGTGAGCACTGTTTGTGTCCCGATTTTCCCCAACATAAGTAAATTCCGGTTTTTAGTCTGCCATTAAATGGTTTCTCCGGACCATTTTGCCCGGTTTCAATGCAAAGGAACTATTTTTTAAAAAGGAACTTGTCCACCTATCTCGATATATTTCGATAAACATGTTATAGAATACATGGGCAAAAAATCATTTACATGTAAATTTTCACATCAGCTAAATACTTGCAAGTCAATTTTATAAAGAGATATGTGTTCTTCTTGATGAGGTAACGGTGAGGTGGAAACGCGGCTTCACGTTCGATGGAGAATCAGTGATGTAGGCAAATTATTCACTTCCGGTTACGGTGTCTTTACATTCGTGCAAACTGATTCTAAAAATTGAACTATGAAAAAATTAACAATTCTGTTTCTACTTTTTTTATCGGTTACCCTTGTTTCCGCTCAACAAAAAACTGTTGTTTCGGGAACAGTAACCGATGAGGCCAGCGGCGCTCCCATTCCGGGGGTAAGCATTGTCATTAAAGGCACAACCGTTGGGACAATCACCGATTTTGACGGTAATTATTCAATCGAAGCGGAAGGAAATCAAACTTTGGTTTTCAGCTTTGTTGGTTTAACCACCCAGGAAGTAGCCATCAGCAACCGGGCCAGGATTAATGTGTCGTTGGCCGAATCCACCGAATTTGTGGATGAAATTGTGGTGGTTGGTTATGGACAGTTGAGGGTGAAAGACCTTACTTCATCCATTACCACCATAAAATCGGATGAGTTGGTAAAATCCCCTTCAGGCCAGGCCATGCAGGCTTTGCAAGGAAAAGTGGCCGGCGTACAAATTGTCAGCGCTGGTGCACCGGGTGGCGAACCAACTGTGCGAATCCGGGGGATTGGCTCTTTCCCGAGCAGTAGTAATTCAAATCCCTTGTATGTGGTTGACGGGATGTATTTCGACAACATCGATTTTCTGAACCCGTCGGATATCGAAACTCTGTCGGTTTTAAAGGATGCATCAGCCGCAGCAATATATGGGGTAAGGGCTGCCAACGGGGTTGTACTTATTACGACTAAAAAAGGATCGCTGAATGCCAAAACGACCATTACTTATGAAGGTTATTATGGCGTTCAGGTTCCGCAAAATGTCATGAAAATGGCCAATGCAGAGCAGTTTGTAAACTACGTAAACCAAACAGGGGATCCTGCTGATATTAGCTTTGTTGCCAATGCCATGCAGCGTTACGGCCGAAGCCGGGTTAACCCGAACGTACCAAATGTAAATACCGACTGGTATGCCGAGATTATGAAATCACATGCCGCGCAGCAAAATCATTCTCTGTCTATTCTGGGAGGTAATGATAAAACATCCTATTCCTTAGGCATGAGTTATTTCGATCAGGAAGGACTTTTGGAAGCAAAAAACTCCTACAAGAGAATGAATCTCAGAACTTCTATCGATCACCAGGCAAATAATTGGCTCAAAGCCGGGATTAATTTTAATGTAAGCAACGGAACGCGATACATTGCTGACGATGCTGCCTGGTTTAACGCTTATCATGCCGTTCCAATTCTTCCGGTATATGATCGGGAGAATTATGATTACCTTTTAGCTCAAGGACAGACAAATGCAAGTAATTATGCAAGTGCTCAGCTTTTGGGTTATCGTGGTGCTCAAAACCCGTTCTTCCCGCTTACATACAGGGATAACAGGCAAGACATCAGGAAAGTACTCAGTGGTATTTATGCCGAGCTCGAATTAATTCCGAATAAGCTGACATTTAAAACGAATTACAACCTCTCCATGATGTTTTTGAAAGGCAGAAATGTTGGATTACCTTATTACGCGACAAATCAAACCAACAGGCTTCTGTCAACCATCAGTTCATCAAGAACGACAGATGTGAACCAATTCTGGGACAACACATTGAACTATAGTGATAATTTTGGGGACCATAACCTGACTGCCATGATTGGCACCTCATACCGGGATGAATGGTACGATTACCTGGTTGCATCAGCCGAGGATATCCCGATCAATGAAAGCGCCTGGTACATAGGTCAAACGAAATCCGAAGCATCCAAAGATGCCGATGATAATGCAGAGCGTCTTCATGGTCTATCATACTTTGGAAGGGTATCATACAACTATAAAAACAGATATATTGCCTATGCAACCGTACGTGTGGAAGGGACTCAGAAATACCAGGAAACCTGGGGAACATTTCCTGCCTTTGGCCTTGGTTGGGTGGTAACGGAAGAAGAGTTCTTTCCGGATGTAGATCTTATCAATTACCTTAAAATACGAGGTGGTTGGGGAAAACTAGGAAACGATAAAATTGCGCGCCAGGACGGTGCGAACACAACGAACCCTGTTTTTTTAGCGATTGATGATACTCAGGTGGACGGAACCAAAACAACCAGCACCTTTGGATATTTAGGTTGGGAAACCGTAACCGGAACGAATATCGGGTTAAATGCTGAAATGTTCAACAACCAATTGAGTATTGAGGCCGACTATTATGTCCGCGATACGGAAGATGCTGCCATCCCGGTTAGCCTCAAATTGCAGGCGGGCAGTGTGCTTCGAAATGTAGGTACCATCCGAAACTCCGGTTTTGAAATGGTTGCCACCTGGAAAGGAGAAATCAACAACAATCTGAAGTATACCATTGGAGGCAACATTTCAACACTTAAAAATGAAGTACGCGACCTTTACGGGCAAGCCTATATCGATGGTGGTCAGGCCGAGTTCCGGCAGCGGTCACAGGTTGGAGAGCCGTTGCTGTCGTTTTATGGATACGAGGTAGCCGGCGTGTACCAGAACCAGGCTGAAATTAATTCAGATCCTGTGGCAGCGGCAAACGGGCTTGTTCCCGGTGATTTCAAATTTAAAGACCAACAAAAAGAAGGGGAAGAAGGGCATGGTGTCATCGATGATGATGATAAAGTATTCCTGGGCTCATACATTCCGACTTTCACGTACGGTGGTTTTGTTGGGCTTTCCTACAAAAACTTTGAATTCTCCATGAATATCATGGGACAATCCGGCAATAAAATCCTTAACCGGAAACGAGGCGAAATTATCTGGACGAACGATACCAATTTTGATGCTGATCTTGCCACAAGTTTGTGGAACGGCGAAGGGACATCGAATAAATATCCTTCTGCCGCCGGCTTAAGAAAAGGTTGGAACCAGAATTTCAGCGATTACTTTTTGGAAGATGGTGCTTACTTCAGGATTCAGAACATCCAGCTCGCCTATAACATTAAGGGGGAACAACTGATTGGCCCGGGAATGCCTGATGCCAGAATTTATGTTACGGCTGAAAAACCCTTAACTCTATTCAAGTATAACGGCTTTTCACCTGAAGTTCCGGATGGCATCGATCGTCAGTTCTACCCGGTTCCCGCCGTATATACAATTGGTATAAGTCTTAAATTCTAAACACTTAAAGATATGAAAATAAAGCACTTAACAACATATTTAGCACCAATATTCTTTAGCGGGGTGCTTCTTGTTTCGGTCATTGGATGTACCGATAAGCTGGATCTGCCTTTCGAGGACGTAGCTTTTACCAGCGATGTTGATTACACAAAAGGAGAGGATATGATATTACCTCTTTTAGGTGCCTATCAAGGATTATATACCCGTGGTTGGGAGGATCCGGTAACACTGGGTATCCGTGGCGACGATGTAAATGCCGCCGGCGACCAGGCCCCCATGCAGGAACAGGATAATTTCCAATACCTGCCAAGCCACTGGAATCTCAATTCCATATGGCAAAATCACTACAACGATATCATCAACGCTTTTACAGCAATGGATGAAATCGAGAAATATCGTGCTGCCGCAGGCAATGATGCGTTGACCAATCAGTACATTGCAGAATGCCGCGTCATCAGGGCATATTTGTATCATAACATGGCAAAGGCTTTCGGAAAAATTATCGTCATCGATCAACTCGATAATATCCAGAACCTGCCGGCCAGCAATAAAGCAGAAGTCATGCAGTATATTGTCGATGAAATGGATGAGGTGATCCCTCTTCTGCCGGATATGCATCCAAACAAGCGAAGCGATATTCGGGGAGGAATTACCCGTTACACGGCTTATGCTTTGCAGGCCTTGGCTTACCAGGAATTGGAAGATTACCAGGGGGCCGCAACTGCAGCCGCTGCGATCATCAGTTCAGGCGAATATCAATTATCGAATGATTATTATCACTTGTTCAAAAAAGCCGGGAAACTGGATAACGAGATCATTCTTGAATTCCAGTATTCTGATTTTAACTCCGGGACCGGGGATCGTTTCGGTCACCAGTTTGATCCGTTTGGACTCCAGTGGACTCCGGTCAGAACTGGCGCCGGCGGCGGTTGGAATTTCTACGAACCTACCAAGAAGTATATCAAATTCATGCTCGACAGGGGTGAAACGGTCAGACTTGAAACGTCAGTACATTGGACACCCGCCGGAATGACAGAAATTGAAAATGAATGGGGAACATTACCGGCATGGATAACCAACACAAACCGGGAAGGGGATGTTTTCGTCAACAATGCCCGGAAAAAGTGGGGAGCCGGCAAATGGATCCAACCATCAACCGAGCTGATTGAAGGAAGAACAGCGCCCGGAAGTAACAAAAACATGATCGTTATTCGTTATGCCGAAATCCTTCTCGTGTATGCTGAAGCCTTAACCAGGGGAGCTAGCAGCCCTATTTCGATGACTGCTGACCAGGCGGTGAACCTGGTGAGGGCAAGGGCCGGAATGAGCCCTCTCAGTGGCGTAACCACACAAGTTGTGCTGAATGAAAAACTGGCCGAGTTAGGTACAGAATGGGACATCCGGTTTTACGACATGGTGCGAACAGGAAACACTGCTGAGCTGAGCCACGAAGGAAAAACCTTTACGGCGAATAAAGCCTATTTCCCAATACCGGCGCCTCAGGTTGCTGAGTTACCGCAACTGGCAGAATGAATTAACGAATAAAACCAATGAAAATGAAGACATATCATAGCATAATAATATTTGTACTGAGCCTGTTTGTACTCAGTGCATGTGATCAGAATTACATTGATGGCATTTCGAAGGTCGATCCGGGTGCCGATCAAACTGCACCGGTGGTGAACATCATTTCACCCGCTGAAGACTACGAGATTAAAGTGCCCGACCTGGTTTCACCGGTGACCATCGAGATCGAAGTGACCGATGACATTGAACTGGGTACCATCTCCGTGAAATTCGATGGTACGGAAATTAAAAGTTACAGCGGTGCCGATTTTACCGACTATCGCCGGGCCCTCAAAAAATACGTTTATGAGAATGTAGCGCTTGGTGATCATGTAATCACCGTAACAGCAACCGACCTGGAAGGAAAGTCAACTTCAAAATCGGTAAATTTTGCAAAGGTTTCTCCCTATACGAAAAAATATGCCGATGAAGTTTTCTACATGCCGTTTGAAGGCGATTTTATGGAGATGATTTCCTTCCAAAACGCCGGAGTTGTTGGGAACCCGGGCTTTGCCGACGGCGGGTTGCAGGGCAGTAAAGCTTATGCTGGCGCTACAGATTCTTACCTGACGTATTCAATGGACAACTTCAAATTTTCTGAATTTACAATTGGATTATGGGTAAAAATAAATGCCTCACCAGGCAATGCAGGTATTTTGACCGTAGGAACAACTAACGACGATTCTGGCCGAAAAAATGGCTTCCGTTTATTTAGGGAAGGTAGTGCGTCTGCGATGAGAATTAAACTCAATGTGGGTGTGGGTACTGGTGAAAGTTGGAATGATGGCGATGTGATAAATACTCAATCCGGTGATTGGGTGCATGTTGCCTTTTCAGTTACTCCTACCGAAAATACAATTTACATAAATGGGGTGCCAGTTAGGACAGCAGTGATGTCTGGACCAATTGACTGGACTGGATGTACCAATATTTCCATTGGTTCAGGAGATCCTTCTTTCACTTATTGGGGGCACAAATCGGATTTGAGCAATTATGATGACCTTCGGATTTTCAGTAAGGCGTTATCGGCCGAAGAAATCCAGACAGTTATTGGTGACGACTCGCCTTACATTCCCAAATACGATGGCGAAATCTTCTACATGCCTTTTGAAGAAAATGCGAAAGACCGCGTTTCCAATATGAGTGCCACCATTGTCGGTTCACCATCGTGGGCCAATGGAAAGGTTGGAAAGGCTTATGCCGGTGCTGCTGACAGTTATTTGACTTTCCCGACCGATGGATTGAAAAACAATGCATTCAGCGCCGCTTTTTGGATGAAGGTGAATGCCTCGCCCGACCGGGCCGGTATTTTGGTGATGGGGCCGGAAGATACCGAAAATGCTGGTTATCCGGACGTGCAAAACAACCGGAAAAGTGGCTTCCGTTTCTTCCGCGAAGGATCGTCAACGGCACAAATCTTCAAGCTGAATGCCGGAAATGGCACGGCTGATTCCTGGTTCGATGGAGGCGCCTCAGCAACTGTTGACCCAACCACCGGCGATTGGGCCCACTTCGCTTTTACCATTTCGGGTAGCCAATGTGTAGTTTACATCAATGGCGAAATCGCCAAGGAAGGTTCCTTTGGCGGAATTGACTGGACCGGGTGCGATCTGCTTTCCATTATGTCCGGAGTTCCGCGTTTTACCGAATGGAACCACAAATCCGACTTGAGTTTGATCGATGAGTTGCGCCTGTTTAACAAGGCTCTTACGCAGGCCGAGATCCAGGCTATCTGGAATGCCGAAAAGTAATGTTCTTTTTTTAATGAATTCTGACACAGCGATTTTTATAATCTTAGCTATCCGAGAAAACTAATAGTGGTATCCCCTCCGCAATACGGCGGAGGGGTTATTTATCCCGATCAAGCTTTGATTTAGTTAGTTGTTTATTCTCATCTTAACAGGTACTTCATGCGCTATCTCTTATTGTCACTATTTTGCATGCTTCTTTTGGCTTCCTGCGGAAAGGATGACCCGGAACCGGACAAAACGCCGGAGAAGCTTGGCATTACATACGTGTATGTGGGTTCAACGGCCTTGTCGGCAAGTGGTACAAGTGAAAATGTAGCGCTGAATGAACCGGTTGAAATCAAGTTTGATAAAGCGGTGAATACCGTTTCGGCTCAACAAAACATGAAGCTGCTGGACGCCAATAACCAGGACGTTGCCGTTACGTTTACTTTTTTCAGCCAAAACCAGCTGATTAAGTTGGCACACGGCCCGCTTAATGAAGGGGCTTCGTACTCGCTGAATATCTTAAACGGCCTCAAAGGTGAAAACAACGAAACCTTTGACGGGCAAACCTTCAATTTTAAAACACAGGTATCGCCTTTGGTCCTGGAGACAGTCGCGATCGATGGTTTGAATGTGAACCCATTAAGTCGAATTCAAAATATTGGCCGCAACCCGGAAATAACATTACAGTTCAGCACACCGGTTTCGAAAGACGACATTTCGCTTTATTCGGGCTTTAGCAGTGGTGGTGATGCTGTTGCATTCAACCTCACGCAGATTGACGACCGCACTATTTCAGTTTCGGTCAATCAGACCTTGTCAGGGTTGGCAAAGTGCCGGTTCACGATTTCTTCGAGCTTGCAAAACCGGATCGGTAAGCCTTTTGCCGGACTGGATTTGAATTTTTATACCGAGGTCGATCCGACGCCAAAGTTTCCGCTTATCAGCGATGAGGAGCTTCTGACAAAAGTTCAACAGCAAACCTTCCGGTATTTCTGGGACTTTGCCCATCCCGTAAGTGGTTTGGCCCGCGAGCGTAACACTTCGGGCGAAACGGTGACCATCGGCGGTTCCGGCTTTGGTGGGATGGCCATCTTGGTGGGGATCGAACGCGGTTTTATCACCCGGGCCGAAGGTGTTGAGCGGCTGAAAACCATCGTTGATTTTCTGGGAAAAGCCGACCGGTTTCACGGCGCCTGGTCGCATTGGCTCAATGGCAGCACCGGTAAGGCCCTCCCGTTCAGCCAGAAAGACAATGGCGGCGATTTGGTGGAGACTTCATTTATGGCTGCCGGTTTGCTGGCTGTCCGCCAATATTTGAAACCTGCAAATACGGAAGAGAATCTTTTGATTGGCAAGATAGACGAACTCTGGAAAACCATTGAGTGGGACTGGTACACCCGTGACGGACAAAATGTCCTCTACTGGCATTGGTCACCGGATTATAATTGGGAAATGAACATGAAAATTCAGGGTTACAATGAGGCCCTGATCACCTATATCATGGCCGCTTCATCTCCAATTCATCCTATATCGGCAGATGTGTATCATGAGGGGTGGGCACGCAGCGGAGGCATTGTCAATAGTAAAGAATTCTATGGGATCAAGCTTCCCGTTGGTTACGATTATGGCGGCCCTCTGTTTTTTGCCCATTATTCATTCCTGGGAATTGACCCGCGCAACCTGACTGACCAATATGCCGGTTACTGGGAGCAAAACCGTAACCATAGCCTGATCAACCGGGCGTATTGCATAGAAAACAACCAGCAATATGTTGGCTACAGTGCCGAATGCTGGGGCTTGACTGCCAGCGATAATCACCAGGGGTATTCTGCCCATTCGCCAACAAACGATCTGGGGGTGATTACGCCAACTGCCGCATTGTCTTCCATGCCGTTCACACCCGAAGAATCAATGGATGCCTTGCGTTTTTTCTATTATCAGTTGGGCGACCGGCTTTGGGGCGAGTATGGTTTTTACGATGCCTTTAATCTAACCGAGAGTTGGACCGCCAGCTCATTTCTGGCCATCGACCAGGGACCCATTGTCGTGATGATTGAAAACTACCGTTCGCAACTGATCTGGAATTTGCTCATGAGTCACCCGGATGTACAGAATGGTTTAAAAAGACTGGGCTTTACAAGCCCTCATCTAAAATAAGAAATAAAAAAACGATGCGCTATTCACAGTTAATTCTTATTCCTCTTTATGTTTTGCTTTCGTCGTGTTCAAATGAAACGCATATTGCAAGATTTATCATTGTTCCCGACACGCAGACATACCTGGAATCGTACCCCGAAGTGATGGAAAATCAATTCGAATGGATTGCAAAACAGAAGAATGTTGATTTTGTGATCCATCTGGGAGACGTGACCCAGGATAACCGGGAAGTGGAATGGTATGTTGCCCAAAAGAATTTCAATAAACTGAACGCACCGTATGCGATTGCCTTGGGAAATCATGACATAGGTAGCAAACCCGGGGTGTTTGCCGATACGCGGCAAAGTACGCTGGCCAATAAATATTTTCCGGTGAGCCCGGCTGATTCTGCTTTTTGTTTTGAAAAAGGAAAGATGGACAATCGCTACCATCTACTGAAAGCCGGAAAAACCGATTGGTTAGTATTATCATTGGCTTTCGGCCCGAGTGATGAGGTGTTGGAATGGGCAAACCAGGTGGTTGGTGAGAATCAGGATAAAAAAGTCATTCTGAACACGCATGCCTACCTGTATCTTGATAGTACCCGAATGGGCGGTGACGACTCGTGGAGGCCTCAGGCATACGGCATCGGGAAAGATATTGCGGATACCGTGAACGACGGTGAGCAAATTTGGGAAAAACTGGTTTCAAAACATCCCAATTTCGTTGCTGTTTTTAGCGGACATGTTCTGAAAACTGGAACCGGCTTGCTGATAAGCGAAGGCAAACAGGGGAATCAAATCATCCAAATACTAACCAACTATCAACGAGGGGTTGACAATATCGAGCGGGGCGGAAATGGCTACTTGCGAATTGTTGAATTCAATGCAAAAAATGAAACAATGGATGTGAAAACATTTTCCACATGGGAAGAGAAATTTCATCCGGAAGCTGCCCATCATTATACAATCGATCTTAAAACAGGAAATGTAAATTAAAAAGAAAATGAAAAAGATAGCTGCCTATTTAATTATTACACTGTTTGCAGGAATGTTCTTCACTTCGTGCGACGGCAATCAGAAAAAAACGGAAACAGCAAAAATTTTATCGGATAGTACCCTGTTGGATACAATTCAATATCAAACCTTTCAGTATTTCTGGGAAGGTGCGGAACCCGTTTCCGGGATGGCCCGGGAACGGATCCACCTGGATGGCATCTATCCGCAGAACGATCAGGACGTGGTTACGCTCGGGGGCTCCGGCTTCGGCGTGATGGCGATTCTGGTTGGCATTGAGCGTGGTTTTATCACCCGCGAACAAGCATTCGAACGCCTGCAAAAAATAGTGAATTTTCTGGCAACTGCCGACAGCTTCCACGGGGCCTGGCCTCACTGGCTGGACGGCCCGACCGGAAAAACAAAGCCTTTCAGTAAAAAAGACGACGGGGGCGATTTGGTCGAGACGGCGTTCATGGTCCAGGGACTGCTGACGGTTGCCGGGTATTTCAAAAACGGGAACGAGGCAGAACAACAACTGGTGGCCGACATCGACAAACTTTGGCGCGAAGTGGAGTGGAATTGGTACACCAAAGGAGGCGAAGAAGTGCTGTACTGGCACTGGTCGCCAAATTATGGTTGGGAAATGAACTTCCCCGTCGGTGGTTACAACGAATGCCTGATCATGTATATCCTGGCGGCAGCCTCGCCAACTTACCCGATTGAGCCAAGCGTGTATCACAAAGGCTGGGCGCGCGACGGCGAAATCGCCAACGACACGGTTTATTACGGCTTAAACACGGTACTCGATTTTTACGAGCACAGCGACGATCCTACCGGCCCTTTGTTTTGGGCACATTATTCTTACCTCGGGTTGAACCCGAAAGGGCTGTCGGACCAATATGCCGACTACTGGGAATTGAACCGGCACCATGCATTGATCCACTACAAATATGCCTTGGACAATCCGAAAGACTTTGAAGGCTATGGCGAAAAACAATGGGGATTTACTTCTAGCTATTCGATGAACGGTTATGCGGGGCATCATCCGGGTGATGCCGACCTGGGGGTCATTTCACCAACGGCCGCCCTGTCTTCCTTTCCTTACACACCAACAGAATCCATGCAATTTCTTCGCTACCTCTACACCGAGGCCGATTCGCTGGTTGGAAAATACGGTCCTTATGATGCGTACAGTCAAACAGCAAAATGGTATTTGCCGCGGTACCTGGCCATCGACCAGGGCCCGATCCCGGTGATGATTGAAAACTATCGCAGTGGTTTGCTGTGGGATTTGTTCATGCAGCATGAAGATGTTCAACGAGGGCTGGAGAGGTTAGGGTTTCAATTTTAACAGGAACGATCAATTTCCTTTCTGACTAAAAATCATTGAAATGAAACAGATGCTATTTTTATTTTTCCTGATGATTATGGTGATGTTTTCGGGAAGATACCTCCGGGCTCAATCAACCCGGATGAACACATACTGTAACCCGCTCGACATCGATTACACATACATGGTTTACAATTCGAGCCGGAATATTTCGTACCGCTCAGGAGCCGATCCGGCTGTGATTGAATTTCGGGGCGAATATTACATGTTTGTCACCCGCTCTTTCGGGTACTGGCATTCAACCGACTTGGTCAACTGGCAGTTTATCAAACCGGTACAGTGGTTTTTTGAAGGAAGCAACGCGCCAACGGCATTCAATTACAAAGATTCGGTGGTTTACTTTGCCGGTGATCCGGCCGGCTACGGGAGCATTCTTTATACAGATGATCCGAAAAGCGGAAGATGGACGCCCACCGCTTCTATCACCAACAACATTCAGGATTCCGAATTATTTATTGACGACGATGGCAAAACTTTTTTGTACTGGGGATCCTCAAATGTGCATCCAATTAGGGTAAAAGAACTGAACAAAAACGACCGCTTTCTGGAAACCGGTGTGAAAAAAGATCTGATTAATCTGGTGGAGGAAGAACATGGCTGGGAACGATTTGGTGAAAACAATTTCCATCCAACCATCAAGGAAGGCTACATGGAAGGTGCATCGATGACGAAACACGGTGGGAAATATTATTTGCAGTATGCAGCGCCCGGCACACAATTCAATGTTTATGCCGATGGCGTTTACATTGGGGAATCGCCGCTCGGCCCGTTTACCTACATGAAAAATAATCCGATGAGTTTTAAGCCGGGTGGTTTTACCAATGGTGCCGGTCACGGTGTAACGGTTAAACAAACCAACGGGCAGTACTGGCATTATGCGACCATGGTTTTGGCTTCCAACGCGCACTGGGAACGCCGTTTATGTATGTTCCCCACTTATTTTGATAATGAAGGCCTGATGCACTCCGATACTCATTATGGCGATTACCCGCGGTTTGCTCCCGGCCATCCAACCCGGGCAGGTCAGCATAATGGTTGGATGTTGCTGTCTTACAGAGGAAAAACCACCGTTTCATCATCACAAATGCAGATTAAAAAAAGTACTTCAACCGATGATGATTACGATATTACCGAAATGCCACTGAAAAAAAACAGTGAAGGCGAAATTATCTCCGAAGTGCTGACCGATGAAAGTCCGAAATCATTCTGGGTGGCAGAAGCCAATGATAATAAACAGTGGGTAAAGATTGAGATGCTGAACCCGGGAAAGATTTGTGCTATCCAACTGAATTATCACGACCACGAATCGGGGATTTACACCCGTGTTGACGGTTTGCGGCATCGGTTTACCATCGAAGTTTCGGAAGATGGAAATAACTGGCAAACGGTGGTTGATAGAAGTAACAGTTGGAAAGATACGCCGAATGCATACATTGTTCTCAGCCAGCCGGTTGAGGGTAAATTCGTCAGGTATAAAAACATTGAAGTTCCGGGCACAAACCTGGCCATTTCAGAGATTAGGGTGTTTGGGCTAGGTTTCGGCGAAAAACCAGCTCCGGTTAAAGGTTTCATCGTAAATCGAAAAACCGACCGGAGAGATGCCACTTTATCCTGGAACCCCGTAAAAGGCGCACAGGGTTATAACATTCGTTGGGGAATTGCACCGGATAAATTGTACAATTCGTGGCTCATATATGAAGACAACGAGTTGCTGATGCGTAACCTGGATAAAAATACAACCTATTATTTCACCATCGAGGCGTTTAATGAAAATGGCATTTCGGAACGATCGAAAATTGTAAAAGTTGAATAAAAAGGAGGAGATTATGAGAACGATGTTGTTGATGGGGATAATTGCCTTGTTCCTGGTTTCGTGCGGGCAGAAGCCACAAGAAACTGAAATGGACAGGTTTGTCGATAACCTGATGGCGCAAATGACCATGCAGGAAAAAATCGGCCAGCTGAACCTGATTACCCCGGGCGGCGGAATCCCTACCGGGGCAGCGGTTAGCTCGGATGTGGAGGCCAAAATAAAAGCCGGGAATGTGGGCGGCGTGTTTGGCGTTAGCGGACCCGAAAAAGTAAGGCAGGCCCAGGATTTGGCCGTGAAAGAAAGCCGGCTGGGGATTCCGCTTATTTTTGGGTCAGATGTTATTCATGGCTATAAAACAACGTTCCCGATTCCGTTGGGCCTGTCGTGCAGCTGGGACATGGAACTGATCGAAAAAACAGCCCGGATAGCTGCCGTTGAAGCTACTGCCGACGGTATTTTCTGGAACTTCTCACCGATGGTTGACATTGCCCGCGATCCGCGCTGGGGACGGATTGCCGAAGGAGCAGGCGAAGATCCGTATCTCGGTTCCGAAATTGCCAAATCAATGGTGATAGGGTATCAGGGCGACGACCTGACAGCCCCGAGCACCATGATGGCCACCGTCAAGCATTTTGCCTTGTATGGCGCCTCCGAAGCCGGCCGCGATTACCATACCACCGATATGAGCCGCCTCCGGATGTTCAACGAGTATTTTCCGCCTTACAAAGCTGCCATCGATGCCGGAGTGGGCTGTGTCATGTCGTCGTTTAACGATGTGGACGGCATCCCGGCCTCGGGCAACAAATGGCTGCTCACCGATGTACTTCGCAAACAGTGGGGCTTCGGTGGCTTTGTGGTTTCCGATTATACTTCGGTGAATGAAATGATCGATCATGGGCTGGGCGATTTGCAGACCGTATCGGCTTTGGCGCTGAAAGCCGGACTCGATATGGACATGGTGGGCGAGGGTTTTCTGACCACCCTGGGGAAATCGCTGGAAGAAGGCAAGGTTTCCGAAGCCGACATCAATACAGCTTGTCGGCGCATTTTGGAAGCCAAATACAAGCTGGGCCTTTTTGACGATCCGTACCGGTATATCGATGAAAACCGTGCAAAAGCTGAAATACTGGCTCCGGCCCACCGGGAACTTGCCCGTCAGGCAGCAGCCCAATCATTCGTGTTGCTGAAGAATGAGATGCAAGTGTTGCCGCTGAAAAAGGCTGGCACGATCGCTTTGGTTGGCCCCTTGGCCGACAGCAAAAACAATATGCTGGGTACCTGGGCGCCCACCGGCGATCCGAAACTTTCGGTGCCAGTGTTGGAGGGGATGCAGAATATGGCCGGCGCTGACGTAAAATTGTTGTACGCCAAAGGGGCAAATATTTCGGACGATCCTGAGTTTGCGCGTAAGGTGAATGTTTTTGGCCCGCGTATCGAGATTGACGAGCGTTCGCCCGAAGCCATGCTGAAAGAAGCTGTCTCGGTTGCCCAAAAAGCCGATGTGGTGGTGGCTGTGATTGGCGAAGCTACCGAAATGAGCGGCGAATCTTCCAGCCGGTCAGACATCACCATTCCCGAACCGCAGAAAAAACTGGTACGGGCATTGGCGAAAACAGGGAAACCGCTTGTTTTGGTGCTGATGTCCGGACGACCTCTGGCTTTGGAAGAGGAAAACCAACTGGGCGATGCCATCCTGCTCACCTGGCACCCCGGCGTTGAGGCCGGAAATGCCATTGCCGACGTCTTGTTCGGGGCATATAACCCCTCGGGAAAACTGACAACCACCTTCCCGCGGAACGTAGGCCAAATTCCCATCTATTACAACCATAAAAATACGGGACGACCGAATCCCGGCGACGAATTTCAAAAATTCCGGTCGAACTACCTGGATGTTCCCAATTCGCCTTTATTCCCGTTTGGTTATGGACTGAGTTATACTACATTCGACTATAAAAATCTAGCCGTAAGTAAAGAAACCATCACACCGGATGAATCCCTGGAGGTAACGGTGGATGTGACCAACACCGGCAATTACGATGGGGCCGAAGTGGTACAGTTGTATGTGCGCGATGTGGTTGGTTCTATTTCTCGTCCGTTGAAGGAATTGAAAGCTTTCCAGAAAGTGTTTATCCCAAAGGGTGAAACGAAGAGCGTTTCGTTTGCATTGTCGGTCAACGATTTGAGCTTTTACCGGAATGATTTGAGCTTTGTTGCCGAACCAGGTCAATTTATGGTTTTTGTGGGAAGCAACTCGGATACGGAAGACTTTAGGGAGTTCACACTGAAATAATAAAAACTGGTAAAGTCGCTGAAAATGGCAACCTGATCGAGTGCGTGAAATGGTGCTATTCGGTTTTCTTGGGAAATGTATTCAAGAATAGGATGATATTCTTTTCATTTCTATCATTTTCAGCTACTTTCATGCTAACCTAAAACTAAATCAAAGAAGATGCAAAGTTACGGAAAATCAGTTTCAGCTATTGGCTTGGCAGCGGTGGCATTATTTTCATGTACCGCCAAAGAACAACCGGAAAAGCGTCCAAACATTGTGTTTATCATGAGCGATGATCATGCGTATCAAGCTATCAGCGCATACAGTAACCGGCTGATAGAAACGCCTAACATCGACCGGTTGGCCAACGAAGGTATGTTGTTTACCAATGCCTGTGTTACCAACTCGATTTGTGCCCCTTCGCGAGCAACCATTTTAACCGGAAAACACACGCACATTCATGGGAAAATCGATAATAACTTCCCGTTCGACACGACCAATGTAACCTTTCCCCAGTTGCTGCACCGGGCCGGATATCAAACCGCCATGTTTGGAAAACTGCATTTCGGCAACAACCCGAAAGGATTTGACGAGTTTATGATTCTGCCCGACCAGGGCGATTATTACAATCCCGATTTTATCACCAATCGGGGCGACACTGCAATAACGGGTTATGTGACCGACATTATCACCGATTTGACCCTCGACTGGCTGAAAAACCGCCGAAATAAGGAACAGCCCTTTCTGCTGATGTACCTGCATAAGGCGCCACACCGGGAATGGATACCGGCAGAAAGACACTACCGGGAATTTACTCAAAAAACGTTTCCCGAACCCGAGACCCTGTTCGATAATTACGAAGGACGCGGAACGGCAGCGAAAACTGCGGAGATGAACCTGCTCCATCACATGACCATCTCCGCCGATACTAAAATTTACCCGGAAGTAGCGGAAGAGTTAGGAATCAAGGAATCGTCTGACTGGGGCAAGAATGTGTTTTTACAGAAATACAACCGACTGAATGTGGCGCAAAAAGAACAATACGATGAAGTTTACGGTCCCGTCAATGAAGCTTTTAAAAAGGCATATCCGGCGATGAGTGATGAAGACCTGATGCGGTGGAAATACCAGCGTTACATGCAGGATTATTTGGCTTGCATTGCAGCGGTTGATGAAAACGTGGGGCGCGTGCTGGATTATCTGGAAGAAAATGGGTTGCGGGAAAATACCATCGTGGTTTACACCTCAGACCAGGGATTTTATTTGGGCGAGCACGGATGGTTTGATAAACGGTTCATTTACGACGAATCGTTTAAAACACCTTTACTGGTTCGCTGGCCCGAAAAAATAGAAGCCGGTTCAGCGTCGGATGAAATGGTGCAAAACCTCGATTTTGCCCAGACATTTTTAGATGCGGCCGGACTTCCACAGCCAGCTGATATGCAGGGCGAAAGTTTGGTGCCATTACTGGAAGGCAAATCTGCCCAATGGGCTCGCGATGCAGTTTATTATCATTATTACGAATATCCGGGATTTCACATGGTGAAACGGCATTACGGAATCGTGACTACCGAGTATAAATTGGCCCACTTTTATTACGATGTGGATGAATGGGAACTGTACGACCGCAAAAACGATCCGTTTGAGTTGAAGAATGTGTATAACGACCCGGCATATTCCGCCGTGGTGGATAAATTGAAAGATCAATTGGCTGAACTTCGTGTTAAATACAAGGATTCGGAAGAACTCGATCAGCAATTCATTCAAAAATATAAAGAACGTGGACTGATCCGGTAAGGTTATTTTGCTGTCATGTCAATGATATTCTGTTGGATAAGTTTGTTCGGACGAGCTGAATGTATTACTTTCTGTTTTTTTACGTTGGCTTTCTGACTTATGACTTGACACCAGTTGGTGTCTGGGTAATTTTACCCGGAAAACACCGTCGAAAAAATTTGGAAAGTGGTCGTAAGATCACTTTTTTTGTAAACCATATTTCCTTTATTTAGAGACAAATTTTGAAACCATGACCGTCGATCTGTTTATACCTTGTTTTATTGATCAGATTTATCCGCAAACTGCATTCAATGTTATTAAGTTATTGAAAAAGGCCGGAGTTCAGGCCGAATATAATCCGGAGCAAACCTGTTGCGGGCAACCGGCTTACAACAGTGGCTATTGGGACGAAACCAAAAGCCTGGCCCGCAAGTTTATCGGCGATTTTCAAGGCGACCGGTTGATTGTCAGTCCTTCGGCTTCATGCACAGGTTTTATTAAAAACTACTATTCTGATCTTTTTAAACCCGAAGATTTGGAATACGAAGCACATCTTCACCTGAAGAACCGATTGGTTGAGCTAACCGACTTTTTGGTGAACAAAATTAATTTCACCGATTTTGGCGCCAGCTTCCCCCATAAAGTTTGCTACCACGATGCTTGTACTGCGTTGCGTGAATACGGAATCCGCCGCGAACCCCGTCTTCTGTTGTCGAAAGTTGATGGGTTGGAACTGATTGAGATGGAAGATACAGAAACCTGCTGCGGGTTTGGAGGCACTTTTTCGGCTAAATTTAAATCCATTTCTTCGGCTATGACCGAGCAGAAAGTCGAAAAAGCGCTGAATACGGGTGCGGAGTTTATCATCTCCACCGAAGCCTCCTGTCTGATGAATATCGAAGGTTACGTAAATAAACATAAACTCCCCATTAAGCCAATTCACATTGCCGATATCCTGGCACACGGTTGGGAATAAATTAGAATTTATTAACAAACTTTTCACGACCCCATTCGTAAACTTTATTCCCATGTTAAAGCAAGACATGGGAGTGATCATGTTTGTCTATTTGAAAACTCGGCGATCGGGAATTGAAATTTTTCCGGATTTTTTGAGTGAACTGCATGTTTGATTTTTATTTGTATTTAGTTGATTTCGAAAGGATTTTGTTATGATGAAAACGCAGGACGACTCAAGAAAGACTTCCACGGTGAATTTGCACCACGTGCACTATTTACGAACGGGCAACACCACTATGCACAAACCTTTTGCAAGTCAAAAGGGAATTCATTGTGTAGGTGATAAATTTGGCTATGTAGTTGATTGGCAGGTTTCTGAAAAGAAGCGGGAACAAATTTTGGCCAAGTAATTTTTTGCCATCTGTCAAATACCAAAAACGCCCTTAAGAAACCAGTATTGGTTAATTGATTGTGTATCAAAGCTAGTGGAAGTGTTCATGTTGCTGTTCCGTTAAGTAAAACAACAGCAAAGGGGAGGTATTATGCTTTTCTGAAGTTAAATGGTTGAATATAAGTGTTTGTTATTTAATCTGAGGGCATTGTTTTTTTACTGCGCATTAGAATGGGTAACAAGCCTTAAGAAAACACTTCTTCATGTATGTATGTTTTTCTGACTTTTCATGGAATTGTTCGCATAACAACTTTGCTGTCTTGATATTAAGCAAGTATTCTATTGCGCTTTGCCTATTGATTTTCTCATTTTAGAAAACCATTTTTTTAATCTTCCAGGTATAAAACTGTTGACGTAACGAAAGATGAATAATAATCTTGCCATGAAGGTGCTTATGTTTGGCTGGGAGTTCCCGCCCCATATTTCCGGTGGTTTAGGAACAGCCTGTTATGGCCTTACCAAGAGTTTATCTGCACATGAAGGATTAGATATCACGTTTGTGGTCCCAAAAGTTTATGGAGATGAAGCACAAACCAGCATTCACTTACTGGGAGCAAATCAAGTTGATCTGATAAAAAATAGCTTGAGGCTTGAACGATCATCCCTGCCAATTACAAGGTACAGTGTGAAATCGTTGCTGGTACCCTATGTCGATCCGGAAGTTTATCCTTACCAAACTGCTTTTTCGGTTGAAGGGAATTCCATACAAGTGGCCTCCGGAAACGCCCGGCAAAGTAATTTTACCGGACAATACGGTCCCAGCCTGATGACCGAAATCCGGAACTTTGCGACAGTTGGCGAATATATTGCCGGTCAAAACGGATTCGATCTGATTCATGCGCATGATTGGCTTACTTTTCCGGCTGGCATTGCTGCAAAAAAGAGAACGGGAAAACCGCTGATTGTTCATGTGCATGCCACCGATTTTGACCGCAGTGGCGGGAAGGTTAATCCGCAGGTCTTTCAGATCGAAAAACAAGGCATGGAGTATGCAGATTGCATCATTTGTGTCAGTAATCGTACACGCGATCAGATAATTGGGAAATATGCGATTTTACCCTCCAAAACCTGTACGGTCCACAATGGCGTTGAGAAGGCGCCCCTTGAACATTTACTGGTTCCAAAAGCTAATTTTTCGAACAAGGTGGTTACCTTTCTGGGGCGGATTACCCTTCAAAAAGGCCCGGAATATTTTGTTCGGGTGGCAGAGTTGGTATTAAGCAAAATGAAGAATGTGTGGTTTGTAATGGCAGGGAGTGGTGATCAGTTTCCTGAAATGGTTCGAAAAGTGGCACGGGCCGGTATTGCCAGCAGGTTTTTGTTTACCGGCTTTCTGAAGGGTGAGGATGTTTATCGTTTGCTGAAATGTACCGATGTTTTCGTGATGCCGTCGGTTTCCGAACCTTTCGGTATTTGTCCGTTAGAGGCTATGCAGATGGGGGTTCCGGTCATTATCTCTAAGCAATCAGGCGTGGCTGAGGTGATTAAGCATTCCATAAAAATTGATTTCTGGGATGTTCACGCGATGGCCGATGCTATTCATGGTATTCTTTCTCATCCATCCTTGTTTTCGATGATGGCAAAAAACGGGCAGAAGGAAGCGCAGCGAATCTGTTGGGAGGATGCTGCCGAGAAGATTCATGCACTTTATCGTCAGTTGCTCCAAGCAGGTTGATGACGGAGCAAAAAAAAACCGCCACAGCGGGCGGTTAAAAAGTTTTTTCGTTACTATCCAAGATATGTTTTCAACAATTTACTTCTGGATGTATGCCGCAATCTGCGGATAGCTTTTTCTTTTATTTGGCGGACCCTTTCGCGGGTCAGCCCAAATCTTTCTCCAATTTCTTCCAGGGTCATCTCCTGGCAGCCAATTCCAAAGAACATCCTGATGATGTCACTTTCTCTTTCGGTGAGGGTAGCGAGAGCGCGTTCAATTTCCCGTGCAAGCGATTCCATCATCAAGCTGCGGTCAGCGTTGGGGGAATCGTTATTGACAAGTACGTCGAGGAGGCTGTTGTCTTCGCCTTCCACAAAGGGGGCGTCCACCGAAATATGGCGTCCGGATACCCGAAGTGTGTCTGCAACTTTCTCCGCCGGCAATTCAAGTGATTCGGCCAATTCTTCAGGAGAAGGCTTGCGCTCGTTTTCTTGTTCGAACTTCGAGTAAGCTTTGTTGATTTTGTTCAACGAACCTACCTGGTTAAGCGGTAACCGAACAATACGCGACTGCTCTGCAAGCGCCTGAAGGATGGATTGACGGATCCACCACACTGCATAGGAAATAAATTTGAACCCGCGGGTTTCGTCAAACTTTTCTGCTGCTTTAATCAGTCCCAGGTTGCCTTCATTAATCAAGTCGGGCAAACTTAATCCTTGGTTTTGGTACTGTTTGGCCACAGAAACAACGAAACGCAGGTTGGCACGGGTCAGTTTTTCCAAAGCAGCCTGATCGCCTTTTTTGATGCGTTGCGCTAATTCAACTTCCTCTTCAACGGTGATAAGTTCTTCTTTGCCAATCTCTTGCAGATACTTGTCCAAAGAGGCACTCTCACGGTTGGTAATAGATTTTGTAATCTTTAATTGTCTCATATACCCTTCTAAAAAAATCGTGCAAATATAGACTTTCGAAGTCAATTATTCAAAATAAAAAGTTGCTTTGGGAAAACTGGATCAATTTGTTAATTTTCAGTAAACATGAATTAATTTTCTGAAGAAAAAACGAAATAGGCGTGTTCCCCGCTGGGATAAACCCCTTCAATCAAAATGCCCCCCTCAGCTTTCTTTACTATCCGTATCAAATCATTAACCGCGCTTACAGCTTGCTTGTTCACGTGGGTAATGATAAATCCTTTTTTAAGACCGGCATCTTTCAATTTACCATCTTTTAAATCAGCAATTTTTACTCCATGGCCAATGCGAAGGTTATATCGCTCGTTTTCTGAAACATTGTCAAATTTGGCACCCAGGAATTCGTCCTCGCTGGCAGTAAGAATTTCCGTATCTCCGTGCATGTTACGGAGGGTTACATTATAGGGTTTCGGTTTGTTGTCCCTTTTTATCAGAACTTTTACCACATCGCCGGGGCGGTGTTTGCTAATCTGTTCCTGTAATTCCGCTGTTGAATTAACCGTGATGCCGTTGATACTGATAATAACATCATCAGCCTTCAGTCCGGCTTTCTCTGCTGCACTCCCTTCATTCACACCGCGAATCAGGACTCCTTCAATTTTATCAAGATTGAACTCCTTCATTTTCTCCGCAGTCACCTCATCGATGGTTACTCCCAGCAAGGCACGCTGTACCTGTCCGTATTGTTTCAGGTCGGCAACCACTTTTTCAACAATGCTGGAAGGAACGGCAAACGAATAGCCGGTGTACGAGCCGGTCTGAGAAGCGATAGCTGTATTGATGCCCACCAGCTCGCCATTCATGTTCACCAATGCTCCGCCGCTGTTGCCGGGGTTTACGGCAGCATCGGTTTGTATAAAGGCTTCGATGCTCATTTCAGCCCGGTTGATTCCAATGTTTCGGCTTTTGGCGCTCACAATTCCGGCGGTAACCGTAGAGGTTAGGTTGAACGGGTTTCCAACAGCCAGTACCCATTCACCAAGTTTTAAAGCGTCTGAATTGCCAAATTTCAACGCAGGCAATTCTTTTTCATCAATTTTTAACAGGGCCAAGTCGGTGGTATTGTCTTTCCCAATCAGTTGGGCACTGAATTCACGTTTGTCGTTCAAAACCACTTTAATCTCGTCGGCATCATCAATTACATGGTTATTAGTAACAATGTAGCCATCAGGCGAAATGATGACGCCGGAGCCGGAACCTTGCTTTATTTGAGGTTGTTGCCGTTGATAACGGTCGCCGTAAAAGAAGTCGAAAAACGGATTGCTGTAAACCGTTACGTCCTGTGTCGAAATCACTTTTACGTGGACTACGGCATGCACCGTGCTTCCTGCCGCGTAGGTCAGGTCGGGAACTTCTCCCTGTGGTGCCGACGGCAGGCTGGCATATTGCACGGCTTGTCGTTCGTCTATCGTAACGATTTGTGGTTTTTCAAAAAAACGGGTATATGCCCAAACTGCAAGTAAGGCACTTCCGATTGCAATAATCATGGTTAAGCTCAAATTTCTTAAATTCTTCATGACATGATATTTTTTTGAGTTGTCAATTATTGATTTGAATGGTAAAAATAACGCATAAAAAGTGCCAGTGTTTCTTCTGTTTATCATTCATTTATCATGTTTAACATGTTTTAACAGGTGAAGCGCCCGTCAATAGTGAGGTTTCATGACTTATGCGTTTGAAAATTCATCATTTGCAGCGTTTGTTGTCCTTTTTTGGGGATGTGCCTGCGGTGCGTAGATATTTTCAGTTTAAATAGGGATGAAACTGACATTTTTTCATTAATTACCTATTTTAGCGAAAAATTTGCATACAAACCAATCTAATTTATTTTCCGATCAACCATGATGACAGATCATCGCAAATCCAGCGGGTTTTCAGTGAATGTAACCGATTATATTCGGCGGATAATTCTTTTTTCAACGATCCTGATCACGCTTGGCATGGGGGCTGTGATTATGTTTCAAGAGTACTTGTTATTTCAACGAATCAGCAAGCAACAACGTGAAAACCATATCAGCCGTCAGAAGGACTTTATCAAGGAGTTAATTGGCATGGAGGTGGATTACATCGCCCAGCATAAAAAGCAATTTGATAGCCGGGTAACTGCTGAATTAGCCGAAAATGTTTGCTATGCCCATAATCTGGCCGAGAAATTTTATCGGCAATATCATGGGCAGATGCCGGACTCCGAAATCAAAGAGTTGATTGTCAATGCGGTTTCGGCCCTAACCTGTTCGAGCCCTTTCGCTCAAGTATTTATCAATGAGATGGCGGGCAGAGGGGTTTATTATCCCGGCCGCCCCGATTTAACCGGTAAGGATTTGTCTATGTTTCAGGATGTCAACGGTCATTGGGTCGTTCAGAAGGAAACGGATTTGCTGAGGGAAGAAGGGGAAGGTTTTATTTTTTATGGCTCCGATGAGCGGAAGGAAGAAAATGGGTTGCCGCAAAACAAGGTTACCTATGTCAAGTTGTTTGAACCGTTTAGCTGGTATTTTGGCTCGAAATGTTACCTGGGCGATTTCTATGATGAGTTTAAACTGGAGATCGCCAAAAAGGTCAGCTCCGAGCGGTTCCGGTATGGTGGTTATATTTTTTTGAATGAAGCTGATGGAACACCGATCGTTTTGGACGGACAGGTTTATGAGGGGTCTTTTAACTTTCTGGATGGGAGCGATTCTGCGAAGATGGAGGTATTCCAGAAGGAAATTGCTGCTGTTGCATCGTCAGAGGAAGGCGGTTATTTAAACTACCATTGGCGGCGACTGGATGGAGAGGATCCTTCGGCTAAGCTGGCATTTGTTCGGTATTTTCGCGAATGTGACTGGATTGTTGGGGCTGGTTTTTACGAGGATGATATCAATGCTGATTTGATGATTCAAAACGAGGAGCTAAAAAATGGATTTTTTCAAAATATGCTGCGTGTATTCGTGTTGTTGATCTTGATACTTGGTGTAGAGATGTTTATTTTCAGCCGTTTCAGGAAAAATTACCTGGCCGACTTTTCGCATTTTGCCCATTTTTTCAAGGTTGGTAAGGGTGAATACAGGCGGATTGAGGTAGAGAAACTTCATTTTGAAGAATTCCGCAATATGGGAACAGTGGCCAACGAGATGATAGATGAACGTGTCAAGGTACATGCACAATTGGTGGCAGAACAGAAGCGGGCATTGGAATCTGATCGCCTGAAAACGGCTTTTTTGGCCAATATGTCACATGAAATTCGAACACCCATGAATGCTATTATTGGCTTTTCGGAACTGATTAATGATGATTCTGTTGACGAAAAAGACAAAAAGAAATTTGTCCGGTTGATTTTACAAAACGGAGAATTTCTGATGAGCCTGATCAACGATATTATTGATATTGCCAAGATTGAATCAAACCAGCTAAATATTTTGAAAAAGAGATTTCAACTGAATGATTTGTTGGGCCGGGTTGAGTCGCATTACAGGGAATACATCAGCAATCATGCCGGGTTGGACCTTCATTTTGAGGTGGAGAACAACCTGCCTGCCAGGTTTTCCTGTTATACGGATGAATTTCGGTTAAAACAGGTATTGGATAATTTGATCGGGAATGCGATTAAGTTTACAGCGGTTGGTTCTGTGCGGTTAATTGTTCACGCGCAGGCAGATCGGGTTTATTTCAGGGTAAAAGACACCGGGATTGGGATATCCCCGGAAGAGTTGGATTCCGTTTTCGAGCGGTTTGTCCAGGCGGCTAACCAAGGCAAGCGTAATTATGGCGGAACCGGCTTGGGGCTGGCCATTTCGCGAAATATCGTTCATTTGCTTGGTGGTGAAATTGGGGTGAAATCCAAACCGGGCGAGGGGTCAGAATTCTACTTCTCCATTCTTTGCTGATTTTTTGTTGGATTTTCTATGCGCTCAAAGGCAGGTATATCATGAACCGGCTTCCGTTGTTTGGCGAGCTTTCAATACTTAATCCGCCGCTGTTTCGTTCCAGAAAGTCCTTGCATATTTTTAGTCCGATGCCGCGGTCTTTATCATAGTTGGCCTCGGCTGGCCCCAGTGCAATCGGATCGTCTTCCATGATGTCTTCAATCATTTCAGGAGTCATACCAACTCCCGTGTCGCTTACGGTCAACAGCAGTTTGCCTTTGGCAACTTGTGAGTGCAGGCTGATTTTTCCGGCCGTTCGTGTAAATTTCACCGAGTTGGATAGGATATTCCGAACAACCACATTTACCATTTCCATATCGGCATAGGCAAAATGGTTCTCGTCCACCTGGTTTTCAATGACGAAGTTTTTATGTTTTATCGAGCTGGTAAATAGTTGTAGGTTTTCTTTAACAAGGCTGGCGATGCTTATTTTTTGTGGGTTTACGGTTAATTGTCCGGTTTGGCTTTTCGACCAGTTCAACAGGTTTTCCAGGAGGTTGAAGGAACTGTCGACCACTTCTCGCGATTCGTAGAGAATACTTTTCAGCTCTTGCGGATCTTCCAGGTCTTGTTCCACAATCAAGTCGAAGATGCCTTTTACACTGCCGATGGGGCCACGCAATCCGTGACTAATCAGGGAAAACATGCGGTCCTTTTGTTCGTTGAGCTTGAGAAAGTAACGCTTTACTTCGCGGTGCTTTTTCAGCGCCACGGTCCAGGCAACAGCCACCAGCAGAATTAACCCGGCAGCTATGAGGAACGAAAGGCGAATGACATGTTGGGTTTCACTTCGCGCTTCCATTAATTGGGCCTGACTGGCCGTTTGTTCATCGCGGTATTTTTGTTCAAGGCCTGCAAGCTGGGTGTTCTTGTCAAGTTCACTCAGGCTATCCTGCAAGGCTTGGTATCGGCCAAGGTGTTCCAGCGAGTTGCGATAATCGCCAATCTGTTTCAAAATGCCTGCTGTCTTTTTGTGCAGATGAAGGGCTTTTTCGTGCTGGCCCAGTTTTTCAGAAAGGCGAATGGCTTCGTTCAGGTTTTTAAGTCCCTGGCTGATATTCCGGTAGGTGAGATAATAATTTCCAAGGTTTTCGTAGGCGATGATTGCCTCATCCAATAAGCCGTATTTCAGCGAAAGATCGAGCGCGGCACTGCTCAGTTGAAAACTTGTTGGGTAATTTTCTTTTTCAGATTCGGCTGCCGCCAGTTTGTTCAGGGACGAAATATTTGTTTTTATATCTGCAACCGCATCGTCCGCTTTAGCTGCCCTTGCACCCGAGCCGTTGAGGCTAAAGCAAAGGACGCCAATGAGAAGTTGATATAAAAGCTTTATTTTCATTGCATACCACCTGAATCTCTTGCCAAGATAAAAATTATTTGTTTAATCGAAGGTGACGGGGAGTTGGTTGTATCGCTAAGTTATCAACTCCCGGCTGTTAATTTCCGGGAGTTGAATATGATTGTGATTATAACGTGTTCAGGAAATTGGTCACATTTGCTGCAATCCGATCCTGGATTTGGTCGATGTCCGATTTTACAAATTCGTCGCCGGTGATGTTTTCATACAGTTCAATGTACCGTTCGGATACTGAGGCAACAAAAGCTTCGTCCATTTGGGGGATTGTTTGGCCTTCTTTGCCTTGGAATCCGTTTTCGATCAGCCATTGGCGCACAAATTCTTTCGAAAGTTGTTTTTGTGCTTCACCTTTTGCCAGCCGTTCTTCATACCCATTTGCATAGAAGTAGCGCGAAGAGTCGGGCGTGTGGATTTCGTCGATCAGATAAATTTTACCGTCTTTTTTACCGAATTCGTATTTGGTATCCACCAAAATCAGTCCTTTATCGGCGGCCATTTCTGTACCGCGTTGGAACAGTTTGCGGGTATAGTCTTCCAGCATTTCATAATCTTCCTTGCTAACTAAACCACTGTTGATAATGGCTTCGCGCGAAATATCTTCGTCGTGCCCTTCATCCGCTTTAGTGGTTGGGGTCAGGATGGGAGCTGGGAATTTTTGGTTTTCCACCATCCCTTCCGGCAAGGCAACTCCGCAAAGGCTGCGTTTCCCGCTTTTGTATTCGCGCCAGGCATGACCGGTCAGGTATCCGCGGATGACCATTTCAACTTTAAACGGTTCGCAGGCGTGGCCAACTGTTACATTGGGGTCGGGCGTTGCGATTTTCCAGTTGGGGACAATATCGGCAGTGGCATCCAGAAATTTGGAGGCAATTTGGTTCAAGACCTGCCCTTTGTAAGGAATTCCTTCCGGCAGGATGACGTCGAATGCCGAGATGCGGTCGCTCACGACCATCACCAGGAATTCATCGTCAATGTTATATACATCGCGCACCTTGCCGTGGTAAACACTTTTTTGCTTCGGAAAATTACAATCCGTTCTGGTTAATGCTTTAGTCATTTTCTTCGTTTTTATCTGGTTGTTTTTTCTCTTCTCTTTTGGCCAGTTGCAATTGGTAATGCTTGTCGTATGCATCCACAATTTCACGGACGAGCTTGTGGCGGACGATATCCTTCGAATTAAACTGAACAAAGGAAATGTCTTTAATGTTGCGAAGGATTTTTTTTGCTTGCAACAAGCCTGATTGGCTGGGCGATGGCAAGTCGATTTGTGTTTCGTCGCCGGTAATGATAAACTTGGCATTCATCCCCATGCGGGTCAAAAACATTTTCAGTTGGTTGAGCGTGGTGTTTTGCGCTTCATCCAGGATGACGAACGCATCGCTCAGAGTGCGTCCGCGCATAAAAGCCAGGGGCGCAATTTGGATGATGCCGTCTTTCATGAATTCTTCCAGTTTTTTTGCCGGGATCATATCTTGCAAGGCATCGTACAGCGGTTGCAGGTAGGGATCAATTTTTTCTTTCAGGTCACCGGGTAAAAAGCCCAATCGTTCGCCTGCTTCCACGGCGGGACGGCTCAGGATGATGCGCCTTATTTCCCGGTTTTTGAGGGCCCTGACAGCCAATGCGATGGCGGTGTATGTTTTTCCGGTTCCGGCTGGGCCAATAGCAAAAATCAGGTCCGATTTGCGGCTTTCTTCCACCAGAACGCGCTGGTTGGGCGTACGTGCGCGAATGGGCTTGCCGCTGTTCCCATGCAACAACACATCTCCCGGACTCACCTGGATGCCATCCATGGTCAGCGGATCATTGTTCAATACCTGGCGGATTGTATCTTCCGGTAGTATGTTGAATTGGTGATAATGATCGAGCAACAGTTGCAGTTTTTGTTCAAAGGCGGCGCTTTCTTTTTTGTCGCCATGTACGATCAGCTGATTGCCCCGGCTGATTATTTTCAGTTTGGGGAACGAAGCTTTGATCAAATCGATCTTGGCATTGTTCACCCCGTAAAATTCAAGCGGGTCAACCCCTTCCAGTAAAATCAGCTTTTCAAACATAGCGTTGTGTAAAATCTCTTGGTTCCGCTTGCAAAAGTAACAAAAAATGTTCGCACAAGGCGAGGCAAAACGGCGGCGTTTTGCATCTCTTCCCAATGCGAATTTCGGGTTACAGCATACGGGTGCAGCGAACGTTTTAAGTGGCGGATCAAACAATCATTTTTTATCATTTCGGATTATATGCCTATTTCGTAATGGATTCCGGCGCCGGGCCCAAGCGGGATGCCAAACAGCAGCCAAATAATCAGCAATATGGTCCAGGCGATAAAGAAGACGATGGAATAGGGTACCATGGTGGCGATAATGGTGCCAATGCCTGCTTTGGCATCATACTTTTGGACGAAAGCAATGATCAACGCAAAGAAACTCATCATGGGCGAGATCACATTGGTCACGCTGTCGCCGATACGGTAAACCACTTGTGAAAGCTCGGGCGAGTAACCCATAATCATAAACATGGGGATGAAAATGGGTGCCAGGATGGCCCATTTGGCCGATGCGCTGCCCATGATCATGTTGACCATGGCCGAGAGGATGATGAACAGAATCATCAGCGGAATCAGGCCGAGGTTGGCCATCATCAGCAGATTGGCTCCTTTCACGGCCATGATGATGCCCAAGTTGCTCCACTTGAAGTACGCTACAAACTGGGCGGCAAAAAAAACCAATACCAGGTACGTGCCCAGCGTTTTCATCGATTTGGCCATTCCATCCATTACATCCGAGTCATTTTTGAAAACGCCGGTAGTAAAACCGTAGGCCAATCCCATTGCTCCGGCTGTGACAAACAGCATGGCCACCACGCCCCGGATCAGTGGCGAGGAAAGCAGTCCTCCATCTGTCCCCCGGAAATAGCCATTCTCGGGGATAATCCCGATAAGGGTGAGGATGAAGATGCCCAGGAATGTTAGTGCTGCTGCCAGTAGGCCTTTCTTTTCGGTTTTCGAAAGCTTGTCAAACGAACGGTCCTCTGGTTTCACCTCGCCGCTGTATGTTCCCAAGCGTGGTTCCACTAGTTTTTCGGTGACAAAAGTCCCGGCCAGTGAAATGACAAAGGTGGATGCTACCATAAAATAATAATTGGCCGTGGCATTCACTTCGTAAGTTGGATCAAGGATGATGGCTGCTTCTTCGGAAAGTCCGGCAAGCAGGGGATCGACGGTACCCAGCACCAGGTTGGCGCTAAAACCTCCCGACACCCCGGCGAAGGCTGCTGCCATACCAGCAATCGGATGCCGCCCGACTGCTAAAAAGATGACACCTGCCAGTGGTATTAGTAATACATAGCCCACATCGGAAGCCAGATTTGAAAGAATTCCGGAAAATACGAGCACAAAAGTGAGCAAGTGTTTGGGCGAATTGAGTACCAGCAAGCGGATGAGCGTATTAATCAGTCCGCTTTGTTCGGCGATGCCAATTCCGAGCATGGCCACCAAGACAATGCCCAAGGGGGCAAAGCCGGTGAAATTATCGACCATCTCCAATAAAATGCGGTGAATGCCGTCGTGCGACAATAAGTTGAAAGGTTTTACTACTTCCTTTGTGCCGGGGTGTATAACCTCCCAGTTCATATGATGGCCCAAGGCCGACAGTAACAAAGCTGCCAAGGCAAAGAGGGCAAACAATGTGGCGGGGTGGGGCAGGGCATTACCAGCCCGCTCAGTCCAATTCAGTAATCGTTGCGAAAATCCTACTTTCATCTTGCTCATAATCTCTCTCTTTTCGGTTTTATTGACCCCTAAAAAAAGTCATAATTGCTTAAATAATAAAATTTGAGCGATACGTCGTTTATTTTTTGTGTGCATTTCTTTCAGAAATCGTGCCTTTCATGCATGACAATCGAGTATCTATAACTACTTTAAGAAATAAAAGATAAAAACATCCTAAAGTAGAAACATTTCAGTGAGTAAAGAAGTAAAGGATGTCATAACCATTTAATTCTGAAAGTCATGAAAGTAATTTACGTTTTTTTTATTGCGGTTTTTCTTTTTGCGTTCGCCTCATGTGAAAAATCAGATGTGGTGGCGGATGTCGAACAGGAAGTAGTCTTGAAGAAAGCCCACCTCCTCTCGAATTTCAGGGCCCATCTATCCGGTGGTGAAGAGGTGCCAGCCAATACATCGCAGGCTACCGGGCAGGCAATTTTTACCCTGAGCAAGGATGGAACGATGATTTCGTATAAATTGATTGTGGCTAACCTCGAAAATGTAACCATGTCACACATTCACATGGGGGCATCCGGAACCAACGGAGGTGTTGTCGCTTGGTTGTACCCGTCGGGCCCACCTGCCATGTTGCTGGAAGGCACTACCAACGGGATGTTGGCTGAAGGGGTAATTCAGGCCGAAAACCTGGTCGGGGCGATTGAAGGTCAGTCGCTTGATGCACTGGTTGATGCCATGAAGGCAGGGAATGCCTATGTAAATGTTCATACAACAGTTTTTCCGGGTGGGGAAATCCGGGGGCAAATTAGCGGGAAATAGTTTTTGAAGACGGAATAAAAGTTTCTGAACGGAAATCCGGCGGATAGGATTTTACTCTCCCGTTGTCCCCTTCTTCTTTCGTTCGTCGGCGTACAGCGAGGGCAGCGAAATGTTGTAGCGGATAACTACCAGCCGCGTGGCAATGATGAACAACACGGGGACAATTTGCAGAATGGGGTTAATAAAGTGGAGCTTGTTCAGTGTGAGGTAAAGTATGGCACCCAGGATGCTAATGGTGGCATACACTTCGCGCTTGAAAATGATGGGCACTTCGTTGACGAGGATGTCGCGAAGCACACCGCCAAAGGCTCCGGTGATGGTTCCCAGTATGACACAGTTGACGGCAGCCAACCCGTATTCGAGCCCGATTTGAACGCCGGTGATCGTGTACAGGCCCAGCCCGATGGCGTCGAAAATGAACAGTGGTTTGCTGATGTGGTCGAGCTTCGATTTAAAGATGATGGCGCAGATGGTCCCGGCAATGATAAAGTGAATGTAGGAGGTTTGCGTAATCCAAAACACCGAGCGGTCGTTGATCAGCATGTCGCGCAGGGTACCGCCGCCCACGGCTGTTACAAAAGCGATAATGAACACGCCAAACGGATCGAAACGTTTGTCCATGGCCGTGATAGCGCCCGAAATGGCCAGCGCAAACGATCCCAGGATGCTGATATAATTAATGATGACTTCCATTGCCCTTCTTTTTCAGGCTGAGAGTTTATTCATTTCGGGTGAGTTTGTTGGTGCCGTAGCAGGCGGCATCCTGTCCCGGGAAGGCCAGGTAAAACTTGGTTTCAATTTCGTGGTCACCTGTTTTTTCGATGGTCCATTTGGCCGAACCTCCCGGCACAAAGTTTTCGATGTGCTCGGTTTGAAAAACCAGAAAATTGTCGGTTGAAAGCGAGTCAATCAGCACATACTGATTGATAAAGCCTTCGATATGGAACTGTCGGAACACAATCAGGTTCCGGGCCTTGTCAAAACTGATCATGCCCCGGTCGATGTGGTGCTCTCCCTCGGGTTTGCTGGCCGTCGGCTCAAACTTCGAGTCATTGATCACTTCGATAAATTGTTCGTTCATTACCGATTGAAAGGAAGTCGTGATTTTTGACTGGCTGTTGCCAAAACCGCTGCCTGTTCCCTGCCAGTTTCCCAGCAAAAACTCAAGGTTTTGAAACGGGCTGTTTTGTGCTACGATATTCACGGTAAAAAAAATCAGGCTGACGAGAAGAATTTGTTTTTTCATGATAAACTGTGTTTACGATTCCATCTTTTTTGCCTCGTCCCAGTATTTGTCCATCTCGGCCAGCGGCATCGTTTTCAGGTCGAGGCCTTTTTTCAGGGTTTGGCTTTCCAGGTAATTAAAGCGGTTTATAAATTTCAGGTTGGTGCGTTCCAGGGCTGCTTCGGGGTCAACGCCATAAAGGCGGGCAGCATTCACCATCGCAAAAAACAGGTCGCCGAATTCAGCTTCCACTTTGTCTTTGTTGTCGTGGGTTAGCTCGTGTTGCAGTTCGCCAATTTCTTCCTTTACCTTTTCCCATACCTGTTCGGGGTGCTCCCAGTCGAATCCTACGCCGCTGGCCTTTTCCTGAATGCGGTTGGCCTTTACCAACGCCGGCAGCGAAGCCGGAACGCCTTCGAGTACCGTTTTCTTTTTGCGGCCTTTTTCTTTCAGTTTCAGCGATTCCCAGTTTTGCTCCACTTCGCGGGCATTCATTACGTCCACTTCGCCGTAAATGTGCGGATGGCGGTAAATTAGCTTTTCATTCAGATTGCGGATGACATCGGCCATGTTGAAGGCCTGCTTTTCTTCGCCGATTTTGGCGTAAAACACGATATGCAGTAACAGGTCGCCCAGTTCCTTTTTTATTTCTTCCAGGTCGCTTTTCAGGATGGCGTCGCCCAACTCGTATGTTTCCTCAATGGTCAGCTTGCGGAGCGACTCGAAGGTTTGCTCGCGGTCCCAGGGGCATTTCTCGCGCAATTCGTCCATGATGCCGAGTAGTTGGTCAAAAGCTTGCAGTTTTTCGTTCATAATGAAAGATGATGCGGGGCGCCGGCGCTTTTGCTCCAATCCCCTGATTTTTAGTTTTTGAACAGCTGACTTCCCTAAAACTTCATGGCCCGGTCCATATCGCGCTGGGCGTCCTTGTGTTTCAGCGTTTCGCGCTTGTCGTGGATTTTCTTCCCTTTGGCCAGCCCGATTTCCATCTTGGCCAACCCGCGGTCGTTCATAAACATGCGCAGCGGGATAATCGTCAAGCCGCTTTCTTTTATTTTTTTCTGAAGTTTGTCCAGTTCCTTTTTGGTGAGCAGTAACTTACGGTCGCGCCGGGCTTCGTGGTTGTTGATATTCCCGAAATCGTATTCCGAAATATTCATGTTCACCACGTACAGCTCGTCTTTGGTAAACCGGCAATAGGCTTCTACAATGCTGGCCTTGCTGTTACGGATCGACTTAATTTCGGTGCCCACCAGCTGAATGCCAGCCACAAACTTTTCCAATATTTCATATTCGAAATAGGCTCGTTTGTTTTTGATGTTGATTTGTGTGGGTTTATGCGCCATAAGGGAAAATTGCCAGTAAAAGTTTCCAACTAATGATATTGACCATGCCGAAAATCAGGATGATCAGCAAGATAGACAGGATAATGAACCTTGACCGGTTTTCAGCGGGCAAGCCCAGACATTGTTGTGCCCCCAACACAAACAGGTAAAAACCATACAAGCCGATTATGCTGAGCACGTACAGACCCGGAAACAATCCGGTGATGAATGATGCCAGCAAAAAAGGAAGCAGGGAATAGGCCAACACGTGGCGAACAGTTTTTTTGTCGTGGCTGCCGCCATAGTTGATCAGCAAGGTGGCCAGCACCGGCACGGCAATCCAATATTGGATCAGGTAGCTGATGATTTCCCGAAGCCCCTTCATGGTAGCGTACGATAGCAGGAACTGGGCTTTGCCGATTATTTCACCCAGAAAAACGGCCACACCCACGGCGATGACCAGCGGGGCATAAAAACGGATGACGATATTCCCGGTAAAGGGCGCTTCGCTTTTTTGCTGCCAGAATTTCTTGGGTTCGAGAAGGAGCTGCCGGCTTTCGGTGAAAAGCCAGGTGTATCGTTGTTTTAAATCCATATCGCTTACATTTGCGGTACAAAAATACATTATTTTGTAAAACCTTATCAAGAATGACCATGCAAGAGGGAAAATATCAGCTGCTCGCCATCGTTGGGCCAACTGCTTCGGGTAAAACAACCGTGGCTGCTCACGCAGCTCAAATGCTCAACGGCGAGGTAATTTCGGCCGACTCGCGCCAGGTGTACCGGGGAATGGACTTGGGAACGGGCAAGGATTACGCCGACTACGAAATTGACGGGCATAGCATCCCGTATCACCTGATTGATATGGTGGATGCAGGCTACGAATACAATGTATTTGAATATCAGCATGATTTTCTGAAAGTGTATGCCGATGTGACCGGCCGGGGCAAGTTTCCGGTGTTGTGCGGGGGTAGTGGTTTGTACCTCGAAGCGGTCCTGAAAAATTACAAACTGGTGCAGGTTCCTCACAACGAAGAGTTACGGCGACAATTGCAGGACAAAAGTCTGGATGAGTTAACCGAAGTCCTGAAAACCTACAAATCCGATCTGCACAACATTACCGACATCGAGAATAAAAAGCGGGCGCTGCGTGCCATCGAAATTGAAGACTATCTAATGTCGCATCCCGAAATAGATACGCACATGCCCGAAATGAAAAGTTTGGTGGTTGGGGTGAAGTTTGACAGGCTGAGCCGTCGTCGCCGCATTTCTGAACGTCTAAAGCAACGACTGGACGAAGGTATGCTGGCCGAGGTGCAAGCATTGCTCGACAAGGGGTTGAGTCCGGAACAACTAACTTATTACGGGCTGGAGTACAAGTACCTGACCCAGCATTTAACAGGGGAACTGACTTTTGATGAAATGTTTTCGGGCCTGGAAACAGCCATCCACCAGTTTGCCAAACGGCAGATGACTTGGTTTCGGCGCATGGAACGCCAGGGTACCCACATTCATTGGCTGGACGGCTATATGCCACTGGCCGAAAAACTCGAACGGATCAAATTCTGGCTGGAACACTGATGTTCCAAAACAGAAAGAGATCCGTTCCCGTCAAAAAATAATAAACCTTTGTTATCCTTTTCCAATGCTTTTTAATTCAAAACCGATTGAAGTAATTTCTTTCCGGTTCAGGATGTTCCGTCCATCAAAAATGAATGCCGGTTTTAGCATGTGGTCATAAATCTGCTGCCAATCGTAGCCTTTAAATTCATCCCATTCGGTAAGAATGGCGGTGGCATGGGCATTTTTCAGGGCGTCGTAGGGCGAATCATGTACCGTCACTAAACTGCGGATTTCAACAGCGCTCAAGGCGCTAAATTGAGAGGCCGTACATGGATTATCGTTGCGGCGGTGTTTTTGAAGGTATTCCAGGTCGCCATAAATTTGTTCCGCAGTTACCTTGGGGTCGTACACATGAATTTCGGCCCGGTCCTGCAGCAATTCGTCGGCTACATAAATGGCAGCCGATTCGCGCGTATCATTCGTATCTTTTTTGAAGGCCCAGCCCAGGAAGGCAATCTTCTTGCCCGATACGGTGTTGAACAGCGTATCAATAATTTGTTTGGCGAACCGGTGTTTCTGGTAATCGTTTAGCTTGACCACCTGTTCCCAGTAGTCAGCCACTTCGGGAAGGTTAAAATGGCGGCACAAATAGACCAGGTTGAGAATGTCTTTTTGGAAGCAGCTCCCTCCAAAACCCACCGACGACTTCAGAAATTTTGGTCCGATGCGGGAATCCATTCCAATTGCATGGGCAACCTCGTCCACATCGGCTCCGGTGCGTTCGCAAAGGGCAGAGATGGCATTGATAGAAGAGATGCGTTGCGCCAAAAAGGCGTTGGCCGTCAATTTTGATAATTCGGATGACCAGATGCGCGTGGTGACGATCCGTTCGCGAGGTACCCAATTGGCGTAAACATCGGCCAAGGCCTGCTCGGCGCGTTTTCCGTCTTCGTTATCTTCGCTGCCGATCAACATGCGGTCGGCATAAAGCAGGTCGTTGATGGCGGTGCCTTCAGCTAAAAATTCCGGGTTGGAAAGAACCGCAAATTTGGGGCGGGATGCTGCTAGTTGTGTGTCTTTCCCGTTGGTCGCGGCAGCATCCAAAATGGTGCGGATGGCCTGGGCTGTGCGCACCGGCAGGGTCGATTTTTCGACCACGATCTTATCATCGGTAGCGATTTCTGCAATTTGGCGGGCGCAAAGTTCCACGTATTTCAGGTCGGCAGCCATGCCTTTGCCCACCCCGTATGTCTTGGTGGGTGTGTTTACCGAGATGAAAATCATCTGGGCTTCGCGTATGGCGCCTTCCACATCGGTGGAGAAAAAGAGGTTACGTCCGCGAGCTTCGGCCACTACTTCAGGCAACCCGGGTTCGTACACCGGCAGACGGTCCAAATCCGTTTGGTTCCAGTCGGCAATACGTTGTGCGTTGATGTCAACAACGGTAACTTTGATATGCGGGCACTGCCTGGCAATTACGGCCATCGTAGGGCCGCCCACGTATCCTGCTCCAATGCAGGCAATTTTGGTAATGTTGGTTGCTATCATAAGTGGATGTTTTTTATTATCAATTAACTTCGAGCCATCGTTTTTTTACCGAGCCCATAAATTCTTTGCCGAAAACCACTCCGGTGCCGATAATTCCTCCTAAAAATATCCAAACAATCAGGATGAGTGAGCGTTTAGGCGCCGATTTTTCGGTAGGAATACGTACCGGATCGATTACTGTAAGTACAGGGGTATCTTCTTTCACCTGTATTTGTGCCTGCTCCAGTTGTTTGGCCAACTCGGAATAAACCGAATAGGCAATGTTGTATTGGCTGAGCAGTTGTTCCTCTTCGGTTTGCGCCATTGCTGTCGAAACGTTTTTGTTGCGGTCGCGGAACAGGGCCAGCTTCTTTTGGGCCTCCTCAAATTCGGTCTTTTTCTCGTTGTAGCGGTCCTGTATGAAGTTTAACTGCGTGGCCGCTTTTTCAATTTTGTACCGGGTGATGTAATCCTGCAGCATCGTCTGTGCTTTTTGCGCTACTTCGGCAGCCAGCCGGGCATCGCCAAAGGTGGTACTTAACGATAGGTACCCTTCTTTGTCGTTCAGTTCCAGGCTAATTTGCTCGTCCAATATTTTTCTGACTTTTTCCTGTTCATCCGTTAAGGATAATAATTGACCGGGGGAAAGCTGTTCATCATCAGCAAGCTCGTTTCCTTTTAAGGCTTTAATGATAACGCCGGGCAGGCCCAGTGTATATTTAATGAAAACGGAACCAATTCCTGCTTTTTGATGGTCGGTGTAGAATTCATACAGGCTGACCGGTTGCTCCACGCCTGGGCAATGGAACGTGGAGTTCATCAGTTCGAGCTGGAATGGCAACGATTTGATGATCCGAGGATACATTAACGGCGAAAGCGATTCGCTGGTGCCCATGTTGTTCAGGTTGAACCCGGCCATGGCGGCCAGTGAGGAAAGCCCGCCCAACTTGGAACTTTGGCTGTTGGCCGACTGTGGCACAATGGTGGTGGAGGCTGTGAACTTGTTGGGCGATACAAGTGCCACCAACACGCCCAGCACGGCCCCGGCAACCACATATCGAAGGATGGTGCCCCGGCCATTCCAGAGCGTTTTGGCCAGTTCAATCAGATCAATTTCGTCATCAGCAGCGTTATGTGTTACTTGCGGTTGTGTATTGTTCGAGTTTTCCATAGCTATTCTTTTTCTTACCGGTCTGATGTCCATTGGCTTACGGTAGCTGTATCCTTGTTCGGTTGATTCCCTTATTTTTTGTTTCTGACAGCATTGATGATGTTGCGCATTTCCTCCATGCTGGTTGCCTTTGGGGCATTGTTGTTGAAATTTTGCGAAATATTTCGCGAATATTCATTTCCCGTAGGTACTGGCACCTTAACCACAATTGATTCTGGTTCTGTTTCTTTTATCACTTTTACCAGATTGAGTTCCACCAAGGCATCCAGGATTTTTTCAGCCTTGTTGTTCAGGATTTTTATTTTCAATGTTTTCATATAGTTGTTAGAATGGTGAATTCATGGATATTCAAGTTATCTAAGAACGGCAGCAATCGCTACGGCCAGGGAGGAAAGCGTACTGGTGATGGCCAGCCATTTGCCGGTATTGTCCGTATCCTTCTTTTCGGGTTTTGCTGGGACAATGATTTGGCTCCCAGGTTCCACCCGAGGATATCTTTTCATGAGAAAACTCCGGGTAACGTCGGTGGTACCATTGCTGTAAACCACGTAAACTTTGTTCTTTTTTGCATTTTGGCTGAACCCGCCGGTATTGTTAATGTAGTATTTCATACCACGTCCGCGCTCCCAGGCCAAGCCAATGGGGTTCATCACTTCGCCGTTCACCCAGATTTCTTCTGTGCGCATTGGAACGCTTAGCTGGTCGCCATCGCGTAGAAAATAATCGTAGGAAGAACCTGGCTGCTGCATGATTTTTTCCAGTCGAAGTTCAAGACTTTCGAATTGCTCCGGCATTTCTACCTGAAGGGATGAGTCGCTGCTTTCCTGTAGTCGCTGGATTGTTTCCAGCTGGGCCTTTTGCTGGTCCGCGATGGAACGTTTTAGTTTTGCCCCTTCGGCAAAAGCGTAGGGGGTCAATCCACCGGCCCGTTTGAGCAGGTCGGAAATGCGCTCGTTCTTGTCGCTGATGCTGTATTCACCCGGAAATTGAACTTCTCCCTCGATGCGTACTGTTTTTTGCACTTGGTACGAAGGTGCCTTGCGGATGTAAACCTGGTCAAACGGTTTTAATACGAAAGCGGCATCTTCTGAAGTAAGTTGCAGGTTCCGGTCGATCTCAAACTGAAACAGCGAGGCCAGTTTGCTGTTGATGGTGCTGGCTTCTTCTTTGCTGTTCCGCCGGGCCACCTCAATGTACGATTCACTGGCTGCTTCGGTCATGCCACCAGCTATGAAAATGAGGTCTTTCAGGGTCATGTTTCTGAAAAAGCCATATTCCCCTGCTGCCAACACTTCTCCCAAAATGCGCACGGTTTTCTTTTCACCCATGCTGAAAATGTCGCGGATGATGACCTGGTCTTCCCGTTGAAGCACCGGATCGTTTGCGCCGCTGAACAAATCGCCCAGATCGAATGGGATGGTGGTGGGAAAAAGCTGTTCGTCGAGACGGATGATCAGGCCGCGTTGGGCATAATAATCTTCGCGGAGGCCACCGGCTTTTCCAATTAAGTTGGAAAGGGTCATGCCCTCATTCAATGCATACGTGCCGGGACGAAAAACGGCCCCTTCAATGCTGACACGGTTTTCGAATCGGTCAATCACTTCTTCGGCGCGGATCAGATCGCCGTTTTTCAGTCCAAAGCTGTCAAACTGATTTTGCTCCAGGTCAACTAACTGGTATTGGTCGTTGGTAAAGCGGGTCAGTAATACGCGCGATTGGGCGGCAGCTTCGCTGAAACCCCCGGTAAACTGGAGGAGTTCGCTAACATTTTCGCCTTCTTTTAATTCGAAAATACCCTGGCGTTTGAAAGCGCCGATCGTTTCTACCCGTTTCAGGTAAGTAGGGATGTAAATAATATCCTGATCGCGCAGTGAAATGTTGTTTTTCGTATTCGAACGGATCAGGTAATCATACACGTCAATTTCGGCAAAAAGGCGGTTGTCGCGGATGATGCGTATGTTGCGGAAAGACCCGTTTTCGCCCGGGCCTCCCGACAAATACAGGGCATTAAATGCCGAAGCCGTGGCTGGCAAGGTGTAGGTGCCAGGGGCGATGACCTCGCCAATTACGTTTACTTTGATCGAACGCGGGTTGTTGAGGCTCACCTCAGCGTAGGTGTTTGGGTTTGCCCCGGCCATGCCGTTGTAAATGGAGGTCAGCCGTTTCAGCAAAAGCTCTTTGGCCGCTGCATAGTTCAGGTTGGCCACTTTCACCGGCCCAACGTCGGGAATATTGACAGCGCCATTGGCATCAATCTGCAACAGATAAGTTTGTTGGCTGGCGCCCCAAACCTGGATGTTCACTTCGTCGCCAATGCCCAGCACATAGTCTGCCGGTACCGGAATAGTCACCGAAGGTTCAAAGGTCAGGTTTTCCTGGTTGAACAAATGATAACCAAACAGTTTCTTGTTTTTTTCAGAAACTTCCGGCAGTTCTTTTTTTTGTGAAATCTCCATTTCCGTACTATCCTTGCCCACATACAGGTCTGTTGTGCCGGGAAGTTTTTGGTTGATTTTGGTCATGCTGCTTTTCGTACCTGTTTCGCCCGAGAATTTCATCTGGTTGATGCGCCGGGTGAGCTGATCAATTTGCTGTTGGGTGGCGCCGCGGGCCTTGGCCAATTGGATGGCCTGTTCCTGGCTCAAACCACGGGCGTTTATTTCTTCGATGATTTGCTTAATTTGCTGATCGGAAAGGTTTTCGACCTTAACCGATGAAGCTTCGCGTTGGGCTAGCGAGACAGTTGCTGTTCCCAACAGGCAGAAAAATAAAAGGAAGAGAAAAATTTGTTTAGACATGTGATCGTATTTATGTGCCTGAATGTATCTGATAACTAGTTTTTTTCAGTTTTGTTGCCAAGCCGGTTCCCGCTAAACCGTTCATTCCGGATCAGCTTTGCGTAAAACAGGCGTAAGTTATTGCTTTTGAAGCTTTTTTCAATATTAGTGATAACAAAAACATTCCCGGTGTGATTTCAGAAACATTTCCGGTTGGCAAATTTAAGGATTTATCTGTTTAGTCACAGGAATATTTTCTATTGTTAAGTTATTTTTTTTAGCTCATCCTTTTCTTTTTATCGTTTATTCTGGTTCAACTAATTTTTGGTCTTTCTTTACTGACATTCATTGGTTTTGAGTGCATGAGGCTTTCTTAAATGGTTTGAAATTAGTCGCATTAACCTGCCAGGTTTAAGGATTTGTTAACTGAAAATTAGCTGTTTCGGACGAAAATGTGTTACCTTTGCGCCCCTTAAATGTAATAGAAAGACTTGACGAATGATTACTGTTTCAAATTTGGCGATCCAGTTTGGGAAGAAGCCGCTTTTTGCTGATGTAAACCTGAAATTTACCCCCGGAAACTGTTATGGGGTCATTGGTGCCAATGGCGCCGGAAAATCCACATTCCTGCGATTGATCTCGGGCGAATTGGACCCAACCCGCGGTTCTGTGCTGATGGGGCCTGGCGAACGGCTTTCGGTACTGAAACAGGAGCACCACGCATTCGACGAATTTCCGGTATTGGACACGGTTCTGATGGGGCACAAAGAGCTGTGGCGGGTGATGAAGGAAAAAGAGGTGCTGTATGCCAAAACTGATTTTTCGGAAGAAGACGGACACCTGGCTGCCAAACTGGAAGATGAATTTGCCCAAATGGACGGGTGGAATGCCGAAAGTGATGCGGCCATGTTGCTTAGTGGTTTGGGAATTAAAGAGGAATTTCATTACCAGTTGATGAAAGACCTGGACGCAAAAGTAAAAGTGCGGGTATTGCTGGCGCAGGCGTTGTTTGGCAACCCCGATAACCTGTTGCTCGACGAACCAACCAACGACCTCGACCTGGAGACGGTTTTGTGGCTGGAAAACTATCTCGGCAACAGCCAAAATACGGTCATCGTGGTGTCGCACGACCGTCACTTTTTGGACAATGTTTGTACTGATGTGGTGGACATTGATTATGGGAAAATCCACGCGTTTTCCGGAAACTATACGTTCTGGTACGAATCGAGCCAGCTGGCACTCCGGCAGCAGGCAGCGGCCAACAAGAAAGCTGAAGAAAAGCGAAAAGAACTGCAGGAATTTATCAGTCGGTTTAGTGCCAACGTGGCCAAGTCGAAGCAAACAACCAGCCGCAAGAAGATGTTGGAAAAACTTAATATCGAAGAAATTGAGCCGTCAACCCGGCGTTACCCCGGCATCATTTTTCAACCCGAACGGCAAACGGGCGATCGCGTGTTGCGTGTTGAAGAACTGAGCTACGAACAGGATGGCGAGGTGTTTTTCAAAGATGCCACTTTCACCATCGAAAAAGACGATAAAGTGGTTTTTCTGGGGAAAGATAACCGCGTGATGTCCATCTTCTTTAAAATTATCTTGGGAGAACTGGAGCCCACAGCCGGCACGTTTGAATGGGGCGTGACCATCAAAAGGGCCTACCTGCCGATGGATAATACCGAATATTTTACCGAGAATAAGAAATTGTATGAATGGTTAGGCGATTATTCGCACGATACCAGCGAGGCTTTCCTGCGCGGGTACCTCGGGAAGATGCTGTTCTCTGGCGATGATTTGCAGAAAAATGTACAAGTGCTTTCGGGTGGTGAAAAGATGCGCTGTATGATTTCGCGCATGATGCTGGAGCACCCGAACACGGTCATTCTCGACCACCCGACAAACCACCTGGATATGGAATCGATCCAGTCATTCAACAACAATATGAAGGTTTTCCCTGGCCAAATACTGATGGCATCGCACGACCACGAGTTTATCAGCACCGTTTGTACGCGCGTGATTGACCTGACTCCGGAAGGCGTGATCGATAAATACATGGACTTTGAAGAATATCTGACCGATGAAAAAATCAGAGCGAACCGCGAGGCCCGCTATCATCGGTAATATAAGGTAAAAGTCAAAAGTAAAAAGGCAAAAAAGGAAGACGGTTGGTAATCAGCCGTCTTTCTTCGTTTTAATGAATATTCTTTTGTTGACATTTGGGGGGCAAGCTGAACTTGACTTAGTTTTGGTGTTTCCTTCGAGCTTGGTTACATTTGCGTTTAAACTTTACCAGTATGGATTCAGCTATTCCTCCTGTTCAGTTCTTTCGGTATTGCCCGCGTTGCGGTTCTGCAAACTTTAACCAGCTGGGCGACCGTGCCAAAAAATGCGTTCAATGCGGTTTTACCTATTATTTTAATACATCGGCTGCCGTGGCGGCCCTGATTTTTGATCCGCAGGGGCGGTTGATGTTTGCACGTCGGGCCATTCAGCCTCATTTGGGCATGCTTGATTTGCCCGGCGGTTTTATTGAACCGATGGAGACTGCAGAGGAGGCCATTTGCCGCGAATTGAAAGAGGAGCTTGGCGTAACGGTTCAAAGCCTGGAGTACTTTGGTTCCTTTCCAAACGAATATCCTTATTCCGGAATCTCGGTTTTTACGCTCGATCTCACATTCAGGGTAACTGTTGTTTCGTTGGAGAACATGGTGCCGATGGACGATGTTGCGTCTATCGAGTTTTATTACCCGCACGAGGTTGATCTCAGCGAGGTGCCATCTAATTCTATCCGTCTTGCCTTGCAGAAATTGCAGGAAAAGTAATTATTTCAACCTAATCAGGGAAAGCGATGAATGAACGTATTGTCAGCCGTTTGGAAGGTATTCGCCGGGAAATGGAAAAGTCGGGTGTCAGCGCCTGGTATGTTTCGGGGACCGACCCGCATCAAAGTGAATATTTGCCGCAATACTGGCAGGCGCGAAAATATTTGACAGGATTTACCGGTTCGGCAGGGCAGGTGGTTGTTACGGCTACACAAGCTGCGCTGTGGACCGATTCGAGGTATTTTTTGCAGGCCGAAGAGCAATTGGCTGGCACCGGAATCCAGCTCATGAAGTTGCGGATGGCAGGTACGCCAACACCGGCAGAATGGCTTGGAGCTGTATTGGAGTCAGGCGCTCTGGTGGGAACCGATGCCGGTTGCATGTCGGTGAACCAGTATAAAACGTTTCAAGCCGATCTTCAGAAATATCACCTGCAACTGAGTGATACCGGTGATTTGTTGGCTTCGTGCTGGACCGAACGGCAGCCTTTGCCTTCGACTCCGGTTTTTGAGCATGAGCTGCCTTTTGCCGGGAGAAGCCGACAGGAGAAATTAAAGCAGATCCGGGGTGAAATGGCGGGATGCGGTGCTGATGCCTTGTTGATTACTGCATTGGATGATCTGGCCTGGGCGCTGAACCTTCGGGGACAGGATGTCGATTTCAACCCGGTATTTGTGGGCTATGGGTTGATAACCCAGGAAGAGGCCTTTCTTTTTGTTGACCCCGTGAAGGTGCCGGAAATGTTGTGTGCGAAACTCGTATCAGATGGTGTGAAAATACTTCCGTATGCCGTTGTTTTTGAAGCGTTGAAAGCCTTTCGCGGTAAGTTGCTGGTTGATCCCGACCGGATGAACCAAGCATTGTTGGGATGCCTGAGCCCGGATGTCGAGGTGCTATTCCAACTTTCGGTGCCTGCGCGGTTGAAAGCGATTAAATCGGAAGTCGAATTGAAGTACATCCGTGAAACCATGCGGAAAGATGGCGTGGCCATGGTTGAATTTCTGTTTTGGTTAGATCAGGCTATTGGGAAAGAAACGGTTACCGAATATGATATTGCCGAGAAGTTGTCTTGGTTCCGGTCGTTGCAGGAGGGCTACCGGGGCGACAGCTTTTTCCCGATTGTGGGCTATAACGAAACCGGCGCCATCGTGCATCGTTTGGTGACCCGGGAAACTGCCAGTGAGCTGAAACCGGAAGGAATGCTTTTATTTGACTCGGGCGGCCAATATGTGACCGGTACCACCGATATTACCAGGACGATCAGCCTGGCGGAGCCTACCAATCAGCAAAAGTTTGATTTTACAATGGTGCTAAAGGGAATGATCAACCTGACGCTGGCCAAATTTCCTGCCGGAACCAGAGGCTGCAACCTGGATGTGCTTGCCCGCCAGTTTATGTGGCAAAACGGCATGGATTACGGACATGGCACCAGTCACGGAATAGGCTATTTCCTGAATGTTCATGAAGGGCCGATGAGCATCCGCCAGGAATACAACGAACACGCCATTGAACCGGGCATGGTGCTATCGAACGAACCGGCTTTTTATCGGGAAGGGAAGTATGGATTGCGGACTGAAAATATGATGGTTTGCGTTCCGCGGGAAATTACGGATTATGGAACATTCTACGGTTTCGAAACACTGACCTTGTGCCCGCTTGACTTGAAATTAATTGATGTTGATATGTTGACTGACACGGAAATAAATTGGATCAATACCTATCACCAATGGTGCTTCGACGAATTGTCGCCCATGCTGGAGCCGGATAAGAGCGCATTTTTAAAACGGTTGACCAACCGTTTGTGAACATGAAAAACGCCGGCGGTCAGCCGGCGTTTTTTATAGTTGTTAGATGTGATGAATCAATATCAATAATCACCCAATCAGGCGTTCATGGAAATCAGGAACTCTTCGATGGATGCGGTTCTCATTAACCGGTCTTTGATGAAATCCATGGCTTCGTTCGAGTTCATGTCGGCCAAATAATTTCGCAGGATCCAAACTTTGTCCATCATGGCCTTGGAGAGCAGCAGATCTTCGCGGCGCGTGCTCGAAGATACAATATCGACAGCCGGGAAGATCCGTTTGTTCGACAGTTTGCGGTCGAGCTGAAGCTCCATGTTGCCGGTTCCTTTAAATTCTTCGAAGATCACGTCATCCATTTTGGAGCCGGTTTCGGTGAGCGCTGTTGCCAGGATGGTCAGCGAGCCACCTTCTTCAATATTCCGAGCTGCCCCGAAGAAACGTTTGGGTTTGTGCAAGGCATTGGCATCCACCCCACCCGACAATACTTTCCCTGAAGCCGGGGCTACCGTGTTGTAAGCCCGGGCCAAGCGGGTAATGGAGTCAAGCAGGATAACCACATCGTGGCCGCATTCAACCATTCGTTTGGCTTTTTCGAGCACCATGCCGGCAACACGTACGTGGCGTTCGGCTGGTTCATCGAAGGTGGACGAAATTACTTCGGCGTTCACGCTGCGGGCCATATCGGTTACCTCTTCCGGGCGTTCATCAATCAATAAAACGATCATGAAAACTTCCGGGTGATTGGCGGCAATAGCATTTGCAATTTCCTTTAGCAACATGGTTTTACCCGTTTTGGGCTGGGCAACGATCAGTCCACGCTGGCCTTTCCCAATGGGGGCAAACAGGTCAACAACCCGGGTTGAAATGTTATCATGCCCCTTGCCGGTCAGGTTGAACTTTTCGTTGGGAAAAAGCGGAGTCAGGTGATCGAACGATACGCGGTCGCGAATATAATCGGGTGTACGTCCGTTGATTTCCAGTACCTTAATGAGTGGAAAATATTTTTCGCCTTCTTTGGGAGGACGGATGGTTCCGCTAACGGTATCACCGGTTTTCAGTCCAAACAGCTTAATTTGCGACTGCGAAACATAAACATCATCCGGAGAGTTCAAATAATTATAGTCAGAAGAGCGCAGGAAACCATAACCGTCGGGCATGATTTCCAGTACACCGGTGCTGGTGATGATGCCTTCAAATTCGTAAGGTTTTTCGGCATAGTTACCGCCGTTACCGGTTTTTTGTTTGGCCTGGCCTTGACCTGGTTGGTTGTCCCATTTCTGGTGCTTCACCTTGCGCTGGTCTTGCTGTTGCTTCGGGTCTTTCTGAAATTCACGTGTGTGCTCTCTTTTCGGTTCCGCTTGAATTTCTTTTTCAGCTACGGTTTGGGCTTGAACTTTTGGCGCTTCCGGCTTTATTTCTTTTTCAGTCGGTTTTTCCTGAACCTCAGCAGGATATTCTTGTTTGGCTTTTTCTTCCTGATCTTTTTCTTTTTGTTTTCTGCCAAAGTCGAAGGCACTTGCAGCCTTGATGACTACAGCTGTGCGACGGCGCTTTTTAGGTTGATCTTCTTCGGTTGAAGGTTCTTCCGGTGTTTGTTTTTCTTTATTTTCCGTTGGGGTCGGGTTGGTAAAAGCGGGTCTGTTTTTCGGCGATTTATCTTTTTGAGGTTCCGATTTCCGCTCGGAGGCAAGAATTGCCTGGGTGTCTAAGATTTTGTAAATCAGATCTTGTTTCTTGTAGGATTCAACTTTTCTGATTTTAAGCTCTTTAGCTATTTCCCGCAGGTCGGGAAGCAACTTTCTGCTTAACTCAATAATATCATACATATTTTGAAAATTAATTTACGTCCAAATAAATTTGCTGGAGAAGTAATTCGATAAAGGATTATGAAAATGGATTACGAAATATTTTGCAAGTATAAGTAATAAGTACATATAACCCAAAAAAAACAGATTTTTTTAAGGATTTCGTCAGGTCGTCTCAAACATACTTTCAAATTGAACAAAAAAAGGTCAAAATGGTTCGTTCATGTGCTGGGGAGCATGTTTCGAGATGAATTTGTATGCATTCATCAAAAAAACGAAAAGAAAGTATCAAATGAAATCTTTAATGATTATTTTCAGACCGGAGAAAACGTAGGATGTTTTGCTTGGTTTTATAACTATTCGTATAAACATCGTAGTAGGAATAAAAGCTTTTTACCGAATGAGGCAGCTAAAAATTACAAAACAGGTTACTAATCGGGAGACCTTGTCGTTAGATAAGTACCTCCATGAGATTGGTAAGGTAGGCCTGCTCACCGCAGAGAAAGAGGTTGAATTGGCCAAACGAATCAAGAAGGGAGACAGGGAAGCGCTGGAGGAACTGATCAAAGCCAATTTGCGTTTTGTGGTGTCGGTATCAAAGCAGTATCAAAACCAAGGGCTTAGCCTGCCTGATTTGATTAACGAGGGTAACCTGGGGCTGATTAAAGCAGCCCAACGTTTCGACGAAACCCGCGGGTTTAAGTTTATTTCCTATGCCGTTTGGTGGATTCGCCAATCGATTTTGCAGGCGCTTGCCGAACAGGCGCGCATTGTGCGGCTTCCGCTCAATAAAATAGGGTCTATTAATAAAATCAACCGCACCTTTTCGAAACTGGAACAGGAGTTTCAGCGTGAACCGACCCCTGAAGAAGTGGCCAACATCCTGGAAACCACATCGGATATGGTTGAAGATGCCATGAAAGTTTCTACACATCATATTTCCATGGATGCCCCGCTGCGCGACGAGGACGATAACAGTTTGTATGATATCATGCTGAACAATGAGTCGCCAAGCCCTGATAATGGATTGATTACGAATTCGCTGCGAAAAGAAATTGAACGTACTCTGTCCACCCTGGGCGAGCGGGAATCCGAAATCCTCAAATATTATTTTGGGTTGAGTGGCTACAGGCAACATACGCTGGAAGAAATTGGCGACGTTTTTGGACTTACCCGTGAGCGTGTCCGCCAAATCAAAGAAAAATCAATCAAAAAATTGAAAAACAATTACCGCAATCGTTTGCTGAAAGCTTATTTGGGACACTAAGCGTTTTTATTTCGTTCAATTTTTATGCTATGGGCCGAAAACGTTATTTTTGGCCAAAATGATTTTCTATGAAACAAAAATTGGTTGCTCCTTCCATCCTCTCTGCCGACTTTACCCGATTGGGCGATGATATTGCCATGCTGAACCGAAGCCAGGCCGACTTTATCCACTGCGATGTGATGGATGGCGTATTTGTTCCGAATATTTCATTTGGCTTGCCGGTTATCAGTCAAGTTGCCGCTATTGCTGCCAAACCGCTCGATGTGCACCTCATGATTGTCAACCCGGATCAGTACATCGAGGCTTTTCAGGCAGCCGGGGCTGCTGTACTTACCGTCCATTACGAAGCATGTACGCACTTGCACCGTACCATTGAGCGCATTAAAGCTGCAGGTATGAAAGCGAGTGTCTGCCTGAACCCGCACACGCCGGTCCATTTACTCGAAGATATTATCGAAGATCTCGACATGGTGCTTATCATGTCAGTGAATCCTGGTTTTGGCGGGCAGACATTTATTGAGAATGCTTACCAAAAAGTAAAAAAGCTGAAGGAATTGATTTTGTTGAAAAATGCGGATTGCCTGATAGAAGTGGATGGTGGGGTAAACTTCGAGACGGGCAAAAAACTCTACGAAGCAGGCGCGGATGTATTGGTGTCCGGTAGCTTCATTTTTCAATCCGAAGATCCGGTGGCAACCATTAATTATTTCAAAGCGTTATAAAATTAACCTTGCTTTTTGAGGTGTGGAACAGCTTTTGGCTGCCGGCAGGTCGCGCAGGGCACAAGCTGCACTGCATCCACCACATTTTCCGTTAGGGCCTGCTGATTTCTGCTGGCTTAAACGAACAACCAACTTATACAGTCTCAAAAAAACTGAGCCGACTGCGGCAAGAATGATGAGGTATGTGATAATTTCCTGAATCATATCTTTATAAAGGTTTCAACTGTCCGTTTGGTTTAAAGTCCACTGAAAAAAGTTGAGCTAATCAACAGGGTGAGATAAGCCAGCACCCAAGCCAGCAGGGTGGTATAAACCATCGTGAAAATCGCCCAGAATAATTTGCCCGATTCGTTTCGGATGGTGGCAATAACACCGATGCACGGAAAATAAATCAGCACAAAGATCAAAAAAGCCAGCGCAATTGGGCCGGTGATCACTAATTCACCTTTTTTCGGGCCAGTAGTGTATCTTTCCTGTCTTAACTTTTCAGTCAGGCTCAGGTCGTTGGTGTCGTCAACTTGGTACAGTACGCCCATGGTGCTCACGACGATCTCTTTTGCAGGTAACCCGGCCAGCAGGCTGATGCTCATTTTCCAGTCGAAACCAAGCGGTTGCATAACGGGTGCCACAAATTCACCAATTTGTCCCAGGTACGAGTTTTTTAAGCGAATGCTTTCCTGTTCGGTGTGCAGGTGTGCCAGCAACTCTTCTTGTTCCTGGTTGGATGGTGTCCCTATTTGAACAATTTCTTCACTGATGTGGTCGGCTTCGGCACTGTGTCGCGGAAAATAGCCTAATGCCCAGATAATGATGACGCCGATGAGGATCACCCCGGCAATTTTTTTCAAGTACTGATACGTTTTGTCCCACATGTGGATCACAATGTTGCGCAAAGTCGGAATGCGGTAGGGTGGCAATTCCAGCACGAAAGGAGTTTCTTTGTTGCGGAATAAGGTTTTGTTGAAGACCTGGGCCACGATAAACGCAATCAGTATTCCGGTAAAATACAGGCCCGCCAGTACCAATCCGGGATAAGTGGGGAAGAAGGCCGAAATGAAAAGTACATATACCGGCAATCGGGCGCTGCACGACATAAACGGGATGATCAGCATGGTAAGCAGCCGGTCGCCGGGATTGCGCAAGGTGCGTGTGGCCATAATGGCCGGTACGTTACAGCCAAAACCCATAATCATGGGGATGAATGATCGCCCGTGCAGACCGAAGAAGTGCATGATTTTATCCATGATGAAGGCGGCACGCGCCATGTAGCCCGAGTCTTCCATCAGCGAGATGAAGAAAAACAAAATCAGGATGTTGGGTAGAAAAACCAGCACACTGCCAGCGCCGTCAATAATTCCGTTGGTGAGCAAGTCGCGGAGCATGCCTTCATTCATGACACTGGCAACCATGTTGCTGAGCCCGCCTACCATACTTTCGATCCATCCCATCGGGTAGTTGCCCAGCCTGAACGTGGCAAAAAACGCAGTAAATATCAGCACAATAAAAATAGGCAACCCCCATAGCGGATGGGTCAATACCTGGTCGATCCGCTCTGATCTTGACTTTTGGTGGCTTATTTTCTGTTTGAAGGTTTCTTTCAATGCACCGGCAATAAAGCCATATTTGGCATCGGTGATGATTGTTTCACTATCCTCGTTGTACAAGGCTTCTATCCGTTTGCACTCCTCGCGGGTAACTTCCTTAATTTCTTCGAAATTGGCATATTTCGAAAGGTTAAACAGCGTTTCGTTGTCTTTTTCAAGCAGTTTGAGTGACAGAAAACGGGATGAAATTTTGTCGGTTATCGGCTTGTTGGCTTTTACCCGGGTACGGATCCGCCGAATCGCTTTTTCAATTTCTTCGCCATAGTTGATGTGGATATGGCGGACAATCGGGTCGCGGTCTTCATACACATCAATGGCTTTCTGCAGCAAATCATCAATTCCTTTGCCCTTGGAACTGATGGTAGGAATGATGGGGATTCCGATAAGCTTTCCAAGTTTTTGGTAGTCAAAACGGCTTTTGTTTTTCAGCAGCTCATCGTACATATTCAAGGCGCAAATCACCTTGATGTCCATATCGATTAACTGAGTTGTCAAAAATAAGTTCCGTTCCAGATTCGACGAATCAATCACATTGATGACAATATCGGGCGTTTCTTTCCAAATAAATTTGCGGACGTAAATTTCTTCAGGCGAGTAGGCCGTAAGTGAATAGGTGCCAGGCAAATCAACCAGGTTAAACTGATATCCGAATTTTTTGAACCCGGCCTTTTTTGCGTTGATCGTTACACCGCTGTAATTACCCACGTGTTCTTTCGCTCCCGATAAGTAGTTGAACAGAGTGGTTTTTCCGCAATTGGGGTTGCCCACCAGCGCAATGTTGATGATTTTTCCTTTTTCGCTGGCCGATCGTTTCAAAATTTCCTGATCAATAACACCCTGATAGCTGGACGTTACCTGCGATTTTGCTTCGCTTAGGGAAATAACTTCAATCAAATTGGCTTCGGATCGACGCAGGGTGATATTGTAGTCCAGAATTTTAAATTCGATGGGGCCGCGGAATGGAGCATTTTTGATCACTTTCACTTCTTTGCCCTTCACAAATCCCATTTCGGTAATCCTTTTCCGGAAGGACCCGTGCCCTAATACCTTGGTAATAATTACAGTGTCGTTATTTTTTACTTCAGAAAGCCTCACTCCAGATCTCTCCCTATGCTAATTTGAATTAAATAAAAATAGAGATGCAAAGATATTTAAGTTTTTTATATAACTTAAAAAAAAAGAGAAAAGCCGGCTGTGCGTTGACCATTCGTTTATCTTTGTATGCTTATGAAACTACAAGTATGATAGTTTATGGACGATAACAACAACCTCAAAAAAATACAGGAAGCTATTGATTCACTGCCGGATAATTTCAGTATTCTGGAGGAACAGATTGATGTTGACCTTCAGATGGAGTATTTCGACTATGTAAAAGATAAGCGGAGTAATGAGGGAATTGAGGATTTTGATGAAGCAGAAAGGCAACTGAATGATCCGGCGTTGTCCGAAGCCGAAAAGAAGCAGCTACTGGTGCGTTTGGCCGGTCACGATCAGGTGGAGGCTTTTCGTATCATTGAGCGTTTCCATAAGGGACAGCAGGGTGTTTTGCGTAATTGGGCGGTATTGGCCTTACAGGAAAGCCGCATGATTTTGCAAAGTTCGTTATTGGGCGAGCAACAGGTGTTTATTTCCACCGGTTTGGGAGGAAAGGGACAAAACATCCGGTATTTTATTGCGCTGATGAAACGTGAAATTGACGAGCCGTTTACGGAAACCCAACAAAAAGTTATTGAAAATGAATTTCAGTTTTTTTTGGCCAAAGCAGAGGGGGAACTCGAAGAAATTTCTTTTGTCGATGGCCTTGCCCTCGGGTTGTTCCTGTTTCCGTTGAAAAAGAACCTTCAGGATATTTTCCGTTCTTTCATTGATGAATGTAACCAGTACGGTAACTTCTTGCGGGAGGATGTCATCATTACAAATGTGAAAAAATTGACGGTTGAGGATATCAAAAACTTCTTAAATAATCAGGACGATTTAATTAACCATGACGATGAACCAGAACAAGATTAACATGGCCCTGCAGGTACTTCCGCAGGCCGAAGGAAAGGATAGTTACGAATTGGTTGACGCAGCCATTGCCGAAATTGATGCTTCGGGACTAAAATATAAAGTATGCCCTTTTGAAACGGTTATTGAGGGAACTTTTGACGAATTGATGGCTTTGGTGAAACGCGTACATGTAATTTTGGGAAAAAGTGGCACGCAAAAATTAATGACCTACATTAAAATACAAACTGTGTTTCAGTCAGATGTGACCATTGAAGATAAAATGTACAAATATGAGGAGTAAAAAAGTGCAAAAATATTTGGTTGATGAAAAATAAAAGCCTTATATTTGCAGCGCTTTCAGCAACGGACCCGTAGCTTAATTGGATAGAGCATCTGACTACGGATCAGAAGGTTACAAGTTCGAGTCTTGTCGGGTTCACCAGGGGTTAACAGTAAAATGTTAACCCCTTTTTTATTGCCCGTCGGGCGCGGGGTTTAGAGGTTTTGACAGGGAAAGAAAGCAGGCGCAAACTCATTCAAATTTCATTTTTAACCAAAATTCATTCAAAATACATTCAGCAAATGACGCCAAAAATCTTTATTCACGATGGTTACAAAAAGAAGGACGGCACGGCGGCAATTTACGTGCTGGTACACCTGGCCGGTAAAAGCCTGAAATTCCCCACCGGGGTAAGTTGTGATCCCGATCAGTTTGATATGGGCAAACAGCGTATTAAGGGGGCCAGCCGAACGGTGAAGGATAACAACCTGATTATTGAAAAAAGCCTGGCAACGATTAATGATATTGCCGTGAGGTACCGGCTGCAACATGTGACGCTGACGCCTGAGCTGCTGAAACGCGAATGGAAAAACCCGGCGCGGCGGATCGACTTCTACGCCTTCATGACCGAAGCAATGAAGGAACGCCGTGGCGAAATTGCCGCATCGAGCTTAAAACAGCACGAATCGCTGAAAAGTAAATTGCAGGAATTCCGCCCGGCATTGTCGTTTTCGGAGATTGACGCGGAGTTCATCAACCAGTTTCGGCGCCACCTGAAACTAAAGCTTGGTAACGGACAAAACACGATACACAACAACCTGAAAAACTTCAAAACTTACCTGAACATAGCGAAGCGCAAAGGGGTGATACAGGAAAACCCGTTTGACCTGGTGAAGTTTTCACGCGCCACCACCGACCGCGTTTTCCTAAGCGAAGCAGAACTGAAAGTATTCCAGGACCGGTACGATTCCGGTTACTACGATCGAAACTATGGGTTGGTATTGCGTCATTTCCTGTTTATGTGTTACACAGGCTTACGGGTTTCCGATCTGCGGAGCTTGACGTTTGACAACATTCTGGACGGAAAAGTAGTGTACTGGCCTGTGAAAACCCGGAACCACAAGCGGGCGGCGGTGAAAGTGCCGCTAACACGGTACGCCTGGCAGCTGATCCGCGACGAAGCGAACACCGAAGGGTTGGTGTTCAATTGTCTGTCAGAACAGCAAATGAACCTTAAAATTAAGGAGCTGGCAAAGGATATGAAGGTGTACAAGGACGTGACCAACCACTCGGGCCGGCACACGTTCGGGACGCTGTACATCCAGAAAACAAACGATGTGGCCGGGCTTCAAAAGCTGCTGGGGCACTCGAAGATAACCGAAACGATGATTTACGTGCATATCACCGACACGGCCATCAACGAACAGATGAAATCATTCGAACAGAAACTGTTCACTAAATAGGCGTTTTGGCTGTGTTTGTGTGCGCTATTTTTGTTTATTACTGATTTTTAAACAATTGATAGCGCACTTTTTTTGCACTTTTATGCACTTTCTAACCCTTATGCGCACTTTTCTTAATTCCTCCCCTTGGGGGGACACACAAAAAGCCCGGTTCCTGAATAGGGGGCCGGGCTTTTGATCTAACTAAACCTAAACGTATGAAAAAAACTATGGGGTGATATGATCGGGCACGTTGTCGCATTCTTTTTCGGCCTGTTTGGCTTTGAAACGCTGTTCTTTGATTTTGAAGTACCAGAACACGCACACAAAAATAGAAATGATAAAGGTAAAAACCTGGTTGCCGTTCAGGTTTTCCAGCCATTCCATCAAGTTCAGGATAAAGGCCGGGGGCGTCAGGGTGTAACCTGCAACGTTGAATAGTCGATTGTTCATAGGGTGGTTATTGGTTGATTGGGAATTTAGTTTTCTTTCGGATCAGGCCGTGCCATGCGCCCAGGAACCCGGCGGCGTAGTCGTTGACCTCAAACCGGTGTTTTTTTCGGATCAGGTCGAATAGTTCTTTGCCAGGGACCAGGATTAGGGCAATCACTAAAAACCCGATCACAGAACCATACCGGCCAAATGCGTAGCCTTTCCGGTAGTGTTTTATTTTATCTCCTGTCCAGTTCATATTAATTCAGCGTATAATACCGGTTGATTTTCTTCACTTTTGCCACGAATGGCAGTTCGTGTCTATATTTTTCGAGCTGTTCAATCAGAATGTCAGAGCCGGTAAAAAATACTTGAGGCGGACAGTTTTCGGCTTGCTTAAACTGGACGGTTGCATATTTGCCACTTTTATTTTTGCTATACTGCGAATCGGAAACCCGGAAGGCTATCAGGATAATGTCCTGGTTTAACAAGTCATCCAGTTTTACTTTTACGCCTTCCAGTTGTGCTTCTTCGGTGGCAAAGTCGCTAAATCGTTTCATCCAGCAGGTCGATTTGGGCGATGGACACATCCGGGTCTGTGCCAATTATGGCGGCGTGCTCCGGCTTGATTTCTTCCAGGTAAACGGCAACATACTCCGAGCCGGATTCCGGCTTGAACAGTTCGTAAGGACTGCCAATTTTCAAAATCCGGTCGGCCAGGGCTTCGTACTTGCCGCCTGCCAATACAAATTCGAGCGGCATGGTGGCCTTAATGCGCTGCTTTGGCGTGATGGCTTCGTCTCTTGCCACTTGTTTTGCCATTTCGCGCCAGGCTTGCAGGCGGAGCCATTCTTCCACGTTACGCCCGTTGCTGTAATTAGCCAGAATTGCTTCCATTTGCCCGGAGGTGTACCGGCTGCGGATGATTCCTTCAACCAGCGCCGGGTAATTGTCGCCAGTGCAGTTGGCATAGTCGAAATCCCAGCTTTCTACCGGCTGGTTTTCTTCGGTTGCGCGGTCGTTGCGTGTAATGTTCCAGCGCACCTGGCAGGCGTTGCCGCTGCGTTCAAGCCTGTTAGGCTGACTGTTTGAATTTCCTTTCATTTGAAAAGTATTTTTGAGTTAATCGATAAGAATTTGCATGTTTCAGCCAACCCCAATAGCTTGCCAGGCTGGCGGGTTGGTTTAGTTTTCGCTTCATTTCATTCACGATGCGTTTGCGCACCAGTGTATAGCTGTGAAAGAAGCGGTAGCCCAGGAAATCAACGCCACGGGCATCGACCGGGAAAACCTGATAGTTTGACTTGATTGATAATTTCAAATTGCCTGACAGATAGTCATTCATGGCAATCAGTACGCCGTGCAGGAAGTCTTTGCTATCGGCCAGCACAACCACATCGTCGCAATAACGGTAATAGTAGCGACAACCCAGCACTTCTTTGCAATAGTGGTCGAAATGCGATAAATACAGATTTCCAAACCACTGGCTAACGTAGTTCCCGATCGGGATACCGGGAGCCGAATCGATAATATTGTCGAGCAAAGCCAGCAAGTCACTGTCTTTTATCTTTCTGCGTATAATTGTTTTTAGCGTGTCGTGGTCAACCGACGGGTAATATTTCTGTATGTCGAGTTTTAAACAATATTGCGTTCCGGATTTGTCGTTCATGGCGGCCTTCATTCGCCTTACCCCGTCGTGAATTCCGCGCCCCGGTATGGTGCTGAAGGTGTCGCGAATGAGAGAATTAAGCCACATTTGCTGCACAACCTGTATGATACAGTGATGCACGATGCGGTCTGGAAAGAAGGGTAATTTATGTATTTCGCGCACTTTGCCGCCCGATGTTTTTGTGAATATTTCGTAAGGGCTTGTCACAAACGTCTTTGACACAAGCATTCGGCGAAGCTCTCCCAAGCATTTCTCCGGGTTGGCTTCAATGAGCCGCACTTCGCGGTAGTGGCGTTTGCCTTTTTTGGCCGCGTCGAATGCTGTTCTGATATTTTCTTCGCTGCAAAGCAATTCGTACAAGTTATTTTTTCGTTTCATTATTCTGCTATCAATCGGTGATGTTCGCTTTCGCTACTAATCCCCATGAGTTTTATTTTTTCTGTTTTGCCGAGAGGCAAGGTTCCGGCTTCAGTCGTTCTTATATAGCTTAGCTGGGACCCGTTATTCGAATTCGCATTGCTGAGACCGTTATTCGAATTACGCGCTGCGACACCCGCTTGACTGCCATTATTCAGATTGCCACCTGCGTGGACAACACGGAAAGCGCAGCGGACCCGGAAACCTGAAAATTTTCCGGCGCCTACGGCGCAGCGCAGAGCCGGGACCCGCTAGTCGAATGCGCAAGGCTGAGACCGTTAAGCGAAAGACGCGCCGCGACACCCGCCGGACTGCCATTATACAGAATGCCACCCGCGCGGACAACACGGAAATAATCACGTGTAGCATCGTCTAGGTAGCTCCAAAAATAGTCGGTTACGTAGGTAGTCGATCCGCCGCCGTGAGCTTTTGGAAGAAACCCGGCTTGCAGGCTTTGTGTATAATTTTCATTCACAGCCGCTGGCAGAGTTGCGCCTAGCTTTGTGTATTTCGTTGTGATTTCAGCATCAATAGAAGTGAACAAATCAGGATTATTCGTTACATAAGCGCTGTTGTCTCCCGCTACCCTTCCGTCAAAGGCGCATCCGTCCAGAAATTTCCAGATGTGACCGAAGATGTTCTCAATGAACAAAAACCGGTTCGCAATATTCTTTTCGGCAATTCGCCAGTTTGCATCGTCCAGGTCGGCATCCAGCCCGGCCAGGTCAGCCGCTACGCTGCCGTTGATGCTTGTCAGGACGTTAGAACGCCCTGTGTTGCGTTTGTAGGCATCATTCCACACGGTACGTTCGGTGTAGCCTGGCAGGGCAGTTTGGCTATCGAAGGTGCCGTAATAGACGTAGAATAACAGTTGAATGAAGTGTTGTGTCCAAACGTCATACGGATACCATCCGGCGCCACGGGCAAACGCGCTACTTCGGAAAGTGGCTAGTGTTTGCCCGGTGAGCGTAGCGGACCCGCTTACCGATTGCAGCACGTTGCTCCCTGAGTTGCTAGCTTCGTAGGCGCCAATGTAAATGTAATCGCGCTCTGTGCCATCAGGCCGGACAAACTTCGGGTGACAGGCATAGCCCAGTAGCTTCACCGGCGAAATGTCCACGCGCACCAGCACCCCGTTGTCATCCAGAAATTCGCGGTAGTACAGCTTTGGCAATTTGGCCATCACTTGCCCCTGGCTGCCATCCAGCACCGCGCCGCCATCGATCTGCGGGTTGTCGTAGTCGGCCAGAGTGGCGTTCTCGGTCAAATTGTCGGCCAAAAGAACAAGCTTAATTTGCCGCAGCCACCAGTCGTTGGTTTGGGCTTCGTCGCCACCAGTGCGCAAGAATGATGTACTGCCATCGGCAGGCAGCCGTACGCCCTGATATTGACCTGTGATGCTGTCCAGCCGGTACTCCCCGCTTTTATCGGCGAAAACCAGGTTGCCGTTCAGATCTTTTTTCAGGGTGATATTGTCGTCGCCAATGGCGATCCCGTGCTTAAATTTGGTCGTGTTCATAGGTTATAGTCCTCTGATTAATGTTTGTATTTCCCAATCGTCGGTGGTGGCGGTTCCCAGCAGGCGGATGTTTCCGCCGTCGAGGTCAACGCTGAGCGCGAGGGCGGAGGTGTCGCCCAGGTCGGTAGTGCCCATTTCGGTATAGTTTACCGCCACGCCGTCGGTTACGGCCATGATGGTTCCCGCCCGTAGGTTCGCGCCCTTCTTCACCTTATAGTCGAAGAAAACAGCGTCGTAGGTGGCCACGGGCACGGTGGCGATTACTTCGGTGCCGGTGTCCAGGTCGGTATTCGATTGCCGAGCAGGATCGGGCACGGGGGAGCCGGTGGATGAAACGGTTTCGACGGTGGCGAAAAAATTCGTCGGCGTCATGTAAGTCCATCTAATAACTGAATAATAGTCTGGCCCGAACGTATGAAGCGGCAATTTTCCATTTCCAGCGGCTGTTGCCGCTATTGCTCCAAGGTCGGTAACTAACCTTATTTCTTTATAGTCAGCATTATAATGCTTGACGATGATCGCCCCGGAAGCCCCCTGCGGTAATGCAGATAGCGATAATTCGATGCTTTGGCTTACAGCACTAATGAATTGATTAAGCGCTTTCCGACAGTCGAGTGTAAGGTCAAAATCAATTGGGTTAGCGGCATGGCCATACGCTTTGAGCGGAGCTGTTAGGTTGAGGTATCCGTTTGAATCGTATAACATGAGAGAATCGTAGCCTAATCCCCCGCTATGATTATAGGCATACATGGTTATTCCATTATTTACGACATTGTTGTCGTATGGGATGTCTTGCATTGATGCAATGCGGTGCAGGTATATTCCGCTATTGATTTGCACTTTCGATTCTCGATCATCGGCAGAATCCGAGCCTATCAGTACCTTTTTGGTCGTATCCACCGGCTTAATGGCGTCGGTACCGGCGGGTTCCCAAAGCTGTTCGGGCAACACGGCGGGGTTTACGCCCAGCGGGTCGGATTCGGTGCCAGTGCCCGATAGGGATTCCCCCAGGATAAGTTTCTCACCGGCGGCCAGGTTTACGCTGCGTTCGGGAATTACTTCGCGGAATACATTTTCTGCATCATTGTTATATTTACACATAGCCGCCGTTGTTTGAGCTATCCATGTGTTTGTATCTGTCACCTCTGTAATTGGATCGCCATTGGCGAATTTGGTTTCTGCCAGGTTCTCGTTCATCCATACTTTGTCGCCAATTTTTACCGTACCGTATGATCTTCCATCGTTGCCGACATAGTTGGCACAAGGGGATCCATCGTTTAGTAATAATTCGTCTGGTGTAGCCTCTCTAACCAGCCTTATTGACGTGCCTTCGTACTGATCACCGCCGTTGTAGATGCCCAAACCAGCCTCATTTCGCATCAAAAGGATTCCAATTACGCCATTCAGTAAGGCGCCAGAAACAATTCTGCCGTCGCCCAAATCTGAGGCCATCAAGTAGGCTGCCAGCTTTAAATTATAGAATAACCCGTCAGAATCCCGAATGCCAGAGCCAACGCCGTTAAAGTTAACGGCATTTGTTGCCCCTACGTTTGGTGCATTAAAAAACATATCATCTGTGCTCTTTAAAATACCGCCAGATGTGCTTATATCACCAACATGCGCCGCTAAGTCATAGAAAAGCTCATCAAACGTTGGTACTCTCCAGCCTATATTTGCAAGCCCTCTTTCGTCTATTGCAGCATGATGATTGTAGAGCAGCCCAAACTCTACTGCTTCCTGTGGAGCCGACTGCACAACCAGGCTTTCTTCCGAAATCAGGTCGTGCTTGCCGGTGACCGGGTTTATCTTGTATTTTCTTCCCATATCTGTCTAGTTTTTGCGGTGTGCGTAGGTGATGGTGGCGCGGTCGGCCCAGTTATAGTTGAAGTCGGCGTAGCCGTTGGGGTACATGATGGTGGTAACGGTTCCGGTTTTTTCCACCCGCTTGATCATGCACTTGGTGGTGTCGCCGCGTTGCAGGTAGCCGACATAGGTCAGATCGTCGGTTACTTCGTCAATCAAATCGGGCGTTAAGCCTTGTTCTATCAGGGTGCTCAGTTTCGACATGGTGTTACGCTTTTAGTTGTTTATAGATGTTGAGCGATGCCAGGATAATGGTGACAACGCCCAGAAAAATCATGATTTCTTTAGTGCCAATTTTCATAACAGCTTTTTTTTTTCCATGATGTCCAGGTATTCGTAAGGCACATTGGCCAGTATTTTCACCTCTACTTCCGACTTGGTGAGTACCTGGTCCTTGTTCAGGTCGAAAATGGGGTTTTGTTTGGCGATGATGGCCGCCGACAGGCTGGACGTGCGGAACACGTATTCGCCGGGTTTGCCTATGGCTGCGGGGAAGAAAACAGCCAGGTAAACATCAACCAGGCTTTCCATGTCGCCACGGTAGGGGCGCAGGTACTGATACACGTAATCGAGTTGTTCCACGTTGCTCATTTGCAGCAGGTCGGCGGTGGTGGTGCCCAGGTGGGCAGCGGTGGCCGGCATAAACTGGATTAGGCCGGTAGCGCCGGAGGTGCTGTTTTGCGCCCGGTGGTTCAGCCCGCTTTCGAAGTTCATCACGTACATCAGCCAGTTGGGGTCAATGCCCAGCTTGTCGGACAGGTATTTCACCTTTTCGAGAAATTGTTCCCGGTTGGCGGTTACTTTATTGGCGTATATCAGTTCCATAGTTGTTTTTTGGTTTTGGGTTGGTGTCGGGACAGGACATGTCTTGTCTGTACCGGTGTTTTGTTCAGGGGTTTGTGCAGGGACAGGACGTGTCCTGTCCGTACCTGGTTCTGGTGGTTCAGGCGCGGCCACGGCGTACCGTGGCCTTACGCCAACCAGCCAGGCTTTAAACCTTTTTAGAAGCTTCCTTAACACAGCTGGTCCACTTTTTACGGGGATTGGCTTTGTACATGCGTTTTGCTTCCGCTACGATTTTTTTTAGTTTGGCGGTCCCGGCGTTGCTTTTGCCTGGTTTCCGCTTGGGGGCTTTCTTTTTCATGTTCTATTTGCTTAAATAATGGTTAACAACTAAGATGATCAGGGCCGACAGGACCACGGTAAGCCCCAGGCCAACATATACTTTTGTGGGCACGTCAATTTCGACCGGCGGGAGCGTGCCCGCTTGCAGGTCTTTCATGAATTTGGAGTTGAAAAATTCGGTCATAGCTTATCGATTTTGGGTGAACAAAAAGGCGAACGCCTTTACCGAAATGGCATCGGGCGATAGTTGTGCCCGGAGCCGTTTAATCATCCGGTTTTGCAGCTCTATTTTGCTCATGGCTTTTTCTTTTTTTGGTGATTTACCGCAGCTAAAAGCTGTATTTCAGCTCGTACCCGGACTTTGTTTTTTTGCGCGAAACCGTGCCGCCGCGGGCGCGTATTTTCCGGGCGTGTACATCGGCAGCCTTTTTTAGCTTGTGCGTTTTGATGTAGTCGTATGTACCCGTTAAAGTTTTCGACTTAGCTGTCTTTTGGGGAGTTGTTTTCTTTCTCATAGCTAAAGCAGTTTATAAATGACAAATACCAGCAAAATAGCCCCGGCGGCCATCATGGCCGTTGCCATCGGGAAACTTTCCGGCTGTTCGTCCTGTTGTTGGTTGTTGTATTCGTACATCGATGTATCGACCAGGGCAATGCCTTGTTCGTCATTCACGATCTGAAGCATCATTTCCAGCGTTTTTTGCGCCAGGTCGAGCCGGTCTTTTGCCTGGTTTACCAGCGGAAGTTTGTTTTTATCTGCCCAACGCTGCCCGGCTGACTTGATAGCCCGTTGGTAAGCGTCCTGGCGTTCAATCAGGTAGTTTTGCGCGTCAATCACGGCCAGTTTGGCGGCCTCTATTTGGTCGCCGGTAAAATCGGAGGTATGGTTCAATTGGAATGTTTTCATTTTTTCAGGCTTTTGGATACGATCACGACAATGACCATCAGGATCAGTCCGCCAATGATTAGCATATTCGTGTTGCTTTTCGAATCTGCCCGGCCTTGTACCTGTGCCAGCAGTTGCGAAGCCAGCAGGGTATTTCCGTTTTTCATAGCCTCCCGGTAGCGGAGCAGCTCTTGTTCGGTCATTTCCTCGGAAATAAGCAAGTTTGTTTTTGCTATTTTCCGCTCGTTTGATGATGTCCAGATGCCTCCTACTGCGCTAAACAGGTCACCGGCGGCATTGGCTATGGCTGAAATGGGATCCATGCTGTTTATTTTAAAATTTCCATCATTTGGTCGAACTCCTGGCGGAACAGGTATTCCGAAACCTGTGTTTGACCTGGGAAAAACTGTTTAAACCGGGTGTCGGTTTCGGGTCCCCAAATGCCGTCAACGGCAATAGGCGAAAGTCCTAATGCTGGTTTTGCGTCGCCCATCAGGTTAAGTTCCTCTTGCAGCTTCACCACTTCCACGCCTTTGCTTCCGTACTTGAGCGGGAAACCGGCGCGTCCCAGCTTGTTTTCCCACCAGGTATAGGATTGAATGGCCGGTAAGCTGTACCCGCTGCCAGTGCTTGCAGTAACGGTATTGCTGCCGGTGCCGGATCCTGTACCGGTAGTTGTGCCGGTGCCAGCTGCGGTTTCTTCTTCTTTTTTGCGCGTAAAGCGGATTATGCCGTAAGTAATGCCGCCAGCCAGTGCCAGCAGGCCCAATAATATCAGGATGGTTTTTTTCTGTTTCATCGCTTAAAAGGTTATTCCGTTGTTTTCAAAAATGGCTTTCACCTGGTTGAGTGCCGATCCGGTCAGTTCGCGGCGCAGCCATCCCAGCAGGTTCAAGTCCTGCGAAAAAAACTTGATTTCGTAACTGCGGGTAGCCAGTCCGGCCCCGTTGTAGGGTTTCACCCCGTATTTTTTAATGATCAACAGCAGATCATCTTTATTCAGCCCGGTCAGGTTCTGGATGATGGCGGTTTCGTCGGTTCCGTAGCCGTCCATGGCGGCCAGCAAGCTTTCGGCGCGGATGGTGGCCTCGTTGTCCGAAATGGTCACCTGTTTTTCGTCCACGTCCAGGCTGTCAACCGCTTTTTCGCTGTCGGTTTCGTCGTCGCGTTTTTTGCGCAGGTTAAAAAAGATGATCACCAGCACCACCAGAGCGGCCAGCCAAACCATGTACTTGAAATTTTTGCTGAAAAATTCGCTGTTCATTATTTGCTGAGTTTGTTGATCAATACAAAAATCAGGATGATACAGGCGGCGATCAGCAGCGTTTTCAGGTCGATGGTCAGTTCACTTTCGAAGTTGGGCAGAAACATCAGGTCGCAGGCTTCCGGTTCGGCAGCTTCGCCGGTGGCTGTTCCGGTTGCCGACATATCGGCACCGGTAATTCCGTAGCGTTGCTGGAAGGCGCTTTTAATTTCGGATTCCGATAACGGCACGTCCATAAAGCGGCTGCCAACGGCAGGTTCAAACATGTTGCTGTCGTACCCTGGAAACTCGTAATCGGTCGGTTTCCCCTTTCTCATCACATTAAGTATCATTTCGTAGTCTTTTAGTTCGGTTAAATTCCGGTAGGCATACACAGCCTCGCGGATGTTTTCCAATTCGCTGTCCGTATCGGGCTGCGGGCTGTGCAGGCTGTCCCACAGCAGGGCCAGCCGGTAGATGTTCAGGATGCGTAGTTGCTGGATGTCGTTGTTCCCGGGCAATACTTCGCAGATGGTGTTCACGGCATTTCTCAGGCTGTTTTTGGCGGTACCGGCCAGCTTCATGATGGCGTAGTGGTCGGCCATCAGTTCGTTAACGGTTTGCGCCTGGTAGTGGCCTTCTTCGTGCGCCAGAATAAAGTCCTGGTAAGCCCCCGGCAGGGTATCCCACACATCGGTATTGATAAATATCTCACCGGTGAGGCGGTTTACCCTGGCTGGGGTTTTGCCCAAAACGGTACTATCTGCGTAAGTGATTTGCATTATACGCCCGGTACGTTAAACATTTTCAGCAAGTATTCGGCATTCTCGTATTTCACCGTGGCCAGGCTTTTTCCGGCTTCGGTGGCTTTGTTTTGCAGAAAGCTCAGGTAGGAGCTGTCGGCATCAAAGCGGTATTTCACGTAGTCGGCAATGATGGCCTCGCGGCCCATCCCGGCGTAACGTTGTTGCAGTTCGGCGGCTTCGGTTGGTTTGCCTATTTGCGTGAGCGGTGTTCCGGGGCGCGAATAGCCCGAAGCGGTGGCAGTGGTTGTTCCGGTGGCGGCAGCCGATCCGGTACCGTCGTCGGCTTGTTCGCCGGTGTCGGTTGGCTCCATTTTCCGCCCGTACAGGTACAGGCCAATTAGGATGGCCACCACGGCAACAATGCCCAGGATAGCCATTTTCTTAGTTTTCGGCGTAAAATTCATAGCTTACTTTTTGATGAATTTTTTATACACGATCAGCCCGGCAATGATGATTCCCAGCCAAAGCAGCCATTTTTTTAACTGGCTTTTGGCGGTGGCCGTTTCTTCGGTATTTTCGCCCGAAATGGCCGTTGTCGTGGTTTTCACCGCTGTTTCGGCAGTGGTCACCACCTTGTCAACCACCTGTTCGGCAGTGGAAATGGTTTTGTCGGTCAGGCTTTGGGCATGTTCCGGCGTTGGTTCTGTTGTGTTTACAGGTTCATTATTGACCACGGTCAGCACAGTTTCAGCCGTTGCAGCCGGATCAGTGTCCACGGTTCCGTAGGTGTCGCCCTGGAAAGGCAGGTCGAAATAGAGGTTCCAGAAACTGCCGTTGGCAGCCGAAACGCCCCGGTAGATATAGCCTATTTCGTGTACCCCGTTGTAGCGGTCCGACTGGATCAGCACTTTGTCGCCAACATTGAAGGGCAGGACGGAGCCATACACCCGCAGGATTAGCTTTTTGTACCAAAAATCGGAGCTTGGTTTGTTGGGCACCTCAAATGCTTGTGCAAATGTGTACTTCATAGCTTACTTCTTTTTAATGATCATCACCACCACCAGCACAGCCACCACCAGCCCGGCGGCAATCAGCAACCAGGTTTTTGTTTTGTTGGCGGCAGCGGCGGCGGCCTGTTCTTGTTGCAGGCGCAACATTTCGGCTTGTAACAGCACGGCTGACTGGTCGGTGGTGCTTGCGCCGGTGCTTACACCGCCACCGCCACCAAACAGACCTGAAATAGATTCGTAGGCGCCTGACACACCGGTAAGGATGCTTCCGGCCTGGTTGAATACGTTTGAAAAACCATCCCAAAAAGATGTTTTCGTGGTAGAGCTGGCCAGTTCGTTCGCTGTCGAAACGGCGTTTTGCTGGTAGGCAGCCAGTTTGTCGAGTTCGAGGGTAGTTCCGTCAACGCCTTGCGCCTGGTTCATTCCGCTGTACGCAATTTCGAACAGCGACATCAGGAACGGCGTTCCCAGCACCAGGTAAGCGTCCATGATGGACTTTGCGTTTACCGGGGCTGCAATCCCGTTGGCCTGATACAACAAACGCACACGTTCAGGGTGTGCGTCTGCTATCAGTTGTGCCAGATATAAGGCTTTTTGCATGCTTATTTGTATTGGCGTCCGGAGGTTAGGCGGGCCAACGATGCTTTGTTGTGCAGTTCGGCAGCCTGGTTTTTGATGGCACCGGCAAAGAAGGTAAAGGTAACGGTGCGGCCAGCTTTCAGCGTGAACACGATCAGCGTTTGGTTATCGATCTGGAAGTCTTCCAGCGGGATTTCCACACGTTTGTCATCGGTCTGGTTGCTATCCTTGTAGATAGACGGCTGGATGATCATGTCTTCCAGGTTTTTGAACGGCGACAGTTTTTTCACGGTGATATCTTCCTCGAACTGGTCCGAGTTGTTCACCAACATTTTGATGCCGGTCAAACGGGTCGGGTTCTGGTTGACAAAATCCTTGAAGTGGGCGATTTTCTTCGGTTTACCCGAGCAAACCACTTCTTTGTCAGCTGTGGCAATGATGGTACCGTCGGTCACGATGGCGGCAGCGGCAGTTCCGGCGCTGTCGGTCATATCGGCCAGGGCGGTCAAAAAGCCGGGGTGAAGGGCCAGAACACGGTCTTCGGCTGCCGATCCTGTGTTGGTGGCGGTTATTGCAAAGGTGCGGACTTTTTTGTCTTCGTCCAGAAAGGATGAACCGGCAAAGTCGATGGAAAGGTCACCCATTCCGGTGTATTGCTGTCCTTCGTAACCTAAAAAGTTACTTGAAAGGGCTTTGGCGGCTGCGGCTTGTACTTGTTTGTTCATGATACTGTTAATTTTTTAAGGGTTTTCGGATTTGGGTTAAGCTTGTTTGTTTGCCTTGTAGCTGTTGTAGGCCATATAAGCCACTAAAACGAGCGTTGCAATTGCAATCCAGGAAACGGTTTTCACTTTGTTCATGATCGGAGATTTTTTAATTGTTTTGATGATTACTTTCTCCAAACTTACCACCATCGAAAACCCTGCTGGCATGATACTTACACCAACTTACAGCAAGTGACAGTTAATGACAGCTAATGACAGCAACGGGCATAAAAAAGCCCCGCCGGTGAGGGCGGGGCTGGATGCTTAATTTTACATTTCGCGAATCGATACGGAATAGCCATCCGAATACATATCGGAACGGAATTGTTACCATTTCGTGCTGTTTTCCATCCGATCCAGTTGTCAAGCTCAGCTTTACAACTGAACTCAAAATAAAATCATTTTTAAGCTTCTTTCTTTGGCTGTCAATGTCAATTCCAAACGCCTGGCAAATTGGCTTGATGGCTACTCGTTTTTCGCCGTTTATTTATCGGAATAATGACCGCGTAATGACAGGATGTGTAGTTTTTCGTCTGCAATCAGGTAGATCAGTCGGTTCTTTTTATCAATTTCGCGCGACCAAAGTCCGGTAAGTTTGTGCTTGAGGGCTTCGGGTTTTCCAAGACCGCTGTATGGATGAAGCTGTATATCGTCAATCAACCTGGTTATTTTCGACTGAATTGTTTTTTGACCGCTTTTCTTCCAGTAGGTAATATCTTTTAAAGCTTCGTCCCGGTAGATTACTTCCATAAATCTTCGGTCTTTATCGCTTTCCCTTTACTGGCCAGCGACCGTTGTATTTTTTTTACAAATTGTTTGCTGTACGGGCTTTCTTCCTCAGATGACAGGGGTTCCACTTTCACCGATTTATACAATTTAGCCATGCTTCTGGCTATTTCCAGCAACCCGGCCCCGGCTTTGGTGCTATCGTCAATAATAATAGTGTGTTTCATGATGTTTACAGCTTTTGATACAAAGTTATAAATTTTATGGCATAAAAAACCCGGTCCTCTGACCGGGTTTCATGGCAATAAGAAAAGGTAGAAAAGCTGGTCAGCAGATGACCAGTTTATTTTTCAGAAATTCGATCTGTTTTTTGGTGAGGTACTTTTGGGTTTTGGTGTAGTCCATTTCCCGCAGTTCGTCGTAATATAATTCGTTCAGGTATCGGCTGAGCGTGCGGAAGGGTATTTCCGCCAGCTGCGCAAATTCGTGCTTCAACATGCCAACTTTTTTTTCATCGGTCATTAAAACAATTTTTTGATCCGGTTAACCAGTTTTTGCCACCATGTTAGCGGTTTGCGTTTTGCCGCAGCTGCTTTAAACTTTGGCGTTAGTTCGCGGCGAATGCTTTTCGTGGTAAAGGGCTGCGCAGATGCAGGCGATTGCCTCCGGCTAGGGCCGGGGGTTAGGTAAAAAGCGGCAATGTCTGGAAGGCGGCTGGTTCCGCGCCCGCAAACGCGGTCCATGTGTACTTCGCGGCCTGAGAAGGCATCGAAATAGCGGGTCCGTCCGTCGGTGGTGGTGGTTTTCAGGATCATGGGTCAGCTAAATTTTATGCGTTCGTAATAGTGAGGATTGGTTTCGGCTTTTTGGTTGATGCGTTCCTGGTGGCGGATCATATCGTCCAGGTTACGTAGTTCGTCCTTGCGGCGGATGATGTTATCCACGGTTTTGAACAAAAACAGGTCGGTACAATTGGTGAAAGCCTGTGGCGGCACGTCGGTAAAGCCGTGGGCAATCAACAACAGGTCGATCTTTTTTTGGCGGCGGCGGATGTACAGGTATTTCAGCCAGTCGTTGGTGCTGGCCATTAAATAGCTGCGGCAGTCATCAAATGCCAGGAAACCGTCAAAATAAAAGTCACGGAGCCGCTGCATGGCCGCCTGGTCTTCTTTTTGGATGAATGTCCAGATGTACCTGCGGATACCTTCAAACTGAAAGTCGGAAGGTCGTTTCAGTTCCGTTTCGGGGTAGTCGGTCCACTCCGCACTGTCGGGGGTAATGATCAGGGCTTTGCGCCCCGGCTTAGCCACGTATGTTTCAATGATCTTCCGGGTGAGCGTACTTTTTCCCGTGCCATTAAAACCCAGGATGATCGTTTGCTTAGTTGTCCGGTTGCTCATGCTTCAGCTTGCTTACTTCGTTGCGTGTTTTCTCGATTTCCTTTTCCATTTGCAGGCGTTCCAGCTCGCGGCGCACTTCTTTCAGCTCATTTTCGGCCTGCTTTTTTTCCAGGTTGGCTTTTCGCAGCTTTCCGGCCATGTTGAATTTTCGGCCTATCACCATGGTAGCGGGGATGGCTGCCATGGCCCAGGGCGGCAGGTTAAAGCTGTTTTCGGCAAAGTAAACTGATAGGTGCTGGCTTATTTCGTTCAGTTCGTCGCGTGTGGCCTGGAATGTTTTGGCGTCGGGTTCCATAGCGTACACGGCTATACCGGTGCTCAGCAGTTCGTCGATGGTTTTCACCACAAAAAAGGCTGTAACCTTGCTGGTTTCAAATTGCTGTTTACTGTACAGCGGCCCTTCGTCAACGGTTTCGGTTTCTTCAAATTCGCTATCGTCGGGCAGCTCGGGCGCGGGCTGTTCCTGCTTGGGAATTTCTATTTCATCCAGGTAATCGTTCAGGTAATCGTCGCCAGCTGGTATGTAATTATTTTCGGGTGCCGTTGCGTTTCCCTGCATGGCCACGTCGTGCGGTGGCCGCATCGTTTCGACCTGTCGTGACCGTACGTTTTCCAATTCATTTTCATCTAACATTCCCATAGCGTTATTTTAGGGCGTTGGTTATTATTTCCTGCACAAAGGTTTTGGCCGGTTTAACTTCGATCAGCCGGACCATCAGTTTTTTGCTGAAGGCGCCCAGGCAGAAAAACACCTGGTTGTTTTGAACTTCGGTAAACATGGCGGCGTGTGTTTCCCCGGGTCGAAGCTGTACGGCGTTGATATAGCCAACCAGGCCGCCTTCAACCGAATCGAGGTTTTGCAGCACTTCGGGCAGTTTGCTTTTGATCAGGTTTTTGATCAGCGGGTTATCCAGCAGGCTCATTCTCTTGCTTTAGGCTGTCTTTAATACTTTTGATTTCGGCCTTGCTGATGAGTTGCGGGAAACCATCCAGCTCGATTTCTTTGGCGGTAATGTACCGGTTAAACAGCGACACCAGCAGGTCAGCCGGGCGGGTTTCTTTGCCGGTTACCTTAGCCACCTTCCTGGCGTAGCGTTTCAGCACTTCGAGTGTGAATGGCGGCACAATGACGCGCATTTCGTTGTCAACCGGGCGGTATTTTTCGAGGTTGGAGGCGGTGCCCTGTAATTCGGCCAACCGGTTGCCCAGGTTCTGGTTCCGATCGTTGAGTTCGGTAATTAATTCGTTCAATGCCAATACCTGGCTTTCCAGCTGTTCAACTTCTTGTTTCGATCCGTCGCGGGCGGCTGTCAGGCGGTCGCAATCGGCTTGCAATACCTGTATTTTTTCCAGGTCGGCAGGCAGGCTTTGGCTGAGCTTTTGCACGGTGCGGACGGCCTTTTCCACCGAACCGCGCAGTATTTCGCGGCCTGTGAGGGTGGTCAGGTCATGATCCGGAAAGATTTCAGGCAATGCTTCGTTGATGATCTGTTGGTCATCTTCGCGGAGACGGGCCGCGAATTGTTGTTTCACAATGTTTTGTACTTCGGGCATATTGAACTTTATTTAATGGTTTTCGTATATTTGCATATAGGATTTGAAACGTTTCGGACGTACAGCGTTGGGCAAATGCACAAAGGCATCAGATCGGGAACCTTGATTAACAAATTACCGGTTAGCCCAACTAACAGTGGCCCCGGATCAGTTAATCAAGGTTCTTCTTTTTTATAATAGAATGGTCGTAATAAATATTCCCATTTGCTCCTTCCCTTACATACATGCGAACAAAATATGTTTCATTTTCAAAAGTCCATTCCGAAAAGAAGGTGTAAACCGCTTTAATATCCGGCCTGTTTCTTTTATCCGGGCTAATATCGATCAGCTTTGAATTTTTAAGCTGACTGGTAACTGAGTAAATAAATTCGGCCTTAATCCTGCTTGAATTGGAAGAAACGGCATGTTTCACCCCCTGCCTGGTAAATTGAATTTGTTTTCTGATTTCGTCATGAAAGACCGACCTGCCTATTAAGTTTTTTTCAGCCCAGCTTAATGCTTCTTTGGAATAGGACATTTTTGTTTTAAAAATATGCCCTTTGAAAATAGCGGCTGGAAAAAAGGGCAAAAACCCGAAAAAACAGCAGAAAACCGAAGTTTTGGCAAAAATCGCCAGATATGGTTAAGCAGGGCATAAAAAAGCCCGGCGGGGTGTGGCCGGGCTTGTGTGGGCGCAAGGATAAGGGAAGGGACAGGACGTGTCCTGTCCGTACTGTTCCCTAAAGGGTTACCGGCAGGCGTAGCCGTATCCGGTCTTCGGGGTCGGTGATGTAATGGGTTGACACATCCTGCCAGTATGTTTTTCGGATCAGCAGGGCCAGGCAATACACCCAGGCAAACAGGGTGGAACCGCTGAGGTCGTAACTCGAAAACAGGTCGAGCCATCCCAGCGCCAGCACAATCAGGATCATGACCACGTCCACCAGGTCGGCGGCAGCTTTTTTCAGCAGGTAAAGCATGTAGCTCATGGTTAGGCGGCTTGTTCGCGGGTTTCGGCCAGCTTGATGAAGCCCAGGGCAATTTCCACGACGGTTTCAACCACCATTTCGGCCATGTCGTTTTTCAGGTCAAATTCCTGCCTGAAATGGGCCACCAGTTCCGTTTTTTCGGCGGTGGTGAGGTCGGCCAGCTCCGCTTTAGCTTCTTTGAGGTTACGCACTACGCCGAAAAATCCCAGGGCATCCTTAGCGATGCCGATGGCTTCCATCGTGTCAATTTTCCCGTCGGCCAGGGCAGCGTCAACGGTTCCGGTAGTTTTGGCGATTACGGCCAGGTTCTTTTTCAGTTGTTCAATTCCTACTTGATTTTCCATGTAATTAAAATTTATGGGTGAATAAATAATGGGTCTTAAAATCGGTAGCCTATTAAAAAGCTGTTGTTTCGTCCGGGGCCAAAGCCGTGCAGGTAACCGGCCATGAACCGCGATTTGCCGGGCACGTAAAACAAGCCCAGCTGAACGCGGGTACGGTCGTAGTCGTTTGGCCAGCCGCCCGCCTCCATGCGGTCGCGGGTGATACCGCCCACGGCGTACAGGCGCGACTTCACAACGGAGGGCCACGACATGTCGTGGCCGTACACCTGCGTTTGGCCGTACGGGCTTACCTGGTTGATTACCGGGATACTAAATTTGTAATCGAGTTTACTGCTCAGTAAAACACCCTGCACCCGGTTTGTAAACGAAATGACAACATCTTGATTTCTAATTGTATCCGAATAAACACGGATACCCGCAGTGTCTTCCGAAATGGGTTTCAGTTCTGTCCGAAGTAGCTGGTTTTCTACCGTTTTAGGCATTTCGGCCAGTTGGTTGATAATGACCGGTTTTTCGTATGCCTGTAACTGCACGGCTGGTTTCCGGATAGCTTTCGGAATGAATACCAGGTTGAGCGTTACCGAAACCGCCAACAGCACGATGACAAACAGTGCCAGGATGTTGCTGAATGTCCTCATACGGTTTGGATAGCGGGGTTTATCAATCCCAAAACGACCAACACCTGGTAGTAGTCGAAACCCCGGTCGGCGCAGTATTCGCGGATGGTCACTTTCTGAAATTTACTTTTACCTAACGAGGCTTTCAGGGTGGCGTGGGCTTCGCTGGCCCGGCTGGCCGATAGTCCTTCAAGCGTGGCAATGTCGCAGGTGCGTAGGGTGATGCGGTGGGTGGTCATGTAAACTAATGGTTTTTAAATATACCTGTGAAGTAAACCAATAGTTTACAAATTGTCAAGAGGTAAACAAAAAAAGTTTACAGATATGGACAGGATATGTCCTGTCCTTACACTCAGTTACCAGTTGTCAATCACCAATCATCATTCATCAATCATCAATCATCAATCATCAATCAAACAACCCCTGCCAGAAAGTGTAAAAAAAGGTGTGCGGTTGTGCGGAAGTGCGGCTATGTGGTTAAAATGCTGATAATAAAGAAATTAAACCCGCACAACTTGACGGGTTGTGCAATAGTGCGGAAAAGTGCGGAAATAGTGCGCCTGTACCCTGCTCTGAATGAATGTTTTACAAGTTGTGCGCACGAAAGCACGACTTTTTTACTGAAATTTTGATACCCCTTTTTGTGAAAAGCTTTTAATAAAAAAAAGAGTATTTATATATATGTGACTGCCAGACTTTTACAAACCGCCGCCCCTTTTCCCCGGCTTTTTGCCGCCGTGCACCGATGCACAATTTCCTATTTTCAGGGGGGAGGGGCGGGATTTTGACGAATTTTGAAGGATGAATTTTGAAGGATGAATGACGCTTCGCGGATATTCACCCCAAACCCCTAAAGGGGCTTATTAAATGACGCTTCGCGGATGATTGGCCGGTGGCAAACAAAAAGCCCGGCTGGTGTGGCCGGGCTGGGTGCGGGTGTGCTGACGGATCAGGCTACTTTGTTCATGCTGATTACTTCTACCTCCGCGCCTTTCTTGACGGCCTGCTCGGCGCGCGCCAGTACCTTGCGGGTGGTTTCGGCATCGAGGTAATACTCGCCGCAGTTTTGGCATACCTGGGCGGGCACGTCCTTGATGGCAATGATCGATCCGGCACGCTCCAGCGTTACCGTTGCTTTTCCCTTCCGGGTTTTCCCGTTTTTGCAAATTACACAGTCCATACGCTTATTAAATAGATGGAATATCCAGCTGTTTACAAATGATCTTACACATTAGATTTGACAGTTCGGGATGACGGCCAACGGTTGACTGTTTCCCGTTTTCCCGGTTTCGGTACAGGCTATGATTTCCGCCTTCGCGCACCAGTTCGCAGCCGTGTTTCTTGAGGTGCTTGATGAATGCCGTCCGTTTCATTACACGATATTCAGTTTTCGGCGGATGGTTTTGCGCCCTTTGTACTGGCTTATGGTTTCTTCGCGGCGGTGTTCCATCACCAGCTGTAAGGCTTCTGTCAGGTTGGCCTTTAATTCGTCGATGGTTTTTCCCTGGGCAATGGCTTCGGGCACTTCCTGTACCTGCCCCACGTAATACCCATCGTCGCTTTTCTCGATGATCGCATTAAAATTCATCTTTTTCATGTCTTTATTTTTTATCAAAGGTAAAAAACCCCGCCCAAATGTCAAGGGCGGGGCGTGTGGGTTGTTACTCGTGCGGGGCCGGTCCCTTTTCGGCTTCGTCGATGATCTCGATCAGGTGGTAAAGGGTAAACAGGGCGTTTTGTCCGCCGTCGTTCTGTACAATGTCGCTCTCGAATGCGGCCACGCGAAAGATGTCCTTCAGGTGGCGGCGGATGGTTGGCAGCTCCGTTGGGGAGAAAAAGCGCAACAGCTCCTGCTGTTGGGCTTCGCACAGTTGGGCAGGTTTACTCATGGCAGGCCTCCTTTCCTTCATCAATAAAGTCGATGAGTTCAGGCACAAGCTCCAGCAATGCTGCCCGGAGCCACAACATCGATTCGTGGAATCGGTCGTCCAGGTCGTGTTTTTCTACAAAGTAATCTTCGTCGAGGTCGGTAATGAGCCGGTTGGTCACATTTAAAATTATTGTGAACAGTTGGCTAATGTTGGCCCTGTGTATCCTTACGCCCTTGCCGTTTTCGGCCACGACCAAAAATTCAGTTTCGTCAACCGGTTCGAGGCGCAACGGCCCCGCCGAACATATTTCCATGAGACGGAAGTAGATGGCAGCATCACGCATGGCGCACCTCCTTTCCGTAGTGCATTTCGGCCTTCAGGTCTTGCACGCGGCGGGTGCAGCGCATGAGGTAGGTGCGGGCGCGGTCGAAAAACTCTTGTGCCTCGGCCTTCTCGGCCAGGGCGGCGGCCAGCCGGTTTTCCAGCTGCGCCGCGGCGGGTTGTGAATTCTTTTTGACAGTCATGTTTAAAGAATTTGCGATAAAAGAGATAGCCCGCCGTAGGTGTGACTGTCACTCATACGCCGGGCGTGTAAGTCGCCGGATTCTTTCGTACCGGCCACCGTAACGGGCTATCCGTTTATCTTGTTACAAAAAATATAAGCTGATTTTTTGCCCAAGAATGATATGAGTAACAGTCAAGGGCAAATATAGTGTTTATAAGATGAATGATGCAAGCATTTGGGTATAAATATTTTGCGTGTAAACCGATGGTTAACGGGAGGGGGAATTTGTAAACCGGGGGTTATATAGTTTGTCCAATATGTTGTCGATTTCGATGATCGATTTTTCTTTCATCGCGTTTTTCAGCAACTCATTTGTTACTAAGTTTCGTTCAATGGTCAATTCGTTCATTACAATTTCGGGTACATTAAACTGGCTAAATACATGATCTTGTTTGTATGACCTTAGCATCCTGTATTTAAAGATCGTATTCAATGCTACGGCAAGGTCGTTCATGTCGGTTTTCAGCCGCTGTACCTCGTTGTTCCGGAAGTCAATGACTTTATTCACCCAGATAATAATCAGGGCGATGAGCGATATTGTAGCTATAAACAGGCAGATGAAAAATAAGGCTTCCATATTTTTGAGATTAAAGTAAACTGCTATCCCGCTAATAATTGATTGATATAAAGCCGAAATAAAGAACGCTACCGACTCGGTGCGAACAATTTCGATAAGTTTTTTCATATCTTTGGTACGTCTTTATGTTTGGCGACTGAAAGATACTAAAAAACCCGTTCCCGGCTTAGTTGGGGCGGGTTTTTGGGTTATTATTGCCTCCATAGTTCCAGTTGCTGTTCAATAATCTCGTGATCCATGCGCGCTAAACGGGTGCTGGCCGCTTTCTTTTGCTTTTTCAGTTCCAATAGCTTCCGGGCTATATCCGTTGCGTGTAGTTCGCGCTCAAGCTCCTCTATCTGTATATCAATAAGGGTTCTTTCTTTTAAAACCGACTGTCGCCGGGTGATCGTTCCCGTAAAATAGTCGTGCAGCACCCGGTAGCATTCCCATTTGTATTCTAGTAGTCCGGGGGCTTCGGATTGAATCTGGAATAGCCACCCGTAAACGTAAAATTCGGGCAAACAAATCATTTTCCTGAACTTTCCGTCTGCGGCAACCATTTGCTGCTCAGCAAACAGTTGACCTAATATCGGGTCGTTTTTCAGGTTCTGAAACTGGCGGTTCCAGTTAACGCCCAGGGCTTCGCAAATTGGTTTTAATGCGATCCAGTACGTGCCGTCAATTGACAGGAAAAAGATGGTTTTCCCGTTGAACTCCAAGAATTTTTTTACTGATGTTTTCATTTTTTTCATTTTTTAAAAGATTAAGATCAACGCTAACGGTATGTAAATTCCATCCGGCCAAAAAGCCGGACAGAACTTACACGGTCGTTAGCTAAAAATTAACCTATGGGTTAATTATCACAGCCAGGTAGTGCCGAATGTTTTGTTTCGGTAGTTGATTTCATCCGGTGTAAGCGGCTTGTTTTCGGCGAAGCTTATAAAGTCGGTCAGCTTACCTATGGATGGTGGCCAACCGGCAGCACAGGCGCGGTTCTGCTTCGTATCGATCCCGATTAAATACCAATCTTCGCCGGTGGGTACATGGTGGGCCGTGTAGCTGTAAGCCGGTTTAAATTTCAGGTTCTCTAAGTCAAGAAACACTGAAAAATACGAGTTTTCGAAGTTCTGAAAAATTGGGTGTTCGATGTCGCCGGTTGGTTTGTAGTGTTCGAGCAGGAAGTCACAAACAGTTTGGTTTATGATCCAGTGCAGAGGCGTACACAGGCGGCCGTCATGGATGTACAGTACTTTTGTTGCCGGGTTTTCGGTATCGAAAATCAGGTTGTCTGGGCGTTTTAGAATGATCATATCAGTTCCTCCTTTTTAAAAGTTTCATTCAGCCGGTTTATTTCGGCAATAGCCGGGAAGCCGTGCGGAAAAATGCGGGTGGTGAGGTCGAATATGCTTACCTGGTTCACGCCGTTTACTTTCATCCAGTATTGCAGGTAGCGGATATAGGTTACACAGTGGCCAATTGTGCCATCGGCCAGGTAATGGATGATGAACTGGGACCGGATGTTTAGTTTCATATCCATAGCTTTCAGGTGGTTTTGCATGGCGCGTAATGCCCAGCTTTGGGTTTTCACTTCATCAAAAGCCTGTTGAAAAACTTCGTCTGGACAGAATAAGCCGAAAAACAGAAGCTCCTTGTCTTCCGGGCTTAGTTCCTCTGCCGGCAGGGCGGCAAAGGCTTTAAAATAGGGTTCGGTGTGCATCATAGCTGTAAGGTGTTTTGTTTAATTTCCTGAATCTTTTGAGTTAATATGGATATGAATTCAATGTCTTTATCTTGCGCTTGCAGCCACCTGATGTATTGCCATTTTTCCCAGTTCTCCAAGTCGGTTATTTGATCCCAGTAAAATTCCGGGTCCAGCGTTTGAAACTTGGTTAGCTCAATAAAAAAATCATGCTTTTGTTCCTTTGTTTTGCCTTTCAGGCATCCTTTTTTTATCTCATTGACAATCATATACGTTTGGCATATGGGGTAAATTACTGCGGTTATTATCCAAGATAAGATTTTCATAGCTGTAAGGTATTTTGTTTGGGTTCAATTTTTACTTTCCGGATGATGATGTAGGCGAAGCGGGCCTGGTCGAGGTTGGGCACCTTGTCGCGGTAAATGGTTCGGATGATGTTCAGGGTTTCGGGCAGTGAGTAGCCGGTGTCGAGCATGGCGGCGGCTGGCTTGAGCTGGTGAAGGCGAAATTCGCTAACCTGTTCGTAACGGCCCCGGCCCCGGTATTTGGCCGGGCTTGATGATTTGTCCCAGATTTCCACTTCGCGGCCTTCGTAGTGTACGGCAGGGTTCCAGCGGCGTATGGTGCTGAACACTTCGCAGTCGAGCTTGCGGTTCCAGTTGGTCGAGAAACTTAATACGTCCATTGATTGATGATTGATGAATGATTATTGATGATTGCATAAATAGGGTTGGCGGCAGGCCGGGCAGCAATAATGGCGGCGGGCATCAAACCGGTGGCGGCAAAACGGGCAAATGGCCCAAACTTCGTGATTGTGGTTTTTCATGGTTGTCGTTTTAGGTATGTGGCTGTTTTTTCTTCAAGCCAGGCAACATAGGCCGGATCGTACAGGATGATTCTTTCATCGTCTTTGCAAGCGTCGGGTACGTCGCTGGCGAAAATTCCATGTTCGCTCTTATCCGCGTTGAGCATGTCTATTATTTCCTGTGCTGTCATTCCTTCCAGTATTCCCGTATCAACCGGGTAGGTCAAACTATCCATTTCAATCCGTATCTCGGGACAGTTGCCCGTGTCTGCTTTGTAAGTCATTCTGATTTCGTTATTCATGCTAGGATTAATTATTTGCGTTAAAAAAAGCGATAGAAAAGCCAAGCGGGGTATTTGACCGGGCTTCTTTTGTTCGGTCTGATTTTCCGCCAAAAACTTGTATGGGCGATCCCTGTTTGCATACCCTGACGGGTTCCACTGGTTTTTTAACCAATTCGCGGTTGAAGTCGCCCCATATCCCGGTTTTCTTTGTGTATGCTTCGCACCGGATCACTACGTCAATTTCTTCGCGGGTGACTTTCAATCCATCTTTGCGCCTGATTCGGTCCAGTTCGTTGTGATCGGCGTCTGATAAGTCTAAGTACCCGGCAAAATCGCACGGATTGAAATAGAATGGTTTGTCCAAGTGCGGAAACAGGCGGCCAATTCTGCCGACCGGGTTTTCCATAACCCAGAAAAATGATCCTTCATAATCCAGATCGGTAGGCGTAAACAAATCTGCCAGGCATTCTACCTTTTCAACCAACGAAACCGAAACGGCTGTCCGCCCGTCGGCATCTTTAGCAGGCCAGTATTGCGCTCCGCTATTGGCAAAGTCGGTGCATGGTACGGCTGCCAGCAACCCGTCAACATCCTGAAACAGTTCCAGCGCGGTTTCTGCCAGATCAATAGAATTAACGTCCATCAATTCGGATAGCTTAATATCCCAGGTGATTACATTCCATCCGGCATCGTAATACGGTTGGCTCCATTTGCCGGAATAATCGAATAAGGATAAAAGGGTTTTCATCAGTCGTTTACTAATTGTTCGAGTTTGAATTTTTTTTCATCCAGTTTTTGCGTTGCCCGGATCATGACCGGATCGGTTGTTTCGTCCTGGAACAGTTGCGCCGATAGTTCGCGGCGGCGGTGGTTGATCAGGTTTTCGATTTTTGTTACCTGGGCTTTTGCCGCTGCCAGCTGTCGTTTTTTCTGCGTTTCGGTGTCGGCCTCAGCTTCGGGCCAGTAGCCATACACCCGAATAGATACATGATGACGCGGGAACCGCACCTTGATTCGTGCATACCAGTAATCAACATACCAGCTCCATTTGCTTTGAATCCATGATGGATAATCGAATGTTTTCACCGTATGCCAATGGTCGTTAACCGGTTCGCTGTTGGTGCCAAAGGCATTCAGTACCGTTGTTTTGTGCATGGGATGAACGCAAATGCGTTTTCGCAGCCAGTGTTTTCCTTTCTTTTTCATTATATCACTTCGTTAAACATGGTGATTGGATTTAATTTAATGATTAGCGTTTTTTATTTTTTCTATTCTTTTTTCGACGTTCGCGCCTTTGTTCCTGTCCTGATAGGGTGATTTCAGCCATTGGTTTGATTGGGATGATCAGATCATCAATACTGGGGCATTTGGGGAGTTCAGGGATATTAAGTTCCTGATCCTCGACCAGGACAATTATTTTACCCGTAGTCTGTTTTATTCGCTCAATCGCACCGGCCAGTATAATTTCATGACCACAGCCAACATGAACGACTGTTATTCCGCGTTCTTTTTTCATATTACATCACTTCGTTAAAATCGCCATTAGCGAGGGTGAAAAATTCGCGGCCACCGGTTTTATGCACGTCGCCAATAAACGAGCGGTCGGGGTGCAGGCGTTTGAATTCTTCGCGGTCAAGCCCCAGTTCGTTGCGCTTCACCGGGTTCAGGTCGTATCCTTTGTAATGGCAAAAGGCCACTATCTTTTCTTTAAACCGGTGTGCCAGGCAGTATTTTCGTTCTTGCGGGTTTTCGGCCAAAAACAGGTCGTACAAGTCCTTGCGGATGTGTTCGCGGTTGATGTTTCCGGTTTTGGTGCGTTCGTCCCAGTCGAAATACGCATCGGCCCAGGTAAGGAAGTTTTCGCCCATGATCTGGCGCAGCTTGCGTTTTTCAACGTCCTCCATGGGCGGGGGCACAATGCCCAGGCGCTGGGTTCCCGACCAGCCGTTTTGCTTGCTGCGGAAGTACATCACCAGGCAATGGGCCATGAGGTTAAAAAACAGGTTCCACTGGTCGGTATCCCACTCGCTGAAAAAGGCAATGTTAAAATCGTGTACCGGCTTGTGGTGGTCGTTGTAAAAGTCGGAGAAAACCATGAATGCCTGTCGGTCCTGAAAGCTCGATCCGGTGCCGTTGATGGCGTGGTTGGTGGTGACCAGTACTTTCGGAGTTTCGTCCTTGCGCAGGGTAAAGCGCAGCCCCGATTTTTGGTTCACGGTCATCCCGCCGGTGATTACCTGGAACAGGCTTTCGAAGTCGAAATTTGCCCGCACGTCGTCAAAGAATACATTCTTGGTCTTTTCGGTCACTTCGTGATAGCGGAAATTATCGTCATCCAGCTTTTTCGATTTGCCGTCGATGATCACCTGGGGGATGATGTGCGACACGGCCACGCCTACCAGCGACTTACCCGACCGCCCGTTGCTGGCTCCCACTTCGCTTATTTTGCCGTCCATCGCTATGGCGGCTTTCAGCTCGTTGTCATCCTTGTAATCGTGCAGCAGGTAGCCAATCAGGGTAAGTTTGTTCACCAGGTGACGGGCGTCCAGCATCATTTCATCCAGCGTTACGTCCGCTTTATCGATTCCCTTGTCCTTCCGCCAGTGAAAGTTGCTGGCATTGCGCAGGAATTGGAGGAAGTGGCTTTTTTCGGCGGCTTCGGAATAGTCGATGAAAAATTCACCGTTTTCCACTTCGTCAAAACCTTCCGGCAGGCGGGGGCGCAGTTCGTCGGTCATGGGCGTAACGTCCAGAAAGCCGGGGATGGCCGAAACCTTGTGGCGGATGATCTTCTCCGTCCAGATGTATTCCGAAAACTGGCCGTAGTTGATTTCCTTCACGCCGTCGGCAGTAATTTCCCAGATTTTATCTTCAAAAAACAGGCATTGGCGGTCAGCCGTAGCGCGTTCGATGGTGGGATAGTTCAGGTCTAAGTTCGTTAGCTTCTCGGGGCCCAGGTATTGCGGGCCGCCCCGCATGAGCATGTTCAGCACGTCGTTGCGCTTTACTTCGCGGCAAAAGTCCTTTACAAAGTCTTTTACTTCGGTGTGGTCGATAATGGAGATCACCCGCCCATCGATCCGGATTAGCTCCCTGGCGCCGCTTCGCATTTGGTACCGCCAAAAACCACGGTTTTGCAGAAAAACCATTGCGTTAACGTAGTTAAAGGTGAGCTGTTTCCGGGTGTTTCCCTGCCGGTCCTCTTTGGTTTCTTCGTCCCAGAATTCTTCCTCCGGTAAAAGCTGCTGGGCCATTTCCAGCTGTCCTTTCTCGTTGAAACGGCGCAGGTAGCCTTTTAGCTTGAATTCTTTCAGGTCTTTCAGCCGGGCTTTGTGGTATTTGGCGAAGGCTTCCGCATCGTTCAGTAGCCAGAAGTCGGCTATTTTGCTATCCGGCAGCATGGTTATTTTGTGCAGCTGGATGAATTTCCCGGCGCCCGATTTTTCGTTCACGGCAAATTCAACGTCCTCTTTTAGTTCGTCTTCCCGTCCGGACAGCGAACCGATCAGCAGATCATCAACGCCCTTTTCGTTGGCTTCGCCGGGGCGTATGTAGCCGAAATAGATTTCTACCGGGTGCCCCAGGTTGGCCAATGTGCGCAGGTAGTCTTTATAGTTGCGCACGGCGGCAAAAAACTGGCGGGGGCGGCTGTCAACGGCCTGCCCATTTTTCAGTTCGTCCGACAGGTTCATCCAGTCGGAATCAAGCAGGAAAACCACTTCGCGCACCTGGCAACGCTGGATCACAAACTGCACTTCGTCGGGCAGGCGTTTTTTGCTCCCCAGGTTGTTGATGCCCATGATCCCCAGTGAATAAACGCCGTGTTTACTGGCTTTTTCCGCTTTCTTTTCGCCCTCCTGGATGAACAGGCGCTGGATGGGACGGGCTTGTTTGTAGAGTTGGCGGACGCGCTCGGGGATGTACACGTGACTACCCGATCCGGCGGGCGACTGGTATTTGATGGGCCAACCGTCGCGGCCAATGTGGGCGGCGGGGTTTTGCCAGCGCACCCGGATCAGGGGCCGCATGATGGTGCTTTTCTCGGGCTTGTACATCACCGGGCGTCCTTCCAGGTCGTAGTACCGGATGAGCATATCGTCGCCCCGGCGTTCTATGATCTGGCCGTACTGGTCGCGGGTGCCCTGGATGAATGGCGTCACAAAACGGGCGGTGCCGTCATCGTCGGCAGTCTCAAGGCGTACGTCATCGTAGGTGAGGCCGGATTCTTCCAGCTGGGTATCGCAAAAGGTTTTGATCTGGTGAGGTTTGGGGCTTGGTTCTGGCTGCTGGCTGCTGGCCGCTGGCTCCTGGGTACTGGCCGCTGACTGCTGGCTTGGCTTACCGTTCGTTTTTTTTCGGGCTGTTTTTTTCTCCCCTCCTTTGGAGGGGCTGGGGGAGGCTTCTTCTTCCACAAAAATGCCTTTTTCTTTGGCGATGTGGCGCAGGGCGTCGGGATAGGGCAGGTTTTCGGTTTTCATGATAAAATCGATGGCCCCGCCGTAGCCTTGTCCGCACTTGAAACATTTGGCCATGTCCTTAGCCGTGTCGATAATCAGCCCTTGTTTTTTCTTTTCGTCCAGGTGCCCGCAGGCAGGGCATTTGATCACAACCTTATTTTGCCCGTATGCTTTTTTTGCGCCGGTTACAAAATCTTCGATTTTCGAAAGGTCTTTTATTTTCTGTATCGTTGTTTCGGGGATCATAATTTCACGTTGTAGTATTTCACAATCAGTTTAGCAAGGTCTTTCCGGTGGTCCACAATTTCGATTTGCAGTTGCTGTACTTCCGGCTGAATGTCGGTTTTTTGGCCAGCCCACCGGCGGGCTTTCAGTTCGCGAAGGCGTATTTTTGCGCCGTGCAGTTCGCGTTCTTTGTGTGCTATTTTGTTGAGTAAATCATCCATAAAATCGGTTTTTTGAAAAGGCCGGGCATGTTTGGGGCAGCCCGGCCTTTGGGGTTAGGGCATATCTGACTATCCGGCCTCTGCGCGGATAGGGACTAGCTGGATGGATTATTGCTGATTAATTTCTTTGATCAGTTGGTCGATGTCGTTGGTAAACTTTTCAGCCTGGGCGTCGATCGTTGCCAGGACGCGGGATTCGTATTCATCGGCCAGCTCAATGGCTTTGGCGAATAGTTCTTTCGTGGCTTTGTCGCGGACAAGTAGTTTAGCCAGTCCTTCCGTGATAAAATGCCCGTTGGTATTGTGTTCTACTTGTGCCATTACTCCGTTTCCAAAGCCGGTACGGGCTATTTCAATTCTTAAATACTCCATGGGTTTAAAATTTTGATTGGTTGATTTTTTGTTGATTGTCGTTGCGTACTGCCCTGGCAATGATCCTGAGCGAACAGGCAAAAAAGACGGCGACCGTTGCCAGGGAAAGCACAATTTCAAAAAGCTGCATGTCGCCTATGTGCTTGTTCCAGTTCATGAGGGGATGATTTTCAGTTGGTCTAAAATACTGGTGTAGGGGTGCCCGGTGTAGGCGGCGGCATCGGCTACGGCCTGATGCAGTTCGGCCAGTATTTCGTCGGACGGGAACAGTACCATTACCGGGCGTTCAGGGCTGCGAGATGATTTCTTTTGCTCGATGTAGTCCCTGATAGAACATTTCTGTTTGCTTGTCATACGCTTGATTGGTTGGGATTAATACTTGAATGATTTCGGCCTTGCGGGCAAAGAAAGCGGCAAAAAGCCTGTCGGACTGGTAGCCGTGGTAATCGATCAGCCGTTTCAGTTCCAGGGTTGGCTGCCTAAGCTCTGGCGTATAGCCGTGCCTACACAGGTGCAACCGCTGGTTGATCAGCTTGATGAGCCACTGCCGGTAAGTTTTCCAGAACATGGGCCAGTTGTTTGGTGGTTTCTTCCAGCGCACGGTATTCGCTTAACTCAAACGACAGGGAGAGGGGGCGGGGCATTTCGAAACAGTGTTTTTCGCTGTTCAGCTGCAACCCGGCCAGTACCTGGCTGGCCAGTTCGTGCAGGATGATGGTTTGCTCGGGGGTAAACATGGCTAAATTGATTTTTGGATGATGTCAACAGCCTTTTGGTAGGCGGCTTTAAATTCGGCTTCGGTAATTTCTACAAGCCCAAACCGATTATATATTTCTTTAGATTTGCTGATTGCGTCATCAAATGTTTTATACGAAGATCTACTTTCAATACATATTGACGCATTAGGCATTTCTTCATCAAATTCAATGGTTAAACAGTCAAATTCTGCCTCATTTAGCTTTTTATACCTGAAATAATGATAATCAGGAACTTTGAAATATACTTTTTCCATAACTAAAATGATTTTTGGATGATTTCATCGGCCTTTTGATAGGCGGCATTAAATTCGGCTGCGGTAATTTCGACCATGCCAGAATCTTCGCGCATCTGTTGCTTAATCGATTGCAGTTCTTCTTCGAATGTGTCATTGATTAAAGAGACTTTTTCAAGCCGACGATCAATATCAACCCAACCGTCACTCAGATAGATTACTGTTGTTCTGATAATTGCGCCATCTGATTCTTTTGCTAAAAATTTGCTATCTGAATCTCTGTAAAATGCTTTTTTCATTGTTTTGTAGTTTATAGTTCAACACCAAGTGATTTCAGTTTTTCGCGCATTAAGTTTATCAGCATGTCGTCCGTGAGGAAATAGCCTTGCGGGGTTTTTATGGATGTCATGCTTTACCTCCTTCCAGTTCCATAAATTCAAACTCCATTTGCCGTACCTGTTGGCGGATTACTTGTATCCGTTTGTTGTCAACGGCTTTTTCCTGCTGTTCGAGTTCGAAATATTCCTGCAACTCGGGGTATTGCGCCAGTAGTTCTTCTTTTTTGCGCCGCTTTTTGGCTTTCAGGCTTATCTTTTGCCTGATGGCTTCGCGCTGTTCGCGGGCAAAGTGGTTCAGTATTTTGTCGATGGTGACGAATACCCATAGTTCAAACATGGGGTCGAGCCATGCAGCAAATTTCAGTGCTAAAATCCGGTGCATCCAAGTGCCTGAATTTTTCTTTGAGATGATTAAATCTTCCTTTTTCCTGATCCCAATAAGTGAGGAATCCTCACTTATTAAACAAGCTTCGATAAACTTATTTGTGCTTTCCAGCTTGTTAAAATCTTTCATTTCTTTTCCGAATGCTTTTGCCATTTGAGTGGCATTTACCATTACATCTTCATTGACTGATGGCAAAAAATCAACCTCCTGGTTGTTGTAAATGAATTTGACGACTTTCATTTTGTTCAGTTTTTAAGGTTTAATCTTCGGTTTCCGGGAACAATACGTCCATAGGCTGGCCCATTTCCAGGGCAATCAGTTTTTGAGCAGGTTTAGGTATGCGATGGCGTTTCATCCAGCTATACCAAGTAGGCGGTTCAATCAGGCAGGCTTTAATTATCCGCTTGCGGAAAACCTGCCGGTCATCTTGTGATAGTGATTCGTAATAATCAAAGAATTTTTTCATTGCACTTTGTGTTATTTTATTTTGCATGATGCAATGTTAGAATAAAATATTGCAATATGCAATAGTTAATCATGAAAAAAATATCTAATGTGGTATATTTTGGACTACATTTTGCAATATGGTACTGATATTCATTTATATACCTTTCAGGTATGGAAAAGAAAAAAGAGCGCAACAAGCTTCCTGAAACCGAAAAAATCCTTCAGAACATCATTTCCATACGGAAAGAGAGGGGTTTGTCACAGGAAAATATTGCAGAATCAATGGGGATGAAACAATCCGGCTATTCCTTGATTGAAAGCGGAGAGCGCATTCTTACAGTAGATCGACTATACCAAATTGCAATAGCGATGAATATTCCTGTAATTAAAATCATTGAGCCATCGCTCAATGTAGAAGATATTGCAAAAAAGGATGCGGAACCCATAGAAGCAGTATTGCAGATTAAGTTGCGAAGCGATAAACGAAACCAAGTGTTAAGCCTGGTTTTAGGTGAAAACTGTCTGGAAATACTAAATAAATAAAAATGGGAAACATTGTCAATTTCTTAACAAGCAACAAATTCCAAGAAGTTCAAAAAACTGAGCACTTAAAAAGAAAATTTAAACGTGGACCATACACTATCATTTATGAAGACAATAATGAGCTTTCAATACATGGACCATTATTAAATAGAAAATCTGTCACCGCTAATGATGTCATAGCGTTAGTTTCATATTTAAGGCTTTCATCCAGCCATAAAAGTTCATTGAGAAATAAGCGTTTTGACATTTTGACTTATTACTCAATTTTAAAAGAAAAATATGCTGAAAACTTATCAGATATAGATAAGGCATTTGTAGATAGTTACGAAGAATGTTACCGGGAATACTTAAAAAGTTAGCCCATGACCCTCCAACAAGCCATTAACACTCAGTTAAAAGCCAGGAAGAAAACCGTAGCCCAGATGGTTAAGTACGTGGGCATGTCAACGGTAAATTACAGCAAGATGATAAAAGAAAACCGGCTGGCTTTTGAGTATGTCGAGAAAATTGCCCAGTTCCTGGACATGCCACTCCCGGAACTACTGTTGCCGGTTTATTACAATAAAAACGAGGCTGCAATAATAGGCGGCATCATCGGCGAAGTACGCAGTAAAATCAACGCCATCGGGTAGCCCCGGATTCAAAACCCATTCAAAAAATAAATCCAAAACGTTCTAATAAGTTGATTTTATGCGCTTTATACTTGTTAGCTTTAAACTTGTCGGGTTCACCAGGGGTTAACAGTAAAATGTTAACCCCTTTTTTTATAGCTTCGGGCGAAGACGATCTGTTGGAAATTGGATCACTTGAAAATTTCGTTTATCCCATTATCTTTATTGTCGTTTAATGCCGATTTAATGGATAAGCTTTGGTTGTTCTCCTACGGGACTCTTTCTGATCCTGAATATATACATCTTTTGTTAAGGCGATTGCCGGTGTACACCGAAGCGGTGTTGCCCGGATACGGATTGTTGATCCACCCGGCAAATGGCTATCTGTTTGTTGCTCCGAGCTTTGGTAATGAAGTGGCAGGGATGCTGTTTGAAATTACGGCCTCTGAGTTGCTATTGCTTGATTTATGGGAGGAAGTTCCGCTGTACGAGCGCGAGCAGGTATCGGTGCGAACGATCGCCGGAGAATTCCGTGAAGCGTATGTTTATGTACAGAAACATACAAAAGGACTACCATTCTCCCTTCAACAGGAAAAAAACAGGCAACTCATTTTGCAGGAGATTGACGATTTTCTGGAGTCTGTCCGTCGGCGTGGGTTCGGGCGCTAGTTTTCAACTGATTTTTTGATTGATAAAAACTAAAAAACCCTCCGGCTTGGGAGGGTTTTGCAGTTAATATCAGGTCGCAATTATTTTGCTTGTTCCAGTTGAAGTGTTACCGTTGTCCGGTCGCATACTTCGCTCGGCCCCCAGTACTGGATTGGTCCGGGGTATAGGTATGAAGTTTCGATGGCCCATTTTTCACGGTTGGCAACAAAGTACTTGAATGGAGCGCCATCCAACTCAACCAGCGCTTTTTGAATAACCGGTTTCATGTGTCCGTGACGTTTTTCCATGTTCATCATCATGGTTACAGGTACACCTCCGGCAATCCATTCGTCGGCAGGGGCTGTTGTGTTGCGCACGCTTGACATGTAGCCGGTTTTTCCGGAACCAATCAGGAACGAGGCGGTGTAACCCAACGAGTAGCAATAATCGGCATCGAAATTTGACGGAGCAGCACAGCGGCCTTCGTACCCGAAGAAGTGGTATTGCGTACCAAATTTGCCTTTAAATTCACCGGCGGATTTCATCTCGTCCAATTTGGTTTTCACCATTTCGCCCAGCAGTTTTTCGGTGTCAATCAACGACACCTGAACGTTTCCGTGCGGGTCGCGGTCGAGGGTTAGCTGAGTGGCAATACTGGGGGGTAACGATTGGAAAACGGCTGATGCTTTGGGGCTCAACTTTCCGGCTACCCATTCCAGACGGTGCGATTTCTGGATCATTTTAAATTCTTGTTCCGCAGCAGAACCTTCGGCCAGTAAGTCGTTCAGCTCTTCTATCAACGATTTCATCTCTGGAACAAATTCTACCAAACCTTCCGGGATGAGGGCAACGCCAAAGTTTTCGCCATTGGTTGCACGTTTGGCAATGATACCAGCCATGTAATTCACGATTTCGCCCAGGGTTTGCTTTTTGGCAGCCACTTCTTCCGAAATTAAGGTGATGTTTGGCTGCGTTTGCAAAGCAGCTTCCAGGCCGATATGTGAAGCGGAACGGCCCATCAGCTTGATGAAGTGCCAGTATTTCTTGGCTGAGTTGGCATCGCGCTGAATGTTTCCGATCAATTCAGAATATACTTTTACAGCAGTGTCGAAGCCGAAAGACGTTTCGATCATTTCGTTTTTCAGGTCGCCATCAATGGTTTTAGGGCAGCCAATCACTTGAACGCCAGCTTTTTTTGCTGCATAGTATTCAGCCAAAACGCAAGCGTTTGTGTTGCTGTCATCCCCACCGATGATTACCAATGCTTTGATGTCCAGTTTTTTCAGGATTTCCAAGCCTTTGTCAAACTGGGCTTCTTCTTCCAGTTTGGTGCGTCCCGAGCCAATAATGTCGAACCCGCCGGTATTGCGGAACCCTTCGAGATAATCGGCTGTAATTTCCATATATTTATGATCGACCAATCCGCCTGGGCCGCCCAGGAATCCATATAATTTGCTTTCCGGGTTCAGTTTCTTGATCCCATCGAAAATCCCAGAAATTACGTTGTGTCCGCCCGGTGCTTGTCCGCCGGAGAGAATTAC
>JBFXGM010000015.1:0-112042 GCA_050178015.1 Mangrovibacterium sp.
TATACGCCGCCAACCGGTTTTACGGGGAAAGTTTCGTTTAAATATGAAGTGTGCGACAATGCTGTCGTGCCAAAATGTAATTCGGCCTATGTCAATATTTTCATCGATCCGAATGCCAACACCAACACCACGGTGGCTGTTGACGACAGTTATACCACCAAGATTAATGGGTCGGTTTCGCGGAACGTTTCCCTAAATGATTACGATCCGCAGGGCTATGAAACCTCTTATACGCTGCTGGATCATCCAGCGCATGGCTCGATTTTGTTCAACAGCGACGGTTCATTCACTTATCAGCCTGAGATAGAATACAGCGGCCCCGACCGGTTTACCTATCAGGTCTGCGATGCCGGAGATCCGGTAGCCTGTGATCAGGCCACCGTTTACCTGAATGTATCGGGTGAAAATCACCGGCCCATCGCAATAGATGATTACCTCCCTTGGACCGATGAGCTGGCCAACGTATTGGCCAACGACTATGATCCCGATGGTGACCCGGTTACTGCGAATACCGTTGTGGTTTTACCACCAGAGAATGGCACAGTCATCCTCAAAGCCGACGGCACTTTCACATATACCCCCGATGCCTTTTATTTTGGAAAAGATTCGTTTAACTATGAAGTGTGTGATGATGCTTTCCCTGCTCTATGTGCTCAGGCCACTGCTGTGCTGGTCCCGGACACAGATGGCGACGGCATTGACGACTTTGCGGATATCGATGATGATAATGACGGCGTTTTGGATGTGGATGAAATGGATAAGCTAACCGGTGAAGATATAGACAGTGATGGCGATGGCATACCGGACCGGCTCGATCCGGATTCGGACAGCGATGGCTTGTCGGATAATTACGAAGCCCAGGGGGCAGCAGCCTATCGTCCGCCTTCGGGTGTGGACAGCGACGGGAATGGTTGGGATGATGAATATGACCTGGAGTCCGGCGGTACCCCGATTTTGCTGGTCGATACAGACGGTAATGGTATATCCGATTTTCAGGATCCTGATGATGACAATGATGGAATTCTGTCGATTGATGAGGATGGAAATAGTGATGGCGATCTCCTTAACGATGATTGCAATTCGAATGGGATACCCGATTACCTCGATGCTGAACCGTGTGACCTTCTGGTGCCGAATGCATTTTCGCCGAATGGTGACGGGAAGAATGATTACTACCGCGTAAGGGGATTGCAAAATTATCCGAATGCAAGCCTGGAAGTATATAACCGTTGGGGTGTGAAGGTGTTTGAAAAACAGCAATTTGGCAATACACAGGTGCATGGCGATCCAGGGGCCTGGTGGGATGGTCGCGATCAGGTGAGCGGTGAGATTTTACCTGCCGGTACGTACCTTTTTATCCTGGTTCTCGATAGTTCCAATGTACAGAAGGGCATTATATATATTAACAGGTAAATCAGATGGAGATGAAGCGATTCGAATACAAATATATAATTGGCCTGCTGCTGTTACTGGCTGTAGCGAAGGGGTCTTACGGCCAGCAAGATCCTATGTATAGTCAATACATGTTTAACGTTCAGGCATACAATCCAGCCTATGCCGGAACCTGGCAGAGTATCGGATTTATGGCATTGGGCCGTTACCAATGGGTAGGTTTCGATGGTGGGCCCGAAACCCAAACGTTTACGATTCAGTCACCGATGCGAAATGAGAATGTTGGGCTGGGGCTGTCGGTGATAAACGACCGTATTGGTGAAGAAAAAAGATTTGCTGTTTTTTCGGATTATTCTTATCGGTTAAAACTGGATCAAAATGTATATTTACGTTTGGGAATTAAAGCCGGCTTTACCAGTTATCAAAATGACTTGTCGAAATATATCACTTATACCTCGGTTGATGATCACGATCCGGCCTTTGACGGAGTGATTGAGGAAAAGTTTATGCCGAATTTCGGGATTGGCGCCTTTTTACACTCGCCAAGTTATTACGTGGGGCTATCCGTTCCCAAAATGATGCAAAACGATTTTGAGCAAGGACCGGAAAAAATTAAAACTGAACTTGAAATGAGGCATTTCACGTTGATTGGAGGCTATGTTTTTGAACTGAGCGAATCCTTAAAATTTAAGCCTTCGTTCATCACACGTTACGTTAAAGGTTCGCCGGTAGTAGGTGATTTGAATGCCAGTTTTTTGTTGAATGATAAATTTTGGCTAGGGGCGATGGTGCGTACAGTTGGTGAGTTTGGTTTTAACACACAGTTTGTGATTAATAATAAATTACGATTAGGTTACGCCGTTGATTTTGATACCTCACCAATCAGAAAGTATCATAACGGGACACACGAAATCATGGTTTCGTATGAATTGAGCTCTGTCAAAACACGCTACGCGTCGCCGCGCTACTTTTAAAAAAATGACCAAATTTCAACCTATGAAAAAGAAATTTTTGCTTCTGTTTCCGATCTTCCTGCTGGCAGTTTTTGCCGCATTTTCGCAATCCCAACAGATGTTTGAGGATCAGCGCATTCTTGTTGAACCCTTTGAGGCCAACACTGCATTAAGTGATTTTGGACCGGCATTCGTGGGAAACGAGTTGTTTTACAACGCTATTTCAACAGTAGGCCCGACTACGGGAAAAAACAAGTATTATGGCTTGTATGCTGCCACCATTGATGCCGACGGACGGTTTCTCAGCTCGTCTGTTGGAATGGCTATTTCCCCCCTTCATAACGGGCCACTTTCTTTTTGCGAAAAAACAGGTCAGCTTTTTCTGACCCAGTCCAACAGTGATAATGCTTTGTCGAAAAAGGGGATTTTCAAAGAAAGAAGGTTTCCGTTAAGTATTGTTATTTATGAACGTGTAGGGGACGGCTGGAAGGTGGCCGGGCAGTTTCCCTACAACAACAGCCAGTATTCGGTAGGCCATCCGGCGATCAATGTCACTGGCGACACCTTGGTTTTTGTGAGTGATATGCCTGGTGGCAGGGGCGAAACCGATTTATACTATTCGGCAAAAGTTGCCGGACAATGGCAAGAGCCTGTTCGTCTGAGTGATGACATAAATACTTCCGGAAGCGAAATGTTCCCGTTTTTGGATGTCCGCGGAAACCTGATCTTCTCGTCGGATGGACATGGCGGGAAAGGTGGCCTGGATCTTTTTCAATCCAATTTGAACCCTGCTTTTGGAGTGGTTGAAATGGGGGAGCCTTTCAATTCGGAAGCCGATGATTTTGGTTTGATTTTTTCACCCGACCGTGGCTTTGGCTATTTTGTTTCGAATCGTGCCGGTGGAATTGGTGACGACGACATTTATCTTTTTAACCTGGATGAATATCAAATTGATTTGGTAACCGTATCGAAGCAAACCGGCGATGTTTTGCCCGGGGTATCCATAATTGTGTATGACCACCAGGGTGATTTGGTCACCCAGGGAAAAACAAACCATCAGGGACAACTTCCGTTGAAATTTATTCCCGGACTGAAGTACAGGCTCGAAGCCATCTATCCCGACTATCACGATGCCATTTACGACATCAGTATGAATGCAACAGTTGGTTCGGCCATCCCGGAAGGTAAGATTTTTCTGGATCCGATTTTTCAGGTTGCAGGGCAAGTGCTCAGTGCTGATCAAACCAGTCCGCTTCCGGGTGCGCGCATCCTTGTTTTTCAGGATGAACAGCTTACCGATTCGTTGTTTGCCGATGCTCAGGGGGATTTTAACATGCGGATCTATCCTGGCTTTAACTACAGGTTGTTGGTTTCTGCCGCAAACTTTATGGCTACAACTGAGGAGTTTTCAACCAACGACATAAAACCCGGCGTGATGAACCTGGCAGTGAAACTTTCACCGCTTACAACAGGTACTCGTATCGAACTCGAAAATATTTATTATGAATTCGGGAGCTATGCTATTCAGGACGAGGCAGTCCGTGAACTGGATAAGTTGGTCAGTTTGATGAAAGAGTACCCGGATATGAGAATTAAGATAGAATCACACACCGACGCACGGGGAAGCAACAGCTATAACATGAAACTGTCGCGAAAACGGGCCCAGGAAATTTATAATTATCTGTTGGCACGGGAGATTGTTGCAGACCGATTGGAATTTGCCGGTTATGGCGAAACACAACTGGTAAACCAGTGTACCGATGGCGTGGATTGTCCGGAGGAGGAACATGCCAAAAACAGACGCACGGTGATCGAGATTTTATAAGCGATTATTGATTTGTCAGTTTTTAGAAATCAAAAAAAATAAGGTTTTGGGGTTTTCCTGATTCGACTGTAAGGCCCAAAGACACGTTAAGCTGCCCGATACTTTTGGGCAGCTTCTTTTATAAACCTGATTAAAATATTATCTTCGCCGGCGAAAAATAACTTAAGTTGCTATGTTAAAAGGTATTTTAGCTATATCCGGACAACCGGGATTATTCAAATTGGTTGCTGAGGCAAAAAACAGCATTATTGTTGAATCGCTGTTAACCGGTAAACGCATGCCGGCTTATGCTACATCGAAAGTGAGTTCGCTGGAAGATATTGCCATTTTCACCCAAACCGGCGAGGTGGCTTTGAAAGAAGTCTTCAAAAAAATGATGGAAAAAGAGAATGGCAATGAAATTGCCAAAAAAGATTCCGGCAACGAGCTGAAAGCTTACTTTCAGGAAATTCTTCCGGAATATGATCAGAACCGGGTTTATACATCGGATATGAAAAAAGTGATCCAGTGGTACAACTTATTGCAGAAACACAACCTGCTGATCGTTGAGGAAGAACCGGTCGAAGAAGAGAAAACCGAAGAATAACCAAATAGAAAGTCATGTGCGAGCATGGCTTTTTTATTTTCCGGTCGTTGTTCAGAATAATTTCTGCTGCTTGGCTCCCAGTGTTGATCCTGCCACCATGTACTTCTGCAAGATCAATTCAAATAACTTTACGGTGGCAAAAGCGTCACCGGCTGCGCGGTGCCTTCCCTCAATTCGGATGTTTAAATCGTGGCATATTTTTCCAAGCGAGTAAGACGGATGGCCAGGCAGGTATTTCCGGCTCAATTTTACGGTACACATGGTTTTTCGTTTGTAATCGTACCCCAATCGGTTAAACTCTTCGCGTACAAATCGGTAGTCGAACAAAACATTGTGGGCCACAAAAATGCTGCCTGCGGTAAGTTCCACAATCGTTTTGGCTACTTCGTAAAACTTGGGGGCATCGGCCACCATTTCATTGTCAATGCCGGTTAATTTTGTTATGAAATAAGGAATGTGGCACTCAGGATTGATTAAGGTTGCAAAGGAATCAACGATTTCCAAGCCATTATGTTTGTAGATGGCAATCTCGGTAATTTTGCCCTCTTTCAGGCTTTGCCCGGTGGTCTCTATGTCGATGATGCAATACAACCTGTGCGGATTTAAATGAATTTTTCGATTCCGAACTTCCTTTTGTTTGGACTACAGGGAACAAAAATAGAATCTCTTGCGTTGTCCGGAGATAAAATCTGCAAAAAAATGTATAACTGAAGTTTTTTGTCTGTGGTTTTCCGACTCCTTTTTGACGATTTACCAGCCCTGTTTTACAGCAGAATCTATTATCTTTGCCGTTCCTTAAAAAAAGATGGATATGCTTATCGAACAAATAATCAAAGAGAAAATCGCCAAAGCCATTTTCGACCTGTATTCCCAGGAAATTCCTGCTGAAAGTGTTCAAATTCAGAATACCCGAAAAGATGTGGACGGCGACCTGACCGTGGTTGTTTTTCCGTTTTTACGCTTTTCAAAAAAATCGCCGGAACAAACGGCCCACGATTTGGGCGCTTACCTGAAAGAACAGGTGGATGAAGTATCTGATTATTTTGTGGTGAAGGGCTTCCTGAACCTGGCCATTTCGTCCGGTTACTGGATTAGCGTGCTGGCCGCTGCTTTCGGGCAAGAGTCGTACGGGCTGGAGAGTGCAACTGACGAATCGCCGTTGGTGATGATTGAATACTCTTCGCCCAATACCAACAAACCACTTCACCTGGGGCATATCCGGAATAACTTACTAGGCTTTTCGTTGGGAGAGATTCTGAAGGGAAATGGGAAAAAAGTGGTGAAAACCAATATCGTGAACGACCGGGGAATCCACATCTGCAAATCGATGTATGCCTGGCAGCAATGGGGTGAAGGTAAAACTCCCGAGAGTACCGGCATTAAAGGCGATCATCTGGTTGGCGACTTTTATGTGTTGTTTGATAAACACTACCGTCAGGAGGTGAGCGAGCTGATGGCAAAAGGCCTCTCGAAAGACGATGCCGAACAACAGGCGCCATCTATTCAGGCTGCCCGCGAACTCTTGCGCAAGTGGGAAGCCAAAGACCCGGAAACTATTCAGTTGTGGTCGGAAATGAACCAGTGGGTTTATAAAGGGTTCGACGTGACTTACAAGGAACTGGGAGTTGATTTTGATAAAATTTATTACGAATCGGATACTTACCTGGTTGGCCGTGATGAGGTGATGAAAGGTCTGGAGCAGGGTATTTTCTATCAGAAGGAAGATAATTCTGTTTGGGCCGACCTGACTGCTGATGGACTCGATCAGAAAATCCTGTTGCGCAGCGACGGTACATCGGTTTACATGACCCAGGATATTGGTACTGCCAAACTCCGTTTCAACGATTATAAGATCGATAGGATGGTTTATGTGGTTGGTAATGAGCAGAATTACCATTTTCAGGTTCTTTCTGTCTTGTTGGATAAACTTGGTTTTGAATGGGGGAAAGGGCTACATCATTTTTCGTACGGTATGGTTGAGTTGCCCCACGGGAAAATGAAATCGCGCGAAGGTACTGTGGTGGATGCCGACGACCTGATTGCCGGAATGGTGGAAGTGGCCCGGAAAACATCCGAAGAACTTGGTAAACTGGATGGATATAGTGAGGAGGAAGCACTGGAAACGTATAGAACAATCGCCTTGGGCGCTTTGAAATATTTCATCCTGAAGGTGGACCCGAAGAAAAATATGCTGTTCAACCCGGAAGAATCCATCGATTTTAACGGGAACACTGGTCCATTCATTCAATACACGTATGCCCGTATCCGATCGGTGTTGCGCAAGGCAGCTGAAAAGGGGCTGACACCAAGAATCAGTGCAACCACCGGGTTAAAGATTTCCGAAAAAGAGCAGGAGCTGATCAAAACGATTTCGCTGTTCCCGTCCACGCTGGGCGAAGCAGCCGAAGCCTATAGCCCGGCTATTATTGCCAACTACGTGTATAACCTGGTGAAAGAGTACAACCAGTTTTATCACGATCATTCGATACTTGCTGAACCCGATGAAGACATCCGCGATTTTCGTTTGGTGTTGTCCGAAACTGTTTCGAAGATTGTAAAAACCGGAATGGGGCTGTTGGGGATCAACGTTCCGGAACGGATGTAATTTTTAAAGAAAAAGACAAAGAAAATGGGGGCGGCTGCCCCCATTTTCTTAATTTATAAAATTGCAATGCGTGAAAACGGGATCTTACTTTCCCGGTGTGATAGACAAACTTTATGTCTGGAAATCAGTACGGATTGCTCTTCCCGCGAAAGTTGATTCATAAATTGGACACGTTCAGCTATTGTCATTCTCCGGATTTCCTTGAATATACAATTGGGGGTTTCGTTGTTCATGGGGCACCCAAACAACAAACCATAATAATTTGCAGTCTCTTTCATCTTTACTTTCCTCCACACGGTCCTTTTCAGGTAAATACTCGTTAGTTAATTCCCCGGGAGATACAAAGGTGACCCTCAGAAAGTCTTTTTTTAATGATCGTAAAAAATTACCCTTTCCGTTATTTTTGTATTTTTGCACGAGCTTTAAAAATCAATTGCACTTCTGCTATGTTTGAAAATCTTAATGAGAAGTTAGAGCGGTCATTTAAAATGCTGAAAGGGCAGGGCCGCATCACCGAAATCAATATTGCTGAAACCTTAAAAGAAGTCAGACGGGCCTTGCTTGATGCTGACGTCAACTATAAAATTGCCAAAACCTTTACTGAAACGGTAAAAGAAAAGGCTATGGGGCAGGATGTTTTGTCTGCCGTCAAGCCAGGCGAAATGATGGTCAAGATTGTACATGATGAACTGGCCGGTTTGATGGGCGGTAAGTCGGTTGACATCAATATGCAGGGAAATCCGACGGTTATCCTTATCGCCGGTTTGCAAGGTTCGGGTAAAACTACTTTCTCCGGAAAGTTGGCCAAACACTTGAAAAACAAGAAGGCTAAAAATCCGTTGTTGGTTGCCGGCGACGTTTATCGTCCTGCTGCTATTGACCAGTTGAAAGTATTGGGCGAGCAGATCAATGTGCCCGTTTATACCGAAGAAGGGAGCAAGGAGCCGGTTAAAATTGCGAAGGCCGCCATCAAATATGCCAAGGAAAAAGGTCACAACCTGGTCATTGTCGATACCGCTGGCCGGTTGGCAATTGACGAGGAGATGATGAACGAGATAGCCGCCGTGAAAGAGGCTGTTTCTCCTCACGAAATCCTTTTTGTTGTTGACTCCATGACCGGACAGGACGCCGTAAATACAGCCAAAGAGTTTAATGACCGGCTGGACTTTGACGGCGTTGTACTGACCAAACTGGATGGTGATACCCGCGGTGGTGCAGCTCTTTCGATTCGCTCGGTGGTGAACAAACCGATTAAGTTTGTTGGTACCGGCGAAAAATTGGATGCACTGGATGTGTTTTACCCCGAACGTATGGCCGACCGTATTTTAGGGATGGGCGATATTGTTTCGTTGGTTGAACGGGCCCAGGAACAGTTTGATGCCGAGCAGGCCCGGCAATTGCAGAAGAAACTGGCCAAAAATCAATTTAGTTTCAACGACTTCCTTTCCCAAATCCAGCAAATCAAAAAAATGGGTAACCTGAAAGATTTGGCTGGCATGATTCCCGGGATGGGCAAAGCGCTTAAAGATATTGATATTGATGATGATGCCTTCAAACACATTGAAGCCATCATTCATTCAATGACCCCGATGGAACGGGAAGATCCGGCGGTGCTGAATGGCACACGCAGAAAACGTATTGCTGATGGGTCCGGAACAAACATTCAAGAGGTAAACCGCCTGATCAAACAATTTGACGAAACCCGCAAAATGATGCGCATGGTTTCTCAAGGCAAAAATATGGGCCGGATGATGGGAAACATGCGGCGGAGATAGCATACTTTTCAGGAGAATCATCCGGAACTCGGTTCGCAGCAGTTGAATTTTGGACTATTCTCCGGAAAAACAAATGAATACAAAACTATTCTGGAAAAGCGTATCGCAACAGCTTTGATTGAAAATTCATGACTATGAAATTGATTGACGGAAAAAATACGGCAGCCGAAATTAAGGCTGAAATTGCAGCTGAGGTTCAGCAATTAAAAAAACAAGGAGGCAAAACGCCTCATCTGGCTGCTATCCTGGTTGGTCACGATGGTGGAAGTGAGACTTACGTGGCTTACAAAATCAAAGATTGTGAAGAAGTAGGCTTTAAATCATCGCTGGTTCGCTACGAAGAGGATGTGACCGAGGAAGAATTGCTGGCAAAGGTGGACGAGATGAACCGCGATGCCGACGTCGATGGTTTTATTGTGCAGCTGCCGCTCCCGAAACACATTTCCGAACAAAAGATTATTGAAGCCATTGATCCCCGTAAGGACGTTGATGGCTTTCATCCGGCTAACGTAGGACGGATGGTTATTGGTCTGCCTTCCTTTGTATCGGCAACTCCAGATGGCATTGTGGAGCTGATCAAACGGCATGGCATTGAGACATCCGGCAAAGACTGCGTAGTGATTGGTCGCAGCAATATTGTTGGCCGCCCCATGAGCATTTTAATGTCGCAAAAAGAAATGAATGCCACCGTAACGGTTGCTCACAGCCGGTCCAAAAACCTGAAGGAACTTTGTGCCAAGGCCGATATCCTGATTGCGGCCATCGGCTCGCCGGGTTTTGTTACAGCCGATATGGTAAAAGAAGGAGCCGTAGTAATTGATGTGGGAACAACCCGGGTAAAATCAGATCAAACCAAATCGGGCTGGAAGTTAAAAGGGGATGTGGTATTTGAAGAAGTGGCCGAAAAATGTTCGTACATCACTCCGGTTCCCGGGGGCGTTGGCCCAATGACACGCGTTTCGTTGCTAAAAAATACACTGCTAGCAGCCAAAAAGATGATTTATAAATAGCCAGTATCGAAAAAATTGAGAAGGTGACTTGAAAAGAGTCACCTTTTTTGTTGTGATTTGTTTAATTTTAGGAACGTATTTTTACATGACATAAAATTTTGTTGGTATGAAATCGATCTTGATAAATGCATTGTTAGTAACCACTCTATTGGTGGTTCAATCTTGTACAACCGTGCCCCTTACCGGACGTAGCCAGTTGAGTTTACTGCCCGAATCGTCGATGGTGGAAATGAGCCTGAGCAGCTATGACCAATTTCTTTCCGAGAACAAGCTCTCGACAAACCAGGCACAGACCGATATGATCAAACGGGTGGGGAAACGGGTGGCTGCCGCTGTTGAGCAGTATTTGAGGGACAATGGTTTTGAGAGTTACATCGAGACTTTCAAGTGGGAATTTAACCTGGTAGAAAGTGACGTCCCCAATGCCTGGTGCATGCCGGGTGGAAAGGTCGTTTTTTATACCGGTATCCTGCCGATGACACAGAATGAAGCCGGTGTGGCTGTCGTTATGGGGCACGAAATCGCTCACGCAGTTGCCCGCCATGGTAACGAACGGATGAGTTATGCGATGGTGCAACAAATGGGTGGGATTGCTCTTTCCGAGGCACTGAAAGAAAAACCAGCCGAAACCCAAGCCTTGTTCTCCACGGCCTATGGACTTGGTTCCCAGTATGGGGTTATGTTGCCATTTTCACGCAAACACGAATACGAAGCCGACCAAATGGGGCTGATTTTCATGGCGATGGCTGGTTACGACCCACGTTCTGCCGTGGCTTTCTGGAAACGCATGTCTGAAAGCGGAAAGTCATCAACCCCGGAATTTCTGAGCACCCACCCGGTAGATGTGAACCGGATTGCCGCTTTGGAAAAACTAATGCCTGAAGCGTTAAAATATTATCAGGGACAATAAATAAAGCCATGTCGGTTTTCTCTATTTAACTGTTTGTTAACAGGTTTGTTTTATTTTCAGAATAATTTTTTACTTTTGGTGAACTAACTAAGGAAATAACCTAAAAACGAGCAAGATGGATGGTTTTGACAAGCATGATGAAATTAACGAAGACGTTGACAGTAAGTTCAGGCAGGAAATTTATTCCAAAGCCGTAAGGGCCGGAAAAAGAACCTATTTCTTCGATGTGAAATCAACCCGTAAAGATGAGTACTACTTAACAATTACCGAAAGTAAAAAACGTTTTGACCAGGAAGGACAATTCCATTTCGAAAAGCACAAAATCTTTTTGTATAAAGAAGATTTTGAGAAGTTTACAGATGGCTTAGCGGAGGTTGTTGATTTTATTTTGGGCAATCAGCCGGACTATGAACCGGAAGAATACCAAGAACCGAAAATGGCATTGGACGAAGAAATGGAAGAGCCTTCAGAAGAGGTTTTAGTTCAGGATTATACCAGTGTAGAGTTTGAAGATCTGAGCAATTAATACAAAGGAATTGGTAAAAATGAGCGTTTTTGCCGCTATGAAATAGGAAAGCTGAATCATGTGATTCAGCTTTTTTTGTGTCCATTTTGGGTTTTAATTCATATGTGATGTTTTAGCAGCCACCTCCTTCTCCGGAAGCTTTATCCCGATACCATTTCAATGGATAAGAAGAAGGACGCTCAATAGGCAATCCATACAATCTGTCCATGACTAAGGACGCTAATACGCCCAGTGCCCTGGAAACTCCAAAAAGTACCGTGTAGAATGAATATTCTTTAATTCCGTAGTGGTAGAGCAACGCTCCGGAGTAAGCATCTACATTTGGCCAGGGATTGCTGATTTTCCCTACACTTCCCAAAATCGGCGGAACCACTTCATACAAGTTGTTTACGGTATTGATCAATTTGTCGTGGGTAATATACTTGTCGGCAAATTCTTTCTGCGCGGTGAAACGTGGATCAGTTACGCGCAATACGGCATGTCCGTATCCCGGCACAACGCGTCCTGCTTCCAATGTTTTTTGCACATAATCGGCAAGCTGTTCTTTGGTTGGTTCGTCCGAGCCAATGTCATTCATCAATTCAAAAATCCAGTTAATGACATCCTGGTTGGCATACCCATGAAGCGGACCGGCCAGGCCAAGCATTCCGGCTCCCAATGCATAATAGGGGTTACTGAGGGCCGAACCTACCAAGTGTGTGGTATGGGCAGATACGTTCCCGCCCTCGTGATCGGCATGAATGACCATGTATAAGCGCATCAGGCGTTTTACTTCATCCGAATCATGCCCCATCATGTGAGCCAGGTTTCCTGCCCAGTCCAGTCTCGGGTCGGGTTCTATGTGTTTGTCTTTGAAGTAGTTTCTGCGATAAATGTAAGCCGCAATACGAGGTAGCCGGGCGATTAGGTTCATGACATCGTCATACATGAAGTCCCAGTAGTATTTTTTGTTAACGCCCGAGCGATAAGCTTTCTGGAAAACCGATTCGGTGGCCATGGCTACAATGGCAGCGCTAAATTGTGTCATGGGGCGGGCTGATTTGGGCATTGCGTCAATCACGTCAAACACATGTTGCGGAACGTGCGAACGGGTTGACCAGTCCTTGGAGATGTTCAATACGTCTTCCTGTTCAGGGATTTCTCCCACCAGCATCAGGTAGTACAAGCCTTCAGGGAGAGGTTCTCCTGCCGGGTCCAAACGGGGCAGTTTTTCACGCAACTCGGGGATTGAATAGCCCCGGAAGGTAATACCGGTGTTGGCATCAAGCTTGGAGGTATCGGTAATCAAACTTGGTACGCCCTTCATACCGGTCATCACCTGGCCGATGGTAACATTGGCAATAACTTTATCGGCATGTTCGGTTTTCAATTTCTGGTACTCACCGATGCACTTGCTCGCTTTTTCGTAAAATCTATTCTTTATGTATTCCATTTCGTAATTATTTTTATTGATTTGTTATTGCATAAGTTAATGAATATTTCTGATTATTTCATCAGCAAATTCTGTTGTTGATAGCAGGGTAGCGCCTTCCATCATGGCATGCAGGTCGGAGGTGACACGTCTTTTGGCGAATGTGTGTTCCATGGCGTCAAAAATATGCTCGGCAGCTTCGTTCCAACCAAGGTATTCCAGCATCATCACGCCGGAGAGGATGAGTGAACTTGGATTGGCTTTTCCGGTGCCCGCAATGGCTGGGGCTGTACCGTGGGTGGCTTCAAAAATAGCATAACCGCTATTGTAATTGATATTTGCCCCCGGCGAAATACCAATTCCACCGACCATGGCTGCCAGTTGATCGGAGATGTAATCACCGTTCAAGTTCAAGGTGGCAATCACCGAATGATCGTAGGGATGCAAGAGGCTTTCCTGTAAAAATGCATCGGTAATGACATCTTTCAGGATGACTTTCCGGTCATGCTGGGCCTGCTCCAGCGCCTTTTTTGCATCCAGCAAGCCTTTCTTCGATTCAATTTGCTGGTATTGTCTCCAGGTAAACACCTGCCCTCCGAATTCTTTTTCAGCCAAGTCATATCCCCAATTTTTAAAGGCGCCTTCCGTAAACTTCATGATGTTGCCTTTGTGGACCAGGGTCACCGAAGGCAGTTGCCGTTCTATGGCATACTGAATAGCTGCTCGGATCAGACGTTCCGATCCGTCTTTTGAAACGGGTTTTACCCCAAATGAAGAACTTTCAGGGAATCGGATTTGGGTGGTCACGCCCATTTCGTTTACCAGGAAATCGTAAAATTTTTGGGTGTGTTCCTCACCGGCCATAAATTCAATTCCGGCATAAATATCTTCGGTGTTTTCGCGGAAAATGTGCAAATCGACCAGCTCCGGGTAGCGGATAGGCGAGGGCACACCTTTGAACCAGCGCACGGGCCGTAGGCACACGTACAGATCGAGGGTTTGGCGCAGGGCCACGTTCAGCGACCGAATGCCGCCCCCCACAGGGGTTTCGAGCGGTCCTTTGATGCCCACCAGATACTCGCGGAAAGCTTCCAGCGTTTCATCGGGCAAATAGTTGCCAGTTTCGCGGAAAGCCTTTTGTCCTGCCAATACTTCTTTCCAAATCAGTTTACGCTGGCTACCGTATGCTTTTTCGACGGCAGCATCCAGCACACGTTGGCTTGGATGACTGATGTCCTTTCCAATACCGTCCCCCTCGATAAACGGGATGACCGGTTTGTCGGGGACTACCAGTTGATGGTTTTGTATTGTAATTTTTTCACCCATGTTAGTTAGCCGAAAGTTTTAACTGCAAGTTCTCGTCAATGGCATTTAAAAAAGCTTCTGTTGTGAGGTAGTGTTCCTTTTTCAGGTCTTTTTCGTGAATGATCAGCGCCAGGTCTTTGGTCATTTTCCCGCTTTCTACGGTTTCGATGCAGACCTGCTCCAGCGTTTCGGCAAAATTGATGAGCTTTTCATTGCCATCGAGTTTCCCGCGAAAAGCCAGTCCCCGGGTCCATGCAAAAATGGAGGCGATCGGGTTGGTCGATGTTGGGTTACCTTGCTGATGTTCCCGGTAGTGGCGGGTCACAGTTCCGTGTGCGGCTTCGGCTTCCATCGTTTGGCCATCCGGGGTAATCAGGGTAGATGTCATCAGTCCAAGTGAGCCAAATCCCTGCGCGACGGTGTCTGATTGCACATCGCCGTCGTAGTTTTTACAGGCCCACACGAATCCACCTTCCCATTTCATGGCTGCGGCTACCATATCGTCGATCAGCCGGTGCTCGTAGGTGATACCGGTTTCGGCAAACTTTTCCTTGAATTCGGTTTCAAAAACTTCCTGGAAAATGTCCTTGAAACGGCCATCGTATTTTTTGAGGATGGTGTTTTTGGTTGACATATACAGCGGCCAGCCTTTTGCCAATGCCTGGTTCATGCAGGCACGGGCAAAGCCGAAGATCGACTCGTCGGTGTTGTACATGGCCATGGCCACACCGTCGCCCTCAAAATTGTAAACGTCGAACGATTGTGCCCCGCTGCCGTCTTCGGGCGTGAAGGTGATGGTGAGCTTGCCCTTTCCTTTGGTCGTGAAATCGGTTGCACGATATTGATCGCCAAAGGCATGGCGCCCAATGCAGATGGGTTTTTTCCAGCCCGGAACCAAGCGGGGAATATTATTGATGATGATGGGTTCGCGAAAAACGGTCCCGCCCAAAATATTGCGGATGGTACCGTTTGGCGATTTCCACATCTTCTTCAGTTTGAATTCTTCCACCCGTGCTTCATCGGGGGTGATGGTGGCACATTTGATGCCGACTCCGTATTTTTGGATGGCATGTGCCGCATCAACAGTCACCTGATCATCTGTCAGGTCGCGGTTTTCCATGCCCAAATCGTAATATTTGATGTCAATGTCCAGATAGGGGAAAATGAGTTTTTCTTTTATGAATGACCAAATAACCCGGGTCATTTCATCTCCGTCCAGTTCCACTACTGGATTTGCTACTTTAATTTTTTCCATTTTTCTCGGGTGCGAATTATTATTGATTAGTTATTTTGTTTTTTGATCAGGTTTAAGGCTGAACCAGCCCTGAACCATTCAATCTGCTGCTCATTGTAGGTGTGGTTGACGACAATTGTATCTTTGGTTCCGTTGGCATGTACCACTTCAATATGCAAGGGTTTGCCAGGGGCAAAATCAACCAGGTCCAGGAAGTTGAACGTGTCGTCCTCCTGAAATTTTTCATAATCAGCTTCGGTGGCAAAAGTGAGCGCCAGCATACCTTGCTTTTTCAGGTTGGTTTCGTGGATGCGTGCAAATGATTTTACGATGACGGCTTTTACGCCCAGGTGACGTGGTTCCATGGCTGCATGTTCGCGCGACGAACCTTCGCCGTAATTGTGGTCGCCTACCACGACGGTTGGAATACCGGCAGCTTTGTAAGCGCGCTGTACTTTTGGTACTTCATCGTATTCCCCGGTCAGCTGATTTTTTACCTTGTTGGTTTCGCCGTTGAAAGCGTTGACTGCCCCAATCAACATGTTGTTGGAAATATTGTCCAAATGCCCGCGGAAACGCAGCCAGGGGCCTGCCATCGAAATGTGGTCGGTGGTACATTTTCCTTCGGCTTTAATCAGCAGTTTTGCCCCGGTAATGTTGCTTCCGTCCCACGCGGGAAAAGCGCTTAACAGCTGCAATCTGCCTGAATCGGGCGCCACAGCAACATTGATCGTGGAACCGTCCTCTGCCGGTGCCTGGTAACCGGCATCTTCCACGGCAAACCCGTTGCGTGGTAATTCCTCGCCGGTTGGCGGGTCCAGTTTTACTTCCTGCCCGTCTTCGTTGATCAGCTTATCAGTTAGCGGGTTGAAGGTTAAATCACCGGCAATGGCCAGCGCTGTTACCAGTTCGGGCGAGGCAACAAAAGCGTGCGTGTTGGGATTGCCGTCGGCCCGTTTCGAAAAATTCCGGTTAAAGGAATGAACAATGGTATTTTTTTCGCCTTTGGCGGCTCCTTCGCGGTTCCACTGCCCAATGCAGGGGCCGCAGGCATTCGCAAATACGCTGGCGCCAATTTTTTCGAAAATATCAATAAAGCCATCGCGTTCAATAGTGTAACGAACTTGTTCGGAACCAGGGGTAATGGTGAATTTTGATTTTGTTTTCAGCTTTTTATCGACGGCTTGTTTGGCCAACGAGGCCGCCCGCGAGATATCTTCATACGATGAGTTGGTGCAGGACCCGATCAGCCCAACTTCAATTTTGGTAGGCCATCCGTTTTCTTTGGCCACTTCTGCCACTTTTGAAATTGGGGTGGCACGGTCGGGGGTGAATGGCCCGTTCAAGTGAGGTTCCAGTTCATCCAAATTGATTTCGATCAATTGATCGAAGTATTTTTCGGGAGACGCATAGACTTCCGGGTCGGCCGTCAGGTGATTTTTGATACCGTTGGCCAGATCGGCTACAGCCGCACGACCGGTTGCACGCAGGTAGCGCTCCATCGATTCGTCGTAACCAAAGGTTGAAGTTGTTGCCCCAACTTCGGCGCCCATGTTGCAAATGGTGCCTTTTCCGGTTGCTGAGAGCGATTTTGCACCTTCGCCAAAATATTCAATGATATAACCTGTTCCTCCCTTTACGGTGAGCAACCCGGCCACTTTCAGAATTACATCCTTCGGGGCTGTCCAGCCATGCAGTTTGCCGGTCAGTTTTACGCCGATCAGCTTCGGGAATTTGAGCTCCCATGCCATGCCGGCCATCACGTCAACGGCGTCAGCGCCGCCAACGCCAATGGCAATCATGCCCAACCCGCCGGCATTCACCGTGTGCGAGTCGGTCCCAATCATCATTCCACCCGGAAAGGCATAATTTTCCAACACTACCTGGTGGATGATGCCTGCTCCTGGTTTCCAGAAGCCGATGCCGTATTTGTTCGACACGGATTCCAAAAAATCGAATACTTCTTTATTGTTTTGAAGGGCAAATTGCAAGTCGGTACGTCCGCCAACACTGGCCTGGATCAGGTGGTCGCAATGTACCGTTGACGGGACAGCTGTTTTTGACTTGCCTGCATTCATAAATTGCAGCAAGGCCATCTGGGCCGTTGCATCCTGCATGGCTACACGGTCCGGTGCAAAGTCAACATAGTCGGCGCCGCGTTTGAAATTTTCTACCTTATCAGGGTCGAACAAATGGGCATACAAGATTTTTTCGGAAAGGGTGAGCGGTTTTTGTAACACGTTTCTGGCCTTTTCTATACGAGGGCCAAAATTCCCGTAGGTTTTTTCTATTAATTCCAGATCAAACATATGTGTGGTTTTTTATCAGTTATTTTTCGGTTGAATTTTCACTTCCCTTAACAAAAACAGGGGCTAAAGGTTTCCGAATACGGCTTCAAGATATCAAAAAAATCGTTTTTATTCATATAGCTATGTGTATATTTGTATTAAAACAATCGTACCTCTTTTTTCAGAAGCCGTCACTCTGGGGTGGGATTTTTATTTTAAACATTAACCGTTTTCGCCGGGGGAACTAGAGCGCGACCCATTTTTGTTCTGTTGCACTTTTTACAATGGCATCAATGACCTTCATGTTTCCAATGGCATCGCTAAGCGGGGTGGGAACGGGGGTATTTTCCAGGACCGCCCGACAAAACGCATCCGCCTGAAGTGTATATTGGTCAACCTGCCCGAATTCAATTACCCGCTGCTCTTCTTTGGTGATAAGTTCAATTTTTGTGGTTTCAGCGGGCGGCGCATTTACCGGAATTTCAATAACAATTTGCCCGCGATCGCCCAGGATGTTGACGCGCTGGTAGGGCATCAGTTGCGTGGAGCAGGTGAAGGTGGCTGTTTTGCCGGAGCTAAATTTCAACATGCCCGAGGTGAGCCTGTCGGTGCCCAATTGCGGGTCGATATCCATCATGCCGACAACAGCTTCCGGTTCTTCCTGAAAGATAAACCGTGGAAAGGAGATGCAATAACAGCCAATGTCCATCAGCGCGCCGCCGCCAACTTCGGGTTTGTTGCGGATGTTTTGCGGGTCGGTATTATAATAGGAAAAGAATGCATGAATGGTTTTTACTTCGCCAACAGCGCCGGATTCGATCAGCCTGGCTGTTTCCTGCCATTGCGGGTGAAAGCGGTACATGAAGGCCTCCATTACTTTTAGCTTAGGAAAGTTGGCGGCAGCATCGGCCAACAAAGTTGCTTGTTCGGCGTTCATGCCGATTGGTTTTTCACATAACACATGTTTTCCGGCTTCAAGCGCTTTCAACGTCCACTGTACATGCTGATCGTTTGGCAACGGATTATACACGGCATCAATATCCGGGTCATTCAGCAGTTCTTCATACGAACCGTAATATTTTTCAATCGCAAGGTCGTTGGCTGCTTTTTGTGCTTTTGCCAGATCGCGCGAGGAAATGGCTGTTACCAGGCTGAACGGGCTTTGTTGAATGGCCGGGATGACTTTGGTCAAGCCGATTTTCGCGGTACTCAGGATTCCCCATCTGATTTCTCGGTTTGCAGAAGTTTCTTTCATAGATATTTGTTTTTGATCAGCTTAAAGATACTAAAAATGGCCACCCTGCGAGGTAGCCATTTTATTCGATTAGCGGGGATAAAATGCTTATATTTCTATTTTCAGGATGGTGTCAACCTGCTGGCGTTTGCTGAACGGGATTTCGATCAGCGTTCCGAATTCGGTGGTTTTATAGTTGACTTTTGTACTGTCATCGAAAAAATTCATGGTTTTTATTTTGCTGTTCAGGTTGGGAATCAGCAGATTCTCCTGGTCCAATTCCAGGATGTGCAGGTAAATTGTATTTCCCTTTTGGGTGGTAGCGCCCCAGCTTGTTGGCTTTATTGGTCCTTTGCGGGTCCCGTATATCGTTTCGCCGTATTTTTCCAGCCAGTTGCCCATAATCATTAGGGTGTCGATGTTTTCGGGCTGGATTTGTCCGTTGGGCATGGGGCCGGTGTTCAACAAGAAATTGGCCCCGTAACCGGCGGCTTTTACCATTGTTTGAATAAGTTGTTTCGACGATTTGTAACCTTGATCCTTCAGGTTGAACCCCCAGCTGCCGTTCATCGTTTCGCACATTTCGAGCGGAAGTTCCGAAATGGTGCCGGTTTGGTTGAAGCCCATCGTATTTTCGCCGGGAAGGTCGCGTTCGAACATTTGGAAGTCTTCGCCCGGAGTTGGGGATTTGTGATGGTTGCTGCCAATCAGTGCACCGGGTTGCAGTTTGTGAATTAGTGCGTAGGTTTCGTTCAGTCGCCAGTTGGCGTCCCATTGGTCCCACATGCCATCGAACCAAATTCCGCCCACCTCGCCGTAATTGGTCAGCAATTCACTTAGCTGGGCATTCATATAGTCAATATAGGCGTTCCAGTCGCCACTTTCCGGGCGGCCGGTGTAACCTTTGCCCGTGTTTCCGCGCGGGTAATAATCGGGATGGTGCCAATCCAGCTGCGAGTAATAGAAGAACAGTTTGATGCCCTGCTTGTCGCATTCATTTTTAAGTTGTTTCAGGATATCCTTTCCGTAAGGGGTGCGGTCCACCACATCGTAATCGCTCACTTTCGAATCGTACATGGTAAAACCGTCATGGTGTTTGCTGGTGATGGTAATGTATTTCATCCCGGCTTTTTTTACCATCGAAACCCACTCGGCCGGATCAAATTTGGTGGGATTGAAAAAGGACGGCAACTTTTCGTATTGCTTAATGGGGATTTGCTTTTGGTTCATAATCCACTCGGCAATGCCGTAATCGCCACCCCCGGCCATGACCGAATAGACGCCCCAATGAACGAACAGACCGAATTTGGCATCCTGAAACCATTCTCGGTTGGCCAGGTTTTCTGCAGAGGGTTGATAATTTTCTTGTGCGAAACTCATGCCTAACAGGACGAACATGAATACTGCAAAAAGTAATTTTTTCATCGGTTATGATTTAGTTGGTTAACTGTGCTGTAATGTGCTGATAAAATTACATGAAAAATTGAAATCCAGCTGATGTTGTTTGGCAGTAGCGGTTGATGGTTTGATGAAATGCTTATTTAACTAATTTGTGGAATTCAGACCTGGAAGTCCTTAATAGTCAGGGCTTTTTTAGAATTATTCTGTATTAGCAGGATTTATCGTGGTATTTTAGTATCTAAATGTATTGATATGTAGTTGGTTGTACGTGTGACAGTATCAAACATGTTTTAAAAAGCATCTGTCAGGGTTTTGCGATTTGTTTGTTTCGTTATAAACTTACACTGCAAATGAAGATTTTAGCGCTTGCGTGACGCACGTTGGTTAACTAATAAAACCATTTAGAATGACAAAAACGATTTTGGGGATTATCCTGGTGGTGATTTTTTCGTTGTTGTTGCTGAATCTGCTGACAAAGGAAGAATACTACAACCTGAAACTTGAACAACTGAAACAGGAGTATGCCATTAAGCCGGTTCCGTCGGTTGACCACCGGAAATTACCGGAGCTGCAACGCGAATTTGCGACGCCTCAGGAGGTTACCGAAACATGTATCGGCTGCCACACCGAGCGGCACCGCGAAGTGATGAACTCGGCCCACTGGAACTGGGAACGGGTTTCGTATGTTGAGGGCAGGGGGGTGGCCGCTGCCGGAAAGAAGAATGTGCTCAACAATTTCTGTCTTGGTGCGCAATCCAATGAGCTGAGTTGTGCCAAATGCCACATTGGTTTTGGCATGACAAACGACCACTTCGACTTCAACAATGCCCGGAATGTAGATTGCATGGTTTGCCACGACAACAGCGATGAGTACCTCAAGGGTTCGTCCACTGCCGGATACCCCGATAGGTCGGTGAACCTGACCAAGGTGGCCCAGAGTGTCGGTCCTCCGGAAAAAATAAATTGCGGCAGTTGCCATTTTTACAGTGGCGGCGGCAACAATGTAAAGCATGGCGATCTGGAAGAAGCGCAATTGGCTTGCGACCGGGATGTTGATGTGCACATGGCCGCCAATGGTATGAATATGTCTTGTGTGGATTGTCATACCGCTGAAAATCATCAGATCAAGGGGCGTCTCTATTCTGTTTCGTCAACCAATAACAATCGCGCCACCTGCGAACAGTGCCATTCCAATACACCCCATTTTGATGATATGCTGAACCGGCACAATGCCAAAGTGAGCTGTCAGGCCTGTCATATTCCAACTTATGCCAAGGCAAACCCAACCAAAATGTCGTGGAAATGGTCGGAAGCGGGCAAGCTTCGCGATGGCCAGCCCTATCAGGAAGTCAACGAGGACCATACTTGGGAATATCAGTCTATAAAAGGGGAATTTGTTTGGGCGACGAATGTGGTTCCCGATTACATGTGGTTTAACGGAACGGCCGATCACTATTTGCTGGGCGATACAATCCAGTCTGTACCGGTGCAGATGAACCGGCTTTTTGGTTCGCACGACGATAAAAACTCGAAAATCATCCCGGTAAAAATTCATACGGGTGACCAAATCTACGATATTAAATACAAGACCCTGATTCAGCCCAAACTGTTTTCGCCGGTTACCGGCGACAGTGCCTTCTGGAAAGATTTCGACTGGCAAACTGCCGCTGAGGCTGGGATGAAGCGGGTTGGGTTGCCGTATAGTGGCGAATATGCATTTGTGGAAACTCAAATGTACTGGCCGGTCAATCACATGGTGGCGCCAAAAGATCAGGCCGTAGGTTGTGCTGAATGCCATACCCGCGACAATGGAAGGCTTGCCCGATTGGAAGGTTTTTACCTTCCTGGCCGTGACTACAACAAACGGCTCGACGCGTCCGGCGTTTTTCTCTTCTTTGCCGCATTGGGGGCCGTTGTTTTGCATGGTGCCTTCCGAATTGTGGTGGCTATCCGCCGGAAAACCTATGAGGCCGAGGTGATTGATTATGAACAAGAAGAACCAATTCAGTAAAAAAAAGGACCGATTATGAAACGCATATATATTTACAAAGGCTTTGAACGTTTCTGGCACTGGACACAGGCTGCCCTGATCATTTTTCTGGCGTTCACCGGTTTCGAAGTGCATGGTACCTTTGATTTGTTGGGTTTTGAACAGGCTGCCCGCTTTCACCGCGTGGCTTCCTGGATGCTCATCGGATTGATCGTTTTTGCTATTTTCTGGCATGTGGTAACCGGCGAGTGGAAGCAATACATTCCCACTTCCCAAAAATTGATCGACCAAGTGCGTTATTACAGTATTGGCATGTTTAAAGGAGAGAAACATCCGACACAAAAAACGCAGCTGCGAAAACTGAACCCGCTTCAGCGGTTGGTGTATCTTAGTTTCAAACTGATTTTGGTGCCCATTACGGTGATCTCCGGAATCCTGTACATGTTCCACAAAACGATCGACAAAAATAATATTGTTGTCGTTCAGGATATTTCCCTCGAATCGCTGGCCTTTTGGCATACCTTGGGCGCCTTCCTGCTGATGGTGTTTCTGGTGGTGCATGTGTACATGACCACTACGGGGCATACGCCAACATCCAACATTCAGGCCATGCTTACCGGCTACGAGGAACTGGAAGAGGAAACCGATCAGGCAGCTGAAAGCGAAAACTTGAAAAGTGATTCAAAACCTAAAAATACATCGTTATGAACCAGCCCAAACCTTACATGAACCCCTATCTGGCGGGTTTTTTACTCGGCATGGTGTTGCTGGCCACGATTTATATCACTGGACGCGGACTGGGTGCGAGTGGCGCGTTTAAGAGTGTGGTGATTGCTACCGTAGAGTCGGTAGCGCCCCAGCACGCCGAAAACACGGCTTATTACAAAGATTTTGCCGAGCAGAACCCGGGTGGCCCGTGGAAAAACTGGCTCGTTTTTGAAGTGATTGGCGTTTTTATCGGCGCTTTTTTCTCGGGCGTACTGGCCAACCGGGTTGGCTTGAAGCTGGAAAAAGGGCCTCGGGCAACCACTGGCCTTCGGATTGTTGGCGCGCTGGTGGGCGGGGCTTTGTTTGGTTTTGGTTCGCAGTTGGGGCGCGGTTGTACCAGCGGCTCGGCCCTGAGCGGGATGGCTGTCCTTTCGCTGGGCGGCATCCTCACCATGCTGGCGATCTTTGGTGCAGCCTATGCGCTGGCTTATTTTTTCAGAAAACTTTGGCTTAAATAACATACTATGGGACCATTAGTACCTTATATCATCAGCGAAGAATTTAGCCTCGTCATTGCCTTACTGCTCGGAATCGCTTTCGGCTTTATTCTGGAGCAGGCAGGTTTTTCATCCACCAAAAAACTGGTTGGCCTGTTTTATGGCTACGATTTTACCGTGTTGCGCGTGTTCTTTACAGCCGGTATTACTGCTATGGCCGGTGTGTTGCTGCTGGGCCATTACGGCCTGCTCGATCTCGATATCATTTATGTGAACCCGACGTTTTTGCAGTCTGCACTGCTGGGAGGCGCCATCATGGGTGCGGGTTTCATTGTTGGCGGATTTTGTCCGGGGACAAGTGTTTGCGCCGCCGCCATTGGTAAGTTGGATGCGATGACTTTTATCTTTGGATCAATTCTTGGCGTTTGGGTATTTACCGAAAGTTTTCCGCTACTCGAAAATCTTTATACTGCCAATAATATGGGAAATGTGCGTATCTCCGATTTTCTGGGGATGAGCAACATTCAATTTGGCTTCATTCTGGCTGCCGTGGCGGTTATGGCATTTGTGGCTACCTGGTTTATCGAGAGCAAGGTGAACAACCGGCCAGCCTCCGTTCCCCCCAAGTTGAGGTCAAAATATACGCTGGCTACCGGCGTGTTGTTTGTGGTTTTGGCAGTTGTCGCTTTCCTGCCTGGAAGGGATGATATTATCAGATCGCGTATTGCCGAGGCAAAGAGGCAGCAGAAGTGCGTATTTCGTAAAATGTCGGCTGATAAACTGGCGAACGAAATCGTGAACAACTATTATGCGATCAATGTAATTGATGTGCGCACTCCGGAAGAGTTTGAAAAATTTCACATTCCCATGGCTATCAATATGCCTTTCGATCGGATGATGGACCGGCAGTGGGAAAGTATTTTACGGCAGCGTATGAAAACCAATATTTTTTATGCCGACAGCGATACGCTGGTGAAGATGGCTTGTTTGAAAGCTAATTATATCGGAAAGTCGGATAATTTTATTTTGCATGAAACAGCGGGCGAATTCCGGCAGATGTTTTTTATGGCAGATGCCCCGCCTCCCGGATCGTCCAAACACCTGATCGAAGTATATAATTTTCGCTCGCAGGCTGCTGCCGGTATGCAAAGTTTGGTCAATTCGTTGAAAAACATTGGGGCACCTGTAAAGAAAGAGGTGACAAAAGTGCGTGGCGGTTGCTAATACTGCATCCCAAAAAACGACAAGTACTTTAACCCGGTTAAAAGCCGGGTTTTTTACTGCCGGTTATTTGTAAAAAGGGTAGGTGTCATTTTCTGAAAAAGGAGAAATGGACGCTCCCGTAGTTTCGAACTTCAATAAACCCCGGAAAATTCGAAAAATCGTAGTTTTTTGAATGTTCCAGAATGAACAGTCCTTCCGGTTTTAGGATGTCTTTTGACAGAATCAGGGGCGGGATTTCAGCAAAATGCTTGTGGTCGTATGGAGGGTCGGCAAAAATCAGGTCGTAGGTTTGGACGGTTTTTTCAACAAAAACGAATGCATTGGCTTTGATAGCTTTAATATGTTTTTCACCCAGTCTGGTAATCACTTCCTGGATGAACCGGTGATGGTGAAAGTTCTGTTCCACGCTGGTGATGTCCTGGCAGCCGCGCGAAGCAAATTCAAACGAAATGCTTCCTGTGCCCGAAAAAAGATCCAGTACGGTGATTTGTTCAAAATCAACCTTGTTTTGCAGAATGTTGAACAGGCTTTCCTTGGCCATATCCGTGGTTGGCCTGGCTTTAAAACTTTTGCCCGGGTTGAACTGGCGCCCTTTGTATTGACCTCCTACGATACGCATGAAAAACTGTTAAAAAGGTTAGCAAACCGGGCATCAGGGAGCCGGTCGATTAAATAACTGTAGTGTAGGTTCTTATTGTTGACGGCAATTTGCACCGTATTGAAATACTGACGTAGCCGGTGATAAATCTCCGCGTGCTTGTTTACCATGCCGTCCAGGATTAGGGTTGATGGTTCGCTGCCCATGCTGTTTACCGCTCCTAAAATATAATACAACTGATCCGTTTCGCCTTCGTAGTAGAAGCTGTTGTAAAAACGCATCTGCTGGTCGTAGGCCCAAATGGCCAGCTGTTTTCTGAATACGCGTATCTTCAGGATATTTTCCCCGGGTGAAAGATCGGAAAGTGACACCAATAAATCATTCTGAATTTCGATCCCCGGATGCTTTTCTTTCAGAAATTCATGAAGCTCGTGATGGATACCGAATACGGCTACCGAGTCGGCCTGAGGTAAGTTTGTATATAGAATATCTTCCCCTCCCGATGCGTTAAACGTAAATTGGTACAGCCGGGCCGCTTCTTCGGGCTGAAACAGGCTTGCAGGGATCAAGGTGGTTTTTTCCGGGGACGTAAAGAACAGATTTGTTTTTTTATAAGGTAATTCCAGCAGATCAGCCTCCTGATAAACCGTTCTGATTTTTTTAAGCTGAAAGCCGGGATCATTGGTAAACGTATCCTGGTGGAACAGATAAACGACTTTATTCTGAATACTGTCCAGGATAGAAAAAGAAAATCCATCCAGGCTAACCTGGATGGACAGAATATATTCCGGTGTAAAATTTAAATCGAAAGTTTCGTCAACCAGCGATATATTTTGCATAGCGCTTTTTATTCCCAGTTACCGGCATTGTTGTTTGCTTCAGTAAGTGAACCTACTTTCAGTCCGGGATATTTTTCGTTGGCACGTCTTTGGTCATTCAGGTTAATAACCAACTGATGATCCAGATTTTTCAGGATGGTATTATTGTGTGCTTTGGCTTCAAAAACAGGAACCTGAATGCCTGAGCCGGTTGTAATAATAGTTGCTCCAAGGTGGAATTCTGCTATTGTATCCTGAACCGGTACGTATTTTATTTGTTCAATCGGGTATGAACGGCCAAATAAGGTATCCAGAACGTTGATCCGGATCGTGTCACGAATAATTGCTCCTTTTTTGATGGCAGTTTCTTCATTCCAGCCAGCTTCGATCATACTGTCAGTAAGCATACCGATTTTACGAACCAAAGGAAGTGAATCATGTTTTACAAAGTTAATCAGGGTGTCCCAACTTCCGGTAAACTTTCCGTTAACATCTTTGTAGGCTACCTGCGCCTTGCGGATATCCTTCAAACGCTGCACTGTAGCATCATATCTTTCTTTTTTTGCTTTCTCAAATTCAATTGGTCGCTGAACACTATTATAAATTAAGTATCCGAGGACAATGGCGATAGCTACAAGTGCGATCTGAATTGCTGTCTTCATCTTTGATTTTTTAAGATTAGTTTTTGTTTGCTTGCAAATTTATAAAAAAAATTAAATTACAATCGGCGGAATACTTTTAATTTAGCGACAATGTTGAAAAAACACATAGCGGATCAACTGCTCCAAAATTTTGGTTTTCCGCCTACTGCGGGGCAGGAATTGCTGGCTGGGAAGCTGGCTGAATTTGTTGCGGATAACTCGGTTGAGTCGGTATTTTTGCTGAAGGGTTATGCCGGGACCGGTAAGACAAGTATGCTCAATGCCTTGGTGAAAACCTTGTCGGCATTTAAATTTCAGACGGTTTTGCTGGCCCCTACAGGGCGCGCGGCAAAAGTGCTTTCATCCTACACCGGGAAAAACGCTTACACCATTCATAAACGAATTTACCGGCAACAATCATCGGCTGATGGAATGGGGCGTTTTGTGCTGGACAAGAACTTGGTGAAAGATTGTTTTTTTATTGTGGATGAGGCTTCCATGATTTCCAATAGTTCGCCCGAAGGTTCTTTGTTTGGTTCGGGGCGCTTGCTCGATGATTTGTATGAATACGTTTATACAGGGCAAAACTGCAGGCTGATCCTGGTTGGCGACACGGCCCAATTACCACCAGTGGGCATGGATATCAGCCCGGCGCTCGACCCGCGTGAGCTCGAACTTTACGGACTGGAAGTGATTGATCATGAATTAACGGATGTGGTACGGCAGGAGCAGGATTCCGGCATTTTGCACAATGCCACCAATTTGCGGGAGATGATCTCGGAGGATTTCCTGGATCCATCCTACTTCCCGATTGAAACAGCCGGTTTTGCTGACATCAGTCGCATTGGCGGAGCCGATCTGATTGAGCAAATTTCCAATTGCTACGACCGTTTCGGGGAACAACAAACCATGGTCATTACCCGATCCAACAAGCGGGCCAATAAATTCAATCAGGGAATACGTTCTACTATATTATATAAGGATTCGGAGATTACCGTGGGCGACTTGCTGATGGTAGTAAAGAACAATTATTTCTGGCTGGGTGAAGATGAAAAAGTTGATTTTATTGCCAACGGGGATATCGTTGAAATTAAAGCTATCCGAAAGTATGAGGAATTGTACGGTTTCAGGTTTGCCAACGTCAGCCTGAAATTTATTGACTACGATGATTTGGAAGTGGACTGCAAAATCATCCTTGATACCTTAAATATTGAGTCGGCCAGCATGACGCAGGAAGATAACAAGCGTTTGTTTCAAAGCGTTGCTGAAGATTATACGGATATCCGAAGCAAAAAGAAACGTTGGGAAAAGATCCGTGAAAATCCGTATTTCAATGCCCTGCAAGTAAAATTTGCCTACGCGGTTACCTGCCATAAAGCACAGGGCGGGCAGTGGGATGCCGTTTTTGTGGATCAGGGATATCTGGTGGAAGAGATGATCAATAAAGAGTATTTACGCTGGCTTTACACGGCGTTTACCCGCTCGGTAAAAGAGCTGTACCTGGTCAATTTCAACAAAGAGTTTTTTGAAGAGTAAAAAAGGGAGCCCGAAGCTCCCTCCATTATTATCTGCCGAACTTTTCCATAATGTCTTTCACGGCATCTTTATGGATGGTGAAGCCCATCATTTTTAGTTTGACATAGTCTTCACTGAAGAAATAGTAGCCGAATTCGGGGGCATTTTCATCGTTATTGCGCGATCCCGAGCCGGAATCTTTAATCAGGTACCAGTCTTTCCCGTCGCCGTTGTAGTTTTCGACATAACCAACCAGGTGTACCCCGTGGTCGTCGGTCGTGGTTTCGTTGGCAAAGCGGAAGGCGCGGGCATCTTCGTTGATGTACGCCGACGGAATGTCAAAATTGGGGACCAGGGCGCATTGGGTGTCGCGCGAGAAGCCGGCCTCGGAAACATCGCCGCCAATGCTCATGGAATAGCCTTCACGAATGGCTTTTTTTATGGCTGCCATGTAAATGTCCAGCGGAACATTGTAATAGTCGGCGCTGTGCCACCAGTTGTCGGGTACGGTGTATTCCACCTGCTGCCAGTACGGTTTCTGTTTGTATGAAAGAATCTCCACAAAATCGTTCGTGTTCAGTTTCAGGTAATCGTTCAGGTATTGCTGTGGCGTGTATTCTTTGCCATCCACCTTGAATGAAGTTGGCGGCACGCCCATGTGGTGGCCCATGATTTGGGCAATGGTTTCCAGCACCGCCTTTTCGTTCCATGCATTGCTGGTTTTTAACGATTGCAGGTAACTTTTCATTTCGGCCACCATCTTTTCGTGGTTGTGAAATTTTCGTCCATTTATCAGACCAGAGTAGGCCGCTGCCGGCATCAACCCGTAATGCGGGGCCAGGCGGGCAACTGCGTTTCCTTCCGAGCCTTCGTCGAACAGCGAGTTGCCGCGTTCGCGCACGAACCTTCGGGCTTTCTCCAGATACTCGCAATACACGGTGTACATTTCGGAGAGCTTCACTTTTTTACCGCTTATGCGAAAAACTTCGGATTCATAAAACGAAAGCGTGGAAAAATCCCAGCACGAGCCGGTATTGCCCTGCGAAATGGGCGGGTTGGCCCAAACGCGCTGGTACAATTCTACTTTGTTGGGCAATTTGTACTGTGACTGGTCCATTACCAAACGTGCCTCCGGTTCTTCGTCCGTTAACGAGTCAGCTACCTGCCGGATGTCTTTCATGATGGTTTGATAGTAATAGCCTGCCCCTTTGGGCAAGACTTCCATTTTTGCTGTGTCTTTATTTTGCGCATTCAATCCCCAAACAAGCAGGAGCATTGCGGTTACAAAAAGAAAATGTTTCATATGGTTTTGAATTTTGTATCCTTATTATTGTTTTATGTTTCGATAGGTATGCGGTACTCCTGATTAATTACTCTCAATAACCTGTCCTTTTTCACGGTACAGGTCCACTTTGTCTTTCAGCAAAACGGCGATAACGGTAACCTGTTCATCCAGCACCGATTCGGGTACGTCGATATATACAATGCCAGGGACCGAACTCCAGTATTGTTTGCCAACCACTTTCCAATTGAGTTTGGTCCCTTCGCCCACCACCCAAATGCGGTTGATCTGGTTTTTCAGGCCTTTGATCATCAGCGGGCCGTTGGGCTTGTGCGGTACAAACAGGTACAGCAAGTCGCCTTCATTATTTAAGGCCGTGGGGCCATAGAAATGTTCGTGCGGAATGCCGGCGCGTGTGCCGTAAATGGCTTCCTGGTGTTTGGCGGTCCAACGGCCAAGTTCTTTCAAAATGGCCACCTGTTTGGAGGGGATGGTCCCGTCGGCTTTGGGGCCAATGTCCAGCAGGAGGTTGCCGCCCATGCTGATGCAGTCCACCAGAATCCGGATGATTTGGTTGGGCGTTTTGTAATCGGTGTCGTTATGCTGAAATCCCCATGAGTTGTTCATGGTCATGCACAGTTCCCACCATGCGCTCTCGGGGCGGGTAACCGGGAGACCTTGTTCGGGGGTGTCGTAATCGCCGTATCCCTGGATGCGCGAGTTGAGGATGACCCCGGGGTTCCAGTCGCGCAGGTTTTCACTCAATTCTTTGGCTTTCCAGGCTTCGGCTGTTTGTTCCCAATCGCCGTCAAACCAAAACAGGTCGGGCCGGAATTGTTTCGACAGCTCTTCCAACTGCCAAAAATTGAACTTAACAAATCGGGCCCAGCGTTCGGGGTCGTCCGTATAACGTTTCTCTTGCCGGGTTTTGTTCGGATAGTCGGGGTGCGACCAGTCGAGCAACGAATAGTACAGTCCCACTTTCAGGTTGTTTTTGCGAAGGCTTTTCACAAAGGGGGAAACCAGGTCTTTTGCAGCCGGAGTTTGCTGGGCGACACTCAGCCCGGAGCATTTCGTGTCCCAAAGGGCAACGCCGTCGTGGTGTTTGGTGGTGATGACCGCGTAACGGGCGCCACTTTCCCGGATCAGTTTGGCCCATTCATCGGGCTGGTAATTGGAGGCCGTAAAGTCGGTCAATTGCTTCATGTAGTCGTCGTGCGAAATGTAATTGTTGAAGAATGACCAGCTTTCATCAATACCGTTCACTGCGTAAATGCCCCAGTGGATGAAGATGCCCAGCTTGGCATCGCGGAACCATTCCATGCGCTTTTCTTTTTCAGCAGATGTTTCCTGAGAGTAGACCAAAATAGGTGCGGTAACGAACACGCATAGCAGGATGAAAAGTAGTTTTTTGTTCATACCCAGTAGGTTTTAGGTGAATGTATATCAGCTGTTTGCTTTGCCGAAAACGCGTTTCAATAATTCGGTTACCCGGGCTGCCGGGTCTTGGCGAATGTTTTTCTCGGTTTCGCCAATTTTCAGGAACAGTCCGTCCAATGCTCGCTGGGTGAGGTAGGCGCTTAGGTCGGTTTCCACGGTTTGAAGGTTGGCTACTTGTCCAACCAGCGAGCCGGCTACCTGGTTCCATTTGCCGGTCATCTCGTCCCACGATTGTTGAGCCGACAGGTTGCCAACCAGCTTTTTGTCCAGCGAACCTTCAATTTTTGGTTGATACAGCTTGAGCAAGGCGTCGTAGTTGGTGCGTTTTAAATAATCGGTAGCAGCATAATCGCCCCCGGTGAGAATGCCCGCTGCATCCTGGATGGTCATCGATTTGATGCTGTTGGCAATAATTGGGGCCGCTTCTTTGGCTGCATCCGACGCGGCCTGGTTGATGCCGGTAATTACTTTGTCCACCATTTGTTGTCCACCGGGAAGTTTGCTTAGGTTACTGGTAATCACTTCAGCCTCAGGGGGTAGCAATATCTTCACGGCCAGGTCGTTTAAATAGCCATTGCTGACGGCCAGTTTGGATACCGAGCTGTCAACACCCACGGTCAGCGCCTGTTTAAGTCCGGCGATGATTTCAGTTTGGGTGAGCGGACGTTCTTCGTTGTAAATGGTTTGGGCCACTTGCTGCAGCTCGGCACAACCAGCCAACAGCATAGCAGAAAGGGCGAATAGGGATAGGATACGTTTCATCGTTGTATTTTTTTCTGACACCAAGATACTGCAAAAATAGCTTATCACAATATCTATTTTTGCGGGATTGGTAGGCGTTGCGATTTGCTCTTTCTGTTATTGAGAATGACTGATCATTTTTATCATCGCTTTGCAAAAAAAAACTGCGAAGGGCGACGGTAAGCACCGACGCCCTGCTAAATCACCTGGAAATGACCGGCAAACCCTGAAATAACAGGTACAGTCAGGCAATTCCATTTAGTAACTCATTCTTGGGTAAGATTATACTCAAAGCGATTGGAATCAGTATGTTTTAGATGCAGGTCAGAAATCGCGGAGGATTATTCCACCACCAACTTCACTCCCAGTACAAATTCATCGTAAATGAGGTTGTTGCCCAGATTCGAGAAGAACGAGCCGGAGCCATAGCGGACATTGTATTTTGATCGGTCAACGGTGATGTCGGCCTGGTAAGTGTTCCCTTCTTTCTTTACTTCGAATGTAACCGGGTTGGTGATCTCTTTAATGGTCAGGTTGCCTGTTACCTTGGCCGTAGTTCCGTCAAATGTGGCGTTTTCTGAAATTACCAATTTGGCTTCCGGGTAGCTTGACACGCTGAAAAAATCGTCCGACTTCAGGTGGCCAACCAGTTTGGCATTGGTTTCGGGGTCGGTGATGTCAGTGCAAGCAATTGAGGTCATATCAATGACAAAATTTCCGTTGGAGATCGCGTTCCCGTCAATCGTCAACTCTCCGCTTTTCAACTTGATGGTACCATTGTGCTGGCCGGTAACCTTTTTACCCAGCCAGGTAATTTCCGTTTTAACGGCATCGGCTTTTAATACTTGGGCGTTCAGCGTGCCCGCTACTCCTAAAATCACTGTAATCAATACTAATTTAATTGTTTTCATTTTTAATCATTTTTTTGAGTCAATATTTATTTTTTCTTTTAAAACCGCATGGGTACTTCCATTAACAAAACCTGGCTACCTTTTGTTAGACTGAGCTCAATGTTTTGTGTTTCCCAAATCCCAAGTCCGTCACGTTTTTCCAGCCTATTTTCGCCTACGTTGACTTTTCCGTCAATCACAAAAACATACAGGCCGTTGTTCTCATTTTTAAGCTGGTACGTTTTCGTTGTATCCTCTGAAAATTTGCCGATGCTGAACCAGGCTTGCTGGTAAATCCACACACCCGCGTCGTCCGGATTGGGGGAAAGAATTTGGTAGAATTCGTTTTCTTTTTCCAAATCGCTCAACGAAATCTGGTCGTAGCGTGGCGTCACTTGTTTCCGGTCGGGGAGCACCCAAATCTGGAGCAGGCTCACCTCCTGGTCTGCATTTTTGTTGTATTCGCTGTGGAAAATGCCCGAACCTGCGCTCATCACCTGTACGTCGCCTTCTTTGATCACCTCGGTGTTGCCCATACTGTCGCTGTGTTCCAAGTCGCCCGAAAGGGGGATGGTGATAATTTCCATGTTGTCGTGCGGGTGTGTGCCAAAACCTCGTCCACCGGCAATGGTGTCGTCGTTCAGTACCCGCAAGGCCCCAAAATGAATTCGTTCGGGATTGTAATAGTTGGCAAAACTGAAGGTGTGGTAGGTGTCAAGCCAACCGTGATTGGAGTGGCCCCGTGTTTCTGATTTGTGCAAAATAGTTTTCATCAGCTAATCCTTTCTTTTTTAATTTTTCAAGCCTGGTGGCTTTGTGATGAATTCATGGTACAAAAATAACAGACAAAAATGTCTTTTACCTTGCGAAAATCAGGATTGGGATTGTAAAAATCCGGGATGGTTGATCACTAATCACTAATCAGTCATCAATCATAAATCAAGACTGTCGGGCCGAGTTGCGAAAGTCGATGGGGGATAGGCCGTTGTATTTTTTAAAGAAGTTGCTGAAATGGGCAGGCTCTTCAAAGCCCAGCTCAAAGGCCAGCTCTTTGTTGCTGAGCTCGGTAAACAGCAAAACTCGTTTGGCTTCCAGCAAAATGCGCTCAAGAATGTACTCTTTGGCCGATTTGCCGGTAAGCGATTTGACCGATTTATTGAGGTAATCGCTGGTCACCGACAGTTTATCGGCATAGTCCGACACTTTGTGAAGCTCTTTGTAATGCAGGTCGATCAGCTCCTTGAAATTGCGGACCAGCTGGTTGCCGGTTTCGATGCTTTGCGGGTTCTTCTCTTTATGAAGCGTGCAGTGCGTGTTGCTGTGGATCAGGATCAGTTTCAACAGGGCGCCCATCGCTTCGTTTTTATAATCCAACTCCAGGTCGCGGTACTGGCTGATTTGCCGGACCAGGTTTTTATAGTTTTGAAAATCAGTTTCGTTGACCGGCAATGGCGGCGTTTCACCGTGTTTGTTGAACAGGTACACATCGTTGATCATCTGGTCGGAAATATTGTTGTGCACCAAAAACAATTTACTGAAGTTGAGCACCCATCCGGTGGGTTTCTCCGATGCAATCAGCTGATGCACCTGTCCCGGATAAATAAAATACAGGCAGTGATCGAACAGTTGGTATTCCTTGAAGTCGATGATATGCTTGCCGCTTGCCTTTTCAATTAGCAGGATGGTGAAATAATTGTGCCGGTGCGGACGGTCGGTTTCGCCGTTCGCTGCTTTATACAGCTCTCCCATGTCCTTCAGGATAAATTCAACCGGCGCACCGTTGAGGTCTGTCAGTCCGTATGTCGCTATCTGGTTATGCATTGTTTTCAAATATAATCTTCAGCCTGGTTTATTCAAACACATTTTTGGGGAATAGGTTTACATGAGATGACCGGGTTTACGGGGGCGTTTTCACAGGTCGCCGGATATTCTCACTTTGCCGAAAGCTTGTGATCAACGGACAATCCTGTTTCTGAGCGATATTCATCCATAGAAGCCAGGCGTCGTTTGTTTGATTATCCAAACTTTAAAATCATTTATCTAAAATTGAAATCCATCGATACGTTAATGCCCTAACTTTACAATCACGAACTTAAATTACCGATGAAACAAATCGTTCTTTCCGCTTTTCTTTTTTATGCTGATTGGCCTCACGGGGTGTTCGCACGGTACGGCCAAACAAGCTTTGCCAGGCTTTCACCTTGTTCGCGATCGTATTTACGAAGGAAATCTGGGGCCCCTGACTGTTATGCAATAGTGATAAAGTAATTGAATGCACAATAATAAATTTAGTTAGAGATGATTGTAGTAAAGTTTAGTGGACGACCGTCCATCAAAAGAAAGCATATTGGCTTATTGTTTGTTTTTATGATTCTGTTCACCCTTGCAGGATTTAGTCAAAATAAAAATGCGCCTGTGTTTACCCAAGCTGTTTATCAAGGCGACGATCAGGTATATAAAGACAATCCATTGAAGGCCGATGAGTTTTACAACCCCATTTTGCAAGGTTGTTATCCCGACCCGGCCATCACCCGCAAAGGCAACGACTATTATTTGGTGAGCTCGTCGTTTGCTATGTTCCCCGGCGTGCCTATTTTCCACTCCAACGATTTGGTAAACTGGAAACAAGTTGGGCATGTGCTCGACCGCACTTCACAGTTGAAAGTCCACGACACGGGTATCAGCGCCGGGGTTTATGCGCCAGCCATCAAATACAACCCCTTAAACGACACGTTCTACATGATTACCACGCAGTTCGCCGGTGATTTTGGAAATATTGTGGTGAAGACCAAAGATCCTTTCCAAGGGTGGAGCGATCCGTACAAATTGCAGTTTGAAGGAATCGACCCGTCGCTTTTCTTCGACGACAACGGGAAGGCTTATGTGGTACATAACGATGCTCCTGCCCCTGGAAAAGAGTTGTACAACGGACACCGGGTGATTAAAATTTGGGACTATGATTTGGAAAACGACCAGGTGATTGCCGGAACCGACAAAATTATTGTTGATGGTGGCGTTGACCTTTCTAAAAAACCCATCTGGATTGAAGCGCCTCATATTTACAAGAAAAATGGCAAATACTATTTGATGTGTGCCGAAGGTGGAACCGGAGGTTGGCACAGCGAGGTGATTTTCATCAGCGACGATCCCCGAGGTCCGTATAAGCCGGCGCCCAGCAATCCGATCCTGACCCAGCGCCATTTCCCCCAAGACCGTGCCAATAAAGTTGATTGGGCGGGCCATGCCGACTTGGTTGAAGGCCCCGACGGCAAATATTACGGCGTATTCCTGGCCATTCGTCCCAACGAAAAGGACCAGGTAAACACCGGCCGCGAAACCTTTATTTTGCCTGTTGATTGGTCGGGTGAATTTCCGGTATTCGAAAACGGTTTGGTCCCTATGGAGCCCAAATTGAAAATGCCTCAAGGTGTGGAAAACAAAACCGGACAAGATGGTTTTTTCCCCAATGGCAATTTCACCTTTACCGAGAATTTCGATTCTGAAAAACTTGATTACCGATGGATTGGCTTACGTGGTCCACGAGAAGAGTTCATTTCAATAACGAAAAAAGGTTTGCAGATTCAGCCTTTCGCAGTGAACATTAAAGAGGTGAAGCCGACTTCCACCTTGTTTCACCGTCAACAACATAAAATCTTTTCGTTTGAAACGACACTGAATTACAAACCAGCTTCGGAAAAGGATTTGGCCGGTATTGTGACGCTTCAAAACGAGCATTCGAATTACGTATTTGGAATTACCAAAAAGGGCAACGAATACTATCTTTTGCTGGAACGCAATGAAAAGCCGAGAAGAAGCCGGCAGGTGGAATCGAAAATTGTTGCCAGTACCGTAATCGACATCAAAAATCCGGTTCATTTAAAAGTTCAGGCCAATGGTAACGACTATGAATTCAGCTATTCCACCAATGGAACCGACTTTGTGAATTTGGGTGGTACCGTATCCGGCGACATCCTTTCAACCAATGTGGCCGGTGGTTTTACAGGTTGTTTACTGGGCTTGTATGCGACATCGGCCAACGATGCTGTTCCGCAATAAAGACAAGATCGTTAGTTTCAGTATTCCCGTTTTCCAATTGGCAGGCATTGAAATAATTTTTGATGCCCTGCCAATTGGAATAACATATATTTTATCAGACCCGTAAATGAAGTGAAATGAAAATCAAACTAAGTAATCTGGTTGTTCTGTCAGTATTTTTATTTGCAACGACAATATTTGCACATGCTCAAAAAGCTGAAAATCCAATCATTTTCGCAGATGTGCCCGATATGTCGATGATCCGTGTGGGCGACACCTATTACATGGCTAGCACCACCATGCACATGTGTCCTGGTGTCCCCATTATGAAATCGAAAGATTTGGTGAACTGGGAAATGCTGAATTATGCTTACGACAAACTGGGCGAAATGGACGAATTGAGCCTTGTTAATGGAAAAAGCAATTACGGCAAGGGCACTTGGGCAAGCAGTTTGCGTTACCACAATGGTACGTACTACATTGCAACCTATGCTCAAACAACCGACAAAACCTATATTTTCAGGACTAACGATATTGAAAAAGGTGATTGGAAAATGAAATCGTTCACGCCAGGTTACCACGATTGTACGTTGGTTTTCGACAACGACCGTGCGTTCTTGATTACCGGTGGTGGTAAGTTGAATATCGTTGAATTGAATGAAGATTTGACAGGTGTTAAGGAGGGTGGGATAAATCAAGTGCTCATCGAAAATGCAAGTGCTCCTACCGAACCCAATATGTTGAAAGCCGAAGGATCGCAGCTTTTTAAGCACAATGGCAAGTACTACTTGTTCAACATTTCGTGGCCTCGTGGCGGCATGCGTACGGTGCTTGTTCACCGTGCCGACAACCTGATGGGACCATGGGAAGGCCGTATTGCGTTGCAAGATAAAGGTGTAGCCCAAGGAAGCATCATCGATACTCCCGATGGACGCTGGTTTGCCTACTTGTTTCAAGATCACGGTTCCGTTGGCCGAATCCCATACCTTGTTCCCGTGAAGTGGGAAGACGGTTGGCCCGTGATGGGCGTTGACGGCAAAGTACCCGAAAGCCTGGACCTGCCTGCAAGCAAAGGCTTGATGCCCGGCATTGTGGCCAGCGACGAATTCAAACGCAAAAAAGGCGAACCTGCCCTGCCGTTGGTTTGGCAGTGGAACCACAACCCCGACAATTCACTTTGGTCGGTTACCGAGCGCAAAGGGTTCCTTCGTTTGAAAACAGGTCGTATCGACAGCTTATTCCTAAAATCGCGCAACACCTTGACGCAGCGCACCATTGGCTCGGTCTGCACCGGTACAACCTTGCTTGATGCCACGAACCTGAAAGAAGGCGATTTTGCCGGACTCACTGCTTTTCAACGTAAGTTTGGTCAGGTTGGGGTGAAGGTGGTCAACGGTCAGAAACACCTGTTCATGGTTAGCAACAAAACCGACGTACCCACCGAATTGGAAAGTTTGCCGCTGTCGCAAAACAACGTTCACCTGAAAATTGAATGCGATTTCAGAAACAAAATCGACGTGGCCAAATTCTTCTACAGCCTCGATGGCAAAGCCTGGAACCAAATTGGTGGCGAGCTGAAAATGGAATACACCCTGATGGAGCACTTCATGGGCTACCGTTTCGGCTTGTTCAACTATGCCACAAAAAACACCGGAGGTTTCGCCGATTTCGATTACTTCCGGATCAGCGATCAAATCTCGAAAAACAATTAGTACAATATTATTCATGATGAAGAAAATTAGTTTGTTCTTTTTCGTTCTTTTCTGTTTTATTGGCATTTCCAATGCTTCGGAAAAAACGTTGACCAGTCCCGACGGGAAATTAGTGGTGAATATTTCCGATAATGACGGAAAAGCCGTTTACAAAGTGATTTACAATGGGAAAACCTTCCTCGAGAATTCACCTTTGGGAATGGAAACCAACGTGGGCGATTTCACCGGGGGATTGGATTTGAGCGAAAACGTTCAACTTCGCAAAATCGATGAAACGTATTCCTTGCCCAACATCAAAAAAAGCCAGGTAAATTACGTGGCCAACGAAGGTGTTTTTACATTTTTGAAAGATGAAAAACCGGCTTTCGATGTCATTTTTCGCCTAAGCAACAACGATGTGGCTTATCAATATAAGGTGTATCCGCAGGGCGAACGAAAAAGTTGCGTGGTGAACAAAGAGGCCTCGGGCTTTGTATTTCCGCAGGGAAGCAGCACCTTTCTTTGCCCGCAAAGCAAGCCCATGGTGGGTTTTGCGCGCACCATGCCCAGCTACGAAACTTCCTACACGCTTGATGCTCCAATAGGCTCGAACGGCTGGGACAACAACGGGTTCACGTTTCCGTGCCTGTTCAAAGTGAATAACGACGGCTGGGTGCTCATTTCCGAAACGGGCGTTGACAGTCGCTATTGTGCCAGCCGGTTAATGGGCCATGCCGATGGGCTGTACACCATCGGATTCCCCATGGAGGGCGAGAACAACGGAAACGGAACTTCGGCCCCGGGCATTCCGCTGCCGGGTTTCACACCCTGGCGCACCATCACCGTGGGCGAAACCCTTGCACCCATTGTTGAAACCACCGTGCCTTTCGATGTGGTAGAACCGCGTTACAAAGCCTCGCAGGAGTACAACTACACCAAGGGATCGTGGAGTTGGATTATGAAAATGGACGGCGCCACGGTGTTCGATGTTCAAAAAGAATATATCGATTTTAGTGCAGCCATGGGCTACGAAACCGTGTTGGTGGATGCCCTTTGGGACACGCAAATTGGCTACGATAAAATTGAAGAGCTGGCTAAATATGCTGCCAGCAAAGGCGTTTCGTTGTATTTGTGGTACAACTCGAACGGCTACTGGAACGATGCGCCCCAAGGCCCGCGCGGCATTATGGACAATACCATTGCCCGCCGCAAGGAAATGGCCTGGATGAAAAGCATTGGCGTAAAGGGTATTAAAGTTGACTTTTTTGGAGGCGACAAGCAAGTGACCATGAAACTGTACGAAGATATTTTGTACGATGCCAACGACTATGGCATTATGGTCATTTTTCACGGATGCACCTTGCCGCGCGGCTGGGAGCGCATGTACCCCAATTACGCGTCGAGCGAAGCCGTTTTGGCCAGCGAAAACCTTCACTTCGGGCAGGGCAGTTGCGATCGCGAGGCATTCAATGCCTGCATCCACCCGTTTATTCGCAACACGGTGGGCAGCATGGATTTTGGCGGCAGTGCGCTCAACAAGTTCTACAACGGCAACAACACGCCCAATCGCGGTTCAAAACGAATGACTTCCGATGTGTTTGCCCTGGCCACTGCGGTGCTGTTTCAAAGCGGTGTCCAGCATTTTGCACTGGCGCCCAACAACCTGACTGACGCTCCCGACTGGGCCATCGACTTCATGAAAAACGTACCAACTACCTGGGACGAAGTTAAATTCATCGACGGGTATCCCGGGAAGTATGTGGTAGTTGCCCGTCGCAAAGGCGACAAATGGTACGTTGCAGGAATCAATGCCCAAGATGAAACCCTGAAGTTGAAACTGAATTTGCCCATGCTTCAGGCGAATTCCGAACTGAGCTTGTACAGCGACGACCAACAGCTGAACGGCAACGTGGCACCGGTTAAACTAAACAAGAAACAGGAGATTGAAGTGCAAATTCCGACCAACGGCGGGGTTTTGCTTGTTCAATAGTAACTTAAAAGAAACCGCGGAGAGAACAGAGGTTCACACAGAGAAATCAGGGTAATTTAATCTCTGTGAAACTCCGTGCAATCTCTGCTATCTCTGTGGTTTAATACATCTTGTCAACCTAATTAATTTCTATACCAATGAAAACCTTTTACTCTTTCTTCACGTCACTTTCCATGCTGGTGGTTGTGCTTTTCGCTCAAAATATAAACGTTTCAGCCCAAAACCCATTTATTCGCAACCAGTTTACAGCCGATCCGTCAGCACGGGTTTTTAACGGCAAAGTGTATGTTTTTCCCTCGCACGATATTCTGGCTCCCGAAGGTAAAAATCTTCGAAAAGACTGGTTCTGTATGGAAGATTACCATGTGTTTTCGTCGGAGAATTTGACGGATTGGACCGATCATGGGATGATTGTCAGCCAGTATGACGCTCCCTGGATTGATTCTACATCGTACAGCATGTGGGCGCCCGATTGTGTTGAGCGCAACGGCAAGTATTATTTTTATTTCCCGTCCAACACCAATGAAGTGGACGAAAACGGGCGAAAAGGTTTTGGAATTGGCGTGGCGGTGGCCGACAAACCTGAAGGCCCGTATGTCACCCAAAAAGAAAACATTAAAGGGATCAAGGGAATCGATCCGAACGTGCTGATTGACAAAGACGGGCAAGCGTACATTTATTGGTCACACGGTCATATTTTTGTGGCAAAATTGAAAGAAAACATGCTGGAACTGGATTCGGAACCGATGATTATTCCCAATCTTCCCGAAAAAGGATTGAAAGAAGGCCCCTGGGTTTTCGAGCGAAACGGTATCTATTACCTGACTTTTCCGCATGTTGAAAACAAAACAGAGCGGCTGGAATATGCCATTGGCGACAATCCGATGGGGCCATTTAAAATGACCGGCGTGATTATGGACGAGTCGCCAACCGGTTGCTGGACCAACCATCATTCTATTCTGGAATATAAAAATCAGTGGTGCCTGTTCTATCATCACAATGATTACTCACCAACTTTCGATAAAAATCGTTCCGTTCGGGTCGATAGCCTGTTTTTTAATGCCGACGGCACCATTCAGAAAGTTGTTCCGAGCCTGCGCGGTGTTGGACTGACAAAAGCGACAAACAACATTGAAATCGACCGTTTCAGTGCCATCAGCAGCGCCGGTGCAAAAATCGATTTTCTGGATGCCGCAAACACGTTCAAGGGTTGGAAAACCATTTTCGAAAGCAAAGACGCCTGGATTCAGTACGATGCGGTTAGTTTTGCCGATAAGCAGCTGAATTCAATTCATATCAAGGCGCTGGCCAATCAAGGTGGCACGTTGCAAATTCGTCTGAATCATGCAGACGGGCCAATTGTAGCCGAGGTGAGTATTCCTGAAAGTCCTGAATGGAAAGTCATTCGGTCTCCCATTTTAAAACTTCATTCCGGCGTTCACAAGCTGGTGGTTGTCAATAAAAGCGACCGCCCGGTTGAGGTCGACTGGATCCGGTTTGAAAACCAAACCGGCGCATATTATTCCGGCCATTATCCCAATCTTTTCCTGAAGGCCGGCTACAGCCAGCGGGAAGTAGATGCAAAACTGGCCAAAGCCTATCACGATCTTTTTGAAGGGCCCAACCGGGTGTATTTTGAGGTGGGCGACTCAATGGCTTACGTATCGGATTTGAAGAACCATGATGCCCGGTCCGAAGGACTTTCCTATGGCATGATGGTGGCCGTTCAGTTGGACAAGAAGGAAGTTTTTGACCGGATTTGGCGATGGACAAAACACTACACCCAGCACCAGGGCGGCCCGCGCGATGGCTATTTTGCCTGGAGCATCAATCCCGAAACCATGGTGAAAAACTCGCAAGGTTCGGCTTCGGATGGCGAGCTGTTTTTTGTGACCACGCTTTTGTTTGCTTCGAACCGCTGGGGAAATGACACTGGTATTGATTATTATTCCGAAGCCCGGAGGATTCTGGATGCCATGTGGGCAAAAGATGGTACCGGCGGAATTCATCACGTCATCAATCTGGAACACAAACAAATCAGTTTTGTGCCCGAAGGCGGCGGATACGAATGGACCGATCCGTCGTATCATGTTCCGGCATTTTTGGAGTTCTGGGCCGACTTTGCCAACGATGGTCACGAGCAGTTTTACCGCGATTGTGCCGATACTTCACGCGTATTCCTGCACCGCGCCTGCCACCCCGAAACCGGCTTAAATTACGATTACACCAATTTTGACGGAACAGCGCACCCAACACGCTGGATGCCCGCCGGATTCCGTTACGATTCGTGGCGCGTTCCGTTGAATATTGCCATGGACTATGTGTGGTTTGGAAAAGACAAAGCCTGGCAGGAAGATTATGCGGCGCGGTTTCAGGGATTTTTGCGTTCGCAAGGCATCAACGACTTTGTTGATCAATACAACCCCGATGGCACGACGCCCGAGTTTATTCTGCAAGCGGGTGGTTTTCAAAAATTGCGGCATTCGCTGGGACTGATTTCAACAGCTGCAACGGTTTCACTCATAGATGAGGTGGATCCGGACTATGATTTTGTGCATAAACTTTGGAACGAAAAACTCGAACCTTATGAAGACGGCTACTTCGATCCGTATTTTGATGGACTCATGTACCTGTTTAGTTTGATGCAACTAAGCGGAAACTATCAGGCCATTGTTCCGGAATAGGTGGGCGATAGGTTTGGCCATTCGTTTTGTGCGGGCTAAGTTGCTTTTTATGAGCGATTAAATCTTGCATGTCTAAATTTAAAACTCATTTATCCATTATCGAACAGCGGTTTGGTTTGGAGGAATTATCATTGTTAGGTAGAATTTTGTATTGAACATGATTTTAACCTGACTTATGAAAAAACGACTACCCGGACTGTTGTTCCTGTTGACCTTCCTGTCATGTATTACGAATGTTCAAGCCTGGGAAGGCATGCCAACGCCCAAATTACACGTTGAAGGCCGCTACCTGAAAGACCCGCACGGGAATACTGTTAACTTACATGGTTTTGCACAAACCTACAGTCCTTGGTTTAATGAGCGGGGCACCAAGTGGACCAATTATGATGTGAATGGCTGTTTGGCCTACAACCAGGGTTTAATCGATGATATCCTGGATGCGGGCTGGAAGATGAACTTTGTGCGCTTGCACATGAATCCTTACTGGAGCAACACGCCTGGCTGCACACCCGATGGCCACGAACTCCCGAATTGTTTTAACGAAGACCGGTTCAGAAAATACCTGGATGAAGTTTTTATACCGATGGCCGAATACGCCATCTCGAAAGGATTGTATGTGATTATGCGCCCGCCGGGGGTTTCACCCGAAGTCATTGGAGTGGAAGACGATTATAACTATGCACAATACCTGATGACCGTTTGGGATATTGTGTCGGAACATCCCAAAATACGGAACAGCGATGAAATCATGCTTGAGCTGGCCAATGAGCCGGTTCGGATTCGCCTGGCCGATGGAACTGAGGGCTCCAATGCGCAGGCGCACTTTGATGTGCTGAAGGAAATTTTCCAACCCATCGTGAATAGAATTCGCGAGAATGGCTTTCACAATGTGCTCTGGATTCCGGGTTCCGGCTATCAGTCGCAGTACAAAGGTTTTGCGCTTAATCCGATTGAAGGTGAGAATATCGGCTATGCTGTGCATGTTTACCCCGGCTGGTTTGGAAGTGCCGATGGCTATGAGGTGTTTAAACAAGAGTGGGACCAGCAGGTGAAGCCGGTTGCTGATTTTGCGCCCATAGTGATTACAGAAATGGATTGGGCCGATGAAAAATACGAGAGTTCGTGGGGAAAAGGCCACACCGGAACTGCCGGGGGCGATGGTTTTGGGGCCAATTTCAAAAAGATTATGGATGACACGGGCAATGTGAGCTGGCTTCTTTTTACAAGCCCTGATTTGCTCGCACAGTTTACAGGAGAACCACCGGCCGAGGGCGAACCTTTTACTTTTCTGAACGACCCGGAAGCTTGTCCGTGGCCAGTTTATCATTGGTATCAGGAGTATGCGAATGAGGCCTATCCGCGGCCCGATTTCGAATACCGCTCACACAGCGATAATGGCGACGGAACCTACACCAATCCCTTGATTTTTGCCGACTTTCCCGATCCCGATGTCATTCGGGTAGGCGATGTGTATTACATGGTTTCTACCACCATGCACATCTTTCCCGGCGCCACGCTCCTGAAATCGTACGACCTGGTGAATTGGGAATACTGCAGCAACCCACTGGAAAAAATTGAATCTTCGGCTTGTTTCAACCTGGATGGTTGCGACCGGTATGGCCACGGACAGTGGGCAACCAGCCTGAAATACAACGATGGCAAGTATTACCTGCTGTTTACTACCTTGGAAGAAGGTAGCTATATGCTGACAGCCACCGACCCGGAAGGACCCTGGGAATTACAAAAGCTGGCCGGCACCTTCTACGATCCGGGCCTGTTTTTCGACGAGGATGGTAAAACTTATGTCGCTTACGGTATCAACACGCTGAAAATTGCTGAGTTGGATGAAAATTTTTCCGTTGTGCCCGGCTCCGATAAGGACGTTTACACCTACACCGTCAAAGAAGGTTTGGAAGGCAGCCATTTGTACAAGATTAACGGCTACTACTACATTTATGCAACCTACGGCGGGTGGCCGGCGTACCAGGTGGCTCTGCGTTCAACCAATATTTACGGGCCATACGAAGAAAAGCTATTGTTGGACGATGATAATATTCACCAGGGAGCCTTGGTGGAAACCCAAACCGGCGAATGGTGGACGGTTTTGTTTTACGACAAAGGCGCTTTTGGCCGCCTGCCCAATCTTCAGCCTGTAACTTGGGTGGATAACTGGCCGGAGATTGGTGTTGACGGGAAAGGTGTTACGACCTATACCAAGCCCAATGTTGGCCGCGAGTACCCGGTGAAAGTTCTGCCAACCAATGATAATTTCAGGAACTTCAAACCGGGCATGCAATGGGGATGGAACCACAATCCGGATAATACAAAATGGTCGTTAACCGAGCGTCCGGATTACTTGCGGCTAAAAACCGTGAGCGTGGTCAGTGATTTGACCGAAGCCCGGAATACGCTGACCCAACGGATTTTTGGCTATCCTTCCGACTTGGATAATTCTTTTGGGACCATCAAAATGAACCTTGAAAACATGCTGGAGGGCGATGTGGCCGGATTGGCTGTTTTCCAGGATCCGTGTGCCTATGTTGGGGTGAAGGTGATTGACGGACAGAAAACCTTGGTAATGATGAATGATGGCACAATGATTACCGGAGAAACAATTGAAGAACCGGACGTCTATTTGCGCGCTGTGGCCAATTACAACACCAGCAAGGCCGGTTTCTATTTCAGCCTGGATAATGAAACCTTCACCAAATTCGGGACGGACCTGGATATGAAATTCGATCTTTCAGTATTTACCGGAAACAAGTTTTGCATCTTCAACTTTGCAACGGTTGAAACCGGAGGATACGTCGATGTCGACTGGTTTTCGACCGAAGAGTTCTTTTCGGAAGACAAGTTTTATGATGATTCATTTGAAGGATACAGCGAAGAATCGCTGACGTTAACAGATTTGATTGTTGAAGGTGGCGATGTGGAGTTGCTGACGGGCGGAACCACCAGTTTGTCGGTTAAAGCTGTTTATGCCGATGGGCGGACCGAAGATGTTGCTATTGGCGCGACCTACGATAATCCCAATCCCGAAATCATTCAAATTGTAAACGGAAATATTGTTGCTGACGCCGATGGCGAAGTCACTGTTACTGTCACGTACCAGGGAGGACTGGGGAACCCGGTTTCGCGCCAGTTTACGGTTACTTCTTCGACCTTCCCGCTCACGAACGGTTTGTTTAACCCTTCGATTTATGCCAGCGGTACGTTCGATGAAAACACCAAAACACTGATAACTGGACAATATGGCTTTGGCGGGTGGAAATACGATGCCGGAATTAATCTGTCAGACTATAAATATCTGGTCGTCAGACTGGCAACCGCGGCCACTTGTTCGCCTTCGTTTCGCTTGTTCGATAGCAATAGTTACTGGGATGGAGCCGCCGAATACGATTTTGGAAACAGTACCGAAATGATTGTGCCGCTTAATAATATGCCTAAAAAAGATACCGGTATCAAACTGGATCCTTCGCATATTTACATTATTGGATTCTGGACGCTTGGTGGTTGTCCGGTTGAAATTGACGAAATATTTCTGACCAATACCATTGACGAAGGCAGCATTCCGACGGATGTGGTAGAAATTCCGATACGGAATTATGATGAAACAGAGCTTGTTGATGTGTATTCTGTGATGGGAGTCAAACTGCGTTCGGACGTTATGCGGAAAAATGCCACCAAAGGACTTCCGGCAGGAGTTTATATTGTTGGAAAACAGAAAGTAGTTGAAACAGGATTGGGATTCTGATACTCCAGGATCCTGGCTGATGTTGTCTCGTTTTGATCAGGATGAATGCTCATTTTGTGACTTTTGCCTTTTTACTTTATCCTTGTTATTCTAGTAGATTGGCGCTAAAAATGTGTCATACAACAACGAGTGGGACATCGTAAAAAAGTCATTTTAAATAGCGGTTTTTGGCAATATTTTAATTGTTTTGCTATCTGTAACATGGATTGAAACCAGATTTGAGTATGATTTTTAAGTTCAAGATAGTTATTGCCTGTATTTTTGCGCTGCTGAATACCATCCCTTTTCAGGTTCGGGCAGCAAATGATGTCCAGTTTTTCAATCTGAATAGCGAATACGAAATTTCGATCCGGGAAACCAACCAGGTATGCAGCGATGATAACGGGTTTATTTGGATCTCATCCAAAATGGGCATTCTTCGTTATACCCAGGATGATATCCGGATTTATCAGTTGCCCTATGAAACTGCCGATATCATTACGGTCCGATTGGTTTACAAAGATGCTGTTTTGTACGCGTTCACCAATAATGGACAGATTTTTAAATACGATGCCATTCAGGATATTTTTGAATTGGAGATCAATATTGCCAAAGAACTTCGAAATCCGTATATCATCGTAACCCAGCTTCTGGTTGATGGTCGGGGGAGAATGTGGCTTTCTTCTTCGTTTGGATTGTATTGCTATGACCCGGAAACTGGACTGAAATCGCTGGCCCAGGCCGAAAGTGTTCATTCTTTGGAATGGTTTGATGACCACTCCTTCTTTTATGCCATTGACGGGCAGATCAGGCTTTATAATACGCTTGATTTCTCATCAAGCGATTATTTTGTATTTCCCAAAGGCACGAATTATTTTGTGTCCCACTTTCTTTTCGATAAAGGATCAAATACACTTTGGGTAGGAACACGCGCAGATGGCCTTTTTTATTTAAAGGACGCAAATGGAAGGATGAGCCTTTCCGGTGTTTCTGAATTGCCGAACCAACCCATATTGGCCATCGAAGCTATTTCCGACTCAACCATGCTCATTGGAATTGATGGTCAGGGGATATGGGAAATCAACGAACAGGGCAACCGGGTGCTAAATATTTTTAAGGAAGATTCGGACAACCCGAACTCCCTGAAAGGAAACGGCGTGTATGATATTTATCGCGATAAAAATGATCGCGTTTGGGTCTGCACATATAGTGGCGGCGTTTCTTATTTCGATCAGGCCAATCCGATCGTAACCAAGATCAATCATGTGGTTAATAATCCCAATTCGCTGGTTACAGATGATGTAAACAGCATATTGGAAGACATGGACGGTAATCTTTGGTTTGCAACAAACAATGGCATCAGCTACTGGAATGTAAGAACCAATCGCTGGAAATCATTCTACCATAATAAGCGGGAACAGGCACAGGTTTTTTTATCTCTTTGCGAAGATGATCAGGGGAGAATCTGGGCTGGCTCCTATTCATCAGGCGTTTATTTGCTCGACTCTAAAACCGCCAGAGAATTGGCCCATTACAGTCCGGATGCAACTAAAGGCGAGTTTGGCTGTAACTTCATTTTTGATATTCATAAGGATACGCGGGGCGACATTTGGATTGGTGGTGTGAATGGTGACTTGATTTGTTATCAACCCAAGAAGGACCGGTTTAAGTCTTTCCCCGATATGACCATTTACGTGATGGCGGATTATGGCCCGGATAAATTGTTGATCGGCACCACTTACGGTTTGCTGCTATTTGATAAAGCAAACGGAAATACCCAAACTTTACTGGAAGGGTATTTGGTCTATGATATTTTATTGAAGAATAATGTGGTCTGGCTATGCACCAGTGGGGACGGGGTTATTCGGTATGATCTTAAAAGCAAGCTAATACACCGATATTCGGTCGATTCAGGATTGCCCTCGAATTTTGTCAACAGCATCGTGTTTTCGAACGGATACTTTTGGATCGGGACAGAGCAGGGCTTGAGCCGGTTAAACGAGATGGATAATACCATACTGACCTTCACATCGTTATCTGATTTGAGCAACGTTTCGTTTAATCAAAATTCCTACTATACGCTTCGAAATGGCAAGTTGATATGGGGAACCAATACGGGGGCTTTGGTTTTTGACCCCAATGAAATTCAGCCCAAGCAGGATGAAGGCCGGATCTTTTTTCAGGACCTGACGGTTTCCGGGCGATCGATTCGCGAATCGTCAAACATTAAGCTCAACAGCCCATTGGATAGTCTGCAGGAATTGTCCCTTAACTATTACCAGAATACGGTCAGCCTCGAATTGATCCCCATTGGCGTTACCTCGCCAGGCTCCAAATTTTCGTGGAAACTGGAAGGGCTCGACCAGGAGTGGAGCAAACCGGTCAACAACCGGATTTTGTCGTATTCCAATATTCCCAGTGGAACCTATTCGCTGCGTATTCGTATGGTTGACAGTTCTTTAACGACGGTTGTTGCCGAAAGGGTCATTACCCTGCACATGATTCCGCCAATCTGGGAAGAATGGTGGTTTAAGATGCTGGTATTCGTTTTTATCGTTGGTCTGGGGGTTTTCTTGTTTGTCTATTATGTTGACCGGCTGAAAAAACAACATTCGGAGGAAAAAATCCGGTTTTTCGCCAATACTGCCCATGACATCAGAACCTCGCTAACCTTGATCAGCGGACCAATTGAGGAATTGCACAAAGAGCCGGGGCTTTCCAACAAGGGACTGCAATATTTACATTGGGCAACCGAACAAGCGCAACGCTTGTCAAAGGTGGTTACTCAACTGATGGATTTTCAGAAAGTTGATATTGGGAAAGAAAAGCTGTCCTTGTCGATGGTGGATATCGTCAAAATCATCGAGAATCGGGTTATGATGTTTGAATCGTATGCCAATAGTAAGAATGTTGAATTGCGGTTTACCACGAACTTTTCGAAATTTGTTACTGCCATGGATGAATCCATGATTGAGAAGGTGATTGACAACCTGATTTCCAACGCGATAAAATATTCTTATCCCAATAAGCCGGTGCAGGTTGACTTGCAATGCTTTTCAAACAAATGGATTTTGGAAGTCAAAGACCAGGGAATCGGGATCAGTAAAAAGGTGCAGCGACAATTGTTTCATGAATATTACCGGGGCGACAATGCCGTGAACTCGAAGATTGTTGGCTCTGGAATTGGGCTGCTGCTGGTAAAGAATTACGTGAACTTGCATGAGGGAAAAGTCAGCTGTGTCAGCCAGCTAAATGTTGGGTCCGCCTTTCAGGTTGTAATGCCGGTGAAACGGATTGATGAGGCCGAAATGAAGCAAAAATCCCCCGACGAAAAAGTCGTTCAACCGTTGGTACAGAAAAAGGATATGCATTCAGTCATGATGAATGGGGCTGATCCGGGTACCAATCACAAAATGAAGGTTTTGATTGTTGAAGACCATGATTATTTGCGGGAGTTTTTACAATCGGCTATGGATCCGCAATTTCAAATTACCCTGGCCGAAGACGGGCAGCAGGCATGGGAGTTAATCCAGAAGGAAACCCCGGACCTGGTGGTTTCTGATATTATGATGCCGAACATGGATGGTTTTGAATTATGCAGCAAACTCAAATCAACCTACGAAACGTCGCATATACCGATTATTTTGCTGACGTCCTTGTCCGGAAAAGCCCAGCAGATGAAGGGATTAGGGCTTGGCGCAGATGATTACCTGACAAAACCTTTCGATGTAACCTTGCTTCAGCAACGGATCCGGACCATCATCCAGAACCGCGAAGTGATTCGCGAGAAAGCCCTGAAAATCATTAAAGTAAATGAGGATGAAACGATTCTGGACAATGAGCTGAATGACAAATTCTTGAAAAGGATGGTTGAAGTTGTGCGCGAAAACCTGGCAAATTCCCAGTTCTCCAAAAACGATTTTGCTTCGGCCATGAATGTAAGCCCCTCGCTTTTGTATAAGAAGATTAAATCGTTGACCGATCAGTCGCCAACTGATTTTATCAAATCGATCCGCTTGGACCATGCGCTGGAGTTGTTGCAAACGAAAAAATATTCCATCACCGAGGTGAGCGAACTTTGCGGGTTTGCCAGCGTGGGCTATTTTAGCACGGTCTTCCGGAAACACTACGGTAAATCGCCAACTCAGGTCTGTTAAATTTGATCATTTAGAAAGCGAACCACACCCGGTATCTGATTTTAAACAGGTACTGGTTTTTTTATGCGTTAATCTGCGGTGCCGTCATTTCTTTCAACGCGGCTTTTCGTCTTCCCTGAAGCCGGTCATTATATCTGGTCCTTATTTTTTCAGGTAGATTTTCTTCTCTCTTATTTAGGTGTATGTTGTATTGGGTCAGTGTGTTAGGTGTGCTGCCTTGAATTGTATCCCAAATTAAAAATCAAATATTCAAATTTAAAAGTCATCACCAATAGGTCCGTTTACATTTGATTTGTGTGAATGTGAAAACCTCTTCCTTGTTGAATTGGCGTACCCTCACATAAAAAGTAATCTGGCTATTCACCTAAACGATGAAAATAGAATGAAGAAAAAGTTCTCCATCTCAATTCTTAGTGGAGTTGTTCTTTTGTCGGTCTTAACCGTTCACTTTCCATCCTGTAAGATGGGGACGAAAGCTGAATTACCCAGTTTCGCTTCCGACAGTTTAGTGGCGCATTTTGATCATTTCACGTACAAAGGCGATGACGATTTTTATAAGGAAAATCCACTTCCCGGTGACGACTATTATTATAACCCGATCCTTCCGGGTTGGTATTCCGATCCAAGTGTCTGTACCGACGGGGAAAATTATTTCATGGTGACCTCTACTTTTTCGTACTATCCGGGAGTGCCGATTTTTCACAGTACCGATATGCTGAACTGGAAACAGGTTGGCCATGTGCTCGACCGTCCCGAACAGTTACCGCTCGACGGACAGCGGACAAGTGAAGGAATCTTTGCCCCGGCCATCAGTTATAACCCGCACAACCAAACCTGGTACATGATTACCACCAATATTCGCCGGGGTAATTTTTTCGTAAAAACCACAGATCCGTTCGGCTCGTGGTCCGATCCGGTTTGGTTGCCCGAAGTTGGCGGCATCGACCCTTCTTTCTTTTTTGACGAAGATGGAAAAGCCTACATTGTCAATAACGAAGTGCCTGATGGCGGTTCCACTTACGAAGGTCATCGTGCCATTCGGGTTATTCAGTTTGATGTGGAATCAGAAAAAACGGTTGGCCCGAGCATCATGCTGGTAAATGGCGGTGTTAATTTGGCCGACAAGCCGATATGGATTGAAGGACCTCATCTGTACAAAATCAATGGTAATTATTACCTGATGTGTGCCGAAGGTGGAACTTCAGTAAACCATCGGGAAGTTATTTTTAAAGGAAATACTCCGATGGGAAAATTTCTGCCTTGGGATAAAAATCCGATTCTTACCCAGCTTCATCTCGATCCCAATCGCCCCCTGCCGGTAACTTGTGCCGGTCATGCCGATCTGATTCAGAAGGATAATGGGCAATGGTGGTCGGTTTTTTTGGCCTGTCGTCCGATCGACAATAAATTTGAAAACCTGGGCCGCGAAACTTTTATGCTGCCGGTTCGCTGGAGCAAAGATGGTTTCCCGTACATGACCAAAGGCGATGAATTAATTCCCGGAATCATCCAAATGGAGGGTGTGAAAAGAGAGGCCAGCACCACGTTCGGAAACTTTGAGAAGAACGACGGTTTCGATACGCCGGAATTGGGGATGGAGTGGACCACCCTGCGCGGAGCTGCCACTGAACGCTATTCCCTGACCGAAAATCCGGGCTTCCTGACGCTGAGATGTGCCGATGTGGCATCCAACGAGTTGAAGTCGCCGGCCTTTGTTGGCAGGCGCTTGCAGCACCACAAATTTGAATGTACCACCAGCATGTATTTTACGCCGCAAACCGAAGCAGAAATGGCCGGTGTGTTGCTGATGAAAGATGAAGGTCATCAGTATTTCATGGCGGTGGGAAAAGACGGAGACCAATTGCAAATCAGCCTGAAAAAGATAAAAACCGATGGGGTGGAAACGCTGGCTTTTCAACCGCTCGGGTCAACCGACGGCCCTATTGACCTCAAAGTTGCCTCAACAGGAAAGCATTTTAGCTTTTACTATACAACAGATGGAGGCAGTTGGAGCTTGCTGGCTGAAGGCATTGAGGCCTATTATCTGTCAACCGCCCAATCCTATGGGTTTACAGGGACTACTATCGGTTTATTTGCAACCACTAAAACATATGAATTCAATAATTAACCAGCTATTTGAAAATGATCTATGAAAATGTAGTTATTAACCTCAAATATATGAACTTATGATTAAAAATCGGCTACGAAAAATGTCAGTATTTCATTCTCCTCTTGTCAGGATCCTTACGGATTATGGAGGGGCTAGGTTCTTGATTGTCATTGATATGGGCAATTGCAATCCTTCAGGAATTTAGAACTTTTTATCAATTTAATTTGAGAACGTAATGAAACAAACATCAAATTTCTTATCTCAATTAAAATCCTTACGGGTAAATGTAAGGGTTACCCTGCTGAAAAGCTTTGTGCTTTTGGGGGTTGTTTTAATTTCTCTGTCCGGCTTTGCTCAAGATGCCAAACTTTTAACAGGGATGGTATTGGATGAGTTGGATAATCCGGTGATTGGTGCTGCTGTAACCATAAAAGGTGTTACAGGCGTAGGTACCGCAACCGATTTTAACGGGGCTTTTTCGTTGAGTGTTCCTGCTGGTAAACAGATTGTGGTTATTTCATTTATTGGAATGGAAACCCAGGAAATAAATGTTGCCGGTAAGAACAATATTACTGTCACGCTAAAAGAGTCGAGTGTGGAATTGGGCGAAACCGTTATTGTTGGTTACGGCCAGCAGAAAAAGGAGAGTGTTGTGGGCGCCATCACGCAAACCACCGGTGAGGTGCTTGAACGTGCTGCCGGTATTTCCAGTGTTGGCTCTGCGCTGACAGGGAATCTTCCGGGTGTAATTACCATTGCCAGTTCGGGGTTGCCCGGCGAAGAAGATCCGATGATCCTGATCCGCTCGGCCAGTTCGTGGAACAACAGCGAACCGCTTGTATTGGTCGATGGGGTGGAGCGCCCGATGAACAGTGTGGATGTTAGTTCTGTGCAGTCTATCTCTGTGCTGAAAGATGCATCTGCAACTGCCGTTTACGGTGTGAAGGGCGCCAATGGCGTTATTCTTATTACTACCAAGCGTGGTAAAGAAGGTGCAGCCCGGATTGATGTTTCGGCCAATGCCACGGTAAAAGTGCCGTCAAAATTGCCGAACAAATTGGACTCGTATGGTGCTTTAATGGCCCGTAATATTGCTATTGAGCATGAATTAGGGGTGAAGCCTGACTCTTGGGGATATATTACGCCGCAGGATATTATTAATAAATACCGTTATCCGGCGAACCTGGAAGAATCGGAACGCTATCCAAACGTGGATTGGCAGGACGAGCTTTTCAAAGATTACGCCATGTCGTATAATGCGAATATTAATGTTTCCGGAGGTACTAAGTTTGTGAAATATTTTACTTCGGCCGACTTTGCGCACGAAGGCGACCTGTTCAATGTATTCGATAACGGGCGCGGCTATCAGTCGGGATATGGGTACAACCGGATTAACGTACGCAGTAACCTCGACTTCCAGCTGACAAAATCAACTCTGTTTAAAGTAAACCTGGCAGGTTCGAGCGGCACCAAAAAAAGTCCGTGGAACCAAACCAACTCGTCGGATTGGGCCGTTGCTCAGCAGTGGGCGGGTGCGTACAATATTGCGCCTGATGTATTTTTGCCTCAATACGCGGATGGCTCCTGGGGTTTTTATCCCAACATTTCGAATGTGACCAACTCGGCAGCCAACCTGGCGCTTGCCGGGGTGATGACCACTACTAACACGCGCATCAACACCGACTTCATCCTGGAACAAAAAATGGATTTCATCACTAAAGGGTTGAATTTCAGGGGTACTATCTCTTGGGATAACGCTTTTGTAGAATATAACCGCGGGGTTAACGACCTTTATAACGATGCTCAGCAAAAATGGATTGACCCGGCTACCGGCATGGCCACTTACAAGAAAGAATTTGAGAACAACAACAAATTCGACTTCATGCAGGGAGTTTTGTGGAATACCTCGGGCGGTGAAGTTCAAGACTGGTCAACGCTGCGTAACCTGGATTATCAGTTGCAGTTAAACTGGGCGCGTGATTTTGGAAAACACAGCATAACTGCTATGGGATTGTTCAGCCGCAAAGAGCAGGCAAGAGGCAGTATGATTCCGACATTCCGCGAGGACTGGGCATTCCGTACAACCTACGATTATGCTTCCAAGTACTTTTTGGAATATAATGGCGCCTACAACGGATCTGAAAAGTTTGGTAAGGAATATCGGTTTGGTTTCTTCAATTCAGGAGCAGTGGGCTGGATGATTTCTGAAGAATCATTTATGCAATCCATTCGATTTCTGGATATGTTAAAAATCAGGGCTTCTTATGGAGAGATCGGTGATGACTACGGCGCACGTTTCATGTATTTGACCCAATGGGCTTACGGCGGAAACTCTTCGCTTGATTTGAACCATGGCACCAGCCCCTATACCTGGTACCGCGAATCTGCTGTTGGTAACCCTGATGCCAGATGGGAAACGGTGAGAAAGTTTAACCTTGGAGCCGACTATGCGTTCCTGGATGGCCTGTTTGCAGGTAGTGTGGAATACTTCCGCGATAAACGGGTCGACATCCTGGTGAGTGGCGGCGACCGTGCCGTACCTTCTTATTTTGGGGCCACGCCTCCTACGGCCAACCTGGGTAAGGTGCGCACCGAAGGTTATGAAATTGAGTTGCGTTTCAAAAAACAACTGTCAAGCCAATTACGCGTGTGGGCCGAAATGAGCATGACCCATGCCAAAAACGAAATCCTGGAACGGGATGATCCGGCATTGCTTTATGACTATCAAAAGAAAGCTGGTTATAGTATTAACCAAACCACAGCTTATGTTGATGCTGGCTACGTCAATACCTACGATGCGCTTTATGGTAGCCCGGCGCATGATACAAATGATGGGTATAAGGTGCCTGGCGATTATTATATCATTGACTTCAATGCTGATGGTGTGGTAGATAGAGATGACCGGGTTCCGTATGGTTATTCTTCTGCCCCTCAAAACACCTATAATGCAACGTTGGGTTTTGAGTGGAAAGGTTGGAGTGCATTTGTCCAATTCTATGGTGTGAATAATGTAACCCGCGAAGTCGTATTAAACAGTTTTGGCAGTAACCTGAACACGGTTTACGATATGGGGACCTGGTGGTCAGAAGAAACCCCTGATGCCGATGTAACTGTGCCGCGCTGGTTATCTACCCCGAGCTATAACAGTGGTACCCAATATTTATTTGATGGTTCTTATATCCGTTTGAAAAATGCTGAAGTAGCCTATACATTCGACAAGAACTGGGTGAAGACGATCGGACTTAGCGCCTTGAAGGTTTTCGTTAACGGGAACAACCTGTGGGTAAAATCAAAAATGCCGGATGACCGCGAGTCCAACTTTGCCGGTGGCGGTAGCCAGGGTGCTTATCCTACAATGAGACGTTACAATTTAGGTGTCAGATTTACATTTTAACATTGAAAACTATGAAACAGATATATAAGACTCTTTTATGGGGCAGCTTGCTGTCCGTGATGTTGGGGCTTTTTTCCTGTGAAGATTATCTGGAAAAGGAGCCTGAATCGATCATCTCGGAGGAGGTGGCCTTTCAGAATTTTACAAATTTCCAGGGTTTTATAGAGGAAATCTATAATTGCATCCCGGATAAGGAGAAAAAATACTGGACTTCGTCCTGGAACTGGGGTGATGATGAGATGTTTAACCTGGAAGGAAATTTTCACATGACCAATCAGGTGGATATCGGTAACTTCTGGGCCTGGCAAAATTCAGCAAGTACCTGGCTGGACGATGACAATCCCGACCCGACATCAACCGACAAATTCAGACATGGTTTGTGGGCACATGCCTGGTATGCCATTCGTAAAGCCAATATGGGACTTGCCAATCTTGACAAACTGGTGGTTGCCACGCAGGAGGAAAAGGACATTATTGCAGGTCAGTTATACTTTTTCCGTGCCTGGTGGCATTTCGAAATGATGCAGTACTTTGGCGGCCTGCCTTATGTGGATGAGGTATTGTCTTCGAGTGAAAAGCCAACTCTTCCACGTCTGTCGTATCAGGAGTGCGCCGACAAAGCCGGGGCTGATTTTGCCAAAGCTGCCGAGTTGTTGCCCATTGACTGGGACAAAACATCGGTGGGTACAAACACCTTGGGGAAAAACCAGCTGCGTGCCAACAAAATTATGGCATTGGGTTATTTAGGCAAAAACTACCTGTGGGCTGGTAGTCCATTGATGAAAAACGGCGCCCAAACCGGTGGTACCCAAACGTATAATTACGATGAGGACTACTGCCGGAAAGCTGCCGCTGCTTTTGGTGAGTTACTGAACCTGGTTGAAACAGGTCAAACGCAGTATGCTCTGGTCGAGTTTGATTATGACGATGTGTATAATCATAAAAAGACCAGCACGGCTGCCAATAAGTACAGCGATATGTTCTATACCACCGGCCAGAACTGGTTGATGCCCGGCGCAACAGAAGCTATTTTCCGCGGTCCTTCTACCGATTATAACGGCAGTAACTGGAACACAACCAAAACCTTTGGTCCCAAAGTGAAAGGTCTGGTGGAGCACGATAACATTATTCACCACCCAACGGCCAACTATGTGAAAAACTACGGTATGGCCAACGGTTTGCCGCTTACCGATCCGGAATCCGGTTTTGATCCCGAATATCCGTTCAAGGATCGTGACCCGCGCTTTTACCACGATATCGTATTTGATGGCTTCAAATATATTAATTCAACGATGCCTGCCGATATGGAATATCTGCGTTATACCGGTCTTCACACAGGAGGTACCATGCGAAATCCTGCTGATGGCAGCCGTACCGGCTATTTCATCCAGAAATTGGTGCCGCATACTGCCAATAAATATGACGGGGCATACAACTGGAGCTTCAACATGCACACGTATCTGCCTTACATGCGTTTGGGCGATATTTATACCATGTATGCCGAAGCTTGCGCCGCTTTCGGTGGTGCTACCGGTAAAGCAACAAATTTCGATAAAACTGCTGAAGATGCCATCAATACGCTCCGCGACCGTGTAGGCGCAGGACATGTGAATGCCAAGTACACCGGCGATAAAAACAAATTCATTGATGAAGTACGACGGGAACGTGCCGTGGAATTATCCTTCGAAGGTTTCCGTTTCTGTGACTTGCAACGCTGGTTGCTGCTGACGGAGTATCCGTACAATGTGAAAACCTCTCAAGAGTTCGACCGGGTGGAAGAATATGATTTCTTTAAGGATAATGATCCAAGAAATGCACGGGTGGCCAACTTTAGAGAAGAAGTTATTTTAACTCGTCAGTTTGGAACGAAACACTACTGGTTCCCACTGAAGATTGATGATACATCCATGTACCCGGAATTCGGACAGAACCCGGGGTGGTAATCCAAATTGAGTTAAAGTATTGTGTAATTAAAAATGAATAAGCAATGAAACATATACAAACACGATTCATTTTATTTGCCATGTTTGTTTTCTTTCCATTTCTGATGGAGGCACAGACGGTTGCAGAAAATGAAACTGATTCGCTGATTACTGCTAAAGACCCATTGGTACAGGTATCGTACCGTAAGGTAGCACAAAGTGACCTGTTGGGCGGCGTTTCTGTTATCAACATGGAAGAATTGACCCAAAAGAACTATAACACCTATAGTTTGGATAACCTGCAAGGGTATGCAGGAGGTTGGACCGGAAACTCGCTTTGGGGTATGGGCGACTACCTGGTGCTGGTTGACGGGGTTCCCCGCGATGCCAATAATGTGTTGCCCACCGAAATTGAGCAAATAACGCTGTTGAAAGGCGCTTCTGCCGTTGTGCTTTATGGTAGCCGTGCTGCCAAAGGAGTGGTTTACATTTCCACCAAGAGAGGTAAAGTGGAACCGTTAAAAATCAATGTGCGCGCCAATACCGGTTATCACGTGTCAAAGAGCTACCCCGAGTATTTAGGTTCAGCCGAATATATGACGCTTTATAATGAGGCCCGTACGAACGATGGTTTAGCGCTGTCATACAGCAATGAGGCTATTTACAATCATGCTTCCGGAACCAATCCCTATCGGTATCCCGATGTTGATTTCTATTCTTCCGACTATCTGAATAAAGCGTATAACCGTACCGATGTATCAACAGAGATTACAGGCGGAAACGATCGTGCTCGTTTTTATTCGAATATCGGGTATTACAATCAGGGGGATGTGTTAAATTTTGGCGAAGCTAAGGATAACAATGTCAACCGGTTGAATATTCGTGGTAATATCGACCTGAATATAAACGACTTCATCAGTGCCTATATCAACGCCAATGCCACTTTTTATAATTCAAGGAGCGCGAATGCTTCCGGAGATAATTACTGGGCATCAGCTGCCAATCTGCGGCCGAACCGTGTAGCTCCGTTAGTTCCGTTGAGCTATATTGATCCGAACGACCTGGCTTCCTGGAGCAAGATCAATAGTAGTAATAACCTGATTGGCGGTCAATATTTTCTGGGTGGTACCCAAACGGATATGACGAATATTTTTGCCGATTACTATGCCGGGGGCTATAATAAATGGACCAGCCGTCAGTTTCAGTTCGATACGGGCATCAATTTCGATTTGGCCAGTGTGCTGAAAGGCCTCTCTTTTCACACCCAGTTTGCGGTTGACTATGCAACTTCGTACAGCACTTCGTACAACAATACCTATGCTGTTTATGCACCATCCTGGTATAACTACAATGGCGCCGATGTAATCGCCGGACTGACAAAGTTTGGTAATGATGAAAAATCGGGCGTGCAGAATATCAGCGGAAGTACCAGTCGGCAAACCATCGCGTTTTCCAGCTATTTCAAGTATGAAACGGCGATCAACAATGCTCATAACTTTACTGCCATGTTAATTGCAGCCGGTTATCAGCAAACACAATCCGAAGTGTATCACCGCACCAGCAACGCTAATCTTGGCTTGCAGTTGGGGTATAATTACAAAGGGAAGTATTATGCCGATTTGGGCGCCGCTGCCATTCATTCAGCCAAATTAGCGCCAGGTAATCGTGAAGCATTGTCACCTTCGCTTACCGTAGGATGGAAGCTGAACAAGGAGAATTTTCTGGCAAACTCTTCGGTAGTTGATGAATTGGTGTTGAGCGCTTCGGGTAGCATCCTGCATTCCGATTTGGATATCGTATATGAAGATGCTGAGTACTACCTGTACACATCCAAATATGATCAGGCCGATGGTGCCTGGTGGGGTTGGTATGATGGAGCCGTTGAGCATTCAACCAATTCGAAACGAGGCAGCAACGAAGATTTGACATTCATCAAGCGGAAAGAATTTTCTGCCAATGTTCGGGCTTCGCTTTGGGAAAAATTGTTAACGGTCAATACATCTTTCTTCATCAATACGATGGAGGGATTGCTTATTGAACCATCAACACTCTATCCGGAGTATTTCTTCACCTATTACCCAAATGCATCGTTTATCCCAATCGTAAACTTCAACAACGATAAACGGACCGGTTTCGACTTCAACGTTACGTACAACAAGCAAGTCGGCGAAGTTGACTTCTCGTTGGGTGTTGGCGGTACCTATTATACCACCAAGGCCACACAACGCGACCAAATTTATGATTACGATTACCAAAAAAATGAAGGACGTCCTATTGATGGTATCTGGGGATTGGAAACCGAAGGCTTCTTCCAAAGCCAGGAGGAAATTGATAATTCTGCTGACCCAACATTCGCGGGTACCATTAAGCCTGGCGATCTCAAATATGTCGATCAGAATGATGACAATTTGATCGACGAAAAAGACGTGGTGTATCTGGGCCGCGGCGGATGGAGCGGTGCTCCGCTTACCATGGGGGTTAACCTGACTGCCAAATGGAAAAACTTCACCTTCTTTGCCTTAGGTACCGGTAACTTTGGCGCTTACGCCATGAAGAACAGCTCGTACTATTGGGTTTACGGCGAACGTAAATACTCTGAAGTTGTGCGCGACCGCTGGACGGAGGAAACAAAGGCAACCGCTACTTATCCGCGGTTGACAACCGAAAGCGGAAGTAATAACTTCCGGGCATCAGATTTCTGGATGTACAAAACCGACCGGTTCAATTTGGCGAAAGTTCAGCTTACGTATGACCTGCCACAGAACCTGTTACAGAATTTCCTTTTCAAAGAAATCTCGACCTACGTCAGTGGGGCTAATTTGTTGACCATCTCCAAAGAACGTAAAATTTTAGAGATGAATACGACCAGCGCTCCCCAAACACGATTCTTTAACATCGGTTTAAAAGCCGTATTCTAACGAATAAGTAATATAATAGGAATAAGTTATGAAAAATATACTATCACTTTTCGTTCTTGTACTTCTGTTTTCAGCCTGCGACGATTTGTTCGAACCGGCTATTGAGAACAACAGGGGGCTCGAAGCTATGTACAACGAACCTACTTATGCACAGGGCATTTTGGCCAATGCGTATATTCTGCTTCCCTATTCCGGCACACCCAATAGCGATGTGGCAACGGATGATGCGGTGTCAAACGACAACAGTAATGCCTATCTGTCCATGGCAACCGGTTCGTGGACAGCCAATAGCAATCCCATGTCGCAATGGCAAGGCCGCAGAAATGCCATTCAATACCTGAACTTGTTTCTCGCGAATGTTGATGAAGTCGTTTGGAGTAAAGACGAAGTAATCCGGACCATGTACAACGACCGTTTAAAAGGCGAAGCCTACGGTTTACGTGCGGTACAGATGTACTATCTGTTGTTGGCCCACGGCGGCTGGACCCAAGACGGAAGATTGCTGGGCGTTCCAAATCTCACCGAACCCGAAACTGCTTCGTCGGACTTTAACCTGCCCCGGAACACGTTTCAGGAATGTGTTGACCAGATTTTGGCCGATGCCAATCAAGCCATCGAACTGCTTCCGCTTGATTACGGTGATATCGCCGATGCTGATATCCCCAACAAATACAAGTCCCTGGGAGTATCCAATGCCGGTGATTATAACCGCGTAAACGGTAACCACATGCGAGGCCGTATAACCGGACGTATCGTAGAAGCCGTGCGCGCTCAGCTTGCCTTGTTGTCGGCCAGCCCGGCATACAGTGCCGGTACTGATGTAAGCTGGGAAGATGCCGCCAATTTTGCCGCCACTGTACTCGACCGGATCAATGGCGTTAGCGGTTTGGCTGCCAACGGTGGAATTTGGTATGAGAAAAATCAAGTGGAAAATTTGGCCTCCGGTGAAAATCACGCCGAAATTATCTGGAGGGGTGATATCGGTCAGAGCATTTCGTTGGAGACTGACAATTTCCCGCCTTCTTTGTTTGGCCGGGGTCGTGTAAACCCAACCCAAAACTTGGTGGATGCTTTCCCGATGGTCAATGGTTATCCCATTACCGATCCGGCAAGTGGCTACGACCCTGCCAATCCGTACGCGGATCGCGACCCCCGTCTGGGAAAGTACATTGTAGTTAATGAAAGCAAGCAAGGGCCAAGTAGTAGTACAATTGTTATCGGAACCTATGGTACCAATAACGATGTGATCAATAAGGAAAGCGGTTTGTCAACCCGTACCGGTTATTATTTGCGCAAATTAATGCGTTCGGATTGTAACCCTGATCCTCAGTATAATACTGAGCAGAAGCATTATACCGCCCGTATCCGCTATACCGAAATGTTCCTGGCTTATGCCGAAGCTGCAAACGAAGCCTGGGGGCCCACCAGCAATGGCGGACATGCTTATTCGGCTTACGATGTGGTTAAAGCAATTCGCCAAAGAGCCGGTATCGGAACCGATAATAGCGATGCTTACCTGGAGTCGGTTAAAGGTGATCAGGATGCCATGCGGCAACTTATTCGGAATGAGAGACGTCTGGAACTCTGTTTCGAGAATCAACGCTTCTGGGATTTGCGTCGCTGGAAAGTGGCCAACCTGAATGAAACCGCTCGCGGTATGCAAATTGATAAGCCTAGCGGTGCATTGACCTACTCACCCCTAAATGTTGAAATCAGGGACTACAAAGACTATATGTATCATGGCCCGGTACCTTATGGTGAAATCCAGAAATGGAGCAACCTGGAACAGAATGCGGGCTGGTAATTTGTAATGATAAATATTGAAGAATATGAAACAGTTTAAATTTTTATGGATATTGGCTGCCGGACTCTTATCATTAGTGATGACGTCCTGCGAAAATCAGGATGTTGAGTTTCCGGATTTCGATCACAGTTCTGTCTATTTTGCCTACCAGTATCCGGTGCGAACAATTGTACTGGGTGAGGATATTGTCGATAATACCCTTGATAATGAGCATAAATGTGAAATTTATGCCACCATGGGCGGCGTTTACAACAATACGCACCGAATCGATATTGATGTGGTGGTGAACAATTCTTTGGTGAACAATTTGTTTTTCGGAGATGGTTCTCCGGTACTGGCCATGCCTTCAGCTTATTACACGTTGTCAGGGAACCAGATATCGTTGGATCAAGAGATGCAAGGCAGCGTACAGGTACAATTAACCGATGCATTTTTTGCCGATGCGCAATCCTTGAAAAACACCTATGTGATCCCTTTGCAGATGACCAGTGTGGCGAATGCCGACTCCATCCTTTCCGGAAAACCAAAATTTGATGGTGCCGTCAGGGGTAATACCGCTGATTGGGATGTTGAACCTAAAGATTTTGTGCTTTATTGCGTGAAATTTATCAACCCCTGGCATGCCAATTACCTGCGCCGCGGGAAGGATGTTATCACCAAGGACGGGGTCACTACAAATGTTGTCCGGCACAGTACGTATGTCGAAAATGATGAGGTGATTCATCTGAGCACACTTTCAATGAACAGCCTTCAGCTTCCGATGGATTTTTACAACAAAGAAGGTCAGAATCTGAATTTTAAAGTGAATTTGAATTTTGATGCTAATCAAAATGTAACAGCCGTTCCATTTGAGTCATCTTATAACCTGAACGATACTGTTCGGGTATATAACATCACAACTTCCGGTAACGGCTCATTCGTTAAAGAAGGAGATAAAGACAGCTGGGGAAATAAAGACCGTGATGCCCTATACCTGCAGTACAATATCGGGTATGAGGTAGAAATCAAGTATCCCAAGCGTGGTCTTCCCGATGATATCCAGCAGGTTACTTATAATACTACGGATACTCTTGTCGTTCGCGACCGCGGTGTTACCATAGAAACATTCTCTCCTTCGTATAATGTTAACTAATCGGCTAAATCAAGATGAATATGAAATATTTAAATAAGTTTTGGCTGGGTGCTATTGCTTTATCGGTCTTAGCATCTTGTGTAGATGACAGTAGGTTTGGCTTCGATGTGGAGAAGCCGGAAAGCCTTGCCAAGCTGGAATACTTAAATGATTATGACGTGTTGAAATCATACGTTGACCGCAGCGCCAACCCCGACTTTAAGTTGGGGGCCGGCGTGTCGGTCGATGGTTTTAACGGCAAGGGATTAGTCTATAGCCACATCGTCTCGAACTTCGATGAAGTGACTGCCGGCTGGGAAATGAAGCACGGTGGCATTGTGCAGAACGACGGAAGTTTAAACCTGACAAGGGTAATAAATTTCGTAAATACGGCCCAGGAGGTAGGCATAACAATTTATGGGCACACCTTGGCTTGGCATGCCAATCAAAATGCTGAATATCTGAACAGTATTATTGCTGATCGGGAAATTGAAACTGATCCAAATGATGGTAACAACAGTTTGCATGCAACCACACCAAATGCTAATGCCAACATCTGGGACTGGCAGCTTGAATACGTACTGCCTACTCCATTAACACAAGGAGTGGAATATACAATAAAATTGCGTGCAAAAGCCTCAGCCCCATTTACTGTGGGCTTTTGGAGGACTGATGGTTCGTCAACCAATTATGGTCCGGACATAGCGTTTGGTGAAAGCTGGAGCGATGCTACCGTAACATTTACACCGAGTATGAATGCTACCAAATTGCAATTTTGTTTCGGAACTTTTGCCGGTGATCTTTATTTTGATGACATGGTCCTCACCGCAAGTGGTTCCGAAGAGAATTTAATTGAAAATGGAGCTTTCGATGAAGAAACTCTGAGCGGATGGCAAAAACCAAGTTGGCATGCTTACACCTTTTTGGTTGAACCTGTTGCCGCTGGACCTGCCACATGGTGGATGAACCTGGTAAATAACAGCGATGTCGAAAGTGATGATGTTTCCAGCTTCTTTGCTACAGAGGTTGCAGTTGGTCCAAATGCCGCTACAATTGGTGCTGAAGGTACAGGAGCCGATGGTGTGGGAAGAGCAATTGTTGTTCAATCGGGAGATAGCCCCGTTAACCCATGGGATACCCAGTTCTTTGTAAAAGCACCCCAGCAATTGGAAGCAGGTCAAGCCTATCGGTTTAGTATGAAGGTCAAAGCGGATAAACCAGCAACTATCGAGTCTCAAGCGCACAATAATCCGGGGGGCTATTTACACTGGTCTATGGTTGGCAGCCCGTCAGTGACTACCGAATGGCAGGAATATACTAATTCCGGAATCATTTCAGCCGAACAAGCAGGCTCCAATGGTATGAACACCATAGCTTTTAATCTTGCTGTTTTTGCAGAAGCCAATACGTATTATTTTGATGATATCGTATGGGAGATCGAGGAGTCGGGAGATAAAATGCCACTGACACCTGAAGAAAAGGCAGATACCCTTTCCTGGGCACTGGAGAACTGGATTGCCGGAACACTGGAAGTTACCAAAGGTTACGTGAAAGCCTGGGATGTGGTGAACGAGCCGATGGATGATGGCAGCCCCTATGACCTGAAAACCGGTATTGGTAAAACGGATATGGCTGCTGACGAATTCTACTGGCAGGATTACCTGGGCAAAGACTATGCGGTGATGGCTTTCAACCTGGCCCGTCAATACGGCAACTCGGATGATATCCTTTTCATCAACGACTATAACCTGGAGTACAATCTCGACAAATGCAAAGGCTTGATTGCTTACGTGGAATACATCGAAAGCAAAGGCGCTCAGGTGGATGGAATCGGCACGCAAATGCACATCAACATCGATTCGGATAAGGACAAAATCGTAGAGATGTTCGAGTTGCTGGCAGCTACCGGAAAGCTGATCAAAATTTCGGAGCTGGATATGGGTGTCGGTGTTAAGACCAACCAAGCTACCGAAGAACACTACGCCGCTCAGGCCGAAATGTATCAATTTGTTGTTGAGAAATACTTTGAGATTATTCCAGCCAGCCAACGGTATGGAATCACTGTTTGGAGCCCGACGGACAGCCCTGACAGCTCTTCGTGGAGAGCCGACGAGCCGATTGGCTTGTGGACATTAGGTTACAACCGGAAACCAGCTTACGCCGGTTTTGCCGATGGTTTATCCGGAAACTAAGAAGATTTGATTTTTAGATGATTAGGGAGAGGTGATCCGTAATGGGTTGCCTCTTTCTTTTTTCCATGTTTTGTTGAAACACCCTGCAGATGGCGTGTTTGTGCGGCTTTTCTGAATTGTGTCCCAAATTAAAAATCAAATATCCAGAATTGAAATCCGTTCGGTTTGTCTGAAACTATTTTTGATTGTCGGGAATTCGTTTCTTCCCGATTGGCTGAAACAAATAAACTCAAACCTAACTGCATGATTGATTTGCAAAAATATTTGAAGTGGATATCTCTTGTCATGGTCATCGCGGTTGCTTCCTGCAGCAAAGATTCAGAAGAAGAGGAACTCGTTTTACCCGCTTCACTCTCCTTTGTCGAAAACACCTTGCCAACCGGTGAGTTGTCGGTGGAAGAAGGTACTGTGAATTTTGATGTGGAGTGGGCACACACCAAATGGACCGTTAAAGCAGGCGATGCCGTAGCAGGCCAAAAATTTATTACGAAAGTTTCGCCCTCCTTGGCCGGTTCCGTTGATGAAGCTCAAACCCGCTCAACGGTATCGCTTACCTACTGGTCCAACACCACGCACACCGTTAACCGCCAGAAATTGATCCTCAGCTCAACCACCGAAAATTTGAGTGATACCATCATCATCAGCCAGGCCGCCAAACCGGTGCAGCCGATCAACGTCACTTTCGACCTAAATACCACTTATCAAACCATATCGGGCTTTGGCGGAGCCAACATGATTTGGGGAACCGATTACCTCACCGAAACCGAGTTGGATCTGGCTTTTGGCACGGGCGACACCGACATGGGACTTTCCATTTACCGGGTGCGCTTGTCATCGAGTAAAAACGATTGGGAGGGCTTGGTCAACTCCATCAAAGGAGCCAACCAACGGGGCGCGACTGTGCTGGCCAGTCCGTGGTCGCCTCCTGCCGAGTGGAAAAGCAACAACTCCACCAGTGGCGGCGGCTATTTGCTACCGGAGCACTACGCCGATTTTGCCGATTACATCAACGAGTTTATCCAGTTTATGGCCGACCGCGGCGCAACAGTCGATGTGGTTTCCATTCAGAATGAACCCGACTGGCAGGTAACTTATGAAGGTTGCGAATACACCTTTGACGAGATGTTCAACTTCGTGAAAAACCACGCCGGCACCATCCAGGGAGCCAAAGTGCTGGCGGCCGAGTCCCTGAACTCGAACCATGCTTATACCGATCTGATCATGAACGATGCGCTTGCCAATGAGAATTTGGATATCGTTGGCGGCCATTTGTATGGATCGGGTTTGGCCACCTATCCTTTGGCCGAACAAAAGGGCAAGGAAATTTGGATGACCGAACACCTGCTCAACCTCAATAGTGGCAACAACCCGGCAAACTGGACCGAAAATACCGACGTGACGACGATCTGGAACGAAACCATGGAGATGGTCAAGGAGATTCAAACTTGCATGAGTTATAACTGGAACGCCTACATTTGGTGGTATATCCGCCGCTACTATTCCTTTTTGGGTGATGGCGAGCGTGGAACCAGCCGGGGACAGATTTTGAAAAGAGGCTACGCCATGTCCCAGTTTTCCAAGTTTATCCGGCCCGGCTATGTTCGGATCAAGACGCAAATCGAAAATTCAACGACAGGATTGATGATTACCGCTTATGAAGGCGAGAATGAAGTTGTCGCGGTCATAGTTAACCCAAACAGTTCAGCGGTTCCCGGGGTCACGCTGCAGGCTCCTTCAACCGGAGCATCGGCGGTGGCGTACTCAACCTCCGAATTTGTAAATCGTAAAATGGAATCGCTTACCGCGGAGAATGACAAATTTTTGTTGGAGGTTCCGGCCAGCAGTGTGACAACGGTTGTATTCGGTAATTAGAATTTATTCAGATGAATTTTTTCAATAAGAAATGAAAGCCGGAGGGAAAATAACAATGAAGCTGATCTTATTACTAATGACGGCCGCTTTAGGACTAAGTTCATTGGCCCAGGAAATTCCGCTGGTTTATGCGGTTGAAAATACGGGGGCTGCCTTTCCGGCACCGGTGTTGCCCGACACCAGCCAGCTGCCGGTTGTTGCGCCCTTGACCGACCCGTTCGCCTGGTCTGATGGTAGCGGACGTTCAACTGACTTTGCGGACTGGAGCCGCCGCCGCGCAGAGATCGGCGCTGAAATCCAGCATTATGAAATCGGCCCAAAACCCGCTCGCCCGGATCATCTGGCTGCCAGTTTTTCGGCTCAGGATAGCTTGCTTACCGTGATTATTATTGAGAATAAGGACACGCTCATCCTCTCTTCGAAAGTAATTCTTCCGTCCGGCAAAGGACCTTTCCCGGCGGTAATCGGTGTTGGCCGGCCTTCCGGAAGTCTTCCTCCGGATATTTTCGCGAGCCGCGAGATTGTCCAGATCGCTTTCAACTTCAGCCAGGTGATGGCTCACCAGCAAAAGCGTGGCAGCGAGCCAATCAACAAACTGTATCCCGATCTTTCGTACATGGGTGCCTACAGCGCTTGGTCGTGGGGCGTCAGCCGTTTGATTGACGGGCTGGAACTGGTGCAGGATGAGCTTCCGGTTAACTTGAAGCGCCTGGCCATTACCGGCTGTTCATTTGCTGGAAAAATGGCGCTTTACGCCGCCGCATTTGACGAGCGCATTGCGCTGACGATCGCCCAGGAATCGGGTGGGGGCGGTGCGGCTGCCTGGCGGGTTTCGGAAACCTTGGGCAATGTCGAAACGCTTGGACGAACCAGCCATGTGTGGTTTATGGAAAGCATGTTTCAGTTTAGCAAGGCCGTATCAAAACTTCCCTTCGATCATCACGAACTAATGGCCATGGTGGCGCCACGCGCCTTGCTGGTTCTTGGAAACCCCGATTATGAGTGGCTGGCCGACGAGTCGGGCTATGTTGCGTGCCGGGCGGCCAAAAGGGTTTGGGAAACCTTCGGAATAGCTGATCGCTTTGGCTTTTCCATTGTTGCCGGTCACGGTCATTGCAGGCTTCCCGACAGCCAGCGTCCGGAGGTCGAGGCTTTTGTAGATAAGTTTCTGCTGGGTGACACTTCGGCCGATACAAATGTCGAAATCCATCCTTATGCGGATGTCGATTTTTCGCGATGGACCAAATGGTGGGGAACCGGAGAGCCTGTTCTCCCGAAGGAAAAGGAAATAATTGAATAAACGTTATGGATCAATCATCACCATTAATTTAGAATATGGATGAGAGTAGATCAATTTAAACCAGCATAAAATGATTAAAAATAATTTGATAGAATTTAAGAAGACTTCCGGATTTCCGGCGATGGGAATGGTGGCCATCCTTGTGGCAGTGTTGGGAATATTCTTTAACCCAACAGCATCTGCACAAATGCAAACCAACAGCAGGGTCATCATTTTGTCCGATATTGAAGCTGACCCCGACGATACGCAGTCGTTCGTCCGTTTGTTTTTGTATGCCAATGAAATCGATCTGAAGGGACTAATCGCAACGACTTCTTGTTGGCACAAATCTGAAGTAAATCCGGAATCCATCAATAAAATAATTGAAGCATACCGGCACGTTCAGCCAAACCTGTTACAGCACGATGCAAATTTTCCCGCTGCCGAAGCGCTGTCAAAGCTTGTTAAAAAGGGCCTGCCTGTTTATGGGATGGAAGGAGTTGGAGAAGGAAAAGACTCAGAAGGTTCAGACTGGATTATCAAAGTTTTGGAAGAAGATGATGATCGGCCATTGTGGATCTCAGTTTGGGGTGGAGCAAACACCCTGGCACAGGCACTTTACAAGATTGAACACACCAAGTCAAAAAAGGACGCGCAGCGGCTGATGGACAAACTCCGGGTGTACACCATTTCTGATCAGGACGATAGCGGCATCTGGATCAGAAACAACTATCCGAATTTGTTTTTCATTGTTAGTCCGGGCGATGATTACGGAAGCGCAACCTGGACAGGAATTAATTCTGTGGTGGATGGTATTGACAATGCAACAATCAGCAATAGCTGGATAGCGCGGAACATACAGCAGGGGCACGGTCCTTTGGGGGCAGCATATCCTGATGTAGCCTGGGGTGTTGAAGGTGATACGCCGTCCTTTTTATCACTGATCCCAAACGGGCTTAATGTGCCGGAGAATCCGGAGTGGGGTGGCTGGGGCGGCCGTTACGAACTTTATAAACCTGATTTCAGCAAGACTAAAAAAGGAGGGTCGGGTGTTCCTTTTGAACCTGAAACCCGGGTCATATGGACCAATGCCGTTGACAGCTTCACGCCATATGTTCCGAGCGAATACGGGCGGACCGTGAAATTGAGCCAAACTTCTTTTACCAGTGACAAAGTTACTTTGTGGCGTTGGCGCGATGATTTTCAAAATGACTTTGCTGCTCGCATGGACTGGTGTACGAAAAGCTATGAGGAAGCCAATCATCCGCCGGTTCCTGTGTTAAGTCATCCCGAGCAGATTACTGTAAAATCCGGGGAAGGATTTGGTTTGGATGCTTTCAATTCGTTCGATCCGGATGGCGACCATGTCGGGTTTTTATGGTTCAATTATCCTGAAGCAGGCACATATAAGGAAGAGATAAAAATTGGAGGAGCGAATAATTCCCATGGGGTTTATGTCGTGGCTCCCGTAGTTGAGAAAGAAGTAACGGCTCATTTTATTTTAAAAGTCACCGATAAAGGAGAGCCACAATTGTCACGATATAAGAGAATTATAGTAACGATCCTGCCGAAATAGAAAATTTAAAATCTACATACACAATGAAATTAACGAGAATTTATTTGAAGAGGTTTTTTCTGTTGGTCAGCCTGTTTCTTTCGGTAGGGACACTTATGGCTGATCGTACAGATAATTATATCAGTTTAATGCCGGAGCAGGGGAGTTTTGCGCTTGCCGCTGACAATCAAGTCGCTCCGGTTGTGATCGATGCGAACGATTACCCGGGAATAGCCTCGGTGGCCGAATGGTTTGCCAACGACATAAAAATGGTCACTGGTCAGTCGCCAGAGATTCTTCAGTCCGAAATGCCCGGCGCCGGTCAGGTGGTTTTGGTCGGAACAATCGGCAAAAACAAGTGGATTGACCAATTGGTGGCTGATGGAAAACTGGATGTGTCGGACCTAAAAGGTCAATGGGAGAAAAGCCTCACCCAAGTGGTTGAACATCCGTTTCCCGGAGTTGACCAGGCGTTGGTTTTGGCCGGAAGCGATAAACGGGGAACGATTTACGCCATGCTGAATTTGTCACGCGAAATGGGTGTTTCGCCCTGGTACTGGTGGGCCGACGTTCCGGTTGACCAGCACGAAACCGTGTATGTGAAGCCGGGCCGTTTTGTCACTGAAAGCCCGAAAGTGAAATACCGTGGAATCTTTCTGAATGATGAAGAACCCGCTCTTGGAGGCTGGGTGCGCGAAACCTTTGGCGGCTTCAACCACAAGTTTTATGAAAAGGTGTTTGAATTGATTCTTCGCCAACGCGGAAACTTTATCTGGCCGGCCATGTGGGGCAAAGCGTTTTACGATGATGATCCGGAGAATGGGCGCCTGGCCGATGAACTGGGCGTTGTGGTGAGTACTTCGCACCACGAGCCTTTGGGAAAAGCCCATGTAGAATGGGATCGCTACGGCTCCGGGGCCTGGGACTACAGCAAAAATCCCAAGGTGCTGACTGACTTTTGGACCCAGGGCATGGAGCGTATGAAAGAGTATGAAACGGTTGTGACCGTTGGCATGCGTGGCGATGGCGATGAAGCGATGACCGAGGGAACCAATATCGCCCTGTTGGAGAAAATCGTGAAAGATCAGCGCAAAATCATCAGCAAGGTGACCGGCAAAAAGGCGGAAGAAACGCCGCAGGTTTGGGCGCTCTACAAAGAGGTGCAGGACTATTACGACAGAGGCATGCGGGTGCCCGATGATGTCACCCTGCTGCTGTGCGACGACAACTGGGGCAATGTCCGCAAGTTGCCCAATTTGAATGCTCCGCCTCACCCCGGGGGATTCGGAATGTACTACCATTTTGATTATGTCGGCGGCCCGCGAAACTATAAGTGGATCAACGTCAGTCAAATTCAGCGGGTTTGGGAACAAATGAACCTGACCTACAGTCATGGTGTCGACCGGATTTGGGTGGTGAACGTGGGCGACCTGAAACCCATGGAATATCCCATCAGCTTCTTCCTGGATATGGCCTGGGATCCGACCCGGTTCAACGCACAAAACCTGTTGCAACATACCGAAGATTGGTGTGCCGAGCAGTTTGGGGAAAAATATGCCAAGGAGGCAGCGCGCATCATTAATCTTTATACAAAATACAACCACCGGGTAACGCCCGAATTGCTGAACGCCAAAACCTACAGCCTGGAAAACTACAACGAGTTTGAGCGGGTACACAACGACTACCGCGATCTGGCACTGGATGCTTTGCGCCTCTACAACTTCATTCCAAATAAATACAAAGATGCGTTCGACCAGTTGGTGCTTTTCCCGACCAATGCCTGCTCGAACCTGTATGAAATGTATTATGCCGTGGCCAAAAATCATCAGCTGGCAGCTGAAAATAAGCCCGAAGCAAACCATTGGGCCGATGTGGTGAAGGCGTGTTACGACCGTGATTCGTTGCTCACTGTTCATTACAACCAGCAGATTGCCGATGGCAAGTGGAACCACACGATGGATCAGATTCGCATAGGCTATACCTACTGGCAGGAACCCCGCCAGCGAAAAATGCCGGAGGTAAAAAGAGTGGATGTGCCGGTTGTGGCCAATGAAGAACTGGCATTTAAAGAAGCGGAAGGCTATGTGTCTATCGAAGCCGAAAACTTCCAGCTTTCACAAGGAACCGAAAAAATACGCTGGGAAGTGATTCCCGGTTTGGGCAAAACTGTTTCGGGTGTAACCACCTTTCCGCAAAACGAATATCCGCTTGAAAATGATCCGGTTTACCTGGAATATGCCATTGATTTTGAATCGACCGGAGAGTTTGACGTGCAGGTGCTGGTTTCGACCACACTGAATTTCAACGCCAACAAAGGCTTGCGCTATGCCATTTCGTTTGATGGCGGCGAAGAGCAAATTGTCAATATCAACGGCGCGTATCGGGGCGAGTTGGGCGAATGGCAGGCTACCCGCATTAACCAAACTTCAACCAAACATCCGATTGAAAAAGCCGGTTTGCACCGTTTGCGTATTCGTGTGCTGGAGCCCGGCATTGTTGTGCAAAAAATACTGATTGACACCGGAGGTTTGAAGCCCAGCTATTTGGGAGCGCCTCAGAGTAAACGAATAAAACAATAAACAATGAATCAAAACAAGTTAGCTTTTAGCCTAATCGTGCTCCTTCTGGTTGCCCTGATTTCATTTCAGTCGGAGGCAGCGGTAAAATTGCCCCGCCTGGTTAGTGATGGCATGGTCCTTCAGCGCGAACAGCCGCTGAAAATCTGGGGTTGGGCCGATCCTTCGGAAAAAATAAAAGTCGAATTCGTTGGGGAGAACTACCAAATCAAAGCAGATAAAAAAGGAAACTGGCAGGTGGAGCTTCCGGCGATGAAGGCTGGGGGGCCTTACCAAATGAAGGTGAACGAGATAGAAATCAGCGATATTTGGGTGGGCGACGTTTGGCTGGCTTCGGGTCAGTCGAACATGGAACTGCAAATTCGCCGGGTGATGGATTTGTACGCCGATGAAATCAGGCAGATTGACAATCCAAACATCCGGCTGTTCCGCTCGTCCACACGCAAGGAACCAGATACGGCGCAGGCCGATTATCCCGATGGTTCGTGGTTGCCCGCAACGCCCGAAAATATCATGGACTTTTCGGCTGTCGCTTATTTCTTTGCCAATGAATTGTACCAAAAATATCAGGTGCCCATCGGTGTCATCAGCACAGCCATTGGCGGCTCTCCTGCCGAAGCCTGGCTGAGCGAAGAGCCGGTAACGGAATACCTGGATCGATGGCTGGCCAATCAGGCCCGGGTAGATTCTATTCGAGCCAAACGCATAGCCGAAGAAGGCGAAACGCCTCCTTTTAACTGGGGGCTTGAAGTCAATAAAAACGATCCGGGTGTCGGCCGCTGGTCAAAAGCGGACGTGGATGTTTCCGGCTGGCCCACCATTTCATTGCCGGGCTATTGGTCGGACAAGGGTGTGGAATTGCGCAACGGATCCATTTGGTTTTATAAGGAGTTTGAAGTGGCCGATTCACTGGCTGCAAAGGAAGCCATTCTTCGCCTGGGACGCATCATCGACAGCGACTCAGCTTTTGTGAACGGCACTTTTGTGGGCACCATTTCCTACCAATATCCTCCGCGGATTTACACAGTGCCGGAGGGCGTGTTGAAACCGGGAAAAAATAAACTGATGGTTCGCGTGTTCAGCCAGGGCGGACGTGGTGGCTTTGTGGAAGAAAAACCCTACGAACTGCGGATTGGCAAGCAAACCATTGATTTGACCGGCGATTGGAATTACCATATCGGTGCGGTGCTGAACCCGCCGCGCGGACTGGGCGGCGGCGGATTTAAGCCGGGAGGTTTGTACAACAGCCTGATTCATCCGGCGCTTGCTTACAGCCTGAAGGGCGTGATTTGGTACCAGGGCGAAACCAATGCCGGACGCGGAATGGAATACCGGCAGCTTTTTAAGGATTTGATTACCGATTGGCGCGAGCAATTTGCCCAGCCCGAACTGCCATTTTTGTTTGTGCAACTGGCCAATCTTGGAATCCCAAACAAACAGCCGATTGAAAGCGGCTGGGCCACCCTGCGCGATGCCCAACGCCGGGCGCTGGAGTTGCCAAACACGGGCATGGCTGTGGCGTTCGACCTGGGCGAGTGGAACGACATTCATCCGCTAAACAAAAAAGAAGTGGGGCGCAGGCTGGCTTTGGAAGCCCAACGTGTGGCTTATGGCGACCACCAGGTGGTGAGCGCCGGTCCGTTGTTTGAGTCGATGAAAGTGGAGGACGGCAGCATCGTGCTGACCTTCTCGTCGGTTGGCTCTGGTTTGTTTACCAACAGCTATTTGCAGGGCTTTCAAATTGCGGGAGAAGATGGCCGCTTTGTATGGGCCAATGCCGTGGTGCTTTCAAAAAATACGGTGAAAGTGTGGAGCCGTGACATCAGTCTTCCCACGGCGGTACGCTATGGCTGGGATGATAACCCTGCCGACGCCAATCTGAAAAACAAGGAAGGGCTGCCTGCGTCACCATTTTCAACTGAAGATTAAAAACCAATAATTAATAACTACTTAAATGAATACAACTTCTCAGAAAGTTTCGGTTCTTGAAAAAATCGGTTACAGCTTGGGCGACCTGGCTGCCAACCTGATTTTTCAAACTTTGATGACCTTTTTGGCCTTCTTTTACACGGATGTGTACCGGATTCCGCCTGCAACGGCTTCGGCCATCATTTTTTCCGGTGGGATGATCGGCGCGTTTTTCAACCCGGTGATGGGGATTATTGCCGACCGTACCACTACCCGCTGGGGCAAATTTCGGCCCTGGATTTTATGGACCGCGGTTCCTTTTGGTGTGATTGCCATCCTGGCTTTCAGGACACCCGATTTTAGCCCGGGTGGGAAAGTGGTTTATGCCATGATCACCTATATGTTGCTGGTGATCGTGTATTCGGCCAACAACCTGCCTTATGCCTCGCTTAGTGGCGTTTTGACCGGCGACATGGCCGAGCGCAACAGTATTTCGAGCTATCGCTTTGTGGCCGTGATGATTGCGCAGTTTATCGTGCAGGGCCTGCTGTTGCCGCTGGTGCTTATTTTGGGCGATGGCGACAAAATCAAGGGTTTCGAAAACACCATGACCATGTTTGCCGTCACGGGGGTGATCTTCTTTATCATTACTTTCCTCACCACCAAAGAACGTGTCATCCCCAGTCTCCAACAGAAGTCGAGCATAAAAGAAGATTTGGGCGATTTGTTTAAAAACAAACCCTGGATTGCGATGCTCATCATTACGATTTTCATTTTCATCACCCTTTAGCTTAAAGGGGGGATGTACGTGTATTATTTCGAAAATTACCTGAGTGAGCAACATTTGGCTGATTTTCTGGAAAACATCGGCTTCAACGGATTTATCGATGGCTTGAATGGTGTTTTGGTAAGTATGGGTCTGCATGGTTTTACCTGGCCTGAAGATGCTCCCACCTCTGGGTTCAGCTTGTTCAATGCCGGTGGTATCATCATGATGATTGTCGGTATAACGGTATCGAAAAAGCTGGCTGACAAATACGGTAAACGCGATGTATTTGGCACGAGCCTGTTCATTTCAGCCTTGTGTTTGCTACTGTTTTACTTTTATGCACCACAGTCCATCGCACTGGTTTTCATTACCCAGTTGGCACACGGATTTTTCTATGGAATTGGCACACCGCTTCTTTGGGCCATGATTGCCGATGTGGCCGACTATTCCGAATTGAAAAACAACCGCCGCGCCACAGCCATCATTTTTTCGGCCATGATTTTCGGGCTGAAAGCTGGTCTGAGTATTGGCGGGGCGCTGGTCGCCGGAATTCTGGCGATTTACGGCTACCAGGAAGAGCTGGCCGTTCAGTCTCCGGCAGCCATCAACGGCATCAAACTCTCGTTGAGTGTTTATCCGACCCTGACGTTTTTTGTTGCCGTGGCCTGTCTGTTTTTCTACGAAATCAATAAAAATATGGAAGTTACTATTCAGAAGGAATTGGAATCCAGACGAAAGTAAATTTTAATGAAAGGATGTTTTTAAAGCACTATAAATTTAATTATTAATGAATATTATGAAGAAGATCTTTCAACTCAGTAAATTTTTTGCACTTGTGATGTTAGCGACGAGTGCTTGTAGTCCCGCACAAAAAGCTCAATCAGAAATGACATTGAAGGACGCTTTAGCCGGCAAATTTTACATCGGAACGGCTTTAAATGCCAATCAAATTACCGGTAGGGATTCTGCCGGAATAAAAGTTGTTAAAGAACAATTCAATGCCATTGTGCCCGAAAACTGTATGAAAAGTGCAGAGATACAGCCAAGAGAAGGCGAATTTGATTTCTCCCTGGCCGACCAGTTTGTGGATTTTGGAGTTCAAAACGGCATGTTTATTACCGGCCACTGCTTGATCTGGCATTCACAAGCCCCCAGATGGTTTTTTACCGATGCTGAAGGCAACGATGTGTCGCGCGAGGTGATGATTGAGCGCATGAAAAACCATATTTTCACCGTAGTTGGCCGCTATAAAGGGAAGATTAAAGGCTGGGACGTGGTAAACGAAGCTATTATGGAAGATGGTAGTTTTCGGAACAGCAAGTTTTACCAAATCGTAGGTGAAGATTTTATCAAACTGGCCTTTCAGTTTGCCCACGAAGCCGATCCCGAAGCCGAATTGTATTACAACGACTACAACGAGTGGTATCCAGGAAAACGTGATGCGATTGCGCAGATGGTTCGCAGCCTGAAAGCCGACGGAATCCGCATTGACGGAATTGGCATGCAAGGCCATGTGGGCATGGATAGTCCATCATTGGAAGATTACGAAGCGGCCATGGTGGCCTACGCCAACGAAGGTATGAAGGTGATGGTAACCGAACTGGATATGTCGATTTTGCCAAACCGCAGACGGGATGTAGGAGCTGATATCTCTACAAATATTGAATATGAAAAAGAACTGAACCCCTACACCGATGGTGTGGTCCCCCAGGAAAAACAAGACGAGTGGGACGCACGGATGCTGGACTTCTTCAATTTGTTCCTGAAACATTCGGATCATGTAAGCCGCGTTACTCTATGGGGGGTTGCAGATGGCGATTCGTGGAAAAACAATTTCCCGGTTCGCGGACGTACCGACTACCCGCTTTTGTTTGATCGGAACCATCAGCCCAAGACGGCGGTGGCAAAGATTATTGAAGCAGCAACGAAACAATAGAAGCCCCCTCTAACTCCCCGGCAGTTGCCGGGGAGAACGCCAACCAGCCAAGATCTGTGCTGGATTAGAGGCTTCTGTGATATTGAGTACTAAATTTTTAACGGTTGAATGACCATTACAAATTTGAAACGGAAATATTATTAGAAAATAGAAACTCTTCGTTCCCCTCCTTTGGAGGGGTTAGGGGAGGCTAATTCTTACAAAAATGAAAAAAGCAAGATACCTGGTTCCGGACTTGTACACCGCCGATCCGGCCGTACATGTTTTTAACGGCAAACTGTATATTTACCCGTCACACGATGTGGAGTCGGGCATTCCGGAGAACGATAATGGCGATCATTTCGATATGCGCGATTATCATATTTTCTCGATGGATGATGTAGAAGGTGAAGTGACCGATCATGGGGTGGCCCTTGATGTGAAGAACATTCCATGGGCAGGACGCCAATTGTGGGATTGCGATTGCGCCTGCAAAGACGGCAAGTATTACCTGTACTTTCCGCTGAAAGACCAGACCGACATTTTCCGTATCGGCGTGGCCATTAGCGATATGCCCGAAGGACCATTCGTTCCGCAGGAGGCGCCCATGAAAGGCAGCTACTCCATTGATCCGTGTGTGTTTGAAGAAGACGGTTCGTATTACATGTACTTTGGCGGTTTGTGGGGCGGACAATTGCAACGCTACCGCAACAACAAAGCCATCGAGTGTGGGCACGAACCCAAGGACGATGAGCCGGCTTTACCATCGCGGGTGGTAAAATTAAGCGATGATATGCTTGAATTTGCTGAAGAGCCGCGCGAAATTGTCATCCTCGACGAAAATGGCGAAGTGTTGAAAGCCGGCGATCACGACCGTCGTTTTTTCGAAGCTTCGTGGATGCATAAATACCAAGGCAAATATTACTTTTCCTATTCAACCGGAAACACCCATAAATTGTGCTACGCGGTGGGCGACAATCCATACGGGCCTTTTACTTACAAGGGGGTCATTCTCACGCCGGTGGTGGGCTGGACAACCCATCATTCGATTGTTGAATTCAAAAGAAAATGGTATCTGTTTCATCACGACAGCGTGCCATCGGGTGGTAAAACCTGGCTGCGAAGCATGAAAGTGGTGGAGCTGGAATACAACGAAGACGGTACCATCAAAACCATCGACGGAGGAGCGGAATAAAAGTCAGTCCGGTTTGTACCATATAAAAAACAGGGAACTGCCGATCCGGTAATTCCCTGTTTTTTTAGTCATTCATCGTAAGGTTCAATGAATTGAACGCGGACGCACCAGCCGATCCCAAACCTCAATTTTCCGATGACGAAATTGTTTCATGTGAGATTGGCATTAATGCGTATTAGTTGTTGCAATGCTGGATGAGTTGTATTAGCCCTTTGTCGGATTTAAGTTTCAGCTTCTGATTTTTTGCATATTGATCAATATTCGGCTTATTCTTTTTCAACTTTTCGAGCAGGTCTTTGGAGTTGCGGACAGTCTCCGGAGCGTTTTGGCCAACAGCAAGCAGGTATTTATCATCCTGCCGGGTAAACCTGTTTGGTTGAGCCTCCTGAAAACCAATTGCTTTTGTTGCAGGCTTCAAATCAATCAGGTACCTTTTATAAAGCCGGATATGACCGTCAACCATTAACTCTAAAATGCCGCGTTTACTTCCTTCATGATCCAAGTAGTCCTGGATCGTAAACAAATGACCTCCAAAATTAAAACCAAATTCCTGCTTTGAATGATCAATTTCAAGGACTTGATTTTGCTCATTCAAAAACTCCACCCTGTCCGAGTAAATATTGTATCGCAGGGGAACATCCTCAATACGGATACTGTCATTAATGATTACTTCGCCTGGGATAAAATCGTCATTCAAATAAGGAGTGCCATCAAAATCACGGTAGTAGTCCCTGTCAAGGGCGCTGGTTTTATTCTTTTCAAACGAAAACAAGTCAGCAAGCGAGCTTAAGTCTGTTATTGTAAAAGCTTGAGAAAACCCCATGTGGTTAAACACAAAACAAAATGTAAGCAGCAGTGCAATTCTCATAAATTCAGATGGTTTTAGTGGTAACAAAATACGTTTTGGGTTTAAAGGTAGGGAACTGCGGGCGTAATTAGTTTCAATTTTAGATAATTGAATTGCTAAATTGAATATTTGAGAAGGCTTCACCGAACAAAATTGGGACGACCTTTTTACTAAACCAAGCCGATTTGTGCCTGCGTTTTTGATTGGATCTTGGTTCTAAAATCATACTTTTAGAACGCTGTTTTATTTTCAAACCTAAAAATAACTGTTTTGAAACGAAGAAATTTTGTCAAAGCGGCCCCACTCATCGGGGCGGGAGCATTCCTTGCTCCGGGATTGTCGGCTTCGGAGGAAGTTGAATCGAAAGCTGTGAAAAACCACCGCGAATATTGGTTGAACCTACTTGACCAAATTGCCCGGCCTTTGTTGAATGCTGGTAGTAAACGTCAACTGAAAAAAGATATGTCGGTGGAAACAACTACCGGATCGAAAGAAAAGGCCTCAACTTATCTCGAAGGAGTAGGGCGGTTGTTGGCTGGCCTGGCGCCCTGGTTGGAGTCGGAATCCGGCGGCGCTGCCGAGGTGGAGTTGCGCAAGTGCTACCGCAAACAGGCTGTAGAAACCGTGACCAGTATTGTCGATCCAATGTCACCCGATTATTTGTTCGATCACATGGAGCCGCAAATGCTGGTTGATGCTGCTTTTCTGGCTCATGCTTTTTTGCGGGCTCCACAGCAGTTGTGGCAGTCACTCGATGAAAAGTCACAGCAGCAGGTGGTCAACTGTTTTCAGGCAACCCGCGAGGTGAACCCATATTATTCCAACTGGCTTCTGTTCAGCGCTATGATTGAAGCGTTTTTCTTGGAAAATAACTTGCCGTTCGATATCATGCGACTGAGCCTTCCGGTGAAAAAGCACCAAGAGTGGTACTTGGGAGATGGTATGTACGGCGATGGTGAAGATTTTCATTGGGATTATTACAACAGTTACGTCATTCAGCCCATGTTGATGGATATTGTAACCGTAATGGTTGACAAAAAGAAAATGAAGGAAGAAGAAATGGCGTCAATTGCCCGGCGGTTTACACGTTATGCGGCCATTCAGGAACGCCTGATTTCGCCTGAGGGCACCTTCCCGCCTATTGGACGCTCAATTGCTTACCGCATGGGCGCTTTTCAGCATTTGGCACAGGCTGCATTGCAAAAACGACTTCCGCAGGAAGTGAAACCTGCGCAGGTACGGTGCGCCCTTACTTCGGTTATGCAACGCCTGATGGAAGCCCCGGGAACTTTCGATGCGGATGGCTGGTTGACCATTGGCCTGGTTGGTCATCAAAATTCATTGGGTGAACACTACATTTCAACCGGGAGCCTCTATTTGTGCGCCACCGCTTTTTTGCCATTAGGTCTGCCAACCAGCGATGATTTTTGGTCGGGTGCCGATGAGTCCTGGACATCCGTGAAAATCTGGCAAGGCGAAAATTTGAAAGCTGATTACGCGATCTAAGAACGACGAAAAGAATGGCGTGTTCGGCGATTTTAGTTTGTAGAATCAAATCACCATAGAAATAATTAAGTGACCTAAATATCAAAATCATGTTTAAGCAATTTACAACAATACTAGTAGCGCTGGCCTTAGTGGCCGGTTGCTCCCCTTCGGGCACAGAGGAAAAGCCACTTTCGGAAGTGGTGGACGAATCGCTGGCCTTTGCCACCCAGCAAAGTTTACTGATGGCCGAATCATTGAAGGATCAACCCGATCGTCTGCCCAAAACGCTACGTGAGGATGGTGAGTTGGAAACCTGCAATTCCGCTTGGTGGACGAGTGGATTTTTCCCGGGGCAACTCTGGTATTTGTATGAAAACAATCCTTCTGAAGAATTAAAAGAATGGGCGATTAATTACACCTTGCGTGTTGAAGATCAAAAATACACAACTGACAACCACGATGTTGGTTTTATGATTTTTTGCAGCTTCGGGAATGCCTATCGTTTAACAGGCGATTCAATCTACAGAGATGTCATTCATACCGCGTCCAATTCGCTGATCACCCGTTTTAATCCAATCATTGGTTGTATCCGTTCGTGGGATCCAGCGCCATGGAGTGCCAAATGGCAATACCCGGTTATCATCGACAACATGATGAACCTGGAAATGCTGATGTGGGCCGGAAAGCAATTCAATGAAACGACCTTTATTCAGGTGGCCGAAACCCACGCCGATACAACCCTGGAAAATCATTTTCGCGATGATTTCAGCAGTTATCACGTCATTTCTTACGATACCATTTCCGGTCAGGTTGAAAAGAAAAATACGGCACAGGGGTATTCCGATGATTCGGCTTGGGCGCGCGGACAGGGCTGGGGACTGTATGGTTACACTATGATGTACCGTGAATCCGGTAACGAAGCATACCTGAAGCAAGCTGAAGAAATTGCCGATTTTATCCTGAACCATCCCAATCTTCCTGCCGATAAAATTCCGTATTGGGACTTTGATGCGCCGGATATTCCGAATGCGAAACGCGATGCCTCTGCAGGAGCCATCATTTGCTCTGCTTTAATCGAGTTGAGTCAGTATGTTCCTGAAGAAAAGTCGAAAGCATATCTGGCAGTGGCCGAAACGCAAATCCGAAGCCTAAGCTCGCCGGCTTACCTGGCCAACTTGGGTGAAAACGGGAACTTCATTCTGAAACACAGCGTGGGGCACATGCCAGCCGGTTCGGAAGTTGACGTTCCGCTTACCTATGCAGATTATTATTACGTAGAGGCGCTGATGCGGATGAAAAAATTGCTGGCGCAATAGAAAACTGTAAGGATAACAAAAGCGTAAAGAAGTAAAAGCCACTTAAATACAATGATTTAAGTGGCTTTTTTGTAGTCCCACCGGGACGACTATGTTTAATTTCGTTCGTTTTTATTCATTCCTATAAATAACCTAAAAGACCAATAAATAAAGGTTTTACGAAATAACCAACTTTATTTGATTTAAACCAGTATTATTTGATTTAATCAAAAAGTGTATGTAAATTTGAATGGTTACATACACTTTTTGAAATGAAGTACACAGTCAAATTTTATCCCGAGAAACGAAAAGGAATTACCGAAGATGTTCCGGTGATGTTGTCCGTTACCTATTCCGGGAAACGAATGACTTATTATACAGGTAAGCGGTGCAATATCAACCAATGGGATTTGGGACAGGATAAAAATAATCCTGATTACAGCCTGAACCGATTGAAGCGAAACCAAGTTACTCCAAGTGGTGAAACCTCAACTGATTTTAACAGGGATTTAGACCGGATAAAAACAGCGGTAAGCGAGCTGTTCCATGTTTACGAAGTTTCTAAAAATATCCCTTCGCCTGCACAACTTCGGGATGACCTGAAAGCGAAGTTGGGGAAAGAAGTAAAGAAGCCGGAGGAAACCGGATTTTTTGACCGATACAAGCAATATCTGAATGATGGATTATTCAGACCCAACCGGAAAAAGAAACTACAAACAACCCTCAACAAACTGGAAGCATGGAGGCCAAAAACGACGTTTGAGGATATGACCGTTCAGTATGTTACCGACTTTCAGAAGCACCTTATTTCAGAACATGGATTGAGCCGTAACGCTGCCATATCAGAATTAAAGTGTTTGAGGGCTTTTCTGAATTACTCAATCAAACACGGTTGGAATACGAACTACCCGTTTAATTCATTCAGTATTGAAGCCGAGGCATACGGCGACCCGGTTTTTATAACCGTTGAGGAAAGGGATTTACTGTTTGTTGCTGTTATCCAAAATGAAAAATTAGCCCGTGTTCGTGACCTGTTTGTTTTCCAATGCCTGATTGGTTGCCGGGTGAGCGATTTAACCAAGTTGAAAAAACAGAATATTATAAACGGTTGCGTTGAGTACATAGCCGGAAAAACGAAAGACAACAAGCCCCGTGTTGCCCGTGTTCCGTTGACGGAAAAAGCAAAAACGATTTTATCAAAATATGATTTACCCAATGGCGATTTATTGCCATACATAGCAGACCAGCGATATAACGACTACATTAAAGAACTGTTTGCGCTGGTTGGCCTTACCCGGATGGTAACCATACCCGACCCAAAAACACGGGCTAATATTCAAAAGCCATTAAACGAGCTTGCAAGCAGCCACATGGCACGCCGTGTATTTGTTGGGAGCCTGTATAGTAAAGGCGTAAAAAATGAAATCATAGGCAGTATGAGCGGACACGTTGACGGCTCAAAAGCCTTTGCCCGTTACTACAATATTGATATTAAAGACCAGCAAGCAGCAGTAAATTTGATTGAATAAAAGATATGATGAAAAGACTATTGACTGAGGACTACCAGCAAATTATTGAAAAAGCTATTTCTTTACCACAGGGTGACTATTATAGCTATTACCTGAATATTGTTGAGGAAAATTACAAAGCCAATCAAGATATAATTCAACAGATGAAAAAGATCATAAATAGGTTGATTGGTTGGTACAAAAAAGAAACATTGGATTATGATTTGGGTTATGATGAAGCCGGGGAATTGGTGATAAACGACACAGACGAAACAATTATCCCGATGCAGCTCAAAACCTGGAAAATTTGGGTTGATGTTGATTTTGCTTTTTTCAATAGTCATATTGAAATCGTTGAAAGCATACAGGCAGCCATTGACCTGAAATCTGAACTTCGCAGCATTGAAAATAATTTGCCAGAATTATTCAGGCAGTCCTTACCTCCAATGCCAGAAGGATTTGAGATAAAAGACCTAAAAGAACGGCTTAACCTTTTGCAGCTAATACCCGAAGTGATTGAAATAATAAACGATGAAATACAAAAACCACAACTAAAAGATAATCTGTTGATATTTGACAATACAATATTGGCAGAACTTTATCAAAAATGCAATGATGTAATGTTTGAGGATGTAAAATACCCCGAGTTTGAAGATTGGTTTAGAGTTGAGCCGATTGGAAAACCAACAATTAAGGATAAAAAAGAAACCGAGTTTTGCGGGATATTGGGAACGATAGAAGAAAAGAAGTCAGAACTGGTTTCTAACTTTGCAAAGTGGGTAAAAAACATCGGGATAAATGGGTATTCGGTCAAAAAAAAGAGAGCTGCAAACTACAAAAGAAAGGAACAGATCAAGTAATTGAAGTTCGAATACTGTAAAGCTATACACATCCCGATTTGAGCTATACACAAAATTATTTTAACGTGTTGCAATTCAGTATTGTAGCACGTTTTTTTGTTCTGTATAGTCCATTGAGCTATACACAAACCGGGGCTTAATTGCAATCAGAATCATTTAAATATTAATGTTATGATTGAAATTGAAATTAGTTTTAACGAAACCAAGTTCCTCCAAGTGTTTAAAAAGGCTTTTGCCGAAGCAGCGGCGCAAACAGCAGCACCCACCCCGGAACCTCAAACGGAAGTACTTCATTCAATAGCAGAACTTGCCCGTTTTTTAGGATGTTCAACAGTAACCGCACAACGTTACAAAAACGAAAAGCGTTTCCCTTACAAGCAAGTAGGGCGCAAAGTGATGTTTAATACAGCCGATGTGTTAAAGGCAATTGATAGCAATAAAAAAGGGCTGAACAATGGAAAGTAACCAATTGAACAGCCGCTTAATATCTTTGCATCAACTACACAAAGATAGGCAAAACGGTCTACAATTCATTAGAAATGAAGTAGAAAAAGAAACCGGGAAAACTATCAGCCAGTTAATAATCGAGTATTCAGAAACTAAACGGTACGATTTAGCCCTTAAATTGATTACGACTTCAAATAAGGCTGTTTGCGAAGCTATGTTTATCCCGGTTGAAGCCGGAACACGATATAAGGCAGAATTTGAAAATTCAGGACTATTGGTATCATCAAAAGACAAATTCCAATGCCCTTATACGGGCGAAATGGTACATTTTTTAAGTACCAATCCATTGGAGTTCGATAGGCTACGAAAAACAAACGATACTCAATTAAATCTATTTTCAGATGAACAATAAGCCATCTATCACCTTAGATAAAAGCAAAATACAGGGTATAAATCTAAACCCTGTATTTGGCGACCTTACCAACCCGGCTACTATGTTAAGTCACATTGAACAACTGACAGCGGAAACCGAAGCGGTAAAACATGCTGAAATATTGCAAAGGCTTATTGAGCAATTTGAACCGCTGGATTTTGAAGCATTGGCGAACCCGAACAATGGCGAAAATTTCAAATTAGGGACAAAGCATTTTTTAGTAATAACCATTGAAAATCTTTTGTCCGTTGCCGCACATAACCGCTGGGGACTATGCAAAAACCACGATTTTATTTACCTGTACAATGGTGCCTACTGGGCTGAAATCGAAAAAGAGGTATTTCAAAAGTTTTTAGGCGAAGCAGCCGAACAAATGGGAGTTGCTAAATTTTCAGCACGACACTACCAGTTTAGGGAGCAGCTTTATAAGCAGTTTTTAGCCACTGCCTACCTGCCTACGCCTGAGCCTGACTCCGGCAAAGTGTTAATCAATTTGCTCAACGGTACTTTTGAAATAACAGCGAAGGGCGCACAGTTACGACCGTTCACACCTGACGACTTTATTACCTATCAGTTGCCATTTGAGTACAACCCGGAAGCAAAAGCCCCGACATTTCAGCAATATCTTAATCGGGTGTTGCCCGACACCGAACGCCAACGAGTATTGCCCGAGTACCTGGGCTTTGTGTTTATTAAGCATGGGAGTAACACCCTGAAAGAAGAAAAAGCCCTGATTTTATACGGAACCGGGGCAAATGGGAAAAGTGTATTTTTTGAAGTGATTAACGCCCTACTGGGTGCGGAAAATGTTAGTAGTTTTTCGCTGCAATCGCTCACTAATGAAAACGGTTACTTCCGGGCAAAAATGGCTAATAAACTGGTAAACTATGCCAGCGAGATAAACAGCAATTTGGAGGCTTCGATATTTAAACAGCTGGTTTCCGGTGAACCAGTTGAAGCCCGTTTGCCATACGGCCAGCCCTTCATGTTGAAACAGTATGCAAAATTGATTTTCAACTGTAACGAATTGCCCAAGGATGTTGAACACACAAACGCCTATTTCAGACGGTTTTTGATTATTCCTTTCGATGTTACCATTCCCGAACATGAACAGGACAAAACCCTTCATACAAAAATTATCGAAAACGAACTTTCGGGAGTTTTCAACTGGGTACTGGATGGGCTTAATAGGTTACTGGAGCAAAAACGGTTTTCAGATTGTGACGCAGCACAAAAAGCAGTAGAGCAATACAGAACGGAAAGCGATAGCGTACAGATGTTTTTAATAGAACATGAGTACAGCATTTCGGCAGTTGGTGAAACGCCACTAAAACAAATGTTTGGAGAATATCGGAACTATTGCATTGAAAGCGGATTTAAGGCCTGTTCGTTGAGGACATTTGCCGACAGGCTAAGAAACACAGGCTACCAGCTCAATAAAAAGAACTACGGGCAATCTGTTAACGCAGAAAAAAAACTTTGTTTTTAGGCCGTCACTTTCGTCACTTCCGTCACTTATGAACGAATTTAGATACATATTAGACAAGACCAGCCGGAAGCACATTTGCCCCGGCTGCAATAAAAAGACGTTTGTACGTTACATTGATACTCAAACAGGCGACTATTTACCCGAACAGTACGGACGTTGCGACCGTGAAAGTAAATGTTCGTACCACCTCAACCCCTATTTGGACGGGTACGCAAAAGCAATTTGGGGACAGGAACAGGGCAACCGTTCGGAATTACCGAACAACTGGAAGCCACAGCGAAAAAAGGCAATACCAAAGCCTACACATGAACCCGTATTTTTTGACTTTGATATATTCAAACAAACGTTGCATCCCGACCGGTACGAGCAAAATACATTCATTCAAAACCTACTTTGCCGGGTACCTTTCCCCTTTGATGTGGATGAGCTTACAAAAGTTATCGGGCTTTACCGATTGGGCACCATTGCCAACGGATACCGGGCAGGAGCTGTTACCTTTCCATTTATCGACAAAGCCAGGAACGTGCGAGCTATTCAGGTGAAGCAATTTGACGAAAACAACCACACCACAGGCACCGATTTTTTACATGCCATTATTGAAAAACACCATATCAGCACCGGCCAGCCTTTGCCGGGATGGTTAACTGCCTATACGAAGCAGGAAAAGCGGGTTTCCTGCCTGTTTGGCGAACATCTTTTAAGCGGGCACCCGCTTAATCCGGTTGCATTGGTTGAGGCACCAAAGACGGCTATTTATGGTACTTTGTACTTCGGTTTGCCTGACACCTCAAAAAATCTTATTTGGTTGGCAGTTTACAACAAAAGCAGCTTTTCAATCGACAAGCTGACAGCATTAACGGGCAGGGATGTTTTTGTTTTTCCTGATCTTTCCAGCGATGGCGGCACATTCGCAGAATGGAAAACCAAAGCTGAACAATACGAGAAACAGCTACCCGGCACCCGGTTTGTTTTTTCCGATTTGCTTGAACAATATGCCACGCCTGAGCAAAGGCAGTCCGGGGCTGACATTGCCGACATACTTATAAAGCTGGATTGGCGGCAATTCAGGAAACCCAATCAGTACCCGGAACAGGTGCAGACCAATTCAAAAAGTGACGGAAGTGACGAAAGTGACGGCCTAAAAACAATAAATTTTTTTTCACCCGAACCGTTGCCAAAGGCTGAGCCGTCAAAATACTGGAATCAAAAAGCAAAATGGCAGGATTGGAGCCGGGAGGTTGCCGACCTTGAACGCTATTTTTCGGAAACGACATTGCCAGCCGCCCCGGTAAGGCTGAACCAATGCAGCACAATAGTAGATACCAGATTGTTTATTGAAAGCCACCTTGCCACCGTAAAAGGTCAAAACGGAAACGAAGCCTATTTGCCATACCTTGACAGACTGAGGGAGTTCAAACAGGCATTAAAACCAATTCATTGACCGAAAAGCAGATAAGTATTAACTTTAAATAATAATTGATAATAACAAGTAAATAACAATACTATGGCATTTAAAAAAGGACAATCAGGAAACCCCGGAGGCAGGCCACCGGGCACCAAAGACAAAGCAACGAAGGAAATCCGGGAAAAGATTAGCGACATATTGGAAGATCATTTTACCCCGGATAAAATAAGTGAAGATTTGGAGGCAATGGAACCAAAAGACAGGTTGACATTCTTAACCAAGCTGTTAGAATATGCTGTTCCAAAGTTGAAACAAACCGACATAGCAGCGGAGGTAATTAACCGCACGCCTGACCCCCCGGTTATTATTTTCAAAGATTTTAGCCAGGAGAATCAAAAGCACGAAGCAATCTAATAAATCAGGCGGCCATTTTTGAGCCGCTTTTTTTTGCATTTTACTATTTATTGCTTTCTTTTGAATAACCAAAAAACAAAATTATGGAAATTAAATTCGGCAATTACGTACTTATAGCATTTGCCATGCTGGTATTTTCGTGTACTCCTAACAAAGTTGAAACACTTATTTCCGACTACGAACAAACCATTGAAAACACAAAAACGGATTTGAGTTTGAAAATCGAGAAACTTAAACAAAACGGGATTATAAGTGCATCAGATAGTATAAACTTTTACCAAAACCAGCTCGATAGTTTGAAAAGGCAAACATATTCAGATAAGTCAAAGAGTGACACATTAAGTAACAAATATTTGGTTCAAATACTTAATGAAGCCTACATAAGAACCTCCACCTCTTATGTGAATTATGGAGGTCAAATATTGAAAGAAGCATCAAAAAGAGATGAAGAAATGTTTATGTTGGCTGAAAGATACGATAAAGCTCTTAATGAAATGCTAAAGAAACCATCAAATGAGATTCTTGCAAAAAAATATAACTGTACCTACACTATAAAAAATCCGATACTGAACAATGCTAAACAGACAATTATCAAAAATTATCTGATTGCACCCGATGAAAGCAAAATTCTAAAAGTGTTGGAGTAAGTGAATACAACATACACAAAATCAGGCGGCCAGTTGAGCCGCCTTTTTTTTGGCATTTTTCGAACGATAGGAAACGCCGTTTTTGGGATCACTATAAATACTTGTGGGGAATAAATTAAATTGAGAGTTTTGTGTTTGACTTTTACGAATGAGAATGACGACACAAAACGATCAATACAGTTCACTAATTCGCCTGATTTTACCGGAAGAACTATTTGAGTTTTTCCTTATGGTTGACCATGAAGTTACAAACAAACAGGTGCATGTATATTTGGAAGAAAAAGATTTGAAGCCGGAAGGTTATGAATCCGAAAAGCTAACCTCCAAGGGTTTTCATTCTCCTATTACGATTCAGGACTTTCCGCTTCGCGATAAGCCCTTGTTTCTGCATATCAGGCGTAGGCGTTGGCTGATTGAATCATCCGGGCAAGTTGTTAGTCGCGACTGGAACAGTGTTGCCCAGGGAACTCGCATGACCACCGGTTTTGCGACTTTTTTAAAAGGATTACTTGGATTCATACCCGATCAGCAGTAATTCACTGGAAAAATTTTATGCCATTAACGGGAACCAGTTCTCAACCCAGTACAAGGAACACCTGAGTGACTTTCACCAGTGGGATCAAAAAGATCATGCCACGGATTGGCTTCTTTTTCCCGAGAATATAGGTCGGCATCTGAGTATCGACGAGACAGCACTTTCGCAGGGCGAACTATACACCATTATTACCAACAAGTTAGCCAAAGGGCGTAAAGGCGCCTTGGTGGCCATCGTTAAGGGAACAAAAGCAGAAGAGGTTATCCGGGTTTTAATGAAAGTACCCTGTCGACTACGACGAAAAGTTGAAGAAATTACCTTGGATATGGCTGCGAGTATGAACCAGATTGTCAGCAAATGCTTTACGCGAGCAGTAAAGGTTATCGACCGTTTTCATGTCCAGAAGCTTGCTTACGATGCCCTGCAGGAAATGCGTATCAAACACCGCTGGGATGCCATCAATGAAGAAACCAATGCCTTGGATAATGCTCGTTGGGAAAAGAAAGAATACCACCCGTTTCGCTTTTCTAATGGCGATACTAAAAAACAACTCCTTGCACGAAGTCGCTATCTCTTATTTAAGTCAGCGGAAAAGTGGACCACCTCGCAAAAACAAAGGGCTACAATTCTGTTTGCTCAATATCCGGACATTAAAGAAGCTTATAATCTAACACATAAACTAAGACTAATTTTCTCGAAAACAACAGAAAAGGGTGTAGCGCTAACCAAACTGGCACACTGGTATGACCAGGTAACAGACTCAGGATTCAAGTCCTTCAACACCATCTCAGCAACAATCTACACGCATTACACGGAAATTCTGAACTTCTTCGACAACCGGAGCACCAATGCCTCCGCAGAATCTTTCAACGCTAAACTCAAAGCTTTTAGGGCTAGCCTTAGAGGAGTAAATGACTCAGCATTCTTCCTGTATCGCGTAACTAAAATCTATGCATGAAAATTTCAATCCCACAACTTTTCGGATTGATCCCGTTTTTGCGACAATAAAAAGAGGGGAAATATTGAGCTGGATTTAAATACAAACTGTATGTTGAGGTCTTTTTTGTATGTAAAAGTGTATGTAATTGCTTGTAATGACCTGAAAATCAATGAAAAAAGTAGTCCCACCGGGAATCGAACCCGGATTTACAGTTTAGGAAACTGTCGTTCTATCCGTTGAACTATGGAACCATAATTACTGTTAATTTTCCTTGCAATAGTCGGTTTCTAAAAGCCCTGCAAAAATAGGAAAAAGCTGGTTTATTCAAAATAAAGGATGATTTTTAAAAGTGGCCAATTTTTTCAGCATTATAGAGTGGCGGCTATTTTAAGAAGGGATTGTAAAAAACAAGCTGTTAACAGAAATTTTACAAGTAAATTTTAATTAATGGTTTGAAAACCAACTTTGTATTTCTTTTGCCGTTCTAACATGCTTAGAAACATTTTAAATTACCTATTTTAGAACGGCTTTTATTGGTTGAAAAGTCGCTTAGACCTACTTTTGTTGGGCTTTTAGCAATCAAAGTTTTAATGTACTAATATAAATCAGTTATCCTATGAGCAATTTTCTGACTGCCTCTATCGGAAGGAAGTTTATTATGAGCATTTCAGGCTTGTTTCTGATGATGTTCATTTGCGTGCACTTGGGAATCAACTTATTGTTGATTTTTGATGACAGTGGCGATCTGTTTAACCAGGGTGCACATTTTATGGCAACCAACCCCTTGATCAAAGTCATGGAACCTTTACTTGGCCTTGGATTTATTATCCATATTATCTGGTCATTTCTTCTTAGTTATCAGAACTATAAAGCCCGACCAGTAGGTTATGCCCAGTCCAATGCTTCGTATTCAAGTACCTGGGCTTCGCGTAATATGTTGATTTTGGGAGCGTTGGTGTTGGTATTTCTGGTACTTCATATCATGAACTTCTTCTGGAAAATCAAGGTCTCCGGCGATCCGTTGCTGGAACATGTGCTGGTGAATGGCGAGCACATGGAAAATACCTATGCCCTTGTGTCCGATTTGTTTATTAACAGTGTTGTTTACGGCATTATTTACATTCTTGGTGGAATCTTATTGGGCCTTCACCTTGGACATGGTTTCTGGTCATCGTTCCAAACCCTGGGATTGGCCAACAAGGTATGGCTGGTACGCCTGCAGTTTGTCGGTAAAATCTTTGCCGTGCTGGTAGCCCTTGGCTTCTCCATCATTCCGTTGTATTTCCTGATTAAATTTTAATCGAAAAGAAATTGAATTATGAGCGTATTAAATGCAAGAATACCCGAAGGGCCTATAGCCCAGAAGTGGACAAATTATAAAGATCACCAAAAACTGGTGAACCCGGCCAACAAACGTAAATTGGATGTCATTATTGTTGGTACCGGTTTGGCAGGCGCTTCGGCAGCTGCTTCGCTGGGTGAAATGGGTTTCAATGTAAAAAACTTTACCATTCAGGATTCACCCCGCCGTGCGCACTCTATTGCCGCACAGGGTGGTATCAATGCTGCCAAAAACTACCCGAACGACGGTGACTCGGTTTACCGCTTGTTCTACGATACCATCAAAGGTGGTGACTACCGTGCCCGCGAAGCCAATGTGTACCGTTTGGCCGAAGTGAGCAACAGCATCATCGACCAGTGTGTGGCACAAGGTGTTCCTTTCGCCCGCGAATACGGCGGTTTGCTTGATAATCGTTCGTTTGGTGGAGCTCAGGTAAGCCGTACGTTCTATGCCAAAGGACAAACTGGGCAGCAGCTGTTGCTGGGCGCTTACCAGGCCCTGATGCGCCAGGTAAATGCAGGAACCGTAAAAATGTACACCCGCACCGAATTGGTTGACATTGTTATTGTTGACGGAAAAGCCCGCGGTATTATTGCTCGCGACCTGGTGACCGGCGAACTGCAGCGTCATTTCGGTCACGCTGTTGTGTTGGCAACAGGTGGTTACGGGAATGCCTTTTTCCTGTCAACCAATGCGATGGGGTCGAATGGTTCTGCTGCCGTGAAAGCCTTCCACAAAGGAGCTTTCTTCGCTAACCCATGTATGGCACAAATTCACCCAACCTGTATTCCGGTTCATGGTGAGTTCCAGAGTAAGCTGACTCTGATGTCGGAGTCGTTGCGTAACGACGGACGGATTTGGGTGCCTGCCAGGAAAGAAGATGCCGAAGCGATTCGCGCCGGAAAACTGAAACCGACCCAAATTGCAGAGGAAGATCGCGACTATTACCTGGAGCGTCGCTACCCGGCTTTTGGCAACTTGGTTCCGCGCGACGTGGCTTCGCGTGCTGCCAAAGAACGTTGCGATGCCGGATATGGCGTTGGTACCGGCTTGGCTGTTTACCTCGATTTCAAATCGTCGATTGAACGCTTGGGCAAGAACGTGATTGAAGCCCGCTATGGCAACTTGTTCCAGATGTACGAAAAAATCGTTGACGAAAATCCATACGAAACCCCGATGATGATCTATCCGGCCATCCACTACACCATGGGTGGTATTTGGGTTGATTACGAGCTGCAAACCAACATTCCGGGCTTGTTTGCTGCCGGTGAGGCCAACTTCTCCGATCACGGCGCCAACCGCCTTGGTGCATCGGCCCTGATGCAGGGTCTGGCTGATGGATATTTCGTATTGCCATACACCATTCAGAATTACCTGGCCGACGATATCCGTACACCGCGCATGAGTACGGAAGAAAAAGAATTTGTTGAAGCAGAAAAGGCCGTAAAAAGCCGCTTCGAAAAACTGATGAGCATCAAAGGGAACCGCTCGGTTGACAGTTTGCACAAGGAACTGGGCCTGGTGATGTGGGATTTCGTAGGCATGGGGCGCAATAAAAAAGGATTGGAACATGCTATCGAACGCATAGCTGAAATCAAGAAAGAGTTCTGGAGCAACCTTCGTATCCCCGGCGATATCAAAGGCATGAACATTGAATTGGAAAAAGCCAACCGTCTGGCCGATTTTATTGAAATTGGCGACCTGATGGCCCGCGACGCGTTGAACCGCGAAGAATCCTGCGGCGGACACTTCCGCGAAGAATATCAAACCGGAGAAGGTGAAGCCCTTCGCCAGGATGATAAATTCGCGTTCGTTTCTTGCTGGGAATACAAAGGCGACGATGCCAAACCGGTACTTCATAAAGAAAACCTGGTTTACGAGAGCGTGCAAATGGTTCAACGTAATTACAAGTAATGGCTTTTTAAAAGGAGTTCAATCATGGAAAAATCAATAAATCTTACATTAAAAATATGGCGTCAGAATGGCCCTAAGGAAAAAGGCCGTTTTGAAACCTACAAGGTTAACAACATCTCAACCGATAGCTCGTTCTTGGAAATGATGGACATTTTGAATGAGCAGCTCATCAGCGAAAACCAAGAACCGGTGGCTTTTGACCACGACTGCCGTGAAGGGATATGTGGCATGTGTTCGCTGTATATCAATGGCCGCCCGCATGGACCAGATGATGATGTAACCACCTGCCAGCTGCATATGCGTAAGTTCAAAGATGGCGAAACCGTAACCATCGAACCCTGGCGTGCTGCTGCTTTCCCCGTTATTAAAGACCTCATCGTTGACCGTACGGCCTTTGACAAGATCATTGCAGCCGGGGGCTACGTTTCGGTGAGTACTGGCGGTGTCCCCGATGCCAACGCCATCCCCATCTCGAAAGTTGACGCTGATGAATCGATGGATTCAGCTTCTTGTATCGGGTGCGGCGCTTGCGTGGCAGCTTGTAAAAACTCATCAGCGATGTTGTTTGTATCGGCCAAAGTGAGCCAGCTGGCCTTGTTACCACAAGGACGGGTGGAGGCAAAACGCCGTGCAAAGGCGATGGTGGCTAAAATGGACGAACTGGGCTTTGGTGGCTGTACCAACACCGGCGCCTGCGAAGTGGAATGTCCGAAAAACATTTCCATCACCAACATTGCCCGTCTGAACCGCGAGTACCTGAAAGCGAGATTCTCAGAATAGAAATACAAGTATAATAAATGATAGAGGCTGTCCAAACGGGCAGCCTCTTGTGTCATTGGCAGCGGGCAGAATTCGTTTTTATCCTGTCATCGGGAATGACTGCTGATAGGCTTTTGATTTTTCATTTACCGGAATAGTTGCTACTTTCATCACCTTAAAATTCAAGAAATGGACGGAAGGAAACGATCGGATATCAAAATTGAAAGCCATGTGGAAATTGTACAAAAACAGGATCAGCGAACGGGAGAACTGACTGAAGGGTATGTGGCCCAGATCCTCACTAAATCGCCCAGCCATCCGCATGGTATTAAAGTGAGGTTGGAAACCGGCGAAGTGGGCCGTGTGAAAAATATTTTGGAAGATGATTAACAGCCTATTTTCTGTAAATCAGCGTTAAAGCTTCTGCTGTTGTTTCAACAGGGAGACGACAGGTTTGGTTTTGGCAGACGTAGATTTGTGTTTTTCCCTTATTTACGCGGTTTTTCAGCAGGGGCAAATCGTCTTTTTCGCCCATGCAAAACAAGCAATTGGGCATATAATTGGCTTGCAGCTCCTGCCCCAAACGGATCGCTTCCGGGCCGGTAATGGCCACTTCAAACTGGTCGCCCGAAAAACTCAGCGCCAGGTTCAGCCAGTTGGAATGCCCGGATGGAAATTGAGCCGCACTTTCACCGACTTTTTCAAGCATTGTTTTTGCAACTTGCAGGTAATCAGCATTATCTAGTAGATATCCCAGTTGGAAGAGGTTGTTGGCCATGACGGAGTTGGACGAAGGAATTACGTTGTCATATACTTCCACGCTACGGGTTATCAGGTCGGTTTTGCCAGCCGGACTGAAATAGAAAATACCTTTTCCCGAATCAAAGAACTGTTTGAAGGCAGTTTCCGTGAGTTGTTCGGCCTGCTGCAAAAAGGCGGTGTCAGCGGTAACTTGAAACAGGGCTACCAAGGCTTGGATAAACAACGCATAATCTTCCAGGAAACCATCTATCTTACTCATCCCGTTTTTATAGGAATGGTGTAGGATCCCGCTTTCGGTCATCAGTTTTTTCGTTATAAAGTCAGCGTTTTTTGTTGCCAGTTCCAGGTACTCCGGTTCACCAAAAGCTTTGTACGCGTCGGTCAATCCGGTAATCACCAGCGCGTTCCACGAGGTCAGGATTTTATCGTCCAAGGCCGGGTGTTCCCGTTTTTCGCGCACGGCCAGTAGCTTGTTTTTCCACTGTTGTACTTTGTCTTTTAATTGGATGAGCGACAGATCGTGTTTTTCTGCAAAGTCTTCATCGGTTTTCCGGCGCAGTAAAATGTAATTGCCGTCTTCCCAATAGCCCGTTGAATTAACATTGAAATAGGCTGCAAATAAATCGAAATCTTTGCAAAGTAGCTTCTGTAAATCGGCTTTTTGCCAAACATAAAATCTGCCTTCTTCGCCTTCACTATCTGCGTCAAGTGAGGAATAAAAGCCGTTTTCGGGCGAAAGCATCTCGCGTTTTAGCCAGCCAATTGATTCCGTAACCACTTCACGGTACAAGGGGTGTTGAAATTTTTGGAACGCCCGGGAATACAAACTGAGCAGTTGCCCGTTGTCGTAAAGCATTTTCTCAAAGTGGGGCACCCGCCAAACGGTGTCGGTGGAATAGCGTGCAAAGCCGCCACCCAGTTGGTCGTAAATTCCCCCCATGGCCATTTTGTCGAGGGTGGTTTCTACGAAGGCCTCCACCCGGCCATCCTGTTGCTGGTGGGCCCACCGAAGTAAAAAGAGCAGGCTGCCGGGCATCATAAATTTCGGCGCTCCGCGGCTGCCGCCTTCTTCCCAGTCAAAATCCGTTTGCCACGACCGAACGGCCATTCTAATTTCTTCCAGTCCGGGTTTTCGGTTTTCGCCACTGATCGGCAGGATGGTACTTTGCTCAATTCCTTGCGTTAAACGTTGGGCATATTCGGTTGTTTTATCGGGATGCTGGCGGTGGTACGCGGCCAATTGCTGCAGGGCGTTTACCCACGATTCTTTCGGGAAGTAGGTTCCTCCCCAAATGGGGCGGCCATCCGGAAGCGCCACGATGTTCAGCGGCCAACCTCCGCGTTCGGTCATTAACTGGACTGCTGTCATGTAAATTTGGTCCACATCCGGCCGTTCTTCGCGGTCAACCTTGATGCACACAAAATTCCGGTTCATGATTTCAGCTACCAGCTCGTCTTCAAATGACTCGTTTTCCATGACGTGGCACCAATGGCAGGCCGCATACCCAATGCTAATGAGCAGCAACTTATTTTCGGCCTTGGCTTGCTGAAGGGCCGCCTCTCCCCAGGGCATCCAATTCACCGGATTGTGGGCGTGTTGCAGCAAATATGGCGATGTTTCGTGAATCAGTTCATTGGTGTGCCGGTGGGTTTCCATATTAAAATTTCTCCTGTAAATTGAAAAACACTTCCTGAGCCCTTCCTGTTCAAACTAATTCTTACGGGATGAAGAAACAAACCATCAGATGAAGATCTCCCCGCGCAAATAAGTTTTGGTTTTGCCGGCAATCAGCACCCGGTCGTCTTGCAGAGTGCAAATTAGTTCGCCGCCGCGTTGGGACAGCTGGTATGCCCTAAACTCAGTTTTTCCGAGCCGTTTAGCCCAGAAAGGAGTCAGGGAGGTGTGGGCCGAGCCTGTCACCGGATCTTCATTTACGCCCACTTTCGGCGCGAAAAAACGGCTGACAAAGTCCACCTGTTCCCCCGGCGCTGTGACGATAATCCCGCGTGCATCTGCTTTGGCCAGGGCGGAAAAGTTCGGGTTCATCTCCTGTATTTCTTTTTCTGACTGGTACAACAGCAAGTAGTCGGTTTTGCCTTTGAAACAAGCTTCGGGAAGCTTCCCCAAAGCTTTGATGATCTGGTTTGGCGCATCAACCGGCGAAAGCTTGTCGGCCGGGAAGTTGAGCTGCAACAAATCACCGGTCTTTTTTACCTGCAGCAGGCCGCTTTTGCTGCCAAAAGTGATTTCATCCATTGGGTAGTTTGCTTCCTCAAAAATGACGTGGGCCGTCGCCAGCGTGGCATGGCCGCATAACTTCACCTCGGATTTAGGAGTGAACCAACGTATTTCAAAGCCCAGTTTTGAAGGGACAAAAAAGGCCGTTTCCGACAAATTGTTTTCCATGGCGATGGCCTGCATCAGCTCATCATCCAACCAATTTTCCAGCGGCACCACGGCAGCCGGGTTACCTTTAAACAGTTTTTCGGCAAAAGCATCAACTTGAAAAAAGGGCAGCTCCATACGATTAAAATTTTACAGTTAAGCTGAGATTTAGTTTCCGGTCAGTCAGGTAATTGGGAACGGCAAACATATCGCCGTAATTACTGCTTGCCCAAAAATACGAAACGGTATTGTTAATTCCCAACAGGTTCAGCACTTCCAGGCTCAACCACATATCTTTGATATGGTTGAAAACACTTTGGGGATTGAAATGGCTGTCGGGGCCAATCAACACTTTTGAAAAGCCCAGATCGATTCGACGGTAGGGCGGCATGCGAAAGATGTCCTGATAGCGCTCCGAATTGGGCGGGCCGGTTGGCAGTCGCGATCCGTAAAAGGCTGCCAGATGCATTTTCCACGATGGATTCCCGGGAAAATAATCCTGAAAAAACAGGCTGATGTTTAGCCATTGGTCTGTTGGACGAGGTATCCAACCATGCCCGTCCCCGATAATATCTTCTTTGGTTTGCAGCAACGAAACGCTGGCCCACGACTGGATGCCGCTCACGAATTCGCCATTCACCTTCACATCGAAACCGGCAGCATAACCGGTGCCCTGCTGGTTGGCCAGGTACCGGATCTGGACATTCTCGACCTGATAAGGCACCAAGCGTGAAAAATGTTTGTAGTACAGTTCCGAACTCAGTTTGAAGGGGCGGTCCCACGCCTGGAAAAGATAATCGGCGCCCAGCAATACCTGGGCTGATTTTTGGGCTTTTAGCCGGGGGTAAATATTGCCGTCGCGGTCTTTCAGTTCCTTAAAGAATGCCGGTTGCTGATAGCTTCCTCCCGAAAGCCGGAAAATGACCTGCTTTTTCCAGTCGGGATAATAGCTAACGGACGCACGCGGACTGACCAGCCATTCGCTGGAATAATCCCAGTAATGGGCGCGCAGTCCGGCAGTCAGGTAAATTTCCCCGCTGGTCACCGGCAGGGCGTATGTATCCTGTATATGGGCGCTGATCCGCTTGGAATTCATCTGGTTATTGGTGAAGGCGGTCCGGTACAGCAGCACCTCCTGGTCGGAGTAGGGAAGGGAATAACCGGTTGAGTCGCGCATTTCCCATTCATTTAACCGGTCGTGTATTTTCTCAAGCTGAATTTTCACGCCCCAGTTCAGCAAATGTTTCTCCGTGTTCCAGGCTCCTTTGTGTTCCAGGCTGAAAACCCGTGCATCCAGTTTGTTACGGGCATGGTTGAGGAAGCTGCCAACGCCCAGGTTCAACACGCTGTCGCCAAAAGCCTCCGACGATAAATCTTGTTCGAGCTGGTTGAGGTAATACTGTCCAAGAATGTCATAATTAACTTCTTCGCGGGTATGAAAGGCCGAGGCAATCAACTTGATATTTAGCTGGTTGTTCGGATGAAAGTTGGCGGCCAGTGCACCCAGTTGAGTATCAAACTGGTCTTTTTCCTGCCCATCAAAATAAATTTTTGCATGGAGTGGCTGTTGCCAGGTCCCGAAAGCGGTTTCGCGTGTTTCGGGAATGAAATGGTATTGGTTCCTGGCCAGGTTGCCCAGAAACGACACATCGAAATTGTCTGAAAACTGATAGGTCAGGTAGGCCTGCAGGTCGGTGAAGGCTGGATCGTATTCGCCGGTTTCATCCAGGCTGTTCAGCAGGTAACTGTTTGTCTTGTAACGCAGGCCGCCCAGAAAACTGAACCTTTTGTTTTTGCTGATATCTTCCACATGCACCGAGCCGCCAAGCAAACTGGCCGAAGCCGATCCGTTGAACCCGACAGGGCGGCGGTAGCTGATGTCGAGTACCGAAGCCATTTTGTCGCCGTATTTCGCATCGAATCCCCCGGCAGAGAACTCAATGGACGAAACCAGGTCAGCGTTGATAAAACTCAGTCCTTCCTGTTGCCCGGAACGGACCAGAAACGGACGGTAAATCTCAATGTCATTTACATACACGAGGTTTTCGTCGAAATTGCCACCACGCACGGAGTACTGCGAGCTTAGTTCATTGTTGGACGAAACGCCGGGCAGGGTTTTAATCAGCGCTTCAACGCCATTGGAAGTCGCTTGCGGCAGGTTATTGGCAAACGACGGATCGATGCGGGTCATGTTGCTTTGCGCGCTTCGGTGCCGGGTGACTTTCACTTCATCCAACTGTTCGGTGCTTTCCCGAAGGGAAATGTTCAGCTCCAGGCGTTGTTCTTCACCGGCTGTCAATTCCCGCTGTATGGTTTCGTAGCCAACGATGGAGAAGACCAGCGTGACCGGGCGCCTGGCAGGAATACGCAGAAGATACCCGCCTTTCTTGTTGGTGACTGTGCCGATGGGGAACCCTTTCAGCGAAACATTGACAAGATCGATCGCCTGGCCATTGTTGTCGGTTACCCGGCCAAAAACAGTGGCATTGTTGCTCTGTGCAAGCAGATGACCTGCTGTTGTCAGCAGGATCAAAAATAGTAGTAGCAGGCGGGTACCGGGTCCTCTCATAGGGGCAAAAATACGATTCTTAGCACAATTGACAATTGGTGGTTTATTCTGAGTGATTGGTAATTGATCACCGGATGTTGCTTTCTGTTGGAACTTATTCTGCCAGCGGAAGGGTGAACGAAACCTCCGTGCCTGAGCCAGCCTGGCTTTCGATGTGCAGTTCGCCATGATTTTTTTGCAGGAATTCCTTGGTCAGGATCAGACCGATGCCTGAGCCAGTTTCCGGAACAGCCCCGGCCACGGAAAAGGGGATTTGCGAATTGACCCGCATCAGCGTTTCGCGCGACATGCCAGCGCCGTTGTCGGTAACCGTAACCACCATTCGGTCGCCATTTTCAACTGCCGAGATCTTTACTTCACCGCCGGAGTGGGAAAACTTGATCGCATTGGATACCAGGTTGCGCAGGATGGCGCCCACCATATCTTCATCAGCAAATACTTCCGAGTTGCTTTTCATTTTCAAGAAAAAAGACAAGTTCTTTTCTTCGATCAGCGGATGGAAGAGTTCAATTACATCACGATAAACCTTTTCCAGTTTGATTGGTTTGGGCGAAAACGGGATCAGCTCGCTTTGCACGGTTGACCATTTCATTAAATCCTGCAGCAGCTTGAAGTTTTGTTGCGAGATGTTGGCCAGGCTCCGGATCAGTTCCATACGTTGCTGATCGGTTAGCTCAAAATAGTCCTCTTTCAGCAGGTTGGCAATAGCGGCAAAACTTCCGATATGGTCGCCCAGGTTGTTCGAAACCATCGACACAAAACGCTCTTTGTTCATGGCCAGGTTTTTATAGCCTTGCTGGCTGATTTTCAGTGAATCAGATAGTTTTTCCAGGCGAAGGTACAACAGCTCAAAAACGTATTCATTGGAATAGGCGGTCAGCGAAATCAACAAAAACACCAAGCCGGTGCGACCCATCATCGTCAAATTGTATTGTGGGAACCAAGCTTCGTCGTGTAAAAAATAAAATCCCAGGGTGTTGACCGCTAAAAAGGCAACCAGCGTAAACAAGCCCCAATGCTTTCCGAGCAGCAGGATGACCGGCAGGGGAAGGAGCAAGGCAAAAACCAGGGCAGTGTTTTTGATCCCTCCGGTTTGGATGAAAAAAGTAACCAATATCGTCAGGGTAACGATAAAAATGCTGGTTACCACGTGAAGTAATTTCCTGATCCGGTAGAGGTAAAACAGAACTAATCCACAGACGAAGCCCAAACAATTGGCAATCAGGAACGGAATGTTATCAGTTACCAGGTTGAAACCGACAAAGCCGGAAACAACCAGGAAATAGAAAATGAAGAACAGGTGGAGCAAAATGCTCTTTTTCTTATCCTCCATGCGGGGATAAGTAGCAATGTCGGCGCTAAGCACCACCTTATTGATGTTACGAATAATTGGGTTCACAGCGTATTAGGTCAAACAACCAGGCTGGGTGATTTGGTTTACCTGGTCAAATCTTAGGCTAAAATACGCCATTTAAGCAAACCGGCAACCACTTTGGCGCCAGATAATACTATCGATTGTATTCGCCGGTCACGTCGGTGAGAACTTCCACCCCGTCTTCGGTCACCAAAACGGTATGCTCAAACTGGGCAGAAAGCTTGCCATCGCTTGTCCGTGCGGTCCAGCCGTCGTATTTGTCCACGCGGGTGGTGGCTTTTCCTTCGTTAATCATCGGTTCAATGGTGAAGGTCATGCCCGGCTGCATCACTGCGCCCGAGTTGCGGCGGGCAATGTGGTCAACCTGTGGCGCTTCGTGAAATTCAAGTCCCACACCATGTCCGCAAAACTCGTACACCACGCTGTATTTATGAGCTTTGGCATAGCGGCCAATTACAAAGCCAATGTTGCCAAACTGGTTGCCGGGCCGAACCTGCTGGATTCCCAAGTCGAGGCAATGTTTGGCCACCTGTATGATCTGTGCTGCCTTGTCCGAATTGTTACCGACCGTGAACATTTTGCTGGTGTCACCATAATAACCGTTCAGAATGGTTGTCACGTCAATATTCAGGATGTCGCCTTCTTTCAGGATGATATCGGGCGCGGGAATTCCGTGGCAGACAACTTCGTTGAGCGAAATACAGGACGACTTTGGGTAACCGCTGTAGCCCAGGGTAGCAGGTATGGCGCCATGATCGCGTATGAATTCGTCAATCAGTTTGTCCAGGTACTCGGTATTCACCCCGGCTTTTACGTGTTCCGCAATCATAACCAGCGCTTTGCCTGCCAGTTGGCTGCTTTGCCTGATTCCTTCAATTTGTTCTGCTGTCTTAATAATGATCTCGCTCATGAAAAAAAATTTTCGCAAAAGTCGTGAAAGCTTCTTTATTTTCAAAGCTGAACAATAATTTTGTCGAAAGGTTTAAACAAAAACCCATACTCATGGAAAAATTTACCACCCAAATCAAGGTTCAATCCTATCAGACCAATCATTACGGGAAAGCCTCGGTTTGCTCGCTGTTTCAGTTTATGCTCGAGGCTGCCTGGGCTCATGCGCAAGTGATGGACTGGGGATACGATCAGCTGCAAAGCCAGAACATGCTTTGGGTGCTGTCGCGGATGTATGTTGAAGTGGAGCGTTATCCGGCTTGGCAGGATACGATTACGCTGAATACCTGGTCGGCGGGGACAGATGGCGTATATGCATACCGCGAATTTGTTCTGGAAAATGAAAACCACGACGTGCTGTTGCGTGCGAATACTGCCTGGCTGATCCTGGATGCGGAAAGCCGTAAAATTGTTTTATTGAAGGCTCATCAGGACACTTTCCCGCGGTATAGCGGGAAAGGTGTTTGCCGCGAACCTAAACGTATTCGCCCCAAAAAAAGCACCCGCCAACTTCAATATGTTCCTGTACTGTTCAGCGACTTGGACGTGAACAAACATTTCAACAGCGTAAAAGCGCTGGAGCGGGTACTCGACGATTATGGAATTGAATTTCTGAACGAGCACGAACCTGCATCGGTCGAAATCAACTACTTGAAAGAAGGCCTGGCAGGCGATTACCTGGCAGTGGCTTCCGAACATTTGGCCGATCATAAATACCAATCTACCCTGGTACGCGAAATCGATCAAGCTGATTTAAGCACGATGGTGATCAAATGGCGTTCGCGGATGGGGTGAATTTTATTCATCGCTGCATTTCTCTTATTGCGCCGGAAACTGGAGTTGTTTGAAGGTGAATTGAATCAGTTCTTCATCTATCGGTAGAAGGATATGGAGGTACGATGCTTGCGGGAACGCCGGGAAAAGCACTTTCCCGTACATGGCATAATTGCTGTCGAGCGTGGTTTTTCGGATTGTGGAGTTGGACCATGTATGGCGTAATTCGTTCAGATCGAAAGCCTCGAATTCGTTTTCCACATCCGAAATACGGACATCATTCACCAAATCGCCCGTAATATCATGGGCCAGGTGGTCGTTGTTCGGGTTGTCATCGGTATGGGTGATGATGGCAGCGGCAACGCCAACCCCGACGGCCGCCAGAGCCACACCGAGCTGGTTTTTTTGCCGGGCTTCGTTGCGCGAAATCTGTTTGTCGATTTCCAATATTTCAATTTCGGGATCAATTGCTTTTACCTGGTTTTCCGTTAATGGATTCATGGAGCCGTCGTAAGGCAGGCAATAGAACGATGCCGGATCGATCAGAATGGGCATGTTCGAGCGATTGGTGATGTGAAAGTCAAACTGGTACTGGTTATTTTCCAGCCGGTCGAAGCCAACTTCATAATGAATACCGAAGATTGAATCGCTGACAAAAGCCTGTCCGAACAGCCATTTATCCGGTTCACGGTCGGGCTCCAGACGGATGATGTTTTTGGGGGTTGAACAGGACTGGATCAGCAGGCTGGTGCTCAGAAAGATCAACAGAAGGGTTGGTTTTGTTCTCATGGTAAATGCTTTTTGGTTCGGACAAAATTACCAAATCCTGTGCCAGGGGCATTATTTTTCCAGCAAATCGCGGATAACTACCGACGAACAGAAGCATCCGAAGAGCGGGGGCATGTACGAGATGGTGCCGACCGTGGATTTCTTGTTCTGCCCTTCTTCCAGTTTCACCCGTTCCTTTTCGACTTCCTCGGGCGAAAAGACCACTTTCACCCCTTTTCGGATGCCCAGTTTGTAAAGCCTTTTTCGTAACATGCGGGCCAGTTTGCAGTTGAATGATTTGGCAATGTCGCTCACCTGCACCAAAGACGGATCAAGTTTTCCTCCTGCCCCCATCGAGCTAACAATAGGAAGCCCCAGTTGCATGCTGTGATAAATCAGAAAAACCTTGGGCGAAAGGGTATCAATCGCATCCACTACATAATCGTAACGGGCTTCCTCCAGCACTTCGATCATGCGCTCGTCTTTTAGATATTCGTTGATAACGTGAAGCTCAAAGTCCGGATTAATGTCCCGGAAACGCTGGCCCATAATTTCAGCTTTCGACTGGCCTTGGTTGCTAATCAACGCCGGAAGCTGTCGGTTTCGGTTGGTCATTTCCACCACATCGCCGTCAACAATTGTCATTTTACCAATTCCTGCCCGGCAAAGTTGTTCGGCTGCATAAGCGCCAACCCCGCCAAGTCCAACGACCAACACGTGGGCGTGTTTCAATTTTTCCATTTTGGTTTTGCCCAGCATCAGGGCGGTGCGTTCCTGCCAGTTCTTCATCGGTTAATTATGCGCTGAAAATTATCAAATACGGTGGTTTGCAGTTCGCTGACTGCCATTCCGAACAAAGAAGCGGCAAAAATATAAATACTTTCAATATTTACGGTGCTTTCGTCGGTTTCGAGAAATAACCGGCCGGGAGGGACCAACAACAACGACTGGTTTAATTTGGCCTGATTTTTTAACAGGGCAGCGCCAAAAGAGAAAAAGAAACCTTGTTTAATGAGCTGACGGGTTGTTTCTGCATTCCCGCTATAGCTGTGCAAAATCCAGGGCACGGTTGACCGGCTCGATTTTTTCAGTTGTAACAGGTCGGAGTAAGTTCGCACGGCGTGAATGATAAGCGGCTTGTGCAAGTTTTCGGCCAGCTCAATTTGTTGGGTGAAGATAGCTTGCTGCAAGTCTATGGGCGTTTCGATGGAACGGTCGATCCCGCATTCGCCAATGGCCAGCACCTGCGGGTGATTGCTCAAACGGGCAAGTTGTTCAAGCAATTCGATGGCGCCTTCATCCGGAATATCCCAGGGATGCAGTCCAGCCGAGTAATATTGTCCTGGTTTGGGCAAAAAGTCTAGCTGCGCCGGATGGTTGATCAACCCGGTTTGATTGTTGCCCAGTGGCAAATGGGTATGTAAGTTGACCAGCTTCATTATAAATCGGCCCAGATGCGTGCCAGGGAAAAGCCAGGCGCGTCAATTTTTAAATCGAGGAAGTAACCGAAAGGCGTTTGGGCTGTTTCGAAACCTGCATTTTGCAGGCGTTGTTCGGCCAGATCGAAAAGGATTTGGGTAAATTCAACCGAGGCTTTCGAGTCGGACAAGTGGGCGAACGAATGCAGGATCACACGTTTGGTATTGTTTTTCCGGGCAGTCCATTTCAGGTGGTTCACCAGTTTTTTTTCGCGCGAGCCAACTTCTTTCTCTTCATCTTTTTCTTCGGCTTGAATAAAAGCCAAAATTGCTTCTTCAAATTTAGCTCCTTCTGTAACCTCTTCCGCCACGTCCAGATTTTTGGTTGCCGGTTGGTAACTAAATTCGTTTATGTACATTACCAAGACCTTCATGGGCTTACTTTTTGCCAAAATTATCAACTTTCGTGGTAAAAAGTGAACAATTGGCTGAACGGGAGGCTATTTTGCCTATTTTTGAATCCAAGGAACAATGACGCATGAACCGAAAACTGCTATTTTCTTTACTGTTTTTTACCTTGGTCATAAATGCCCGGGGTCAGCTTTCGCAGGGTGGCTCACCTTTGAATATTAATCACCTGAAATCGGTTGTAGTGAACGATGAGGTTGAACTTATCCTGCCGGTTGAGAAAGTGGCAGTAGAAAAGCATACTGAGCTATCAGGCAACCAGCTTAAACCCTTTCGGTTTGCCCATGCTATTCCGGTCAGCCTGAATCCGATGAATTCCGGAAACTGGTATGAGATGGAAGGTATTCGGGTATGGCAATTGCGCGTAACATCGCCGGGCGCCAAATCGCTGAACGTTATTTTCGACCGTTTTCATTTGCCCGATGGGGCCAGGTTGTTTCTATACTCGGCTGACAAAAGCGACGTAATCGGTGCATTCACTTCTGCGAATAACAAAGCCAGCGGCAAATTAGCGACGGCGCCCGTTGCGGGCGACCGGCTGGTTATTCAGTACGAGGAACCTGTTCATGCTCAATTTTTTGGCGATTTGTCTGTTAAGTCAATTAACCACGATTATATTGGCCTCAAGGCGGTAGGCAATGAAAGGCGTCCGCTCGGTGAGTCGGGGGATTGCAACGTAAATGTAAACTGCGATTTTACAAGTGACTATAAACTCGCTTCCAACAGTGTTTGCCGGGTACTGGTTAGCGGCACCGATTTGTGTACCGGAACGTTGCTTAACAACGCCCGGCAGGATGGGACTCCCTATGTTTATACGGCAGCTCACTGCATTGAGGATAACACCGAAGCGTCGGAATCGGTCTTTCTGTTTAATTACGAATCTCCTTATTGCGGAAATATTGACGGGGAGGTAAATAATACACTTAGTGGAAGTTTGCTGAGAGCAGAGTCTGATAGTCTTGATTTTAGTTTGGTTGAACTGACTGTCAGCCCTCCCCCAATATATCGCCCGTATTATCTTGGTTGGAGTAATCATACCGATATCCCCGATTCATCCGTTTGTGTGCACCATCCGCTTGGCGATATCAAAAAAATTGCTATTGATGACGACCGGCCTTTTATCCGGACATATAGTTCGGACTATCTACGCAATGGTTTCTTTATGGTTGCCAACTGGGAGAACGGGACTACAGAGGGTGGCTCGTCTGGTGCTCCGCTGATTGATCAGAATATACGCATGGTGGGCTCTCTTACCGGTGGGGCAGCTACCTGCGAGCAACCCTACAATGATTATTTTGCTCGCTTTAGCATGGCTTGGGATTATTACCCAGATTCTGGCCGACAGCTGAAAGCCTGGCTCGACCCACTGGATAGCAAAATCGGTTTTCTGGATGGTTATGTACCTTTCACCGGAGAAGATTTGTGCGGGCCTTTCACCAATTTTACGGATGAAGATACGCACGAAAACCTCGTCATCCGGGATAATGGCGTATTTAAAGGATATTGGGGCGGCAGCAATGCGTATGGTTTTACTGGTTTTGCCGAGCAGTTTCAATTTAATTCGGAGTGTGAAATATCGGGAATATCGCTTGGCGTGGCCAAGGTGGACTTCGACAGGAGGGCTGCCAACTCAAAATTTTCGCTGGAAGTGTACGATGGGGGAGAGAGGCCTGGCAATCTGCTGCATGCTCAGGAATATTACCTGCACGATTTGGAGCAGGGAGTGATGAATTACCTTTCTTTTCATGGACCAGTAAAGACCAACGGTAAGTTTTTTGTTTCCTTTTCGATTGAAGATTTCAGGAACACCGATACCCTGACAGTTTTCCTGGCCAAGCGCGTGATCGATCCGAAAAATACCTTATTTATCAAGGATGGACATGAATGGTATTCCTATCAGGAGAAAAGCGGTACTGCCGAAGGCTCGGCCATTCTGATGGAAGCTATGGTCTGCGGGCTGGATTCTGTCGACTTGGATCCGAACCCCAAACAGGCGACCCTGGCTGCCAAGGCGTACCCCAATCCGTTGCAGGCCGGGCAGCGCTTGTATGTGAAGTTTGAAGAGCCTGTTCAACCGGCAGAAGTGGGGGTGTTCGACATGTTGGGGCGCCTGGTGGAAGTTTCCTACACGCAACCCGGTGAGCGTTGGATGTATTTCGATTTTACCGGGAGAAGGCCTGGTATCTACCACATCCGGGTCGTGGGCGAATCTCCTGCCCGAAATTATCAGTTACGGGTGCTTTACGTGGGCGACATTTGAGGATGTTGATTTTAGTAATGGCCGATCTCTTTGATAATATTAAAAAACGATGGCTTATCAAGCCACCGCTTGTTGCCTGAACTTAACTTCCAGCCAGATACATTTGTTCCAAGAGTTGTGTTCCGGTTTTGGTTTTAAAGTATGTGTCACGGATTGCAGAGGCCGACTTTTTACTTATGCCGTCTTCGAAAATATTCACCAAAAAATCAGCTTCCACCAAAATTTGAAAATCAATGCCGTCGATTTTTGTGTACGAGTGGTGGTTTCCGATCAAATAGCAAACCCGGTAGATGGTTTCGGGCGAGGCTCCCAGATGCATCAGCATTTCGCGGGCAATAGGCGGGCCTTCAATTTCCTGGTATTTACCGGCACTCGATTGATATTTTTGCTCTGCCGCAGGAATACCGATGTCGTGCAAAATAGCTGACAGTTCAATTATTTTCAACTCTGCGCCGGTTATATTTTCCTCGTTTGCGATTAGCCTGGCAAAGCTGTAAACTTTCAGGGCATGATTGATTCTACGGACATCGGTACTAAAGAACTCAACCATCCGCATCAGGGTTTTCGTCACTATCATCACTTAAAGTACTCTTGATTGCGAGGTCGGTTTTGGCGATTTCACAACTAGAATCCGTGCAGGACCAGCTGAATTATTGGCCAGGCAATGGACAATATTTTTTGGACTTTCTACCAGACTGTCTTTTTCAACGGTTAGGGTTTCGTCGCCCACGCGCACCTCCGGTGTTCCTTCCAGAATATAAAAAAATACATCAACCGGGGTGATGTGTGGCTTCAATGATTCTCCCGGTTCCAGACTGATATGCATAACCTGGGCGTTATCGTGGTCGTAAAGTTTGCGAACATCAACTTTGTGTGGGGTAGCCACGGTTTGGGTTTCTTTTACAGAACGAATAATCATATTTTTATATTTAATTTTTGATGATGAATTATTATTGTAAATATTCAGATGCTAAAAGGCCGATTTTTGCAATTGAATTTTCAGTATTGAAATCCGGCTTGGTTTTACTTTCCACATCGGCAAATTGTTCAAGGAGGGTTTCTTGCTCGGCTGGGCTAAACACTTGATCCGCCATGCGGAACAAAATGTTGTTTTCCTTCGAAATATGGTTTTGAAGGAGGACCGCATACCCTTGCATGTTGGTGTAGATTTCATCTAGTGAACTGTTATCGCCTTTACGAAGGCGGGCGATGGCCTCAACCATACCACGAACATAATTGCGCCCCTGAATATGTTCGTTCAGCATGACGGCTACCGGTCCCTGCTCGGGCGAAAATCCTTTTTCACCCATCAGCGGAAACAGTAAATCTTCTTCTTTTGCGTGATGAAAACCATCCGCAAAATTGCGGATCAGGCTCACTACTTCATCAAAATGATCAACATTGGTGCTGCCTTTTTCGGCCATGGCCTCCATGATGTGGGTTAAACGGAGGATGTGGACATGATCGTTTTCCAGATTTTGTGTTGCTGTATGCATGGTGTCTTATTTTGTCAGATTTAATGCCTTGGGGAACAGAATATTGTTTTCGAGGTGAACATGGATGTGCAGATCATCTTCAAATGCTTCCAGTTGCTTAAAAGCTACCCGGTACGTGTTGCATGCATCCTGGGGTAGGGAATAGCCCTGTGTGATTTCGTTGATTTTATCCATGGCGCCTCCCGCAAATTCGTGTTCGCCGGTCATTCTGCTAATTTCTGAGATGATGATAGCTTTGGCTTCGGTGCTGTTGCTGGCCAGAGCTTCTTTGATGGCAGGGAAAAGTAACTCTTCTTCTTGTTTCAGATGCTGGGTAAGCTCCTGATTGATTTGATAGAACAAATCTTCCACAACGCGCAATTCGGGGTGATTATCGCCATGTACGGCTGCAATTTTTTGGGTGTAGAAGAGCAGGTCAGGCAAGTTCTTTTGCACATACTGGTGGTGGGTGTTTACAATGTAATCAGCCAAAAAGCCCAGGTTCCAGTTTTTAAAATCATGGGTAGCCGATGCTGATGTGATAACTAGTTCATTCAGTTGCTCAACAAGGTGTCGGGGATTCAGTCTTTTTTCATGACAAGCTTCTGTAATACTTTTATTGCCTCCGCAGCAAAAATCAATACCGGCTTGCTTGAATATAGCGGCTGCTCTGAAATCATCAGCTACAATTTGGCCGATGCTTCTTTGGTCTGTTAAATCGGTGTTCATGGATGGAATGATTTAAAATTCGGGGTAAAAGTAGTAAATATTTACAAAAGGACAAAAAGGTCCTTTGGTTGTCTTGTTCCTTTTCTCTATTTTTGTAGCAAGTATGGTGACGGTTAACTTATTCGACCTGCATTTTTTACTGATTTAATAAATAATCTGGAACGTGTTTAAGATCGGA
>JBFXGM010000016.1:0-111088 GCA_050178015.1 Mangrovibacterium sp.
TCTAGCATAGGAAAGCTCTACCGCCTTTCGTTTAAATTCTTTGTCAAACTTCTTTCTCATTGGTGTCATTTTGTAGGTAAATAAAATAATACTTAACCTACCGTCCAATCAAATGTAGCAACTCCAACCGAAGAAAAGCCGAAGAGAATAAAATCCTGGTGGCCTACCGCACGTATCTGCTGGATCCGATGACCACCACCAACTACGAAAAAGAGCGAAGTTATCTGGATGAAACCGTTAAGCAAATCAAAACTGAAATTGACGACCAAATCCTGATCGACCCGAATAAGCGAACAGGCAACGACAACCAATACGACGATGACGAGCAAAATCCGGGAGCCACCATTATCCGGATCAGCCCAAAAACCAAAAAGAAGGAACTACCCAAGGATTAACCGTTAAAGGATTCCAGCATGGCTAAAATTCAATGATTTCGCCTTCCACAGGTACTATCACCTCCACTCCACCGATCACTTTTCCCAGGAAAATATTTCGAATAGCTGCCTCGTCCCAGCCGGGGTTCAGGTGTACCGGCACCAGCTTCTTCACGCCTGCCTGATGCATCATGTCAAGCACTTCGGGGTACGAACAATGGATTTTGGGAGCGCCGGACTTGGCGGCCGTTTCATCGCCGGTCATCCACACTTCATGCAAAACCAGCCGCGAGCCCCGGATAAATTCCACCACCCTGGGGGCGGGAACAGTATCGGTGATATACGAAATGGTTTGATCTATTTTTATGCCCACGCTGCCACCGCCATGCTTCAAGCGCATAAATTCAAACGAATGGCCCTCAATCTCCAGCCGGGTTTGCGTTATTTCAATGAGTTGGTTGAACGCGGGGAAATCGGTGATGCTCAGCGAAAAGAACGGCGGATTTAAAAACGTATGGATCACGCCGGGCCCATCGACATCCGAAAAAGGCGGGGACGGCACATATAAATTGAACTTCGTATGGGGCAAAACCCCGCCCAGATAGGGCAATCCGGTGATGTGGTCGAGGTGGTAATGGGATAGCAGGATGTGTACCGTTTCGTATTTCGCCACCAGCGCGGCCAACTTTTCCTCCTTCAGCCGGGCAAGCCCCGTTCCGGCATCCAGGATAAACATACTGCGCTCGTCGTACAGCAAAAACGACATGGTATGCCTGCCAAAGGAAGGGTAAAAGCCGCGGGTGCCCAAGGGGATTATCTTCATACGTCATTATTTTTTGAGTTGATATCGATTGGTCGTATGTTACAATCAACTTTCCTCATCCAATTGGTTGACTTCCGGCTGTGCGCGGAACACCAGGTCGCAGCCGGCCAGGCGCCGGAACAGCCTGATTTCTTTCCGGTGCGGGAACCATTTAAAAAGTCCTTCTCCATATCCTCATCTCCACCTGCTTCCAACTTTTCCCTTTTCCCTTCTTACTTTTGCCTTTCTACTTTTGCCTTCTTCCTTATTTCTGCCGCATTTTGTAATCGACCAGCCGAAGGATGTCGGGCACCTGTTCGCTACTGCTGACGTTTACCGCCAGCGGGAGCAGTTTGCCGATGGGCTTGTGCTGGTAAAAATCGGTTTTGAGCGGTTCGGCAATGTCCAGCGCGGCAATTCCCGCACCGGTTTTTTCGGTGAAGTAGAAGGCAATTTTAAAACACCGGTCCCAAACCGAGAGCCAGAAGATCGTTGTCTTTTTATGGCACACCTTGCACAGCCAGGCTTTGCCATCGTTGTAGTAGCGCCACTCGGGCGTCAGTCCAAAACCGGCGCCGGTCAGTGCAGCCATCAATTCTTCGTACACGGGAAAGCTGTCGCCCAAAACATTGGCCAGCACCGCGCTGTCGGGGTAAACATCCGGCTCGCGCAACAAGGGCTTTTCATCAGGTTGGTTCGTTGTCATAGTTCGGTGTTTTTATTTTTCGATTAACTCCGGCATCTCGTTCGTATAAAGTTCCGCTTGCGAATTCAGTTGTTAAAAACCAAGTATCTGCTCCAGCTCCTCCGTCAGCTGACGGGTTTTCCGGCTGCTGAGGCCAAACTCCGCCAACACCTCCGGCTTGTCCTGCAACTGTTTACAAGTCACCACATCCAGCTCCAGCAAGCGGGTTTTCTGTTTTTTGGTGAGCTGCTCCAACACCGTTACGGGAAAAACGCGGTTGCGTTCCATCAGTTCCTTCAATCCGTTGCCGGCCGGGAAATCCCAGCCCAACAATTTTAGCCCAACGCACCGGCTATAGGCCACCGAGTCGTCGGTAAAACGGGTATTGGTGGCAACGTAGCCGGTAAACGAAAACCCCTGATATTCGGGCAAATCTTTCCGCTTCTGCACAATATCCCCGATGCGCGAGTGCACATACAGCGGCACCTGGATGCTCACCTGCTTGCCCTGGTCTTTGGAGTACTTGCATTCTACCAGCACCTGCTCGGTAGCGTTGGTGGCGATGACATCCATCTCGTGGGTGATGCAACGCCCTTCGAGTACCTGCCCCACTTCTACCCGGTAGCCTTTGCTCCGGAAAATTTCGCCGACAAAATGCTCAAACGGATACCCGGATGGCCCCAGCTCGAACAAGGACTGCTTTAGTTTGTAACGAAAGGCATTCACCCGGTTTTTGCGGCGCAGGAGGCTAAACGCCCGGGCATAAATCTTCTTGGTGGTGATGCCGTCGTACAACGAGCCGACGACCTCGTCGGCAATCTCGTCGATTACGGCAGGTTCGGCGCCTGCCCGCTGCAGCGAACGTTTCAGTTTGTCCACATCAAATGGCTCGGCATCGCCCGAGGCTTTGCGGATGGTGATGTACGTTTGGTTTCTCATGGTTCCCCTTTTATCCGTTTAATTTCTTTGTCAAAGTCCGATTCATAGTCTTCATCCTGTATCACCCTGAATTTTTCAAATTCTGTATTTGCCAGGTTCTTCGCAATCTCAGCTGAAATTGTACCTGAATTTTTCAATACCGAGTAATCATTGAACTGTAAAAAAGCATCCAGTTTTGCCACCCAGTCTTTCATGTACATTGGTATTTGCCGAGCGGCCTGATTTTCGGCATAGTCGAGGTACATGGTTACAATCCGGTTGAGTTCATCAATCTCTTTTTTGTTCAGGTAGTTTTTAGCAACCAAAACATCCGATCTTAAAATTTTCCCCTTCGGCGAGTTTTTCCAGGTTGTCAAACCCATATTGGGCAATTCTGCTTTCGCCCTTGACGAAATTATCTCTGCAGCAGTCTGTCCGGTAATTGCCCAATGCAGTTTGTTTTGAACGGTCTTATAAAATGTCTGGGTTATTTCAGCTTTTGGTTGATAATCAATGCTACATTCGGCGTAAATGTCTGTGATTTTCTGATAAAACCGTCGTTCGCTCGCCCGTATTTCCCGAATGCGCTCCAGTAATTCGTCGAAGTAGTCTTTACCAAAAAGCTTTTTCCCTTGTTTTAAACGTTCATCATCTAAAACAAATCCTTTAATAATAAACTCTTTCAAGGTTTTGGTAGCCCAAATCCTAAACTGTGTTGCCTGGTGCGAATTGACGCGGTAACCAACTGAAATAATGGCATCCAGATTGTAAAAATTTGTCAGATATTTCTTACCGTCAGCAGCAGTTATTCGAATTTTTCGAATAACTGAACCTTCTTCCAATTCGTTGCTTTTAAAAATTTCTTTAAGGTGATAATTGATGGTGTTTGTCTCTACGCCAAATAACTCCCCCATAGCCTTTTGTGTAAGCCAAACGGTTTCGTCATGAAGAAATACCTCAATTTTGATTTCTCCCTGCGGCGTAGTGTATAGAATGATTTCGGAGTTTGCCATATCTGATCGAATTATCTTTTCATCCATTTAATTGCCCGGTTTCGCCCGAGGCTTTGCGGATGGTGATGAGGATTGGTTGGGTCATAGCAGTTGTTTTATTTCGTTTGAATTACTTTTTTTTCAACCACAGCGTTACACGGAGGAATACACTGACGGCTTCATCCTTTACACCGCTGATCTGGAATTGGCATTTCTGCTTTTTGCCCAAAGTACAATAAATAATATGGCAGTAAGCGGCCAAACAAGCATCAACGGAAATGTAAAAACAGTAGGATTTACTATCGCCAGCACAACAAATGCAACCAGTGAAACAATGCCTCCGGTTAATTCCCATTTCCATGCAATTCCAAGTCCTATCAAACCTATCCCTGCTACAGACAATTGTAAAATTGCATTGGTGCTCATCGGTTCTCCGGATTTTTCACCAAAAAAAGTCTCGCCGACAAACATCAGTAAGGAAAACAGGATTATCAGACCGCTAAACACCCGCGTTAGCCACCATAGTTCTTTGTTTGATTGAGTTCTCATATCGCTTTTCTCCTTAGTTTGACTTACTCACTGGCTTTTCAGTTTCGTCCCGCTTTAGTCAAGCGGTTTCTGAACGCTGCATGATATGCTTTTTGTACTACGGATTATTAGCTTTCAAGATTCTACCTATTCGCTGACAAAAGTGGCGGGCAAGCTTTGCAGTTGGTACTGAATGGTTTTTGCCAGCCGGTAGTTTCCCCGGGTGTTCGGGTGCAGCCGGTCGGTACCGGCATGTTGAAAATACGGCGCATGAGAATCGGCCATCGGGTAAAGGCCACTCAGCGAGTACAGGTCGATGAGCGGAACAGCCCAAATGGATGCCGCCTCTTTCAGCGCATTCACGTAAGCATCGAGGTACAAGCCCTGCGCGTTGGCGAAACTTTCCTCGGGCTGCACGTTGTTCTCGCGAAATTTCGCAAAACCCCGGTGAATCGGTGTCAGGATGATGATTTGCTGGTCCGGAAAATTGGTTTTCAGGTAGGCCATCACCCGGTTGATGCGGCCGCAAAAGGTGCTGTCGGTTTCTACGGGGCTGCGGTATTTGCGGACCACCTGCTGCCCGTTGTGGTTGGTTTCGCGGGTGGTTTCGCTGAAAAACCGGCCCAGCGGCACGCCGTGGTTATAATCGTTGGTGCCGGCAAAAATCAGGATGGCATCTACCCCGGCGCCCTTTTCCTGTTGCAGCTGTTGCGCCTGCCCGTAAATGCCGGTCCATTGATGCCCGCTGATGCCATAGACAAAAGGCTCCAGCCCCAACCAGTCGGTCAGGTATTCCCAATACACCCGGATGGCGGTGTCCCGCTTTTGGGTCATCGAATCGCCCAGAAAAGCCACGCGCTTGCCGTTCCAGTGCGCCGGCGACGCCCCGCTTTCGGTACACGGTTTCACCTTGGTTGCCTGGTTGCCGTCCGGCTGTGCCACCACTACCGTTGCTGCCACCAGCAACAGTGCACAAATTCCTGCTAATCGTTTCATCTGTCTCATTTGTTTATTTTTAGTTCGTTTATTCTGTATGATTTTGGAGTTCACCATATCCGATCGATTTCTTTTTTCATCCGTTTAATTGCCCGAATTCGAACAGGGCTCTGTGGATAGTAAGACTATTCTGTTGGTGCATCAGGTTGTTTGGGTTTGAATGAAATGGTTTCTTTTTACTGTTTCTAATCCGCCACGGATTGCGTTCAACCAGGACTTCCTACTGGGCAATTCGTGGTGCAAGAAGTTATATCTATTATTAACCTTTTTTTTATCTTATACAATGATATGAAATTGGAATACTAAAGTTGCTCTTTAGAAATTTCATATAATCCGATGTTGTTTTATCCATTTCAAATTCACCTGCAATTATCACATCCACCTTAAAATTAGAATTATTCCAAAATGCATACTCAAATAATTGTCCTATTGCTTGTCGAATACAGGATTTTGCAGAACTACCAGTCTTAACTTCGTAAAAGATATAACTATCTTCTTCTGTTTTTACAACAACATCAATTCTATTACCGTTTATACGATTCTCCATGCCAACTGCATCTTCTCCAAATGTTTTGATTAATTCCTCATAAAGTTTTTCTTGTAAATACGAATGTCTGACATCAATATTTATTTCTTTCTCTATCGTATTGTAATTACTTTTTTGTGGAAGATGCTTTGTCCGATTATCAAACTTGAACTTAACAATTTTCTGTTTTTTCTCAGTTTGAGTTTTTGATTCTGTTTCTACTTCTTGATAGATGTTTAACAAATCGTCAAATGTTGATAAAATTTTGTCATAATCAAGATTCTCAACATCCATTAATTTTCCGATAAAAATAAAAGTCCCATTTTGAACAAGTTTGCTGTCTATTTCCTGGACATTCCCTATTTTACTCCGTTTTCCTCTCCAGAACCACATTTTATAATCAACAAACAACTCTGGTTCATTCCGGATTAACGAATTTAGCTTTAAAATTTTGGGATATAAGACACTCAAATCAGGAAGAGAGCGGCTTGTTTCTAAAGAAAAAGCGATTCCATATCGTAATCCTTCACTCTCCAAACCAATGTTAAATTGAATTTCCTTTCTTCCTCCATGATGAAAAGCCCAACCATCATCAGAAATTGTCTGGTCAGTAAAAATCATGGAGCTTGCTTTCTTGGAAAGTCCTTTAATATCTTTTCTCAAATCTTGAAGTTTCCCAAATTGATATTTCTGAGATTCCTCATTTATCTTCTCTGCTATTTCTCGAATATTCATTACTATTTTCTAAAATGGTGGGTAACGTTGAGTATAAAAATAGTAGCCGACTGCGTGGCAGTTTCTTATCAAATTATAAGAAATTTGAAGTGGGCTACAACCCATGAATTTACTACTGTCTCGGCTATTATATTAAACATTGTTAGGCGTTTTTATTTTTCCTTCAATCCGATACAACGTATGAGATAAACTAGTATCGTATATCTCATCAACTATTCCTTTTGCTATAGTTTCGCTTTCAATACTTTCTTTCTTTTCTTCATTTTTTAGGTATCCCATGAATCTTTTAACAGTTTCAATCCTTAAATCTAGTTGTCTTTTCCCATGCTCATTTGATAAAGGAAAAACTTCTTTTATTTTCGCAAAATGCTCATCATCGAATATTTGTGTGTCTTGTAACACCATTTCTAAATATGAAAATTCATTCTTTAATACATTTACATAATAATGCCCTTTGAGTGAAATAGCTACACTTTGATTTTCAATTAACTCAGTATTAATTTCAATATCTGAAATCAAATCATCTGTTTCTATTAAACGATATTTACTCAAAAGATTCAGCTCATTGACAATTACTCTAAGATTATATCCAGCTGAGCTAAATGTTGAAATCAAATCATTAATTAAAATAAATTTTTCAGTTTGACCTCCCTTAACTATCCTATTATCAAGGAACCGCAAAATCTTAATCTTAAGAAAATGATTCCTACTTCCTTCAGCTGGTGCAAATAAATTACATACTACACTTATTTCTTTATTGTAATACATTTTATTGTTAAGTGCTACAGCTTTTACAAATTCCCAAAATGGTATAGGAATTTTACTGTCTGGGGATGTTCGTTGACGGATAATATATTGGTCAACTTCTGTATGTCCTGAAATTAAAAATTGCTTGAATATTTCTAATCCTTCTCTAATATTTGGATAAGTAGTTTCCTGAATAAATTTTAACATTTCAGAATTTGAGTTGCTAAACAATGTTTTTTCAAGGCTTAAAAGAAAATCCTTAACAGATTCATTATCAATCTGAACTTTGGTTCCTGATTTTAGAGTTCCTTCTGATTTTCCGATTACATTCAAATATTTTAAAGCATAATTAATCCGTCTGTGAAGAACCTCATTGTATGGTGGAGCTGTAATGTGATAAACATTAGGAGGAAAGGCATCAAAAGGAGGTTGATATCTCCATTTGTAATAATAACCTTCTCTAAGAGAAAGAACGACATTGACTTTTCCTTTTCTGTTTAAACTTTGAGAAAACAAAAATACATCCTTCTGTATTGAAATTTCAAATTGGTCAACATTATCAATTATTATGCACAATCTAATTCTTCTTTCTCTAATAAGATATTCGGATAATTTGTAAAAGTGAGTCTCTTTATCTTTTAGAGCGTTTTCTAGAAAAGAATCCAGTTTATCAGTGTACTTGTTAGGATTTGATTCTTTATCATTTTCCCATATACTTTCATCATTCCTTCTGATTTCTTTGAAGTAAATTCTTTTCAGAGCTGTTATTGAATGTAATGCTAATTCAGAATAGTCCTCATAAATTCTTTCAAGAATATCATTAATTACATTTTGTTGGTAATCTTTAAAATCTTTGCTTGAATAATCTCTAAAATCGATATAAACAAATGGGTGCTCTCTGTGTATGTCCCCGTTGAAATTATTTTTAAATAAATAGTTTATAAAAGTAGTTTTACCTGCTCCTTTAGACCCCACTATTATAATTGGTTTTGGGGCATCAATGTCTTTTTTGATAGGATATTCATCTATTTCAGTTTGGATTTGCTCGGAAAGATTCTTTGTATTTCGAACCTGAACTACCTCTTCCAATTTCGGTGGTTTATCTGCAAATAGCTTTTCTATTTCAGATTTATTCTTCTTAATTTCTTGATTTTCAATAAAACACTCTTTTATCAATTCTTTATTAGTCAATTCGTCATAACTATATAGCTCTCCGAAGATATCATCAAGAATTGGTAATAGGTTTGCGCTTAGAGAGTTTCTGATTAACTCAGCATCTTTAGATGCAATTGTGGATATGATTTTCTTTCCGTTAGGTAATGCTTCGTCAATAGACAGTTTGAATCCACAATTTTCGATCAAAGATGCTTTTGATAAAACATTAAAAAAATCAATAAATCGGCTTTCAATATCATCTAATCCATTAAAGATTGTACACTTATTTTTCCGCCACTCTGTTCCATCTGTATTTGAGAATTTGCCAATTATGAATTGGTGTCCATTGGTGATAATTCCGTATTGTAATCCTATTTCAAAAAGATAACTCCTAACTTGACTTATTACCTCTTTATTCCCTTTCTCTAGCGTTCCAAGAGTAACAGAATGATGTTTTTGGGGTAATGTAAATTCGACAAAGTTCTTCTTTGCTTCAACTAAGAACTGAAAACCGGGTATTGAAAATAGATAATCATAATAACCTTCCTTAACATAGCCTTCTCTATTGATATTTTTCTCTTCCCAACCCAAAATAGTGATAAAAAGGTAATCAATTAGTTTTGACCTTGTATCACTCTCTGTTAAGTTTGAATTCTTTATAAGTTCAAAGTCTTTTTGAAATGTCAAGAAATCTTTATGTGCTATGTCAATGTCTTTCATGCTTTATATCTATTTCTTACAATATTGAGTGTCTCTACTTTTCATAATTGTGCCTAACGTTTCTGTATCTTAATCATTAAACTTATTTCTTTTTAGGCACCCAAATCTGTACCGTTTCAGTTATAATCTTAATTACCCTGGAACTTTATTTTATAATTGGGTTGGTATATTAGGCCTGTTCCATCTCCTGCATTTTTTCTTTTTCTACCCATCTCTCTCAACCAGGAACAACCCTTACCATTTTACCGCCCCTAAATTTAGCACAATCAGTCTAAAAAATCTACTGTTAATCACTGATTAAATGATAAAATTTTCAACAACGGTTCATTTGGGTTGAGGGGATTATGCTTCCGGCAGCCAAACCGGAAAGGTTCAGCAATCCTGTTGGCAAGGCAGGGATGGCAGGTACCGGACAGATTACCCAAAGCTTGCAGCTGTGGGTTGGCATGTTGGCCGCGACCTGTCGTTATCGTACTTGGGTTTCCTGGGCTTAGTCGGTTGGTCACGACCTGTCGTGACCGTACCTGGCTTTCCCGCTTGCAGCGTTTCGGGCTTTATCCGGCTAAGTTGGAGATGAATCCCCGCGCCTACTTCGTCGGAATTTTGGAAAAGGAGGCGGTCCGAAGCAGTTTTTTGATGTGGTTCCCGGCGCGGAAGATCCTGTTTACCTTCCGGAATACGAACGGTTGGTGTATGAAACGTTTGGCATTTCGAAGCACTTTCCTGTCATGTTACAACTAGTTTTGATACGAGCTGAGATTGATAACCAACTGACTGCCAAATGCTTTATATACGATATTTTGGCGGTTCGTTGTTTTCTATTATGTTGTTTTACTTTCATTTTTTCTTTAATCATTTTCTTCATAGTAATAGGAGTAGTCAATCCCTTTCATAAACATTTCGCGGTCATTTATTTTGGTGGTGAGCGCATTATTCAAAAGAGTCTTTAAAGTATTACTTTTTGTTGGACTTAGCGTCATTGCGTTCATATAGTCACGTTTGCTTATTTTACTCCAATCAACGCATTTTTTGAGGCGTTTTTTTAGTATTAAATCCAACCAGATTCTGGTGCTTCTGCCGTTACCTTCCATAAAAGGGTGCGCAATGTTCATTTCTATATATTTGTTTACGATTTCGTCAAATGTGGTTTCGGGCATTGCTTCTATTTGCTTTAACGTGTCGCCTAAAAAGCGTGATACGGCAAATTGAAAACCTCCTTTTGAAATGTTTCTTTGTCTGATTTGCCCTGCAAAATCATACAATCCGCCAAACAAATAAGCGTGGATTTGTTGTAAACCTTTGGTTGTTCCAACTTCTATACTGTTGATAAAAGAACTTTCAAACAAGGCATACGCTTTTGTTTTGCTTTTTCCGTCTATGCTTTCATCACTGTATGTAAACCATTCAATAAATCGGTTTGCCTTTTTGCCTGGGAATTCTTTACCTAAGGCAATAATACCAGTGTAATCGAGCATATCAGCTAAACGGTTTTTTCCGTCCGGTGCAAGAAATTTCAACTGGGTAGTAGCACTAACCACTTGGCTATTTTCTTTCTTCAACTTGGCTTTAAGATACTTCCAATAATTCCGGGTTTTGGTGTAGTCGTCTTGATCGGTAAGCACAGCTATAATATCCAACACGCTAAACCACCACTTGGCGTTTTGTTCGTCCCAAACGGCTCGCACTTCGCGATCGTCAAAAAAACGTATGGATATTTTTACATTACTCATAATTTAATGTTTTCTATTCTGCCACCCTGTAATTACCCATCCAAAGTTACTATTGTCTTGTAGTTGTTGTCTGCGGTGTCACTACAACGACCGCCAACATTTCTATATCTTAATCATTAAACTTATTTCTTTTTAGGCACCCAATTACACATACTCACGGTCCCTTTTCAGGTGTATTCTTATTTGACCGGCATTTTTTTCTTAAAATTGGGTTAGGCTTGAAAGGCCTGTTCCATCTCCGGCATTTTATCTTCTTCTATTCTCCTTCCTCAATAAGAAGTCGCCCTTACCATTTACCGACCCTAAATTTAGCACAATCAGTTTAAAAAATCTACTGTTAATAATTGATTAAACGATAAAATTTTCAACAACGGTTCATTTGGGTTGTGCGGATTATGCTTCCGTCAGCCAAACCGGAGAGGCCAAGCGATCCTGTTGGCAAGGCAGGGATGGCAGGTACCGGACAGATTACCCAAAGCTTGCAGCTGTGGGTTGGCATGTTGGCCGCGACCTGTCGTTATCGTACTTGGGTTTCCTGGGCTTAGTCGGTTGGTCACGACCTGTCGTGACCTTACCTGGCTTTCCCGCTTGCAGCGTTTCGGGCTTTATCCGGCAAAGTTGGAGATGAATCCCCGCGCCTACTTCGCCGGAATTTTGGAAAAGGAGGCGGTCCGAAGCAGTTTTTTGATGTGGTTCCCGGCGCGGAAGACCATGTTTACTTTTTGGATGTTGGTTTCGTTCACGGCTTCGGGGGTGTCGGAGCCCTCGCATTGCGCATACAGCGAGAAAATGCCCAGGCGGCCCAGTTCCACGCTGTAGTTTTCGAGCAATAAGTTGGGGATCTCTTCGGTGAACGCCGAGAGCGCCGCATGCAGGTCGGCCTGGTGCAAGGTGCATTTCCCGGCAATGAGCGTGGCCAGCTCGTCGAGCCCGATTTTCTTGCGGTTCGAGATGCGCGGATAGTAGCGGTACATCCCGCCGTTTTTCTGTCCGGGTTGCCCCAGGCGGGTCACGTTGTAGCGAATGGTCATACGGATTGATTTGAGGATTAAAAAATAACGACGGGATTATTTTCTCATCAGGAAGTAAGGTACAACACATCCGGACAAGATGCAAGTTTCATGCGCATAAAACATATTTTTGATGCGCATCATAACTCTTTTTTATGCGCATCAAATTAAACTCCAATGAGCATCAAACGAATCACACATGGGGATATTTTTTAACTGTCGTCCTGTAAAAAATATATTTCGTCCCGAAGGGAAGTTGAAATCTTTTGCAACCTACTTTCTCTACCCGTATTTGATCCCGGCAGGGATCATCAGACAATCAGGAAAATCAAGAAGAACTGATGCACGCGCAACAATCCCGGAGGAACGAAATTTGGGAAGAAAAGCGTAATCCCATGCAAATCAATCGTCGCTTCTGCCCGGCAAAAGCTTTTTTGTGTCATTTCCTGAGGTCTTATAATAGCCCGGTCCATAAAGTCCTGTTTCCTGATAATCTGTACCCGGGCTCACCCAGTAATTTTCTCCGGTATCAGGATCATGAGCATATTCCATCCCGAGTTGCCTGTTGTAACCGGATTCCACTTTTTTATCCTCGATATTTCCCGGACTGTTCGTGCCACCCGGCTGCAATTGCACCACGCTGCGAATGGAGAGAGCAACGGAAATCGCCTGCGCTCCACGGGTCTTCCAGAGTTGCTTTAAGGTTTTTGCCATGCGCATGGTCAGGACATACCCATACGGATCACCGGGGACAGGCCAAACACGATAAAACACGACACCTTCAACAGCAGGGGCCCCCTCAACTTCGAATGGAAGGATGGTGTACCCCAGTTGGTCGGTAACCGGTTCTCCATACCTTACCGCTTTACTGCCGTTTTCCGAAATGCTATAGTTGAGAAAAGTTTCCGGTGTTGCGTACATGTACCGATAAAAACCGGTTGCCAGGCTGCCCTGCACGCCAAGCACCAAATATCCGGCATATAAGTTGCCATCGCCGCTGCAAATATCCAGGGCATCGCCCTCGCGCCTGCTTGACGTGATCATCCAATCGGCCGGCGCCATGGCAGAACAATTCCGGTATTGATTTACATGTTTGCGTACCGGGAACAAGCCCCCGGAATAGGAATCAGCCCCCATAATGCGGGAGGTTCTATTCCCGGAATAATTGTCTTGTGCTGATACGGATGGTACAAAAGAGATCAGAAGCAGTAAAAATGCACAGAACCGGGAACAATGCTGATGTGTTTTCATAATCCCTCCTTCTTTTTTTGAATGACAGCGATCAGATAAATTCGTTTATCACGACAACAAATGCAACAACCGTTTGGTACTCGAAAAAATGACCAAGCAGCAGCAATTTGCTATGCCAATCCGAAATGAGAATAATACGAAAAACAACGATTTATGTTTGTCTGTTACTAACTGTAATTCAACAGAAATTGACACATAACAAACAAGCATTTGCTCATTTGTACCGTTCACCTCATTCAACCTTCATACGATAAGGTAAGCAAGGTTTTACGCCAGTTGATCCGGTGAAAATTTACCCGATATTTCTATCGCGCATGCATTTATTGCGTCCCCAAAGGGACGTCAGAAAGTTGGGTTGACTCGGTTTCTACCCATATTATGTCCCTGCGGGACTGTACCTAAACCTGGTGTTTTAGACCTCAAACAATATGGCGCCATGCCCGACAATCCCGGCAGGGATCAAATATGGGTAGGGAAATACGTTGCAGACGGCATCGAAGTCCCGTAGGGACGAGATATATAACCTGAAACAATGCTTATGCTTCTGAAAAAACGCTCATTCGGCCCCCAGCACATTCACCTCGGGTTCGAGCAGGATACCGAAGCGGTCGGCCACCGACTGCCGGATTTTTTGGGCCAGGTTGTAAACGTCATGTCCGGTTGCCTGTCCGTAGTTGACCAGCACCAGCGCTTGTTTTTCGTGTACCCCGGCATCGCCCTCGCGGTAACCCTTCCAGCCGCACTGGTCAATCAGCCAGCCGGCCGCCAGTTTGGCTTTGCCTTCGCCCGCCGGATAAACCGGCATGTCGGGGAAAGCGGCTTTCAGCTTTTCGGCCACTTCGGCCTCCACCACCGGGTTTTTAAAGAAGCTCCCGGCATTGCCCATCGCTTCGGGGTCGGGCAATTTCGACTCGCGGATGGCCACCACCGCCTCGCGCACGTTCAGCAAACTCTCGCCGCCCCGCTTTTCCACTTCAGCCATCAGGTCGCCGTAGTTCAGCTTAAAAGCCGGGAACTTATCGAGCCGGAACACCACCGAAGTCACCACGAAACGCCCTTTCAGCTCGTTTTTGAAAATGCTGTCGCGGTAGGCAAAGCGGCATTCCGAGGCCGGAATCTCATATTCGGTGAAGGTTTGCAGGTCGAAACCTTTCACCAGCTCCACCACATCCTGCACTTCCACGCCGTAGGCGCCAATGTTTTGCACGGGCGCCGAGCCCACCTTGCCGGGAATCAGCGACAGGTTTTCCACGCCGCCGTAGCCCTGGCTGACACAGTAGGCCACAAAGCCGTCCCAATCTTCGCCCGCGCCGGCCTCCAGCCACACGTGGTTGCGGTCTTCGCGCAACAGCTTAACCCCGGGGAGGTTGGCATGGATCATCAATCCCTCAAAATCATCCACCAACAGCAGGTTGCTTCCACCGCCCAGGAAATACAGGGGCAACTGCTGCCACAGCTCGAAGTTGCTCAGGAAATAGGGCAAATCTTCGGCTTCGGTAAATTCAAAAAAATAACGGGCTTTGGCATCTAGCCCGAAGGTGTTGTAGCGTTTTAGCGAAAAGTGCTCTTCGAAACGAACCATAACGGATTGATGATTGGTGATTGATGAATGATGATTGAAATTTCGGGCAAAGATAACAGAAGCTCGTTCAATTTCTGTTAATTTGCGGAAAAGCCTTGCCCATGCGCCCCACCATTGACCTTGCTGTAACCAACGATCTGGCCACCGATAACCGGGTACACAAAATGGCCGTCAGCTTGCAGGGCATGGGTTTTACAGTCCGGCTCACCGGGCGCAAACGCCGGAACAGCCCTCCCCTTTCGCCGCGCAGCTACCCCACCCACCGCATGCGGCTGATCTTCGACAAAGGCCCGCTGTTTTATGCCGAATTCAACATACGCATGTTTGGAAGGCTGCTCTTTTCGGCTGCCCGCATCGTGGTGGCCAACGACCTAGACACCCTGCCCGCCTGTTACCTGGCCGCCTACCTGCGCCGCAAAAAGCTCGTATTCGACAGCCACGAGTATTTCACCCAGGTGCCCGAGCTAGTCGGCCGCCCGAAGGTGCAAGCCATCTGGAAGAAACTAGAACGGTTGCTGCTCCCGGGGGTGAAACAGGGCATCACGGTATGCGAATCCATTGCCGAACTGTACCAAACGGAATACGGCGTCCCCTTCCGGGTCGTGCGCAACCTGCCGCTCCGAACCCCCAACGTAACGATGCCCCCGGGAAAGAAAATCGACACCAACGGGCAAAAAGTCATCCTCTACCAAGGTGCGCTGAACCTGGGGCGCGGGCTGGAACAGGCCATCCGGGCCATGCAATATATCGAACAAGCCCAATTGTGGCTGGCCGGCGATGGCGACCTGACCGCCGAACTGCATACCTTGGTGCAACAGCTAAACCTGGGCGACAAGGTGAAATTCCTCGGGCGCATTCCCCTGCACGAGCTTCCGGCCATCACTGCACAGGCCGATCTGGGGCTTTCCATCGAAGAAGACCTGGGCCTGAACTACCGCTTTGCGCTGCCCAACAAACTTTTCGACTACATCCAGCAACATGTGCCGGTTTTGGTGAGCAACCTGCCCGAAATGAGAAAAGTGGTGGACAACTACCGCATCGGCCTGGTGCTCGACAACCACGAACCGCACAACATGGCACGGCAATTTGAACAAGCATTATACGACACCGATCGTCGGAATATATGGTTAAGCAACCTGCCACAGGCCGCCGAGGAGCTCTGCTGGGAATGTGAACAGCCTGTTTTGGACGAAATCTTCCGGGACCTGCGGTCATTCGGGAGGAAAAATTAACCCTCAATCAATTCCAGATCAGCAAATTATTAAGTTTAAAAAATATTTTCGGGGAATTGAACAACGAACCCGACTTTTCTATAATTTGGCAGCACCTTTAAAGCTACTCCAAACCCAAACAAGTATTCACTCGTTAAACCCTTTATTGTATGAAAAAGTTAATTTATTTGATTGGAATCGTGGCCTTTATGGCAGCTTGCAGCTCAAGCACCGCTACTAAAGAAGCAGCAACTGAAGAAGCTGCTGAAGTAGTAATCGAAGCAACAGAAGATGCTCAGGAAGCAATGACTGAAGAAGCTGTTGTTGACTCAGCTGCTGCCGTCGTGGAAGAAGCTGCAGAAGTGGTTGCTGAATAAGCAGCACAACTGCCAAAAAAAACTGTCCCGAAAACTACCGGATTCTTCCGGGGTTTTTTCGGGGCAGTTTTTTTTTATACTCCCGTCCGGAAGGACAAAACATTTGATTCCCGTAATACCGCTGAATCAAAATCATTGGTGTCCGGTAAAAAGGATATTAAGCCCCTACGGGACGCTGTTGCAACTATTAACATATTTTCTACCAATATGCTGTCTGGCAGTTGCCGGACAGTCCCTTTAGGGACGTAATATTGGTAGAAAAAGAAAGTAACCCCTTATTCCCCAAGTCCGGCTACTCCGAAGGAGTTGAATGTTCATCACCGCCAGTCTTTACTGGCGGTAAACAAGGAGCCTTTCTCCCCGAACGCCGAAGGTGTTCAACATTTCCCGGATACCGGCTTCCTGAGAAACCTGGTTGTTTCGTTGGATCCGGGAAAAGGATTTCTGATGGAAGTGAAACGTGTTGCCATTCCTTTCGTTCAACCCGCTTCGGGGTTGCGGTAAGTGTTCTCGTTTTGCGAAATCCCCCAATCGAATTGGGGGTGATGAATGGTTCGATCACTCCGTGATCGCAGGTTGCGTTTACGAATGAAGCCGGATTTCAGGATTAAAACAGGGAAAAAGGAGTGCGAAAATGATTACCTCATAAAGTATTCTTGAAATGGTTTTGCCGGCTGTCGGCGAGGCCAACGGGGGTTTTGAAATAGAAAACAAGGGAAGGAAATCGGAGTGCCACACTACTCCGAAGGAGTTGAATGTTCATCACCGCCAGTCTTTACTGGCGGCAAACAAGGAGCCTTTCTCCCCGAACGCCGAAGGTGTTCAACATTTGCCGGATACCGGCTTCCTGAGAAACCTGGTTGTTTCGTTGGATCCGGGAAAAGGATTTCTGATGGAAGTGAAACGTGTTGCCATTCCTTTCGTTCAACCCGCTTCGGGGTTGCGGTAATTGTTCACGTTTTGCGAAATCCCCCAATCGAATTGGGGGTGATGAGTGGTTCGATCACTCCGTGATCGCAGGTTGCTTTTTCGAATGAGCTTGAATTCTCTGTTTTGTACTGCCCTACCCGATACTTTATTCTTCCAGCAGTTCCGCAAAGTCCACTTCTTCGGTAGCTTTCGACGGGTCGGTCAGTTTTTGGTCGGCACACACCAACGTTCGCGAGGCAAACTTATTCAGCAGGATATAATCGTGGGTGGCCATCAGGATGGTCTTGCCCTGTTCGTTGATTTCCTTGAAAATATGCATCAGCTCCTCCGAAGTTTCCGGGTCGAGGTTGCCGGTAGGCTCATCGGCCAGAATGATCTCGGGGTTGTTCAGCAAGGCACGGGCAATCACCACCCGCTGCTGCTCCCCGCCCGACAACTCGTGCGGCATACTGCGCAGCTTGTGGGCCATGCCCACTTTCTCCATCACCTGAAAGATGCGGTCTTCGATCGCTACTCCCTGTTTCCAGCCCGTAGCTTTCAGCACAAACGAAAGGTTGTCGTGTACGTTGCGGTCGGTGAGCAAGCGGAAATCCTGAAAAACAACACCCAACTTGCGGCGCAAAAACGGCACTTCCTTCTGCTTGATCTTGCGCAGGTTGTAACCGGCTACCCAGGCTTCGCCGCCGTACAGCTCCAGTTCGGCATTCAGCACCTTGATCAGGCTCGACTTGCCGCTGCCCACTTTCCCGATCAGGTACACCCATTCGCCGGGTTGAATTTCCAGGTTTACGTTCCCCAGCACCAGGTGGTCCTGCTGAAAAATATCAACGCCCTTCAACGAAATAATTGATGTCTGATCCATTCGTGTGCTTTTTTGTGCCTCGTACAAAACTAATTTTTTTTGATCAACCAAATAATAAAGCAGGGAAATAAACAGTTTTTTGTTGAGAAATCAAGCGGTTGAAACACCGCAAACGACAACATTATCACTATTTTTAGCGCATAAATATATCAAAGTCCATGAACCATCCCTGCCCGTTGCTTCTTCAACTAAAGTACCAATCGGCATGGATGATATGTGTGCTGACCATTGAACATTAAAACATGAAACAGATGAAAACAAGATTGCTCCTGTTCATTGCTTTGACCTGTTGCACGGCCCTGTCCGCCCTCGCACAGCAAACAGCCTATTATGAGTCCCTTTCGGCGGCCATTCACCAGGCAAAAGAGCTATACGAAAAAAATAAATTTATTGCAGCGCAAGAGCAGTTTGCCGGCATTGCTACCCACAGCGAGACCAATTCGGCCACCCGGAGTGAAGCCGATTTTTACCAGGCCCTGTGCGCCCTGAAGCTGGAATCGGGAAACAGCAAGGAGCAAATGGAAAACTTCCTGGCCCGCAACCCGGAAAGCCCCTATGCTAACCTGGGCTTGTTTGAGCTGGGAAATGCCCGCTTCAACAGCGGCCAGTATGCGCTGATGCTGCGTAGCTGGAAAAACCTGAAGACCGCGCAGCTTACAAGCGAAGAGCAGGAAAAGGTGATCTATCAGCGTGGGTATGCCTACTTTCAGACCGAACAGTATGCATTGGCAGAAAAGGAATTTGCCCGCATCAAAGACCGCAACAGCCGTCTGGCTGCCCCGGCCAAATATTACTGGGCACACATCGCCTATCTGAATGACCGATACGACGAGGCGCTGGCGACCTTCAGTCAATTGCAGGACAATCCCGCCTTTGCACCGGTGATCCCCTTTTACATGAGCCAGATTTATTACAAGCAGGGCGATTATGCGCGGGTGGTCGAATTTACGGAGCCGCTCATCAAAACAGCCGACAAGCAACAGCTGGCCAGTCTTTCGAAGATTTTGGCCAATTCGTACTTTCATCTGCAACGCTATCCCGAAGCCATTCCCCACTTCGAAACCTATTTTGCCGAAAGCAAAAGCCGCCAGCGCGACGAAAACTACATGCTCGGCTACTGCTACTATGTGGCCGGACGCTATCCGGAAGCCATCGTACCGCTGGAACATGCCTCGAAAGGGAAAGACGAGCTGGCACAAAATGCCTACTACCACCTGGCCGACTGCTACGTGAAAACGGACGACAAGAACAAAGCCCGCGTGGCTTTTGAGGCAGCTTCGGAAATGGATTTCAACCCGGACATCAAAGAAGACGCCTTGTTCAACTTCGCCAAAATAACCTACGAATTGTCGTATTCGCCCTTCAACGAAACCATCAGGGCCTTCGACAAATACATCTCGCTTTACCCCAATTCCGGGCGCAACGATGCCGCCTACGATTACCTGGTGAAAGTATATATGAGCACCAGCAACTACAAGGATGCGGTGGAATCAATCGAAAAAATCAAGGTAAAAAGCCCGGCCATCCGCAAAGCATGGCAACGGGTAACGTATTTCCGGGGACTGGAGCTGTTCAACAACCTCGACTACCAATCGGCCATCGGGTACTTCGACCAGTCGCTGGCCAACGCCGAACAGAACCGCGAGCTGCAAGCCTCTGCCCTGTTTTGGAAGGCCGAAGCAGCCTACCGGTTGGGCGATTACAACCAGGCAGCTACCGGCTTCAACCAGTTCCTGAAAACGCCGGGGGCTCAGTCGCTGCCGGAATATCAGTCGGTAAATTACAACCTGGGGTACAGTTTTTTTAAGCTGAAGGATTATAACCAGGCAGCAGCTGCCTTTCAAAAATATACTGCCGCCCCGGGCGAAAAGCAAGGCGACAAGCTGGGTGACGCCTTCAACCGTTTGGGCGACTGCCACTTCATCAACCGCGACTACCGCAATGCCGTGAAAAATTACGAGCAGGCTTACGCACTGCGCACCTACGACGCTGACTACGCCCTCTTCCAAAAGGCCATTTGCCTTGGCCTTCAGCGCGAACAGGAACAAAAAACCAGCAGCCTGCGAAGCCTGCTGCAAACCTTCCCGCAGTCGGCCTTTACCGATGATGCCCTGTACGAACTGGGACGCACCTACGAACGTCAAAACGATAACCAGATCGCCATAGGCTACTACAACGACCTGCTGAAAGAACACCCGCAAAGCAGCTTCCAGCCCAAAGCCTTGTTGCAACTGGGGCTGATTTATTACAACCAGTCCAATTACAACCAATCGCTGGATTACTACAAGCAGGTTGCCGAAAAATACCCCAACAGTCCCGAAGCGCAATCGGCCTTGCTGGGCATCAAAAACAACTATGTGGAGATGAACAACGTGGACGCGTACTTTGCCTACGTCAACCGCATTGGCCGGGGAGCAACAGTTACGGTTTCGGAGCAGGACTCGCTGAGCTACCTGGCCGCCGAAAAGCTGGTTATGGAACGCAATCCGCAAGCCCGTACGCAACTGGAGCGCTACCTGCAACAATACCCGGAAGGCAGTTTCAGCCTGAATGCCCGTTTTTATTTGGGTGAAAGCAAATATGCAGCCGGCGAATTCTCATCGGCCCTGAAAGATTTTGAATACGTAGCCGGGAAGCCCGACAACATCTTCACGGAACCAGCCCTGGGCAGGGCGGCCGAACTGGAGTTTAACGCGGCCAACTACAGCCGGGCGCTGGCTTATTACGAACGGATGGACAACATTTCGAACACGAAATGGAACCAGTTGCGGGCACGCGCCGGAAAGATGCGCTGCCACTACGAACTGGCAAACTACACCGCCTGCATTGAAGCCTCCCGGCAATTGCTGTCCACCGAAAACCTGACCGAAGAGCTGAAGCGTGAAGCGAATTACAGACTGGGCAAGTCGTTTTACCTGACCCAACAATACGCGCAGGCGCTGCCCCTGTTTACCGAGTTGGCCAAAGACACCAAGTCGCAGGAAGGCGCGGAATCCAAATACCTGCTCACCGAGATTTTGGCCAGCCAAAACCAGCTTGACCAGGCCGAAAACGAGGTGATGGACTTTATCTCGAAAAACACGCCCCACCAATTCTGGCTGGCAAAAAGCTTCATCCTGCTGGCTGATATCTACCTGCAAAAAGGAGACGATTTCCAGGCCAAACATACCCTGAAAAGTATTGTTGAGAATTATCCTGAAGAAAACGACGGCATCCTCGAAACCGCCGGAGCCAAGTTAAAACACCTGGAAGACCTGGAAAAACAGCAGCAACAACAGCAAGACAAACCGATGGAAATAAACATCAACCAACAGTAACAAAAAAATACGCAGTATGAAAACGTCATTCATCCGATATATTTTTCTGATTTCATTTTTTGGAGGCGCTACCCACCTGGTTGTGGCACAACAGGACACCACCCGTCTGCGCAAGGAAGTGGAAGTAGTAAAAGCCTATCAGCCCAGCATTTCCGATGCGTTTAAAATCAACGACATTCCGCAGATCAAACAAAACGCTGCCGAAAAACCGGTATTCGATTACCGTATCAACTCACAGCCCGTGTTTTCCACCTTTTCTGTTGAGCCGGTGCAGGCCGCGCAAATGGCCCGCGAACCCAAAGCCGAACAAGGAAACGGCCTGCTGAAAGGAGGTATCGGCAACTACAAAACCCCCTATGCCGAGCTGTTTTACAATACCGAAGCCGGACGCCGTTCCGCCTTCGGCATGCACTTCAAGCATCTGTCGTCGAACGGAAAAATTAAACTGCTGAACGACGACAAGGTGAAGGCCCCGCACAGTGAAAACCTGGCGGCGCTCTATGCCACCCACAACTTCCGGAAAGCGACACTGGACGCCAAGCTGCATTTTTCGAAACAGGCTTTCCGCTATTACGGCTATTCCGGCGACTCGCTGACCAATGCGCGAAAAGAAATGCTCATGCCCTTTTGGGACTTTAAGCAAGCGTTCTCTAAAGGCGGGCTGGAAGTACAGCTCACAGGAGATGAAAATCCCCGTTCCGATCTTTTCTACAAAGCCAATTTTCAATACCAGCATTTTAGCACCAAAAGCGGACAAAAAGAGAACCTCGTAAAACTGAGCGGACTGATTGACAAAGAATTTGACCAATTCTGGGGACAGTTGGATGCCGGCCTCACCGTACTGAAAACCGACAGTATTTTCAACCAGGCCTTTGGCGAATATGGAAAAAAACAACAGCTTGTGCTCAAGCTCAATCCGTCCGTATTGTTCAGCACCGACGAGGCCAGCCTGCGTATCGGGCTGAACAGTTACTCAGTGATGGACGATGATACCAACGGCGACTACATGCTGGCGCCGCTGGTAAAAGCCGAGTGGTCGCCTGTAGAAAACATGCTGACCCTGTTTGCCGGTACCGATGGAAAAATACAGCACAACCACTACTCGGCCATTGCTGCCGAGAACCAGTTTGTCACCCCGTATCAGGACATCAAAAACACGAAATACAACTACATACTGACAGCCGGACTCCGCGGAAAATTCTCCTCAAAGTTCAATTTCCGGGTCCAGGCCGACTATGCAAAAATTAAAAACCAACATTTCTTTATCCTGAATGAAGACAAGTACCTGGGGGCCGAAGATCCATTCCTGAAATCGAATACCTTCGATGTGGTGTACGACCGGATGAAACAACTGACCCTGGGAGGAGAACTGTTCTTTGTGGCCTCGAAGGATTTCAGTCTGCTGGTCAACAGTAAATTCTATTCGTACGATCTGAACAACCTGGCCGAAGCCTGGCAAAAACCCGGTTACGAAGCCGGCGCTTCGCTCAACTTTCACCCGGAAGGTCCGCTGAGCCTGACTGCCGACATTCTACTGTTCGGAGAACGGAAAGCCCTGATTCAAACCGCTATTTACGACCCGGTCATCAGCAACACCGAGCCGGTACAAACCGAAGAAACGATCTTCACGATCGATCCGGTCCTGGATATAAACTTCGGCTTGAACTACCAATATTCATCGAAACTGAGCTTCTGGGGGAAAGTGAACAACTTCGCTTTCCAAAAATACGAAAGCTGGCTGGGCTATACCCAAAAAGGACTAAACCTGCTGGTTGGCGCGAGCTATTCGTTCTGATCACTGCTAACCGATAGGAAAAAGCTATTTGAAAAGTGTTGAAACACGTCATCCCGTCCGGCAGTTGCCTGATCGGGATCTCAACACCCTGATCGTCATACCCTGAAATAAATTCAGGGTGACGGATACAGTGAATTCTAGAACTTTTCAAACAGCCTTTTTTTGTTGATATTTTTAGCCCCAACCGATGGATTAAAAACTACGCTTTATTGCATATTTTTGCTATATTTGCGTGTTAATTGCCGGAGGAAAAAAATGCAAAGCAAACAACTGAAAATCATTCACCTGACAAACGACACCACAGGGAAGTGAAACAGTAGAAAATCCTTTTACAAGCAGATAAAATAAGCAAGGCCGCATCCACCTAAAAAGAGATGGGCATATCAAGATTTTGAATAAACCAAACAAAGAATAATAGATGAGCGAATTAGAAAACAAGCCAACGAACGGAAACGGGAATGGCAATTATTCAGCAGACAGCATCCAGGTACTGGAAGGTTTGGAAGCGGTACGGAAACGTCCGGCCATGTACATTGGCGATGTCAACGAAAAAGGGCTCCACCACCTGGTGTACGAGGTGGTTGACAACTCCATTGACGAGGCCATGGGTGGCTATTGCAAAAACATTGATGTCATCATAAACGAGGATAACTCCGTCACGGTGAAAGATGATGGGCGCGGAATCCCGACGGAAATCCATACGAAAGAAAACAAATCGGCGCTGGAAGTGGTGATGACCGTCCTCCATGCCGGTGGTAAGTTCGACAAAGACAGCTACAAGGTATCCGGTGGACTTCACGGGGTAGGTGTTTCGTGTGTTAACGCGCTCTCCATCCATCTGAAAGCGGAAGTACACCGCGAAGGCAAGGTCTGGATGCAGGAATTCAGTATCGGCAAACCGCTGTACGCAGCCAAAGTGGTTGGCGACACTGACAAAACCGGCACCTATGTGACCTTTAAACCGGATAGCAGCATCTTCCTGACCACCGTCTTCAAATACGAAATCCTGTCGGCCCGTTTGCGCGAACTGGCCTTCCTGAATGCAGGGGTCAACCTCAGCCTCACCGACCTGCGCGAACCGGACGAAGAAGGCAAACCCAAAACGGAACATTTCTACTCGGAAGAAGGCCTAAAGGAATTTGTGGAATACCTGGATGGCACCCGCGAACGCCTGATTGACGAAACCATCCATATTTCTTCGGAAAAAAGCGATGTGCCCGTGGAAATCGCCCTTCATTACAACACCTCGTTTACCGAGAATATCCATTCATACGTAAACAACATCAACACCATTGAAGGGGGAACGCACCTGACCGGTTTCCGTCGCGGGTTGACACGTACGCTGAAAAACTACGCCGAAACTTCGGGTATGCTCTCCAAACTGAAATTTGATATCAGCGGCGATGACTTCCGCGAAGGCCTCACGGCAGTGGTGTCGGTGAAAGTGGCCGAGCCACAATTCGAAGGACAGACCAAAACAAAATTGGGGAACTCCGAAATCAGCTTACCGGTCGATCAGGCCGTTAGCGAGATGCTTTCCATCTATCTGGAAGAAAACCCCAAAGCGGCCAAAGCGATCGTAAACAAAGTGATTCTGGCAGCCACGGCCCGTCACGCGGCACGCAAGGCCCGCGAACTGGTACAACGCAAAAATGTGCTCTCTGGTAGCGGGTTGCCCGGAAAACTGGCCGACTGCTCCGAAAAAGACGCGGCCCAGTGTGAGGTTTACCTGGTTGAGGGCGACTCGGCAGGCGGAACGGCCAAACAAGGGCGCAACCGTCGTTTTCAGGCCATCCTGCCGTTGCGCGGTAAAATCCTGAACGTGGAAAAGGCGATGCACCACAAAGTGTTCGAGAGCGAAGAAATCCGCAATATTTTCACCGCGCTGGGTGTCACCATCGGAACCGAAGAAGACTCAAAAGCCGTAAACCTGTCGAAGTTACGCTACCACAAGATCATCATCATGACCGATGCCGATGTGGACGGAAGCCACATTGCCACGCTGATCATGACCTTCTTCTTCCGGTTTATGAACGAACTGATCATGAAAGGTCACCTCTATATTGCTACCCCGCCACTCTACTTGGTGAAAAAAGGCAAAAAAGAAGAATACGCATGGACCGAACAGCAACGCCTGCGACTGATTGACGAATGGGCTGAAGGAAAAGAATCGAGCGTTCATGTGCAACGTTATAAAGGTCTTGGTGAAATGAACGCCGAGCAGCTTTGGGAAACCACTATGGACCCCGAACGCCGCACCCTGCGCCAGGTTACCATTGAAAGCGCCGCCGAGGCTGATCACATCTTCAGCATGCTCATGGGCGACGAGGTTCCGCCCCGCCGTCAGTTTATCGAAGATCACGCGATCTACGCCAATATTGATGCTTAAATAGGAATATTTAAGGCTGCCCAAAAAGCTATTGACAAAGTCATCCCGAACTCGTTTCGGGATCTTTATCCCGGAGAATCAGACCCTGATCCGGCGGTTGCCGGACAGATTGACTGCCAGCTCCTTAGTCAGCTTTTTGGGCAGCCCGTTTTTTACATTATATCCGGGTTTATGAAAATTTGTGTCTTTTGCTCTTCCAGCAATGCGGTGGCCGATGTGTATGTAAACGAGGCTGTTTCACTGGCAAAATTGATCGGTCAAAACGGACAAACGCTGATCAACGGCGGCGCCAATGTTGGCCTGATGCACACCATGCTCGAAACAGCCGTTGAGGCCGGAGCGAAAACCATTGGCGTAATCCCGGAAAAGCTGAAAGGGCACAACCTGGTGTCTGAAAATGCCCAGCAGCTGATTGTATCGAAAGATATGATGGAACGCAAAGCGATTATGCGCGAACTCGCCGATACTTTTGTGGCCTTACCCGGCGGGTTTGGCACCCTGGAAGAGATCCTGGAAGTGATCACCCTGAAACAGCTCGACTACCACAACAAAGCCATTGTTTTTTTAAACACCAACGGCTTTTATGATGACCTGTTCCGCCAGTTTGAACGTTCGTATGAAGAGCATTTTGCAAAACCCAACTATCGCGAACTGTACCACATTGCCCAAACCAGCGAAGAGGTGATGAATTATCTGGCCTCCTACACGCCACCAACGCCGGTAAATAAATGGTACAAAGTGCCCGAAAACCGGAAATAACCCCGCAAATTATTCCTGACAATGCCATAAAATAGCCTCCTCAATGGCTTGCTGGCACACCGGACAGAAACCTTCTGCCTCATTGGTTTTCATCCGGCAATTCATCATCGGACTGTAAATGCCCTTTGCCGCGTAACCGCCACCTTCGAAAACCCCCAACGTATGCCGGTATTTACTTTCGCGGGGGGTTGGCACCGGGGTTTGCGGATCGAGCATGGTTTTCCATTTTCGGTCGAAATCAACCAACGTCGTGATGTTGGGTTCCCAGGGCTCTACTCGTTTATTGTAGAATTCGTCGTAAGCCACTTCCGAAGAATAATACTCATCGGCCAGGCCGGCAAAGCCATGCCCAAACTCATGCACGAGCACTTGCGGCGCTTTCTCGTGATCGACCGTGGTGACCGACAGGAAATTATAAAACCCACCGCCACCGTAACGATCACTGTTCACCAACAAATAGACATGATCGTACGGCACTGCCGCTGCCGCATCGTGGATCGATTTCATGTCTTTGGTGGTCAGGTAACGGGGCGTATCAAACGTATAAAAAGATGAACCAAAAGCCGTATTTACATAAATCGCCTCACCGGGCACATCAGTCCCCGATTGCGCAGAAGGCACTTTCACCGCGTAAATATTGAAATCACTCCGGTGACGGTTAAACGGTTCGGCAGCAAACAAAATGTTGGTCATCCGTTCCACATCGGCTGAAAATTTATCCATTTCCGCTTCTGTATAGCCTTCCGGTAAAAATACCAGATCAACTTTCTGATCTGATTTTCCGTTATTCAGAACGGTTTCCACCTCATAAATTGGAGAAAGCTCATTGAGGATGAAATAATCCTTCGGGTTTATTTCCATTGAAAAAAGCTGCACAAAATCTCCATCCCGGTTTTTGCTCTCGATGGTAAAGCGAATTTCTTTCTTCGGAAAGGGCAACATGGCTACCTGATAATAGCTTCGCTTCAACTTGCTGGCCTCGGCGGTTGTTTGCCATTCCTGAAACAGCGGGCAAAATCCCTTCGAAAAAATCAGTTCGCCGCTTTTCAGGTCAAACACCCGGTAACGATACGTACCAAAATTCTTTACATCGATCAAATTAACCGTTGAGCCCGCGAAGAAAGGTTCCCGCTTCATTTGCTCCAGATACACTTCGGACAAGCTGTCGGTGCCGGCCAACAGGTAGTCCACACGCAGGCTGGCTGGTTCAAAATAAGCGGAAAAGCTCACCTGTGCATTCAGCCAAACAGGCAAAGTAAGGAGGAAGATTAATGGAAACAGACGTTTCATACTCCTGGCAATTTATTATTTTTAAAACATAAAAGTAAACACAAAATCATCAAAGAAACAAATAAGCAAGATGACTCATTTAAAGGACTATTTCATTGATTTATTTCAGCAATTGAATTTTTCGGCCAGCTGGGCCGAGATAACATCCATCTCGATTATGCTGATTGCCCTGTTCATTCTGGCAATCCTGGCACAAATAATTACTCGGGCCATCCTGATCAGGATTATACATCGACTACTGGAAAAAACGAAAACGGAGTGGGACGACTTCCTGATTAAAAGAAAAGTATTCAGCGCCCTGGCCCACCTTTCATCGGCCTTCATTATTTATAAAATGCACGATTTCAGCGGCGTCGAATTCATCTCGATGATGCTGAACGGCCTGGCACGTATTTATTTTGTGATCATCTTCACCCTTACGCTTGTGCGAACAGCCAACGCGGTCAACGATATGTACCAAACCACGCCCTATGCGGCCACCCGCCCCATCAAAGGCTACGTGCAGCTGGTGCAAATCCTGATCATTTTTCTGGCCACCATCTTTGTAATCTCCATCCTGATCAACAAATCGCCGCTGGGCCTGTTTGCCGGTCTTGGCGCCATGGCTGCTGTGCTGCTGTTGGTTTTTAAAGATTCCATTCTTGGCTTTGTGGCCAGTATCCAACTGTCGGCCAACAACATGCTGAAGCCCGGCGACTGGATCGAGATGCCTTCGCACCGGGCCGACGGCACTGTGATCGACATCTCGCTGACAACCGTGAAGGTTCAAAACTGGGACAAAACCATCACCACCATCCCAACCTACGCCCTGGTATCGGAGTCGTTTAACAACTGGGCGGGCATGGAAGAATCGGGTGGACGCCGCATCAAACGATCCATCAACATCGACATGAAAAGCGTTCGGTTTGCAGACCAAGCTCTGCTGGAGAAACTGAGCCACTTTCACCTGCTGAAAGACTACATCGCTCAAAAAGAAACGGAGATCAAAGACTTCAACCAAAAACTGCAGCTTGCGGAAGGCGATATTTACAACGGACGGCGCCAAACCAACCTTGGCATCTTCAGGTACTACCTGCAAGCCTACCTGAAACAAAATCCCAACATCCACCAGGAGATGACCTTTCTGGTCCGGCACCTTCAACCCACCGAAAAAGGCATTCCCCTCGAAATTTACGTTTTCAGCAAAGACCAGCGCTGGGCCAACTACGAAGGCATACAGGCCGATATCTTTGATCATATCCTGGCGATCATTCCCGAATTTGGGCTGCGTGTTTACCAAAATCCCAGCGGGAATGATATCACCGAATTTATCCATCACCTGGCGCAGCAACATACTGACTAGCAACTAACTGATATAATTTCAGCAAGACCCTCGGATATCATTGAGAAATATAAAAATTTGTCATACATTTGCTGCCCGAAATCGGAAGTACTATTTTACCAGATTAAAGGCAAATACTTTCGATTTGTTACAAATGAGGTGTTTTCAAATTACTATTATTAATAAATGTCATTTTTTAGTACATTTACATTTCGATTTCTAAAAAATAACTTTTAACTGATATGATGAACCAAGACTATATTGAACCCCTGCCACACATTGATGAGCTTGACGAGAAAATCCTCCGGCTTATTACCAAAAATGCCCGTATTCCGTTTCTGGAAGTTGCCAGGGAGTGTGGCGTATCCGGGGCAGCCATTCACCAGCGTGTACAGCGGTTGTTAAACTTAGGGGTGGTATCGGGCAGTGAATTTATTGTAAACCCGTCAAAACTTGGCTACAACACCTGCGCCTATATGGGCATTTACCTGGAGAAAGCCAAATACCACACCAAAGTGGCCGAAGCATTGCGCACCATCCCCGAGATTGTGGAGTGTCATTACACAACCGGCCAATACGCGATCTTCATCAAAATTCAAACGAAAACCAACAAGCACCTGAAAAAACTGATTGACGAAGATTTACAGGAAATTGAGGGCATCGCGCGCACCGAAACATTCATTTCACTGGAAATGGATTTTAAACGCCAGGTAGCCATCAAATAAAAACCATACCCGATAATATCCAAAAACCGTCCGTCTATCCGGGCGGTTTTTTTTATCAAATAGCTCAACAACGTTTCCATCAGACAATTTCCAGCCATTCAACACCCCAGCCTGTTGCCCACTCGTCGATCAACCGTAATTGCTCCTCATTTGTCATTAATTGAAGGATAATTTCTTTTCGTAGTAATTATCTGATAATTAAAGCGTATCTTTGTGCGAAATTCAGATTTGAGAATTTGCGCTTTTATTTACTAATTTCCTGCGCTTCATTAGTTCATCACGGCTCTTTTTTTTGAATTCTTTATTTTCGGATCACTGATTTTTTCGTCTGCTGCCTGTTTTTATTTTCACTCGCTTTTGCAGGAAACACAAGCAAACCAAAACAATGCGGGTCGCACAAGCGAATCATGTTATCCAGAAAGTTTCAATTTTAAATTACACAACATGAACATTTATGTAGGAAACCTTGATTTCAAGGTAAACGAAGACGAGCTGAAAGAAATTTTTGAAGAGTATGGAACCGTTAATTCATCAAAAGTGGTTACCGATAATTTCAGCGGAAGAAGTAAAGGATTTGGTTTCATTATTATGGATGACCAAACAGAAGCCGACAAGGCAGTAAACGAACTGAACGGAGCCACTCTGGAAAACCGGAAAATGGTTGTTAACGAGGCAAAGCCAAGAAAACAATATTAGATTCAACATCATGCAAAAAGGAAAAATAAAATGGTACGATGAAATCAAAGGATTTGGTTTCATTGTTCCGGAACACGGTGAAGATATTTTTGTACACCGTTCCGGACTGTCCAATTCAACTGTCAGGCTTCAAAACGACCAGGAAGTTGTTTTTGAAACCCAACAGGGCGCCAAAGGTGTGGTTGCCGTGAATGTAAAACCGGCAGTTTAAGTCACTAAAGCCTGCTTTTCAGCCGGTTGCCAATCATATACCCGTTCCCGGTTCATCATGCAGGAATGGGTATTTCGATTTCAATTGTTGGATGCAGGAGGAACTCCCGCAGGCAGCAACATAAAAATAGATTACTGTTTCAATAGAAAACTCCTGATAAATACAGATAAATGCGGCAGCTTAGAATTTCAAAACAAATCACCCAACGCACCGATGACTCCATCAACCGCTATTTTCAGGAAATTGGCAGATATCCCATGGTATCGGCCGAAGAGGAAGTGGAACTGTCTGTGCGAATCCGGGGTGGAGACGAGGCTGCTCTTGAAAAATTGGTGCTGGCCAATTTGCGTTTTGTGGTTTCAGTAGCCAAACAGTATCAAAACCAAGGGCTTTCCTTTCCCGATTTGATAAACGAAGGCAACCTGGGACTGGTAAAAGCGGCTCAAAAATTTGATGAAACACGCGGGTTCAAGTTCATTTCGTATGCCGTTTGGTGGATTCGCCAGTCGATAACCCAGGCTATTTCGGAACAAACCCGCATTGTTAGGCTGCCAATAAACCGCCTTTCATCCATCAACAAAATTGCACGGGCCATCCCCTATCTGGAACAAAAATACGAACGCGAACCTACCAACGCCGAATTGGCCGCTCACCTCGAACTGACCGACGAAGAGGTGGCAATTGCCAATGATATAAAAAAACGCCAGATCTCGTTCGACATGCCCCTTTCGCCCAACGGCGAGAGCGACTTTAACCTGTACGATTTGGTACAAACGGGAAATATCCCTTCGCCCGACAACCATTTAATGGAAGAATCCTTGTCGAAAAACATCAGCCGCGCGCTGAATAAACTTACGACGAGAGAAGCATCCATTTTAACCATGTCGTTTGGCTTAGGCCGGACACCAGCCTATTCTCTTCACGACATAGCCTGCGAACATAACATGTCAACAGAGCGTGTGAGACAGATCAAAAGCAAAAGTTTGTTCAAATTGAAAAAAATGTTGCAGGATAAATATGCATTTTTAGAATATTAATTGTTAATTCAAGCATAAAAAATAAATAAAATTCATCTATGGGTAGATCACAAGAAACATTCAACAAAAAAGAAGTACGGAACAAAAAAGAAAAAAAGAGAAAAGAGAAAGAGCAAAAAAGGCTGGATCGTAAAGATAACGACAAGAAAACCAGCCTGGATGACATGATTGCCTATGTGGACGAAAATGGCATGATCAGCTCCACCCCACCCGATCCCACCAAAAAAGAAGAGATCAAACTCGAAGACATCCAGATTGGTGTGCCAAAATTTGACCCGGCAAATGCCCCGGACCCGATTAGAAAAGGGACCGTGACATTTTTCAACGAGTCGAAAGGTTTTGGCTTTATCCGTGACCTGGAAACCAAAGAAAGTGTTTTTGTACACGTCAACCAGTTGCTCGAAGAAATTAAGGAAGGCAACCTGGTAAACTTTGAGATTGAAAAAGGGCCGAAAGGCTTATCAGCCGTCCAGGTGAAACGTGCCAAATAATTGCACGGGCCACCCATGCGACTTTGGAACTTCATCTGATTTTCAGCATATTGCCAAATAAAACTGCATCACCGGTACCCCAGTGATGCAGTCTGAATTTTGAATCAACCAAGCTTCAAGTTAGTTGATCGGGAAATATTGGTTGGCAAAGTTCCATCCTTCCACCGATATTTTCCAGTTGTTGCCGGACGCCTGCGGGCATTCCAGTTCAATTGTTTTTTCGGTTCCCGGCACCACCGACACGTAGTTGTCGTTGGCAAAAACGGGCAACACACGCTCCAGTGTTTTGGCATCAACCACGGCCAACCGGTTAAAGAAAGCGACCGGCGCACCTTCCGGGTTTTTCAGCCTTACCACAACCTTGTTGTTCCCTGCCTTTTTGGCCGACACCTGTATTTTTGAGGCAGGCATGGCCTGCAAGCCGCTGTAAACACCAGCAGCATTGGGAAACCAATACAGGTTCTCGGACAACACTTCCTGCTCCAGGTTTTTCAATTGCAACAACAGAAACGAACCATCGGTATCGCCGCCCACCTGTTTCAGATTTCCGGCAACCGACAGGATTGGTTTGGTGCTGGATGGATTGATATAAACGATCACTTGGGTTATAAAATTTTCGCTGCCCTTCATGTCGTAGGCTTTGGCTACCAGCATCAAATCATTTTGCTCGGTAAAACCATTATTCACCACGCTCACCATTTTAGTCACCGGATTACACATCACGTGCAGGGGCTCGCTGCCCTTACGCAATCCATACAAGCAAGCATTCGGGTCGAGATAATAATCGTACATCTGACCGCGCAGGGCCGTCCAGGGGTTTTGCGTTTTCCAGATGATGCTGCCGGTGTACCAGTCCCACATGTGCGAGCTGAAGCCTTCCATCAACGCCCGGTACTGGTTGTAATTCACCAACTGCGCTTTGCGGGCAAAGTCATCCATGTCGGTTGCCTGACCATAAGGCTCAATTGACTTTCCGTAGCCAATGTATTTGTGATAAGTCCACACGTCATCGGTAACAGCCTCGGAATGTGGCTTTTCTACCGGCACCACTTCATTTTCCTTGGAAAGAAAGCGCCTCAGCGAAACAGCATCACCCACTCCAACAGAGCCAACTTCCGAGTTGAACGGCCAGGTACGGTGCTGCCAGAAAACGGAATCGGGCTGAATACCGTAAGGCCCATCACCATTTCCGCCCAGGAAGTTGTACGACATGCTGTCGGAGTTGGAGTAGCTGATAAACCAGCGCGTACCATCCAGCTTCGCCAAAACTGAGTCACGCAAAGCATCCAGGATATCTTGTGGCGGGGCAATTTCGTTGCCGCCGCACCAAACAGCCAGCGAAGGATGGTTTCGAATCATTTTCACCACATCAGCCGCCGATGCCACAAACAGGTTGTGATCGTCGGGGTACTGGCGCCGTGTCCATTGGTCATCTTTCTTTTTGGGATCTACCCATCGCCCGTTGCAGTCGCCCGACATCCAGAAATCCTGGATGACCAGCAGCCCGTATTTGTTGCAGGCATCGTAAAACTCGGGACGTTCGGGCAGCGCACCACCCCAAATGCGGATCAGGTTCAGGTTCATGTCGCGGTGGTAGCGGATTTCGGCGTCGTAACGTTCCGGGGAGAAGCGCAACATGGCGTCCGAGATGATCCAGTTACCGCCTTTAACAAATATTTTCTGCCCGTTCACCGCCAGTTGCATGCTCCGGGTATGCGCGTTCCATGTTCGTTGTATTTCACGTATCCCCACCGTAACCTCTTCTTCATCGGAAAGCTTCCCGTCCACCAAAAATTTCATTGTCAGGGAATACAGGTTTTGATCCCCGTAACCGGCAGGCCACCATAATTTCGGGTTATTGAAAATCAATTCAGGTAAACTCACCACCTTCGTTGAATTGGCAGCCAGTGTCACTTCCTGCTCAACTAATTTTCCATCTATTTCAACAATCAGCTTTCCGGTTACCGGATTGGATGCCGTATTGACCAATTCAGCCGAAGTTTGGATGATGGCAGGTTCCTGCATTTTTTCCGGCAGGCGCACACCCGGCACACGGGTTACCACGTGCGGGTTTTTCAGGTTGACAGATCGGGTTGTTTCAATGGTCACTTTGTCCCAGATGCCCGTGTTGCGGTCACGGATGGGCTGGATCCAGTCCCAACCGGCCACGTACTGGTGGGCCACATTTCGGGCAATCAAGCCATCGCCACCCTGTCCGCCGTTGGGATTGCCTACCGGATCGACCGGATACACCACCACCGCAAGACGGTTTTTCCCATCAGCAGCCAAGAGTTCGGTGATGTTGTACACCTGGCGTAAAAACATGCCGTAGTGCCTTTCATCATTCACTTTTTTACCGTTCATAAACACATCGCAGCTGTAATTTACACCGCGAAAATGGAGCCAGACCTGCTCGCCCGAAGTAGCCTTCTGCTGAAACTCGTTGACGAACCAATAGGTATAATGATCGCGACCGGTTTCGTAGATGTCTTTGATTTTTTCGTTGTTCATCCCATAAAAGGGGTCGGGCACTTCTTTATTTTCGAGCATGGTTGTCAGAACAGTACCGGGAACCACAGCAGGCTTCCATTTCGTGAGACTAAAACCCGGTTGTGAAATTTTTTCACCCGTTGCCTTTACCTGGCCAATTGGCGCGCACTTCCAGTTACTGCTCAGTTCGGTTACCCGACCGGCAAAAGCCACCGGTACGCCCATCAGGCAAACAAACAAAATCAAAACATATTTTTTAGCTGAAAAACTCACCACTAACCTTTTATTGTTTAACATCTGATTCTTCATAATCTTATATTTTCTTCAAAAGTTCGGGTTTGGTGTGATACAATTTCAAAATCAACTCACCAAACAGGGTGTTGGCCCAGGCAAACCACGAGCGGGTATATTTCTCCGGATCATCTTTGTGGAAGGTTTCGTGCATAAAACCGGTACCAGCATGGGTTTTCAGCAACATACGCACACAGCGAACGATTTCGTCGTCGCTGGTGGATGTCATCGCCTGCATGACAATGCTCATGGGCCAAATCATATCTGCCCCAACATGCGGGCCGCCAATTCCTTCGCCCGCCTTGCCTCTGAAAAACCAGGGATTGGCATCGCTTAAAATTAGCTTTCGGGTGTTCTGGTAAATTGGATCGGACACGTCCATCGAACCCAGATACGGCAAGGCCAACAAGCTGGGAATATTGGCATCGTCCATAAACAGGCGGTTGCCAAATCCATCCACCTCAAAGGCAATCACTTTGCCGAAATCAGGGCGTTCGGCCAGGGCATACCTTTCAATGGCAGATGAAACTTTGCTGGCCAATTGGTTGGCCTCAGCAGCCAATTCTTCATCCCCGTAAATAGCAGAAGCGATCTCGGCCATTTGCCCAAGCGAAGTCACCGCGAAATAATTCGACGGAATGAGAAACGGAAAGATGGTTGCATCGTCGGACGGACGGAACGAGGAAACGATCAGGCCGACCGGATTGACCGGGTTTCCGTAACCACCGCAACACAACGAGTCTGTCGGCTTTTCGGTAACACGGGCAAAACGGTAATCGCCTTTGCTTTCTTTCCGCTGTTGCGTTTTAAAGGTTGAAAGGATGGAGCGAAAAACGGTATGCCATTCAGCCGAAAAACAGGCCTCATTTCCGGTGGTCTTCCAGTAATGATAAAGCAAGCGCACCGGGTAACACAGCGAGTCGATTTCCCACTTGCGTTCGTGCAACTCCGGTTTCATATCCGTATCGTCGCTCTCCCACTCGCTGCCGGTCGCTTCTTTGTTAAAGGCATTGGCATATGGATCAATCAAAATGCATTTGGCCTGCCGGTTGAGCACTCCCTGAAACAACTGATCGAGCTGTTCGTCTTCTTTCACCAGGCTGAGATAAGGCCATACCTGCGCAGTCGAATCCCTCAGCCACATGGCGTGAATATCGCCCGTGATAACAAAGGTATCCGGCTTGTCATTTTCGGTTGAAAAATCAACCGTCGTGTCCAGGGTATTCGGGAAGCAATTTTCGAACATCCATGCTAGTTCCGGGTTTGAAATGGCTTTCTTCACTTCCTGGATTGTATCTTCAACAGCCTTGCTGGTAAAATGACGCTTGCCAATGGCAGGTCTTTTACTTTCGAAAGCGGCAGGAGCACAAGCACTGCTCCAGACCGGCGCCGAAAGTATCCCGGCAGTCGCCAGGGCGTTGTACCTGATAAAGTTTCTTCGTTCCATGCGATTTAATTGGTTTTAGGTTATCGATTAAACGGATTCAACAATTTTATAAAAACGCTAACGGACTGAGATAATTGAAAAACCACAGGGGGGAGTATCCCCTGTGGTGCCTCCATTACACTGATCTTACTATAAGGAATGGATATAAACATGTTCAGTTAACCCAATAATAAAATAACTTTTCCTACGGTTGACGACAGGAATCGGTGGCACTTTTACTCATGGCAGGAACCATCTTCAAAATTTGTTCGCCAATCCCAATTTTATAGCCGGAGGAGAACAAATAAACCTGCCCTTCAGAGTCTGCCAATAGCACTAAGGGCAGTTTATTCTTCACATCGTCGCCAAACAGTTTCATCAATTCATGCTGAATGTTGTTCTGCTGATCAAACCCGCGCAACTGGTTTTTAGGCAATTTGTAGGTGTCGAGCACATTTCCCAGTAGTGGCCGGTCTTCAGCAGCAACAAACAGGAACTGCCCCGACCAGGCTTCAAAATGTGAAACATAATCTGCCAAATCGGCCAGAATATGTTTCGAAGGCTCTTTGTCCGGATCGAGCAGGGCCAGCACCAGATTTTTACCATCAACCAGCTGTTGCAGCGTTACTGTTGCGCCATTTTGCAGGATTCGCAATCCGGAAAAGTTGAGCTTGACAATTGGCTCCGGCACATTGGCCGACTGCCGCAAGGTAACAGTCACTTCATGTGTTCTTCCGCTCTCAATGCTAAAGAACTCAGCCGAGCTCAACACCGTCCCGTCTTCCAGCCGGTTACCGGTTACCACGTAATATTCGCCGGCTTCCAACGCTATTGGCTCACTAAAACCACCTATTTTTTTTGCAAAGTCATACTCCAGTGTCCGGTAGTTGCCATCAACCAATTTGCCAATCGTAAAATGAATGTAATACTGCGGCTCGATCGTATTCGTACCATTTTTCAGCACCAGTTTCCCGATTTCAGGCTGGGCCTGGATACTTTCAGAAAAAGCGGCACGGAACCATTCTCCTTCCTGATAATATTCCGGCTCCAGTGTTGCCGGATTTAAACGAGCAGGAATTCCCAACGCCCGGCAGACAGATACAAAGAAAAAATTACGCGAGTTGGTATCGGCCACCCGCAATTTGTAAACAGCCGCGGGGCTGAGTGGTGCCCGCGAATGCTTGTTGGCAATGTCATCCAATTGGATATTATCTTTGATCCAATTGGTCAGCACCTGCGGGTTACTTTCAATCTGATTTTTCAGATCGGCAAAAGCTTGTTGCATGGCCGGTCGCCAATCCAGCAGCATTTCGTTTCGAACACGGGGAGCCAGCACATGCTTCAGGAAAATATCTTCCGGATAACGATTGGTTTCCATGGTATTTTTCAAATGCGAAGTCAAAATCGATGCTTTGGTATCGCTGAAATCTTTATCTGAAATACCTTTCAACAGATTCAAAACCTGTTTTTCGGAGGCATTCTCCCGGAAATATTTTTCCATCTCGTTCCAGTTCCCGTAACTGAGCTGAATGGCACGAACAACATCCTCTTCGGGAAGACCTAATTCAACAGCCAGTTGTCTGCTCCAGGGTTCATCCTTGAAGGTAGCGGTATAACAACTGCGGATAGAATCCTCGACAGCCAGGCGGCGCTCGTTCAATTCCTTTTCGGCTTGGGAGATCGTCAACGTATCTTTCACCAGATGGGGCGGCACAAAATCATATTCAAATTTCTGACCGTTCATTTCAGGCCTTTCCAAGGTCAACTTAACGGTGTCTGTCTCAGAAATTGATATTTTCTGAAAGGCAAACTGCTCATCGTGGCTGGCCCAAACAACAATTTCGCCCAATCCCATCGAGATGGAAGCCTGACCCGCATCGTTTGTATATTGTGTGGCAATCGGGTAATATTCGGCATAATTATACAGCTGAAATTCGACTTTGGCGTCCGTTACGGGCTGTCCCAGTGCATCTTTCACCTCAACATAAATCCGTTTTACCGGCGCGTAATTCGAGGTTAGGTTGAGCTCCGAAAAGCGGTCTTCGTTTATCACCACATCTTCGTCGCCAAAATACTTGCCGTACGCCCGGGTATGCACCAGCAGGGTTCGACGGGCAGGTTCGGTAAACCAGCCCATGTTCAAACGGGCATCGGGTTCGCAGGCGCCCATGAATTTCCAGACGCCATTTACCCAAACTTCAACCCAGGCATGGTTATCATCCGAATGTGCCCAGCGCGGCGTGTAAACCTGGCGGGCGGGGATCCCGGCAGCACGAAGCGCCGAAACCGTGAAAGTGGATTCCTCGCCGCAACGCCCGAAAGCCTTCCGGATGGTGCTCAACGGGGCGCTGGTACGCTCGTCGGTACCGCGATACACCACCTTTTCGTGGCACCAATGGTTCACTTCCAATGCTGCTTTTTCCAAATCCATTCCCTCAACGCGGGCTTTTATCTCGTCGTACATCACGATGCGGAACGAATCCAGGTTTTCGTTATTGATACGGATTGGCAACACAAAATGCAGGAATACGTCTTCGGGAATCGATTTTCCCCAAGCCATTTCATCGCGGGCCTGCAAACTTTTTTGCACATTGGCCAGGAAGAATCCGGCCGGATAGTCGGCCAAATCGCTCAACGGCATGTAGGCATACAGAAATTCCAGGGCCTGCTTTTCATCGGGGGCCAATGGCTGATTAAATATGTCCCAGACCGTTAGCGTGCTATTGGCTGTCAATTGTTTCTGGAAATCCAACATGCCCTGCATGTCTGCCAGGCGTTCTTTATTGGAGATGAGTGACGGCTTTTCCGTGCAGGAAAAAGCGATCGTCAGCAATACCAGCAAGGACAAATACTTATTCATTCCCGATTTTTTATTTAAAGTTAAACTATTATCTCAAAAAAGACTCCTCATTATCAAACGGATAACGAACAAAAGCTTCAATTGCTTCATATTCCGTCAACCCAAGTTGGTCATAAATTTTTGCAGTTTCCCGGTTTCGAGCTTCGGCACGCTGCCAAAACTCGCGCTTGTCTTCACCCGGGAACACAGGTTCATCTTTTTGCGATTGGTGCTTAAAAATAGCTTTACGTTTACGCATCAGTTCGGATGGGCTGATGGGCACGGCCATTTCGATATCTTCCACGTCCCATTCCTGCCAAGCCCCGCGGTACAACCAAACGTAGCAATCATTCAGCCATTCGTCACCGGCGGCACGGATAACCCTGATTGCCTTGAAAATGATTTGCAGGCAAACTTCGTGTGTTCCGTGCGGGTCCTGCAAATCGCCGGCAGCAAAAATCTGGTGAGGTTGAATTTTTCGTAACAAATCAACAACAATTTGTACGTCGGCATCCGATGCCGGACTTTTCTCCACCTGACCTGTTTCATAAAACGGCAGATTCAGAAAATGTACATTTTCTTCCTTTACACCGCTATAACGGCATCCGGCTGCAGCCTCACCGGCACGGATCAAACCCTTCACCGTTTTCACATAAGGAGTATCGCCTTGTCCAGGCTTTTTATTTTTCAGAAAATCCTTCAATTCAGCATTTGCTTTTTCCAGCTCCTGGCAATCAATCTTTTGGTTACGAAGAAGGTCAACCGCAAACTGGGAGAAACGAATGGAATCATCGTCAAAAACAGCAATGTTACCTGAAGTTTGATATGCCACATGAACATCGTGCCCTTGGTCTGCCAGCCGAATCAACGTACCCCCCATCGAAATCACATCATCATCGGGGTGCGGACTGAAAATCAGTGATCGCTTGACTGCCGGTTCGGGGCGTTCCGGGCGGGTTTTCTCCGTAGCACCCGGTTTGCCACCTGGCCATCCGGTAATGGTGTCGCGAATTTGACCGAACACTTTAATATTCAAATCGTAGGCTCCACCATAAGTGGCCAATAAATCGCGCAAACCCGCATGTTTATAATCTTCGTCCGTCAGTTTCAGAATGGGTTTGTCCAATTTTTGGCTCAGCCAGATCACGGCGCGTTTCACCATTTTCGGTGTCCAATCGCACACCCCAACCAGCCAGGGAGCTTTTGTGCGGGTAAACTCGCTGGTAGCCGCTTCATCCAGATAGACCGTCACATCATCGTGCATTTGCAGAAAAGATGCTGGTACCTCCGGAGTAACCGGCCCCTCAATCATTTTCTTCAAAATTGGCGACTTTGATTTTCCCCATCCGGCCAGCACAATTTTACGGGCGTTCAAAATGGTATCAATCCCCATCGTAATGGCGCGGTGGGGCACCGCCTCCTCGCTGCCAAAATCCTTCATCGCATCTGCAATGGTAATCGGGTCAAGTTTCACCAAGCGTGTCGGGGAGTTCGCCGTGGCGCCGGGCTCATTAAAGCCAATATGTCCGGAACGGCCAATGCCCAACAATTGAATATCGATGCCGCCACTGGCCCTGATTTTATCTTCATAAGCGGCACAAAACGCAGCTACCTGATCAATTTTTAACGTTCCATCCGGAATATGAACATTGGCAGGATCAATGTCAATATGATTAAACAGGTGTTTATACATAAAATGGACATAGCTTTTATGGCTGTCCGGGCTCATCGGGAAATATTCGTCGAGGTTGAAGGTGATGACATTTTTAAAACTTAATCCCTCTTCGTGATGCAGACGAACCAGTTCGCGATAAACTTTAACCGGAGACGAACCTGTTGCGAGCCCAAGGACCGCCATTTCGCCACGCGCTTGTTTCTCTTTGATTACACCGGCTATCATCCCTGCAATAATCCGCGCTCCTTCCTGTTTGTTTTCCAACACATTAACAGGAAGTTTTTCAATCGTTTTCTCAATGTAATTCAGCGTTTTGACCATATTTTACCAGATTAAATCCCGCGCCTCGGGGATAGATTATTAGTTAGAACTTGTCAAAACTAGTGATATTTTTTCTCAAAAAGATGGTTTTGATAAAAAAGTGTGTCCGCACACACATAATTAACACTTCGAAGAGTGTCCGCCCACATTATTTAACTATCTTGCCGTCATTCCGGAAAAAGCGTTGCTTACGGATGATAAACCAAACCGTCCCGGATCAGTTGAAAGCAGCAATGGCCACTCTCAGAATAAACGATGTAAAAAATAATCCTCAAACTATATTATTTATGGATTCAAAAAGAAACTACTTCCTGGTTCCCATGATAATCATCGGAATAATGTTTTTTGCGATCGGTTTTGCACTTGGCATCAATAGTTATTTGATCCCCTTGCTGAAAAATTCGCTGAATGTGTCCTCGGGTGAATCCTATCTGATCCTGGCAGCCACCTTCTCCGCATTTCTTATTTTCGGGTATCCGGCCTCACTGGTAATCAGCAAAATCGGCTACAAAAAAACCATGATGCTCTCGTTCCTGATGTTTGCCACAGGTTTTTACCTGTTTATCCCCTCGGCAAAATCGGAAAGTCTGCCGCTGTTCTTACTGGCTTCTTTTATTTCGGGAATGGGAAATGCTTTTCTGCAAGCCTCGGTCAACCCCTACATAACCATTCTGGGCCCTATGGAGAGTGCGGCCAAAAGGATTAGCTTTATGGGCATAGCCAATAAACTGGCCTGGCCGGTAGCGCCATTGTTCCTGGCGTTGGTTATTGGGAAAAGTGTTGAAGACGTACAACTTCAGGATATCAATATCCCCTTTTACATGATTATCGGCGTATTCTTACTTCTGGGTGTTTTATCGTATTTTTCGCCACTTCCCGAAGTTAAGGCTGTTGGCGAGGATGAGGAAAGCGCAGCCGACTGCGCCTATGCAGCAAATAAGACATCAATATGGCAATTCCCGCACTTACTGCTGGGCGTGCTGGCGTTGTTCCTCTATGTAGGCGTCGAAACTGTTTCGCTCGGGACGCTGGTGGACTATGCAGAAAGCATTGGCCTACCCAATGCCGAACTTTACGCCTGGATTGCCCCCGCAGGCATGGTGATCGGTTACATCTGCGGGATTATTTTTATCCCGAAATACATCTCGCAGGCAAATGCGTTGCTGATCTGTTCCATCCTGGCCATTTTTGGTTCATTCATGGTTGTCTTCACCCCGGCGGATATCTCCATTTGGTTCATTTTATTTATGGCCTTGGGGTGCTCGCTGATGTGGCCTGCCTTGTGGCCCCTTGCCATGACCGATTTAGGCCGTTTCACCAAAGCAGGTTCGTCGCTGCTGGTTATTGCCATTGTGGGCGGCGCCTTAATACCAACCGCTTACGGCTTTCTAAAGGATGCTCTTGGACCACAGCAGGCCTATTGGTTGTGTGTACCCGGCTTTTTGTACATCCTGTTTTATGCGCTGAAAGGGCACAAGGTAAGATGATAACCTGAAAGACAAAAGTAAAAGGCAAAGAGCACCTCAAAAGGAATAACGACAATAGCGATCCTCACATTAACCAACACACTTACAGGAATTTAAAAAGGAAGGCTGTCCCCCAATTCAACGGACAGCCTTCCTTGTTTCTACAGGCAAAATCTTATTCGACCACAAAGGCAGCTGAAAGCTTTTCGCGGGCAGAATGGCCCCCCACAAAAACGTGATATTCACCTTCATAAACTTTCCAATCGTTGCAGGATTCGTCCCACTTGGCCAAGTCCCAAACCGGAATTGAAAAATCAACCAAACTTTTACCACCTGCGCCAACTTCTACCTTTGCAAACTGCTTCAATTCCCTACGGGGCATCCCGCCAACCTCAGGATAGGAAACATAGACCTGAACAACTTCCAAAGCCGCCATATCCCCTTGGTTTTCAACTCCAACCTGGAACTGCACCGTATCTCCCGATTTACAGGAAGAAGCTGGTTTTTGCGTCCAACTGTAATTGAAATCGACATAGCCCAAACCAAAACCAAACGGATACTGAACATCGCCATCAAAATAACGATAGGTCCGTCCTTCCATGTTATAATTCTCGTAATCAGGAAGCTGATCAAGCGATTTATAAAAAGTGAGCGGCAAACGACCAGATGGAGAGCAATCGCCAAATAAAATATCGGCAAACGCATTCCCCCCCTGCTCTCCGGGATACCAAGCCAGCATGATGGCATCTGAGTAAGGTTCAATTTGATCGATGTTAACCGCACTTCCGCCGGTAACCACTGTGATGATTGGCCGGTTATGCGATTCACGCAATTTCTTCAAAAAAGCAACATGTGCTGCCGGGATGTCAAGATGCGTCTTATCGCCGCCATTTTCAGCCAGAAATGCATCGCCTTCCTCGCCTTCCATCACCGGTGTCAAGCCGATGACCACAATGGTTGCATCGCTCATTCCCGAGGCCCAGACACCTCCAAAACGCACCGTATCCACATCGTTGCAACCCAAATCATATTGAACGGCAACAGCCGGCCCGGCAGCCCTGGAAACACCTTCAACAAAAGTAACCAGCTCGGACGAAACCCCGTGATAATTACCCACCAGTGCATCCAGGCTTCCGGAATTTGCCCCGGTCACCAATAAACTGCCGTAGTCTTCGCGATTAAGCGGCAGCAAGTTGCCCTCGTTTTTCATAAGCACCATACTTTGGGCTGCCGCTTGCCGTGCCAGCGCCACATGATTGGCATTACGAACATCTTTTTCTCCAAGATTTCGAAACGGATTCTTCTCTTCGGGATCAAAAAAGCCCAATTTAAACTGAGTTGTCAAAGCAGGAGCAAGGGCCTTATCAATATCGTCAACCGTAATTAGTTTCTCCTCCAGAGCTTTCTTCAAATCGTCCTGTAACAGATTGGAACAATCCAGATTTATACCGGCTTTCACCGCTTCGGCTGCAACTATAACCGAATTTGGCAGCGCTTTATGTCGCAACCAAATATCCTCCAGTGCCCAGCAGTCGGTAACAACATGCCCCTGAAAGTTCCATTCACCTCTCAAAATGTCGGCAATCAGGGTTGGACTGGTACAGCAAGGTTCATCGTTCAGCCGGTTGTAGCCACACATCACCGACTCCACACCAGCATCTACCATGGCTTTAAAAGCTACCAGATAGGTCTCTCTCAAGTCTTTTTCAGAAACCAAAGCATTGAAAAAATGCCGGTTATATTCGGGGCCGCTGTGTGCAGCAAAGTGTTTAGCACAAGCCGAAGCTTTCAGGTAATTTGGATCATTTCCCTGGATACCTTTCAAATAAGCCACCCCCATCCGTGAAGTCAGATAAGGATCCTCGCCATAGGTTTCCTGTCCCCGCCCCCAGCGCGGATCACGAAAAATATTCACATTGGGCGACCAAAACGTCAAACCCATATATTGTATCCGGCGCTCATTTGCAATGGCCAAATTATATTTTGCACGTGCCTCCGTCGAGATCACGTCAGCAACTTGATGGATCAACTGATCATCGAAGGTAGCCGCTAATGCTATTGCCTGCGGGAAAACAGTAGCTTCTCCGGCACGGGCAACGCCATGCAGGGACTCGTTCCACCAGTTGTAGGCAGGTATCCCCAAACGCGAAATTCCCTGATTGCTGTATCCCAACAACGATATTTTCTCATCCGTTGAGAGCTCGTCCAATAAATCCTGAACACGTTCATCAACTGCTTTTTTTGTATTCCGAAAATCTCGCGTTCCCGACTGCGATTCAAGCTGAACGGAAAAAAATAATGCAAGCAACAAAATACACTTTGGGAAAAAAGTCCAATCCATAAAATTAGAGATTAGTGCAGTCCCGAATACAGGTATGATTTTATATTTTCCCGGGTAATAACTTCGAGCGGGAACAGTTCTGTCACCGGCGGCTGCTTTTTAAACAACAGATAATTAACGAGATAGCTGACACCTAAAAACGCTTGTCTTTTTGGATTTTGATTAATCAGAAAATTAATCACTCCATCATACATATAATGAATGTTGTCCTTTAATAAATCGTACCCAACCAGCACCAAGTCTTTTTTTCCGTATTTATCCAACACCGCGGCTGCCAGATAGGATCCTTTCGAGGTGGTCACAAAAACTCCGGATATAGAATCACGGTTCAGCACATTCAGCACCTCACGATCGAACTCTGCCAGTAAATTGCTCCCGAAATCATAACTCAGAATGTTAAAACCCTCCAACCTGTTATCAGTAAAATAATCCCGAAATCCGCGTTCTTTTTCTTTTAAATGCACTGCATTCTGAATGTCCTCGTAAATATGCAGCACAGCAATATTTCCGGGCGCCTTCATTTTGGTTGCCAGCATTTCGGCGCCAACTCGTCCGCTTTGATAAAGATCCTGCCCAATGAAGCTTACCGGCTGAGCTTCAGAAATATTGGTATTGAATAAGATATACGGGATGCCTTTTTCTTTCAGCACATCGAAAAAATCAAGTGCCTCATGATAAAAAATGGGCGCCAGCAAAATACTGTCGGGCTGAAATTGAAGTACCTTTTCTGCTACCTGTTTAAAAGAGCTTTTCTCGTACAGGTTAAAATAAAAGGACTCGATTCGGACATTATATTGCGACCAATCATCCTTCGCCTTAAAAATACCCGCACCCGACTGGTTCCAGTAATCATCCAAGGCAGGATCAGGAATCATAGCAGCTATTTTATACACTTTGTTCGATCCCAGGGTACTGGCAATCAAATTGGGTTTATAGCCTGTTTTTTCCAGGGCATCCATCACTTTCTTGAGGGCCTTCTCCGAAATTTTACCTCGTTTGTGCAACACTCGGTCAACCGTGGCCACCGAAACGCCAGCCATTTCAGCAATATCCTTTATCCTAATGTTCTTAAATTCAGTCATAAGAATTTTTCATCAAAAATAACCAATCAACAGGAAACTGTGACAAATAATTTTGAAAGTTTCGCACATTTGCACACCTTTTTCTAGCATTGTGTACGCACACATACCGATGAAGTAATTTAGATTGTTAGAAAGTGTGCGATTACATCATTGATATAAGTATTCTCAAAGCTTGCATTCTCAAACGGCTTAAAATAAATGACAATCCACTGCAAATCAGTTCATCCCAAAACAATCCAGGACAAAAAAACCCGGCATCAGCCAGGTTTTTGTCTTTATCATCGTTTGGATTAATATTCCATTTCCAGGTCGCTGCCATGGATTTCGTGCCAGGGCAAACCGTGCTGGTTCAGGGCATCCATAAATGGATCGGGATTAAACTCTTCGACGTTGAATACGCCCGGTTTTTTCCACAGGCCTTTCAGGTACATCATGGCGCCAATCATGGCCGGGACACCGGTGGTATAGCTCACAGCCTGCGTGCCGGTTTCGGCATAAGCTACTTCGTGGTTACAATTGTTATATACGTAGTAGGTTTTTTCCTGACCGTCTTTCAAGCCTTTAATGCGGCAACCGATTGAAGTCCAGCCTTTGTAGTTTTCACCCAGGTCGCCCGGATTCGGAAGTACCGCCTTCAAAAACTGGATGGGAACAATCTCCCGGCCTTCGTACATAACAGGCTCAATACCGGCCATGCCAATATTCTGAATAACACGCAGGTGCGTCAGGTATTCCTGTCCGAAAGTCATCCAGAAACGGGCTTGCTTGATGGTGGGGAAATTTTTCACCAGCGACTCCAATTCTTCGTGATAAATCAGGTACGACTCTTTCGGACCGATTTCCGGGTAGTTCAACGGTTTATGAATTTCGTGCGGTTCTGTTTCCACCCATTTGCCATCTTTCCAGTATTTCCCTTTTTGGGTTACTTCGCGGATATTAATTTCGGGGTTGAAATTCGTGGCAAACGCTTTGCCGTGATCACCCGCATTGCAGTCAACAATGTCCAGGTACTGAATTTCATCAAAATGGTGTTTGGCGGCATAGGCAGTATAAATACTGGTTACCCCCGGGTCGAACCCGCAGCCCAAAATAGCAGTAATACCAGCCTCTTTAAAACGATTTTGGTAAGCCCACTGCCATTTGTATTCAAATTTGGCTTCGTCTTTGGGTTCATAGTTGGCCGTGTCCAGGTAACTGGTTTCGGTTTCCAAACAGGCGTCCATGATGGGCAGGTCCTGATAAGGCAGGGCCACGTTCACAACCAGGTCGGGCTTAAAATTGCGGATCAGCTCTACCAGTTGCGGTACATTTTCAGCATCCACCTGGGCTGTTTTAATCCGGTTACCACCAATTTTGTTGGCAATTTCGTCGCATTTAGCTTTGGTGCGACTGGCCAACATAATTTCTGAAAACACTTCCGGTAGTGCAGCCATTTTGTGGGCAACTACTGTTCCCACACCTCCTGCACCAATGATTAATACTTTTCCCATTTACTTTTATTACAGTTAATAAGGTTATCTAACAAGAGCCAAAGGAAATAAATTTTTCATAGTCTTAAAATATTTTTCGCTTGAATTTTCAAAAAAAGCACACACACTAATTATCTGGCAACAAATATCTTACACTCAAATCACGCCACCTGATTCTCAATTTCCCGGTAAACTCGTTCCAATACGAAAAATAAAGCGCCCAACATCGCAATCAATCGTACCAAAGTTGCACAGCTTGCCGGTCCTGCATTCTTAGGCGCCATTCCTTCGGGTAATAATTATTGAAGCGCGTTCCCAGGTTTTTCAGAAAGCCGAGCGGGATGCCGCGAAATGCAGCCAAGTGCCAATCATTTCCCGTTAAACTCAGGTTGAATTGTTCCCGCCCCAGATACCTCAAGGCCTCTTCCAACGAAAGTTCAGCCGGAAAAAAAAACTCCGGATTTAATTCCAGGCACATGGACAGCTCATGTTCGGGCAAAATATCTTTCTTTTTAACCAATCCCATGGTCGTCCCGGCTTTTACCAGGTTTATTTTTTCAAAAAGAAAAAGAATTTCTTTTTCCCAGGCAGCAGGTAAAAACTTTAGCTGATCCTGATGCTGGAAGAATTTTTTGGTGTCGGTACGAAGCAGCCAATTTTGTGGAAGGACGACCGGTTTTTGCAGCATCGTTTTAAACTTCCGAGGAAAACGGACCGGTTGGGTTTCTTCCGTTTTTTGGAGCAGCGCAACGAAAAAACCCTCTCCACGTACCTTGTGCGGAAGAAAACGATACGCCCAAATTCCATTCTGTTCAAACTCTTCAATCTGCCATTCCGGTTGCAAAGGGATGCGAATGCTGGCATAGTCACCTTGGGTTTTCAGCCAGTTTAGGTTTTCCTCGTTTTCGGCCGGGTTGAAGGTGCAGGTGCTGTAAACCAGATATCCACCGCTTTTGAGGCAGCCCCAGCTTTCGGCCAGAATACGGCGTTGCCGCACTGCGCAAAGGTTGGCATTTTCTGGCGACCACTCGCCGCCGGCTTTTGGGTCGCGGCGAAACAAGCCTTCGCCCGAACAAGGAGCATCAATCACCAACACATCAACCAAAGCGCCCATTTCGCCAAACTGTTTGGCATCGCTGCTGCTCACCAAAAAGTTATCATGTCCCCATTTGGTCAGGTTTTCGATCAGTACCGGCACACGCGCACGGATCACTTCATTGGCAACCAACAAATCATCCTGTCGCAATAAACTATTTAAATGGGTTGACTTTCCGCCCGGGGCAGCACACAAATCAAGCACCAGTTTCGGGTGATCGATCCGGATTTGCCCGAAAACCTGTTCCAGGAACATCGAGCTGGCTTCCTGCACATAATAAGCCCCGGCGTGCCACAGCGGGTCGAGAGCAAACACCGGCCGTTCGGGCAAAAAATACCCTGTGCTGCACCACGGAATTTCCTCTAACCGGGGCTCAAGGTTCATTTTATCTGCATTCAATCGAATGCTTATGTTGGCATCCTGATCAAGAGCCTCGATAAATTGCCCGGCTGCTTCGGGGAATTGTGTTCTGATGCGTTCGATAAACGCTTTCGGCCAGGTGTTTTTTTGTGCTGTCATGCCCCAAAATTAAGACTTTTTACCCCGAAGCCATGCACTACTATAAAAAACCGGGGCATTAACAACAAGTCTGTCCTCTTCTTGTTAATGTGTATAAACACGTATCGCCGAAATGGTTAGAACGTTTTTCTTTGCAGTGCATCAGGCTGCTTTTGCCGAAGCCGCCTGAAAAAAAGCATCAAAACCTGATAAAATAGTTATTTTTGAGGCTGAACATTTCAGCATAAAGGAGATTGAATCATGAGCGAAGAATTGGCAAAACAACTAAATAGCGAGTTCAACGAAAAAGAAACGATTGAAACGCTTAAGGAACTGGCCAGCCGCTTTGCCGGCAAAATTGTCTTCACGACCAGTTTTGGCATTGAGGACCAGGTCATCACCGATATGATTTTCAAACACGACCTGCCCATAAAAGTGGTTACCCTGGATACTGGTCGCCTGTTTGAAGAAACCTACAAAGTATATAGCCGAACACTGGAAAAATACAACAAGCCGATTCAGCCCTATTATCCCAATAACGAACAGTTGGAAAAATTTGTGGCCGAAAAAGGCCCGAATAGTTTTTATGCCTCGGTGGAAAACCGCAAAATGTGCTGCCACATCCGCAAAGTGGAACCGCTGAAAAGGGCACTGGCCGGCATGGAATGCTGGATTACAGGCTTGCGCGCTTCGCAATCACAAAACCGCGAAGGACTGGAGTTCTTCAACTGGGATGCCGGCTTTTCGTTGGTAAAATACAACCCGCTGCTGCATTGGGAACTGGAAGATTGCCGTAAATATGTGCTCGAAAATCATGTGCCGTATAATGTGTTGCACGACCGCGGTTTTGTGAGCATTGGCTGTGCACCGTGTACACGGGCCATTCAACCGGGTGAAGACTTCCGTGCCGGACGCTGGTGGTGGGAAGACAACTCGAAAAAGGAGTGCGGCCTGCACAAGCACTAAGAAGAAGACAGTCTCAGTCGCAGTTTTCAGTTTACAAGCGCGTGGCATGGAGCCAACTGAAAACTGTGACTAAAAACTGCGACTCCTAAACAATCCTTCGCCCAAACGGAGTGAGCGCCAAACTCACCAGTTTAAAGTGCTGTTTGGCAAAGGGGATCCCGATGATGGTGATGGCAAACAACAGGCCCAGCACGAGGTGGGAAAGAGCAATCCAAATGCCTCCAATCAGTAACCAGATGATATTCAGGATAGTGGATAGGCACCCCGGGGCATAATCCATGTACTCAATACGCTTTCCAAAAGGCCACAAGGCCATCAGCGACAACTTAATCGCTTGCAACCCAAACGGGATACCGACAATGGTCAGGCAAAGCAACAAGCCAGCAACCAGGTATTCCAAAAAAATGAAGAAGCCGCCAAAAACAACCCAAATAATGTTTCCAAGTGTGCTCATCGTTTCCAAGTGTTTCGTGATTTTTAAACGAAAGTAAGTAAAACTGTCCAACCAATTGGTCAGTTTTCGGCAAACCAACCTGATTGAGGGGTAAAGCAAACAAATCAGCGTCTCAGCGCCCTGGGTTTCTATCGAATCCGAACTTCCACACCCGGAGCTGCCACGGAGAGTTTTTCTACCAGATCATCTAAATTGGTATTGTAATGAACCGGGTACACCACCTTCGGCTTCAATTTTTTCACCACCTGCACAAACATATCCTCGCCCATCGTAAAAGGCAGCATCATAGGAATGAAGGCCACATCGGGCTTCATAAAAAAGCGCATTTCATCGATATATTCGGTATCGCCGGCAATGTAGATGGTTTTGTCGCCAAACACCAGAAAATAGCCATTCCCTTCGCCCTTGGGATGATACGGAACATCGTCGGGCCGGAGGTTCACCACATTATAAGCAGCCACCGCCTTGATATAAATATCGTTGAAAGTAGTCTGCTGGCCATTCTCTAAAAACTGGCCAAAATCCATCTTTTTGATACAGGACTTGGAAGCGATGACCTTCGTGTCAGGTTTCGAAAGCTTTTCGATAACACTGGTGCTCAAATGGTCACGGTGATCATGGGTAATTAAAATCAAATCGGCCTTGGGTAGTTTGCTGACATCGCCAACATTAGGAATGGGATCTACGTAAATATTTAGCCGGTTAAACTTGAAATAATAAAAGCAATGGCCAATCACCTGGATTTCAACCGGTCCCTTTGAGGTATACAGGCTATCAACTTGCCGGTAAAACTGGGCTGACGACTCAACGGCAGGAAGCAGCAACAACATCAGGGTAAAAACAAACCAGTTACGATATGAAATTTTTTTTCCACTCATGGCGACTAAGATATTAAATTTCCGATGTACTAAAAAAAGCTTTTTTGAATGATTTCAACAGGTGGCTCACATATCACCCTGTAAAACATGATTACCCGGAAAACTTATCGCGATGAACCCGAAGTGCTTTTAAGCTGTTGTTTTAGGAAAAATTGTCAGTTATGATCCGTACCCCGATTCTTTTGATCTTGGTTGCTTTCAGTTCATTTTCTTCCTGCCACTATCGCACGGCCTCCGAACCGACGGAAACATCGAAAGCCGTTAAAGAGGAACAAATATCGCTGGGCGGGATCATTGCCGAACAATTAGCTAATCTCTCGCCGATCGACTCATCGTTGGCAAACCGCGAAACACTTTTCGCCGGAAGTCTGCAACAAATAAAGAAGCTTTCGGAAGAAATAAAGTTGAAAAAACCGGGGAAAGAGGCCGAAAACACCTTACGCCGTGCCTGGACGGAACAGCAAGAGAAAATCACCGGCCAGCTGGAAAATTTATCAACTGAAGATGCCCGCAATTGGATCGCCCTGAACGACAGCCTGCTGAAATATTCCGGCGAAGTAGTCTATGCAGATGAACTGGAAAGAATGGCCTACAATATCGCCGTGCCGGAAATTATGACCGAAAGCATGATCAAATCATTTTGCTACACGAAACTGTACGACCGTATATACATCAACTTTCTCGGCAGTTCGGCCATGGAGTACGAGCATACCACCGGCGGAAAAGTACGGATTATTCAGGACACGAATTATCCGTTTGATGGCAGCATCGTCTTGAAAATGGAATTGCAGGACACCCGTTACCTGGATGTGTTTGTACGCGTCCCCCACTGGGCCGATCGCGCTTCGGTAACCGTGAAAGGCGTAAAATACAATGTCGTTCCCGGAACATACACCGAGATCGCCAAAAAATGGAAAAACGGAGATGAAGTGGAGATCGTTTTGGGCATGCGCCCGGATACGGTTAGCAACGGGCAAGGACACTTTGCTTTCACCTATGGACCGCTCCTGCTGGCCTATTCCGACATGCAAAACGATAGCCTCTTTTTTTCAGGAACGGATCCGGTAAAATACCTCCGGTATGTCTCGCCTCCCGGTAAAATGCCCACCTTTACCTTCAGCGGTATCCCTCAAAAAACGCTGGTGCTTCAGCCGTATTTTTCAGAAGAGCAAGAAGGCAGCACACGCACCGCATGGATTAAAACGCTGTAAATTAGCCAAACAAACTTGATTTTTGGGAGTGACGACTCTTGACTGAAATTTATCCTTTATCGTAACTTGTCCCTTGTTTGTTAAAAAAGTTCTATTCTCATGAAACGAAAAAAAATCACACTGCTAATGATTCTATTTGGCGCGGTAATACTTTTTCCCGCCGAGGCCAATTCGCAAAACATCCTGAACAAGCTGGGGAAAAAGGTACAGGATAAAATCAGCAATAAAGTTGAAGAGCGAGTGGATGAAAAAGTGGACGAAGAAGTTGACAAAAGCCTGGACAAAGTGCTCGAAGGCGACTCGGCCAACAAGCCCGTTTCGGAGGAGGAACGGCAACAGGAACGCATGGGCAAATTCATGAAAGGCCTGGGCATGTCGGGCGAACCGGTGCCCGTTGACAATGCGTATTCCTTCGACTCAAAAATCCAGATGCACATTGAAAGCTACAAAGGGAACGGCGAAAAAGAAAGCGATGGCGACTTCATCACATACGTCAGCCCATCGATGAAAAACTTTGCCTACGAGTTTGTATCGGGCGACATCGGAACAAAAGGCAAGGGAATATTTATCATGGACCTTAAAAACAAAGCCATGATTATACTCTCCGAAGAAGATGGCAAAAAAACCGGCATCGTTTACGGGTTCGATATCAGCGAATTAAACACAGCCGACTATGACGCTTATGAAGATTTAAATGAAGAGTCGATCGAAAACATCAACCTGAACCCTTATCTTAAAAAAACCGGACGCACCAAGACCATAGAAGGGTATAAGTGCGAAGAGTACAAATACGATAATCCGGAAGAAGATACGGAAGCAACCTTTTGGATGAGCAAAGAGGTGAACATGGCTACGCGCGACTGGATGAGTTCCATTTTCAAATCGGCAGCCTATTCGCACGGAATGCCCTGGGGCTTTATCATGGAATCGGAAGCCATTAACAAAGAAACAAAAGAGCGCAATATCATGAAGGTGACCGACATTGATCAAAATGCCAATAAAAAATTTGATCTCAGTGGCTACCAGATCACCAATTTGGGGTCGATGAAAATACCCAACGTAAACCAGGAATAAATATAAAGGAATAGAAAGCTGTGTTAAAAGCGGCTGCCCAAGTAGTCATCCCGGACCTCAGCCTTCCCCGGCAGGTGGTCCGGTACTTCCATCAAACAGTAAGTCCGACATTCACTCAGGATGATTTTCTGTTTTTTTCCCCAATGCTTTTGACACGGCTTTCTTCCACTCAAAAAAGCCTCAGACCACTTCCATGTTTTCCATGCTGATAATGGGTTCGCCTTTGTAGCGCAGCAAAAGGTTAGCCACAGCAAGGGTGTCCTTTTCGCAATAGCGAACAATTCGATCCAGATCTCCTTCCCCGTAATATACACCGGCCACCTGGCTGCCATCAATATCATCTTTGGGCGTTGGAATGTTAAAAGCAGCGCAAAGCAAGCTCAACGAAGTATAGTTCTTATAGTCGCCAAATTTCCAGAGTTGCAGCGTGTCCATTAGTTTGTCCTTCACATCCCAGGGTTTCATTCCGGCCAAATCCAGTATTTTTGGAAGCCGTAACCCGTTAATCAAAGTGCGGCGGGCAATGTACGGATAGTCAAATTCCTGTCCGTTATGCGCACAGAGGCATTTACCGGGGTGGCTGGTGAATTTGTTCAACATGTTGTTGAACGACGCAAGTAGCTTCGCTTCGTCGTCATCGTGAAACGACTTCACCCGGAAAAAGCGCTCACCACCTTTTTGTACAACAACCCCGGAGGAAATACAAATGATGCGGCCAAACTCCGCATAAATGCCAGCCCGTTCATAAACATCTTCCGGGCCTTGCCCCTCTGCCCGAAAATAAGCCGATTTCTGTGTCCACAGCTTCTGAAAATTCTCGGGCAACTCGTTAAAAGTCGGTTGTTGCGGAACCGTTTCAATATCCAGGAACAGGACATCCTCAATGTTCAGGTTATACAGCATAAGTTACAGGTTTTGTTTGATGAACTGGGTCAGTATTTGAATGGCCACGCGGTTGTTACCGCCCTCGGGCACAATAATATCAGCGAAACGTTTAGTGGGCTCAATAAATTGCAGGTGGCTGGGACGAACCGTTTTTTCGTAACGCGCCAACACTTGTTGCACGTCGCGGCCCCGCTCCACCATATCGCGCTGGATCACCCTTGACAGGCGCACATCCGAATCGCAATCCACAAACACCTTTATGTCCATCAGTTTGCGCAGTTCGGGGTTGCACAACACCAAAATACCTTCAACAATAATAACGGGCTTGGGCAAAACAGTTGTGGTTTCGCCCGACCGGGTACACGTCAGGTACGAATAACTTGGCTCTTCAATCGATTCGCCCCGCTTTAACTGGTTTAAATGATCGATTAACAAACTAAACTCAATCGAATCGGGATGATCAAAATTCAGTTTTGTGCGTTCTTCTTCAGGCAAGTGACGATTGTCTTTGTAATACGAATCCTGCGACAAAACAGCAACCTCTTCTTTCGAAAATCGGTCCAGTATTTTGTTTACCACAGTTGTCTTTCCCGAACCTGTGCCCCCGGCAATACCAATAATGATCATGATTCTTTTTTATTTAGTCAAAGATAAACAAGCCACCTGTATTTTTACTAATCGACCGGAAAATTATGGAACACAGCTCGGAATGTTTTAACTTCGCAGCAGAAAAATAACCCAAAACACACAAAATTATGCTTAATCATGTTGTTCTTTTTAAACTGAAAGAATATCCCGAAGCCGAAAAACGCGAAGTGTTGGCGCAAATAAAGGAAGCACTGGAAGGGTTGAACGGAAAAATTAAGGAATTGAAATACCTGGAAGTGGGATTAAACCACGAGCTGGATGCTAAATCATTTGACGTTTGCCTAATTTCGCATTTTGAAAATGCCGGTGACCTTGCCGCATACCAGGTTCACCCCGAACACCTGAAAGTAACCGAACTGGTACGCAACACAACCGTTTCGCGCGCTTCGGTTGACTTTGAATTTTAATCAGACCCCATTTTTTTATGATGAATTTATATCCCTTAAAGTTTACCCCTATTTTTATGGACAAGATCTGGGGCGGACAAAAAATTAAGACTGAACTGGGAAAAGACTTTGGCGAGCTCCCAAACTGTGGCGAAAGCTGGGAGATATCAGGAGTACAAGGAAACATTTCGGTTGTCAGTAACGGCTACCTGGCCGGCAATACACTGGAGGAACTGATTGAAGTATATATGGGTGAGTTGGTTGGCGACAAAGTTTACGAAAAGTTCAGTGTCGAATTCCCACTGCTCATTAAGTTCATCGATGCCAACGACGACCTTTCCGTACAAGTACATCCCGATGACGAACTTTCGAAAAAGCGCCACCAGGCATTCGGAAAAACAGAAATGTGGTACGTTTTGCAGGCCGACAAGGGTGCACGGCTCAACTCCGGCTTCAACCGTGAAATCGACAAGGAAACCTACCTGAAAAAACTGGAAAACAAAGAATTGATGGATATCCTCAACTTTGTGGAAGTTGAGGCTGGCGATGTGTATTTCATGCCTGCCGGACGTGTTCATGCGATCGGGAAAGGAATTGTGGTGGCCGAAATTCAGCAAACCTCCGACGTAACTTACCGCATTTACGATTACGACCGGAAAGATGCCAACGGGAACGAACGCGACCTGCACACCGAACTGGCACTGGATGCGATCGACTTTACTTACCACGACAGTTATAAAACCGACTACCAAACCAAGCTGAACGATAGCAGCGAGGTAGTTAAATGCGACTATTTCACCACCAACATCCTCGAATTTGACGCTGCACTGGAAAAAGATATTTACGGGTTGGATTCGTTTGTGATTTACATTTGCGTGGAAGGAGAATATGAAATCAGCAGCCCGGGAGCGACCGAAAAGGTTAAAAAAGGCGAAACGATCCTGGTGCCAGCATCGGTTAATCAATTTCAATTAAAACCACTTACCGGAAAAGTAAAATTACTGGAGGTACATGTATAATGAGAGAGATCAAGACTGCCCAGTTTTTAATGAGCAATACCAATGTAAAAAAATGTCCGGCGCCAGATCGGCCCGAGTACGCATTTATCGGTCGTTCGAACGTGGGCAAGTCTTCGCTGATCAACATGCTGACCAATCAGAAAAAGCTGGCAAAAACGTCATCGCGCCCGGGCAAAACGCAACTTATCAACCACTTCATCATCAACGACAGTTGGTACCTGGTCGATTTGCCCGGCTACGGTTATGCCAAGGTTTCCAAAAAAGCCCGTAACAAGTTCCAGGCCTACATTGTGGATTACATTCTGCAACGAGAAAACCTGTATTGCCTCTTCGTTTTAATTGATTCGCGACTGGAGCCACAGGCCATCGACCTGGATTTTATCTCCTGGCTGGGTGAAAAACAGGTACCGTTTGCGCTCGTTTTCACCAAAGCAGACAAACTCGGAAAGACAAAACTGGCCAGCGCAGTGGCGCACTACAAAAAAGAGCTGAAAAAACAGTGGGCAGAACTGCCACCCGTTCTGGTTAGCAGCGCCGAAACCGGCCTGGGAAAAGAAGAAATCCTGTCGTTCATCGACGATGCCCATTCACCTGAGGCCTAACAAATTACAAATCATCCGATTACATCGGATTTTTATTTGTCGGGATTCTCAAAAAGCGAGAACTTGGGCATATTATTTTCAAGATATCTTAAAGATTTTTTTACCTTTGCGGACAATTCCAAGGAACTAAATTTTAAAAAGAAAATATGGGAACGAAAGCCCCTTTAAAGATTTTCACTGGAACAGCCACCACGTATTTAACTGAGAAAATTTGTGAAAGCGTAGGTGTTGAACTGGGAAAATCTTCCTGCCCGGTTTTTGCCGATGGTGAGTTTGAACCTTGTTATGAAGAAACGATTCGCGGCTCACACGTGTTTATCGTCCAATCCACTTTCCCTCCCGGCGACAATTTACTGGAACTTTTGTTGATGATCGATGCCGCCAAGCGCGCCTCAGCCTACAAAACAATTGCAGTAATCCCTTATTTCGGATTTGCCCGTCAGGACCGGAAAGACAAACCTCGTGTTTCGATTGGTGCGAAACTGATGGCCGACCTGCTGTCAGCTGCCGGCGTTGACCGCGTCATTACCATGGACTTGCACGCCGATCAGATCCAGGGCTTTTTCAATGTCCCGGTTGACCATCTGTATGCCTCAGCCCTCTTCATCCCGTTCATCCAGCAAATGGGATTGCGCGATATCGTCATTGCCTCGCCGGACGTTGGTGGCACAAAACGCGCAAACACTTACGCCCGCCTGTTGGGCACCGACATGGTAATTTGCCATAAATCGCGTGCAAAAGCCAATGTGGTAGGCAATATGACCTTAATTGGTGATGTTCGTGACAAAGACGTCATCATCGTTGATGACCTGATCGATACAGCCGGAACCATTACCAAAGCTGCCGGTTTGATGATCAAAGAAGGAGCCAATTCAGTCAGGGCTTTCGCTGCCCACGGACTTTTGTCCGAACCGGCATACGAACGAATTGAAAACTCGGCTTTGAAAGAAGTGTATTTTACCGACTCCATACCAGCCAAAAGGGAATCCTCAAAAATCAAATACATCTCGGTGGCCGATGCATTTTCGCAGGCCATCCAACGTGTCTATAAAAATCAGTCGATCAGTTCATTATTTTTCAAGTAATTTTATAACTTTGCACCGCTTTTTCCGGACGGCATGAGGTTATGTATGCTGTTTGCCCTTTCACCGAAAAGGGAGGACTGAGTACCATAATTAATAATTTAATTTTCAAACGATGAAATCAGTAACAATTAACGGCTCACAACGGGCAGCTCTTGGCAAAAAAGACGCTAAGAAACTAAGAAATGAAGAGAAAGTACCTTGCGTACTTTACGGAGGCGAAGAACCTGTTCACTTTCAGGCTGATGCAGCCGAGTTCCGCAAAATCGTTTACACGCCAAACGTGTATATGATCGACCTGAACATTGAAGGAACAAGCCACAAAGCAATCATGCAGGACATTCAGTTCCACCCGGTTGCCGAGCAAATTTTGCACATCGACTTCCTGAAAGTAGATGAAGAAAAACCACTGAAAATTGAAGTTCCGGTGAAAGTGGAAGGATACGCCAAAGGGATGCGTGCCGGGGGTAAAATGAAATTGAACCTGCGCCGTCTGAAAGTTAAAGGCCTGGCCAAAGACATTCCGGATTCAATCAACGTAAACATTGACGAACTGGAATTGGGACAGAGCATCAAAGTTGGTCAAGTGGAAGCTGAAAACCTGGAGTTTATGAACTCTAAATCAGTACCGGTTGTAACCATTATGGTAACAAGGGCTGCACGTGCCGCCATGAATGCTGCCGGAAAATAATCCGCTTTTGAATACCCTTTTTTATCGAAGGGGTAAGAGTATCACTGTCTGAAAAACAATTTGATACAAAACTTTTCTTGAATGAAATATCTGATAACTGGATTGGGAAATCCGGGTAAAGAATACGAAAACACCCGGCACAATATCGGGTTTAAAATATTGGACGCTCTTGCCGATGCGTCCAATATTGTTTTTAGCGACCGCCGTTACGGCTACGTTGCCGAGTATAAATTCAAAGCCCGGACTTTTATTCTTTTAAAACCGACCACGTACATGAACCTGAGTGGCCGGGCGGTCAACTACTGGCTCAAAGAAGAAAAAATTCCGTTTGAGAACCTGCTCGTGATCACCGACGACCTGGCCCTGCCCTTTGGCACCTTGCGGCTACGGGCAAAAGGTGGCGATGCCGGCCACAACGGGTTGAAAAACATTCAGGAAACCACCGGGCGAAATGATTTTGCACGCCTGCGTTTCGGCATTGGCGACGATTTTAAACGCGGACAGCAGGTAAACTATGTGCTCAGCGAATGGGGAAAGGATGAAGCAGCCGAGCTTTCGGAAAAAATAGCGACCTGCATTGAAATCATCCAAAGCTACGGAACGATTGGGATTGAACGGACCATGAACGAGTACAACAAACGCAAGTAACATGGACAACCAGGTGCGAGTGGACAAATGGCTGTGGGCAACACGCGTGTTCAAGACACGGAGCATTGCCACCGAAGCCTGCAAAAAAGGCCGGGTTGTTATCGACAACATACAGGTAAAGCCATCGCGTGTCCTGAAAATTGGCGATATTGTGCATGTAAAAAAATCCCCGGTCACCTATCGATACAAAGTACTTGGATTAATCGAAAAAAGGATTGGGGCACAACTCGTTTCCGAATACCTGCTGGATGTCACCCCAAAAGAAGAGCTCGAAATTTTGGACGTTCAGAAGAATATGATCTGGATGAGACGCGAACGCGGAACCGGCCGTCCGACCAAGAAAGAACGCCGTGACCTGGATGATTTTTTTGAAACTGATTGATTATGCTGATAGCTCAGGAAAAAAGAAAAACAAACATTGCCGAATACATCCTATACCTTTGGCAAGTAGAAGATTTGCTCCGGGCGCTTGATTTTGACCTGGACAAAATTGGCAAAACCGTCGTTTCCAGGTTTGAAACCGATGATGATACTCGGTTGGAGATTTACCAATGGTATAAAAACCTGGTGCTGATGATGCAAAAAGAACAAGTAACCCAACAAGGGCATGTTCAGTTCATCAAAAACCTGGTTGACGACCTGAACCGTTTTCACCTGCGACTACTGCAAGCGGCAAACGATTCGAAATATCTGGCGCTGCACCATTTGGCAAAACCCATCATCGACGAGTTCAGGCTGAAAAGCAACGAGATAGAGGCGCATGACATCCAGGTAGCATTACAAGCCCTGTACAGTATCCTTCTGCTCAAGCTTCAGGGGAAAGAAATCAACCCGTCAACCACACAAGCTGTGGCACACGTCAGCAAGCTGATTGGTCACCTGGCAGGTCGTTACCGGCAGTACGAAGAAGGCGAATTCGAAATTTAAAGAAAGCGTTGCCGCTCATCCTGTTTCGGTAGGAAACAAGTTTGGCGCCGGCCAAACCAACGAAAGCGGTTACGGGCAACCCGATCGTATAACTTGTCGCGCCAACTCAGCGGGAGCACCCGAAGAATCAGCAATAACCGATAAGAGCCGCCCAATCGCCCGGCAATTTTAAGCGCGGCTTCCGAACGAAGGAAATACGCATCTGCTTCCACTAAAACAACTGAATCGGCCTGGGGCATCTTCAATTTTCTCTTCCAGAATTCACCCGTTTCGCTGTTTATCGGGGCAAAAAGAAAAATCCCGGCTTTATCCGTTTTTAAAATACGCCGCACCACCCAACTGCACAAGTGGCAATATCCGTCAAAAAGGATCAGTACTTTCCTGTCGGGCAAGGTCATTATTTGTTGTTTTGGTAGTCTTTTACCAGACCATCAGCCAGCCAGTTGGCCAGGGCCTGCCGGTTGTTTTCCATCATAAAGCGCTGCTGGTCGCGCCGGTGGTTAATGTTTCCCAACTCGATAAACACAGCCGGGGGGTAGGAATATTTCAGCACATACAAATTGCGATCGGAAACAGTGCCGTGATACCCCCTGTTGGGTTGATGGCGGGCGTATTTTTCCTTGAAGGTCTGCTGCAGGTTTACGGCTAACTTTCTCCCTGTTTTGCTAGCCTTGTCGTGGTAGAAAAACACATCAATATTCTCGCCTTTACTACGCGAGTCAACATGAATAATGACCAACCGCTGAAATTTCCCCTTGTTTTGGACATACAGTTGGTTCACGGCATCTTTGCGTTGGCGAAGGCGGTTGAGCTGGTTCCGGGGAATAGACAAATTAGGGTAGCACTTTTCGTCTGTATCCGGCTTCAGGAAACTCTCGTCCCGGATCCCGTCATTTTCGTCGCGGGTAACCATGTACACCAAAGCCCCCCGTTCGATCAGGCTGCGCGCCAGACGCAAGGTCACATCGTAGGCATACTCGTCCTCACACAAAATATGGTTGTCATAATGGGCCACCGCCCCCGGATCCGGGCCACCATGACCGCTAACCAGGTAAAAAACGGCCCCATTCAACTGGGCGCTTACCGGAACAACAAGCTCATATTTTTCGCCAAAAATCGAATAGATGGTTCCACCTGATGCAGGTGTAACTGGTGCTGCAGATCCGCCCGGCACAGGTGCATCTGTTTTATTCACGGCCGGAAGCCGGTAAGTTTGACCTGCATACAAGCTGTTATCTTTCCCCAATTTCGACTGATTGAGCTCAACAAATTCCTTCAAGTATTTTTCCGGGGGTAAATTATACCGTTTCAATAAACTATAGATTCCCTCCCCTTTTTCGGCCTTCGTTGTCAAAAAATCCTGTGCCCGAAGCGATGGAGAAAGAACAACAATCAATATAACAATAGCGAAAATTCTATATAATTGACAACTAAATATCTTTACCTTTAAACTTTTCATCGAAAATTAATTTTAAATCAAAAACGAAAGTGCCCCAGCAATGTTTATTTATTTTTGACCCGGGTTATGAACGCTGGGCATAAAACTATCAACAAATATTGAAAAACAAATTAACGAATGAAAAAATCATTCCTCCTGATTGCCTTTATTTTTGGGTTGCTATCATGCAAAAGTACCCTGATTATTCAGGATATCCATATGCAAAACATCCCGAATTATGAAAACATTTCAACCATCGACCCGGCCATCGAACAACTGGTTGCCCCTTACAAACAAAACCTGGAAGCAGATATGCAGGAAATTATTGCCATCAGCACGGTTGAACTGGTAAAAGAGAAACCGGAAAGCCTGTTGACCAACTACCTGGCCGATTTGCTATTAGAGGAAGGTGCCCGGTACGCATACCAGCACCCGCTTCAGCCTTTGCCGAACTTGGCATATTTAAATTACGGCGGGTTGCGCACCCAGCTTCCGAAGGGTGAGATTACAGTCGGGAAAATTTTTGAATTGATGCCTTTCGAAAACGAGATGGTGCTGGTTCAACTCACCGGGGCCGATTTGTATGAATTGGCATCGCGCCTGGCCGCAAACGGAGGTGATTGTGTTTCGGGAATAAAATTAGGCATCAAAGACAATAAAATTGGCACCTTCGAAATTGCTGGAAACCCACTGAACCAGACTGCCCTTTACTGGGTTGTAACCAATGATTATGTGGCCGAGGGCGGCGATGGGATGACCATGTTGCTGAATCGCAAAAAATACATTCAAACCGGACTAAAACTGCGGGACTGCTTTATTGATCACATGCGAAACGAATATCAGAAAGGACGAACCATTTCACCCAAACTGGATGGGAGGATTTACTATGAATAGCCGAAGGAAATTTATCAGGCAACTGGCCGGGGCGTCTGCCGGATTAGCCGTCATGAACCTGCCCGAACAATTATTGGCCGCAGAAGATTTGATCCGCCTGAGCATTGTTCACACCAACGATATCCATAGCCATATCGACCCGTTTCCCGACACCGATCCTTCCTATGCCGGACAAGGCGGAATGGCGCGTCTTTCCGGTCTGGTCAAACAAATCAGGCAGGAAAACGAAAATGTGTTGCTGCTTGATGCCGGCGACATGTTCCAGGGTACTCCATACTTCAACTTCTACAAGGGTGAATTGATATTGAAAGTGATGTCGGAAATGGGTTATGATGCCTCAACAATCGGCAACCACGAATTTGACAATGGCTTGGATGGAATCAGCCAGGTGATCGATTTCGCCCGTTTTCCACTGATTTCGAGCAATTACGATTTTTCGCAGACTTCCCTTTATGACAGTTTCCCCAAATATGCAGTTTTCCACAAAAGCGGGATTAAAGTTGGCTTGTACGGATTGGGCATTGAGTTGGAAGGATTGGTCAGTAAAAAAAACTATGGTGACACTATTTACCTCGACCCTGTAAAAACAGCCATCCAAATGGAGTCGTTCCTGAAAAACGAAAAGAAATGCGATCTGGTCGTTTGCCTTTCGCACCTGGGATTGAGCTACCGGAACAATAAGATTTCGGATACGGTACTGGCAGGCGAAACCCACTTCACCGACCTGATTATTGGCGGGCATACCCATACATTTTTAGAAGCCCCCCTGGAAATGAAAAATGCTGATGGCAAAAGAATCATAGTCAACCAGGCTGGTTGGGGAGGCCTAATGGCTGGCCGGATCGATTTCATTTTTGACAAGGCGAGGAAAAGTTCGCCAGTCGGCTATTTGCAAAACCTGCTTACCGTTTCATGAAACACCGCCAGTTGATCCTCTTCGCGGCATTTTCAGCGCTTCTGCTGACACTGCCTTGGCTCGGCATCATGCCCGGCTGGATTTTGTTTGTGGCCTTTCTGCCCTTATTGATCGTGGAAGATCACATTTTTCAGCAACGCCAGACAAAAAGCAGCATTGCCTTTTTCGGTTATTCCTACCTAAGTTTCTGGCTATGGAATGCCCTCACCACCTGGTGGATTGTTCACTCCACACTGATCGGGGGCATCCTGATTGTCTTTCTGAATGCCACGTTCATGGCCAGTGTTTGGTGGCTTTTTCACCTCATGAAGCGACGCTTCCATACACGTACAGCCAATTTATCTCTGGTGACGTTCTGGATTGCATTTGAATACCTTCATTCTAATTGGGAAATTGCCTGGCCCTGGCTTTGCTTGGGCAGCGGATTTGCCAATCAGGTGAAACTGGTTCAGTGGTATGAATATACGGGCGTATTTGGCGGGACACTTTGGATCCTGTTCATGAACCTGGTGTTCTTTCAACTTTACAAGAATATTTCGAAGAAAGGATTTAAACCGGCGATTCCGCAACTGACATGGCTGGCTATTGCAATAACCCTTCCGGTTGTTTATTCGGTGAGACAGTACCATGATTACCGGGAGATTGGCCGTGATTGCGAGATCGTCATCCTTCAGCCCAATATCGACCCGTATCAGGAAAAGTTCTCCGGAATGAGCCCCGAAAAGCAACTTTCGTTGCTTGTACAGTTGGCCGATTCGCTTACAACCGCTTCGACAGAATACGTGGTTGGCCCGGAAACAGCGCTTCACCCGTTGGATGAAAATGACGAAATGTCCCATCATCCCTATATCGATCCGTTTCGCCAACGAGCGCAACACTCCCCTCGCCTCAACTATATTTTGGGAGCCACCACCCGTAAGTTTTTCGACCCCGGTGATAAAATACCGGCCACTGCCCGAAAATCCCAGAATGATCCTGAGCAATATTATGATCTTTATAATTCAGCCCTGCAAATAAATCAGGATGAACGCATTCAAACTTACCATAAAAGCATTTTGGTAAGTGGCGTTGAGAAAATGCCTTTCGGGAAATACCTTACCTTTTTAGAAAATTTCATGATCGATCTGGGTGGGACAACCGGCAGCCTTGGCTCGCAACCAGAACCGTCCAATTTTACCTCAACCACGGGAACCCAAGTGGCACCCGTAATCTGTTACGAGTCGGTTTTTGGGGAATACGTTTCCAAATTTATTAAAAAAGGAGCGGACTTAATTATTGTCATCACCAATGATGGCTGGTGGAAGAACACACCGGGGCACCGCCAGCACTTTTCATTTGCACGATTGAGGGCCATTGAAACCCGACGGGGCATCGCCCGATCGGCCAACACCGGCATATCAGCGTTCATCAATCAACGCGGCGATATTGTTCAACAATCGAATTGGTGGGAAAGAACTGCCCTCCGTGGGACACTGAACCTAAACAACCAATTGACTTTTTATGTTCGTTATGGAGATTATATTGCCCGGATAAGTTCATTTTTGGCCGTATTGCTACTGCTGCTTCTGTTGGCAAACCTGCGAATGGGGAAATTGAAGAAATAAGAAAATCCGCACTAATTCGATTGCGCAAAATCCCTGAATTACAGGATTTGAGTGCCGAAACGGTCAGACTTCCATCGGTGGCGAACCACTCACCCCGATAAAATCGGGACTACAAGGCCTGTCTTTGCATTCCTAAAGCTTTCTCGGTTTAATGTAAACTGTTGAATTTGCCAATTTTGAATTAATGCGGATCATATCTTTGTTAGAACGATTTCTGATTCAAAGATAGGGTCGAAAACGCTACCTTCCAAGCAAAATCAACGTTTTTATAACATTCGACAATATGTTACTGATTTAGAAAGACATCTGAACCAGCCCCCTGAAATGCGACAACTTTCCCGTATCAATTACCGTAAAAAGGACATGATTTTCATCCAGACCCCTTTCTGACTGACACTCAGCGTATCATTTATCAGCAGCCTAAAATCCTGTATTTTTTACCTGAATAATTTTGTGGAAGTAAAAAGTAGTTCTATATTTGCACGCACGTTCAAAGGGGCTGAAAAGCACAGCCCAAGCATGATAGAATGAAGTGAGAGACTAAATCTGCTTGAAAAGAGAGATGGGTGAGTGGTTGATCCGGCGGTTGCCGGATGCTAAACTGACGTACTTTCTGTGAATAAAAAAAGTTCATTAAAATAACAAAACTTGCCAGGAGAGATGGGTGAGTGGCTGAAACCAGCAGTTTGCTAAACTGCCGTACGGGTAACCGTACCGGGGGTTCGAATCCCCCTCTCTCCGCAGAAAATATTATCGGGATGTAGCGCAGTCCGGCTAGCGCACCTGCTTTGGGAGCAGGGGGTCCCAGGTTCGAATCCTGGTATCCCGACAGATTGGGAAATCAAAGAGCATCAAAAGCCTGTAAATTGTATGATTTACAGGCTTTTTTGATTTTTGTTGGATCAATTCATATCAGAAAATATCACAATTCAGGTGAGTTAAACGGTGAGTCTTTTTTTATTTTACCTTTGAACTCACCAGAAGGGATTAATCGTTTGTTTTTCAGGTGTTAGCAAGGGTCAATTTTGTAATTATGGAGCATGATTTTTGGCCGGTTCTGGTGAATTCCGGTGAGTCTTTTGACCATGTTTTTCAACTGAAGCAACTAAAACAGATTAAACTGACAAAAATTGAATGATATGAAAACAACCCACACCTTTGGTATCCAGTTTATTATCCGGACCGGTAAAAAGGACAAAGACAAGGGACTCGTCTATGCCCGAATTACAGTGGAGACGCGCCGGATTGAGATTTCCCTGAAAAAGACTATTGCTGTTGAAGAATGGAATAAAGCCCGGGGAATGGCAAAGGGCTTCAGTCCGGAAGCCAAAAAGTTCAACAGCTATCTGGAACATGTCCGTTCGCAATTGACAGATGCTTACCGGGAGTTACAGATCAACAAAGAGAAGATTACCCCGGAAAACATCAAAGCGCTTTTTCTGGGGGATTCTGATGAACACACGCTGATTGAACTGGTGGATTATCACAACACCACCCAAACCAGTGTCCTTTCCCCCGGCACCATGAAAAACTACCGCACAACAAAAAAGTACCTACAGCGGTTCCTGAAAAGTAAATTCAAATCTTCGGATGTCTACCTGGTCCAGATCAATTACAAGTTCATCACCGATTTTGAATACTTCCTGAGAAATTACCAACCGATTGATCACCACAAACCGATTGGTAATAACGGGGTCATGAAACATCAGGAAAGATTTCGTAAAATGATCAATTTGGGGTTTCGCCTGGGTTGGATCACCCAAAACCCGTTTGATTCGTACAAACTCAGTTTCCGAAAAGTTGACCGGGGGTTTTTAACAGAGAAGGAACTTCATACCATTGAAACCAAGGAGCTCGGGATTGAGCGGTTGCAAACCGTGCGGGATATTTTTATTTTTAGTTGTTATACCGGCTTGTCTTACATCGACGCGATTAATCTTCCTCCTGATGAAATAAACTTGGGGATTGATGGGCAACATTGGATTTTCTCGAGACGGCAAAAGACAGATACAAAACTGAGAATTCCACTTCTTCCAAAAGCATTGGATATTTTTAAAATGTATCGGAAACATCCCAAATCAGTCAGCAGGGAGAAGGTATTCCCATTAATCTCAAACCAAAAATTAAACAGCTATCTAAAAGAAATTGCAGATCTGTGCGGGATAAAAAAGAACCTGACTTTTCATTTAGCAAGGCATACGTTTGCTACCACAGTTACCTTGAGCAACGGTGTCCCTATTGAGACGGTAAGTCAGGTGCTGGGTCATAAAAGCATCTCGACGACTCAGATCTATGCAAAAGTATTAGAGCAGAAGATTAGCGAAGATATGGGGAAGCTCAAGTTGAAGTTGAACTAAGAAGTTTTGTTCCGACTCATCGCTGGCATATGTAGATTATTTTGATCCGGCTCAATTACGTTCATGTAAAAAGGACAAAAACGGCAGAGTATATGAGAATTTAATAAAGTTCCCTGCCAAACGGATTGATTAGACCACGTTTTGTTTTTTTGTTAATTTTGTCACACCTGGAATTAATTGAAATGACTGAACCCGAAGCACAACTTGTAAAGAAAATTATGACTGGCGATGATGTTGCCTTTAAAGTTCTCTACAATAAATATTTTCCGAGATTATATTATTTCATTTACGAGTTCATTCGCATAGATGACATCGCGGAGAATATTGTGCAGGATACATTTGCAACGTTTTGGGAGAAACGGCAGACCTTAAGGGAGGATATGAATGTCAGTTCTTATTTATATTCTGTTGCAAGGAATAATTGTTTATACCGGCTTCGGGATCAACGCTACAGACAAAAACTATTCACCTCAGGCATAGCTGCTCCGAATGAATTGAACCAAAATCTAAAAGCTTTAGATGCAATTGACACGTCAGTCCTGGTTTTTAACGAAATTGAACAAATCATTGACAAAACGTTGGAAGACTTACCTCCTCAGTGCAAAAAAGTATTTATGCTGAGCCGCTTCGAAGGAATGAAAAACAGGGAAATCGCAGAAGAACTTAATATTAGCACCAAAGCTGTTGAAGGGCATATAACCAGAAGCCTGAAAGTATTCAAAACAGCATTAAAAGATTACCTCCCATTGGTGACCTATATTTTTATTGCATAATGCTTAGTTCTTGAGGATTTTAAGTCGGTTTTTGTGTTTTATTCAAACTTTTTTTGAAATTTCATATAGGGTAAATTCAATTTCGTGCAAATAATAAGTGTATGGAACGAAATATGAAAAATACTGAGGACATTGTAAATCTTGCTGCAGGCTGTGTTGAGCCAGGACGTAATGAAAAATTGTTTTCAGAGATTGGACAAGATCCGGAAAGCGAAATGATATACAATAAGGCAAAAGCAGCATGTGCTTTTTTGGCTTCAACCAATAACATGCCGGAATACAAAATCGAGAATTCATACAAAAAGCTACAGGCAAGATTAAATCCACGAAGTACATCGTTCCGTTTAAAAGCAAATTTTCTTTTAAAATATGCTGCTGTTCTGTTACTCTTTCTTTGCACACTGCCGTTGGCATTCTATCTGAGAAATCAACTTACCGATCATGAAGCTGAATTGAAATACACCTCGGTCGTCGCCAAGTACAAACAGATATCTGAAGTGATTTTACCCGACAGTTCTGTTGTTTGGCTCAATTCTGGCAGTACACTAACATACAACAATAATTATTTGCTGAACAACCGGGACCTGGTAATAAAAGGAGAAGCCTATTTTGACATCCGGAAGAATAAAAAAATCCCGCTGACGGTTAGCTTTAATGATTTTAAAGTGAAGGTTTTGGGTACCAAGTTTAATGTGAGTGCATATCCCGATAATGAAGAGATCACTATTGCCCTGGAAACGGGCGGCGTTGAACTGCTGCATTCAAAAAATAAATCTTTCAGATATCAATTAAAACCGGGAGAAATAGCAGCATATGACACCAAAACAAAAGAGGTGAAGGTAAAAGAAGCAACGGTCGGGGATTATACGGCCTGGAAAGATGGACTGTTGGTTTTTAGGGATACCCCACTGGATGAGGTCATTAGGATACTAGAACGTAAATTTAATGCGGATTTCATCGTTGACGATCCTGCTATTTACGAACCGGCGTTTAATGCTACTTTCAGAGATGAGAACCTGATTGAAGTCCTGGATTACATTAAATACACTTGCCACGTTAACTATAGCCTAAGTAAAGATGACGCTAACAAAACAATAATAAAGCTCTACTAAAAATACTTGTGATTAACCTAAAAAAAATGCTTATGAAGTAACACGATGACGAAAAAAAGGAGATGCGGCAAACACCTCCTTCTCTGTATTTTATGTGCTTAAGCTCCTTAAACTTCGAGCACATAATAAATTTGAATTACAAAACTCAAATCATTACAAATTTATGAAAAAAAATCATTATTCATGGATTTCCACAGCCAGGCTTTTGTGGAGATCGAAACTGTTAAAAACGATGAGACTAACCTTGTTTGCAATACTGGTAAGTGTAGTCCAAATTTTTGCTACAAACGCACACGCTCAGCAAACCCTGTTGAGCCTGAACTTTAAAAATGCTTCCATCAGAAGTGTTTTGGGACAAATCGAAAATCAATCCGATTTTTATTTTATCTATAATGCCAAAGCGGTTGACGTTGAAAAAAAGGTGAGTATTGAGGTTGAAAATAAATCGATCCCTGAAATACTGGATAGGATTTTTGAAGGATCAAATGTCACCTACAAAATCGATAAAAGGCAAATTGCGATCTCAACAAATTTACCTGAAAATGTGGTTCAACAAGAAATCACGGTCTCTGGCCGCGTAACTGACTCCTCTGGACTAGCGCTTCCTGGTGTTACGGTGGTGCTTAAGGGTACCACACAAGGGACGATTACTGATGCAAGTGGGAATTACTCCCTTGCCAATGTATCCACTGATGCCACACTGGTATTTTCGTTTGTAGGAATGAAATCACAGGAAATCCTTGTTTCAAGAAAAACTAGCATCAATATAATTATGGCTGAAGAAACCTTGGGTATTGAAGAGGTTGTTGCCATTGGTTATGGAACTCAGCGCAAAGATGAGCTGACGAGTTCTGTTGCCCATATAAAGTCGGATGATTTTGTGATGGGCCCTTCCTCTTCTGTCGATGCAGCCAGTCTAATTCGTGGTAAGGTTGCAGGTTTGACTGTTGTGCAAGCAGATGGCAATCCTTTATCAACCTCTCAAATCATGCTCCGCGGAGTAATGACATTGAAATCAAGTTCTGCTCCGCTGGTTATCATCGATGGAGTAGAAGGAAAAATTAATGATGTTTCGCCCAATGATATCGAACAGATTGATGTTCTAAAAGACGGCTCTGCTGCTGCTATTTACGGTACACGTGGAACAAACGGCGTTGTGATTATTTCAACTAAAAAAGCCCAAGGAGAAATGCCTGTTACCATTGATGTCAACAGTTACATTTCCACTCAAATTATTTCCAAGCAATTGGATATACTAACAGCGGATGAATATGCAGAGTTGGCCAAACAAGGAGCGACAGGGGCGCTTGATTTTGGGAGCCGAACAGATTGGATGAAAGAGATAACTCAAACCCCATTCAATAAAACATTTAGTATAAGTTTGAAGGGATCTACCCATAAAACATCTTATATAGCCAGCCTGGATTATACCGACAATGAAGGAATTGTAAAGAAATCGTTGGTAAATGTACTGTATCCCCGTTTAAATGTCGTTCATCGCATGTGGGATAATTTGTTGAAGATTGAAACTCAAATCGGTGGTTATCAGCGGTCATACGGTTTTCCGTATAGTAGTTGGTATGAGAATCCTTACTTCAATGCCCTTCAATACAACCCCACCTATTCTATTAAGAATGAAGATGGTACATGGAATGAAAATGGAAGCTCCCCTACCAGATTGAATCCGGTAGCCTTGATTGAAGAATCCAAGGGGGACAATAGAGATACAAATATCAAAATGTATAGTAAAGCGACTCTGAATCCAATTGAAGGGTTGAATATTAATTGGTTGGTTTCCCGTGAGACTGACAACTTTTTTGGATCTTCCTATGAGACGCAACGTCATAAATCGACAACCATGTATAACTTGAATGGGAATGCTACGCAAACATCAAGTCGTACACAAAATGATATGATGGAAGTTACGGCACAATATACCAACAAATTCGACGCTCACTCTATTGATGGATTGGTGGGATATAGCTGGAATGATTATAATTACCGCTATTCGTCGATGAATAATTATGATTTTCCAAGTGATGATTATACATACAATAATATGGGAATGGGCACGGCGTTGTCAGAAGGTAAAGCAAGCATGAGTTCAAGCCAGAATAGCAGTCGATTGGTTGGCTGGTTTGCTCGCCTGAATTACAACTATGCTAATAAATATTTTTTGTCTGCCAGTGTTCGGCATGAAGGCTCATCTAAATTTGGAGCAAACCATAAGTGGGGAAATTTCCCGGCTGTTTCCGCAGGGTGGAATATTGCAAAAGAGAATTTCATGAAGGACGTTGATTATATTAATAATCTAAAGCTTCGTGCCGGATACGGTATAACAGGTACTGCTCCGAGTGACTCCTATATGAGCTTGACTCGCTTAAATCTGGGAGGATATGCTTATTATAAAGGACAATGGATCACTCAATTAAAGGCTAGTGGAAATCCAAACCCCGATTTGCGTTGGGAAAAGAAAAAAGAGTTTAATTTTGGTTTGGATTATGGACTCTTCAATGATAGAATTTCCGGTAGTATTGATTATTATATCCGTAACACGGAAGATTTGATATGGGACTATCAAGTCTCGGTGCCCCCGTATTATTCAACCAGTATTACAGCTAATGCCGGCTCTATTCGTAATTCAGGGCTTGAAGTTTCCATCAGTGCAATACCTGTCCAGACAAAAGATTTCATTTGGAATACAAACTTGAATTTTTCGACAAATAAAAGCGAGTTAATTTCATTATCCAATGACAAATATGTTACGGGTAACTATATAGACGGTTCAGTGCTGGGTGCTGTAACTCATAGGTTAGAGGTAGGAAAACCTCTTGGCAATTTTTTTGGATGGAAAGCTGTAGGTATTGATGAAAATGGCAAATGGCTTATTGAAGGAGCAGACGGATCAGTCAAAAGTTTTGACGATGCACAAGGCAGCGACCGCCAAGTGATAGGGAATGCATTGCCAAAATTTTATTTGAACTTCAACAATTCTTTGAAATATAAATGGTTCGATATGAGCCTGACGATGCGTGGGGCATTCGGGTTTCAGGTAAATAATTATGTAGAGCGGACATTAGGTGTTCCTTCGGCATTAGGGGTTGGTAATGTGCTTGCTTCGGCATTTGAACCTAAAATGGATAACAGACCCTTGGCTTCTGATGCATCCAATGGAAACTTAAGCTATTATATAGAAGATGCCGATTTCTGGAAAATCGATAATGTAACGTTAGGATATACCCCTGATATAGCACAATTGAAATGGATAAAGAAACTTCGCATCTATGCCAGTGTATCCAATTTGGCAACATTTACCGGCTATACCGGGCTCGATCCAGAAGTAAGTATTTCAGGCCGTACTCCGGGAGTTGATCATATTTATCAATATCCTACAACTCGTACATATACAGTAGGTATCAATTTGACATTTTAAAAAAGAATGATTATGAAGAAGTATAATATAATGATTTTATTGCTAATTGCCATTTTAACATCATGCAATAATAATTTGGATGAGACAATTTATTCCGAAATATTGGATGAGACTTACATATATCAGACGGATGATTTTGACGCAAACATTGCAGGAGCATACAATCCGTTGCGCTCTATGGATCAAATGTTTTATTGGTGGGTGGAAGAATTGGCAGGATGTTGTGTTGTAACTCCTCAAAATGTAACAGGATTCGGTGGTGATTACTTATTAATCCACTATCATTCTTGGAATTCCACGCTTGGTTATTTTGCTAACATGTGGAATGCTCCCTATCAAGGCATAGTATTATGTAATTATGCCTTAGATAGAATCCAACGGGATGTCTTTCCTGGTATTTCAGATAAAGATAGGTTGGAAGGAATAGCAGAACTTCGTGCATTGAGGGCATTTTATTATTGGCGTTTGACTGATGGTTTTGGAAACATTCCATTAGTAACAACGACCAGTCAAGAATTGCCAGAGCAAAGCACCAGAAAAGATATCTATGATTTTATTGTAAAAGAATTACTTGACGCCATTCCTGACCTCAGCAAGAATCAAGATGCAACAACTTATGGACGTTTCAACGAATGGGCTGCAAGATGTTTGTTGGCTAATACCTATTTGAATGCAGAAGTATATGCCGGAACCCCACAATGGGAAGCTTGTTTGGAGCAATGTGATATGATAATCAATGGCGGTATATGCGACCTGTCTCCTAATTTTCGGGATTGTTTCCGGGCAACAGGAGTGGAGAATTCAAAAGAAGTTTTGATGACGATTCCTTATGATTATGACAAAGGCGTTCTTGCCAACTGGATGTGGATGAATGCATGGCATAAAGAATTACAAAAGAAATTTTTGACCAACAACATTCCCAATGAAGCCGGTGGTCAACGCGCTGTACCCCAGTATATCGATCTTTATGAAGCAGGAGACGGCAGACTGGATGATACTTGGTTACATGGAATACAACTTTCAGCAACCGGTGATACTTTGCGGGGACAATATGATATGAAAGGACAACCTTTGGATTTTACGAAAGATTTGCCCGATGGGAAGTATGTGAACGAAATGCAAGGATATAGAATGAATAAATACGAGGTAGAAGTAGGGACTAATTGGAGTTCCAGTACGGATATTCCTTTAATGAGATATTCTGAAGTATTATTAATGAAAGCGGAATGTTTGCTTCGTTTAGGAAGACCTGGCGCCGGACAGTTGGTTACAGATGTTCGTAAGCGCAATTTTACCAATCCTACTGATGCCGTTGTCACCGATGATGAGTTGAAGAATAGTGATTCTTCATTTGAATGGGGATATGTAGAAAACTATACTATTACGGACACTGGAGATCAGACACCGGTGCAATTTGGACAGGTATTCGATGAATGGCTTCGTGAATTTGCTTATGAATGTTACTCACGCCGAACCATGATTCGTTTTGGGGTATATACTACTAAAAATTGGCTATCGCATAAGCCCAATGGAGATTATCGTATATTATACCCTATACCGGAACATGCATTAACTGCCAATCCTAAACTGGAACAGAATCCGGGTTATTAAATAAATGGTAAACTTTATAATCCTCTTGTCAAAATTCTAAAAGGTAAAGAATTATTTTGTTCTAATATCTTGTTTTTAACAGGAGTAAAAAGTCGACCGTTAAAAAGCATTCAATCGTCTATAACCAAGTAAAATATCTACTATTTTACTTGGTTAATTTCGCAAGTTTTTGTAAATTCAAGATGTAAAACTTGCTGAAAATTATGCTTTTAAAACAACAAGACCCGTCACAACACTCATTGTTCTTTTCACTGGAAAGTACATTGAATCATAAGCACCCGCTATTTTCTGGCCAATAAAATTGATTGGGAAATGTTTGAAAGAGAGTTTTCACCCCTGTATTGTCTCGATAACGGACGTCCGGCGAGCCTGTTCGTCGGATGGTGGGTTTATTGATCCTGAAACATATTCGTGATCTCTCTGAGGAAAGCGTGGTGGAACCATGGAGTGAAAACAATTACTACCAATGCTTTTGCGGGGAACAGGAGTTTCAGGCCCGTGTACCCTGTGAAGCGTCCGAGCTGGTTCATTTCCGTCACCGCATAGGGAAAGAGGGTGTTGAGCTAATTTTTGGGGAGAACATCCGCATCAATGGTAAAGACTCGAACGACAAGGACGTCTACGTCGATACCACTGTGCAGGAGAAGAACATCACCTTTCCACGGATGATAAACTGGTAAAGAAGATTATCAAGAGGTGCCAGAAGATAGCCGACAGGAATGGTTTGAAATTGCGCCAGAGTTACAGGTTCAAAAAATGACTAACTCCTCCTTGAAAGAACTAGTGCCAACTCTTTCTGAAATCAAGATAAAATATAAACGAATGAATTTTAAAATCCGAAAAAGAATTATCACAAATACAACTTTATTCAAAATAGTGAACTCTTAAAAATCAAATCATCATGAAGAAAAACATACTTATCACATTGGTTTTCGCCTTGCTGGTTTTCACGGGTCATGCCCAAAATACATCTACGAAACCCTCGGATATAGATTTGGTTGAATTATCGTCTTCCGAATTGGTCGCAAAATTCGATCGTTCGACAGGTCTTCTTTATAGTATACAGCGTAAGAATGACAAGCTGGAAACATTCTTTATCGGAGACCAATCTTCTAATAGCATGAATTCGGATAACAGTGGCAGGCTCACAGGTAACCTCACATCAATGGTATGGGACCAGACTTACTTCGGACCGGCAGGTCTTGACTATGGAGAGAGATTCCAGAGGTCTGGGGAATGGCAACCGGAAATGACTGCAAATTCCGGCGACATTCGGAAAGTGTCTGTAGATTCCAACACTATTAAGGTGGATTATACAGGAAAATCAGAAAACGACGGAGGTATCCGCAGTTATAATCTCTCAATGCAGTTTGAATTAACAGACGACGAAGCGCTCTTGTGGACTTTTAGTGTAACCAATATCCTGGATCATCCGCTTGAGATCGGGGAACTGGGAATACCTTTGCAGGTAAACGATAATTACCGTTCTCTTTACGAGAATATTACTCCTGATGAAGCTCATGCACAAAACCTCACAAGTATAAAACAAACCCTCATTCACCAACAGAGAGTGTTTGCGCACCATTATGCGGGAGGGCATAGTTCATATACAATCATACAGCGCCCGATGGGTGATGAAAACCTTTTACTGATTCATCCTGTCGGGAATACGGCGTTCGAGAGCGTCTATGGCAATGCTTTGGAACTCTATTCAACGGTGATGAATAGTAATATGGGAAGAATGGGAATGGGAATGGGAATGGGAATGAGAACTGATTGGGTCAACGGCAATACTTCGCTGATGCTTGAGCCGGGAGAGACGAGAACTTTTAGCTTACGGTTCAAATTTATCAAGGATTATCCTGAAATCCGCGAAGAATTGTACCAGGCAGGAAATCTTGGTGTGCGCGTTTTACCATCCATGGTGGCTCAGGAGAACACTCCAGTTTACGTAGATGTGAAGACACGTGAGCCTATTACCGAAATCAAAGCATTGTCTGACGGGATTACCGTGACAAACCGTAAGTCTGTCACAGGCCGTGATCTCCTGACATTCTCGTTTAGCGGACAGGGACAGAAGACCGTAAGGCTTAAGTATGGAAACGGAAAGTGGACTACGCTTTTATTCTATTGCACAAACGACGTGGCGAGCATGCTGAAGGCACGCGGTCGCTTCATCGCTGAACGACAGTTTCTCGAAGATCCCGATGACCCATACCACCGGAACCATATGTTTTTGCCATTTGACCATGAGATTGGCAGCACCTACCGTGAGGCTACCGATGTTTGGGAAGTTGGTGGCAGCGATGAGTTTGGTTTTTCCGAACCGCTATTTCTAGCTGAGAAGAATGTTTATTACCCCTCGCGTGAGGAGGTCGAAAAGCTGGAGATGTATGTGGATGATTGTCTCTTTAAGTATATTCAGGACCCTGAGACATACAAGGTGGCTTGTTCCATCTATTGGGTGGATCGTACTCCCTCGGATCCATGGGGACAATGGACGAAGGAGAGGGCGGCTGTGACCTGGCGTACATATAACTACCCGCATGTAGCAAACATCTATCATGCCCTTTACAGAATCGGAAAAAATTACGGTCTTTTAACGAGCAGGACACCTTCCGAGTACCTGCGGATGTCATACCGCACCTGTATGACATGGTTTGAAACAGGCTATTGGACACACGTCGGGCTTATGCTTGGCAGTAATGCCGTGAACATTCTGGAAGACTTGAGAAAAGAAGGCTGGGATGAGGAGTACAAGTCTTTACTGACTAAAATGGAAGAGTGCAACAATGTTTTTGCAAAAGATCCCTATCCTTACAGTTCCGAGCTTGTCATCGACCAAACGGCGCACGAGCAAGTTTATTTTTTCACCAAATACTTTGGCAGCAAGGAAAAACAACTCCAGACCCTCAAGGTAATCCAGGCTATGCGTGGAGGGAATCAGCCTTTCTGGTTCCTGCATGGTAATGACAAACGCGGAAATATGGCATGTTGGTATACAGCGTCGACCAATGGCATGGCTTTGCTGGACGGCTACGAGGAAACCGGTGATGAGGATATGTTACTGAAAGGTTATGCAGGTGTGATGTGTGTGTCTGCTAACCTGAGAGAAGATGGCATGGGTCACGCTTGGTTTTTTACATCGCCGGGTAGGTTAGGCTGGGACTCTCGAACCTTGGATAACGGTATTGGTCAATATGCTTTTTTTAAGAGCGCAAAGTCATATGTTGTAAAAGATGAGAGTTTTGGTCTTGTTGGGTATGGCTGCACAGTTGAACAGTCAGGCTCAAAAATTAAAATTACACCACACGATGGCCTTAGTAAAAGACTGATGCTTGTCGACGAAAAAATCGACATCGAATTGGGAAAAGGCGAAATCGCCTATGTCACTTACGACACCGAATCCGGCTTACTTGAACTTTCAATTACCGATTCATCAGGCTTTGTCGATAATGCAGAAATTGAAATTAATGGCTTACAAGCCGGCAACTATTACGTAAAATCCGACGCTGCCAAATCGTTTTCATTAACAGCGGGAAAACCATTGTCTCTTTCCATTCCTATCAAAAAAGCTGCTTCAATTGAAGTTATAAAAGGAATATAAGCGGGTAATTGTGGAGAAAAAGAAACATAGCTATCGCATTGACCATGGCCTTCTTGGTCATGGTCAATATTAGTTTTTTATCCATCTGGCGGTTAAATCCACTTAAATTTTTGACTTAAGAATTTTAATTTTAAAAGTTTTTTTATGAAACAGCAAGTTGGTTTTTCAATTTTTTTGATTGTTCTATTTACATTTTCATATTTAAGGCAGGTAGGGGCACAGTCCCAATACCCGGGGCAGCATATTGCAAATATAAAGGTTGACCTGAAAAAGCCAATAAAAGCATATGCATTTGACCTGAGAGATGTTAAGTTATTAGATTCTCCATTCAAAGAAAACGAAAAGCGATTGGAAAAATATTTGTGGTCGTTGGATAATAACCGGCTTTTGCTGGAATTTCGGATAAAAGCGGGAATGAATACCGGCTGTGTCCAACCGTATGAGGATTGGGAAGCCCTTACCGTGGAATTACGTGGTCACACTACCGGGCGCTTTCTTTCAGGACTAGCTTTGATGTATACTTCCACAGGCGATGAGTGTTATAAGTTGAAGGGCGACAGTTTGGTTCGCGAACTGGCAGAAATTCAGGAAACCCTTGGACAAGGAGGTTATTTAAGTGCCTTTCCTCAGCAATTAATTGATAGGGTGATTGGCTGGGAAGTAAATTTACCAGTAAATAAGACCAATGAAGAAATAACTATTCAATTCAAACAATAGATTGTTTTGAATTTGGACCAAACGATAATCACCTTGCGAGTTCCAATGCCTGAGAGTGTGATAGCATTTAATCCTGAGATAGTTCAAATTTTATATATTATATGTTAAAAACTATTATAAATTTAAAATTACCAAAAATCATGAAGTATAAGAGTATTGTATTTGCATTAATTGTTTCTTTTCTCTTCGCATGTTCCTCTGAAGAACCAGAGAGTTACGATGAAATAAAATTAAAAGAAAACCCGGTACCTGTTTCCTCAATAGAAAACATAGCAGGTTTTTTCGGCCATCGCATGGAGGTGAACCGGAATAACTATCTGAAGAATTTCCCCATAGATAAGTATGTCGATTTTATTGTAGAACGACAACATACCGACTGGGACTGGACAAAAGCAGAACAGCATGGGAAGTGGGTGGAGTCAGCCTATTTATCGGCAATACAGGGAGGCGATGAAGAATTGTTGGCAAAAGCGAAAACGATTTTGGATCGGATAATCGACTCGCAGGAAGAAAGCGGGTATGTTGGAGCGACAGCTAAAAGCTTTCGTTCGTCGGAACGCCCAATTCGAGGGATGGATCCCTACGAATTGTATTTCGTTTTCCATGCTTTTATGACGGTTTATGAAGAAACCGGAAATGAAAAAGCGTTGACAGCCGTTGAGAAGCTCGCTGATTATTTTTTGGAGTACTTTGGCCCGGGTAAACTGGGATTCTGGCCGTCAGAATTACGTCCGCCGGAGAATAAACACCAGAAGTTAGACGGACAATCGAAGTCTGCCGGACATGCGGTGCACTACTCCTGGGAAGGAACCATGCTCTGTGAACCGGTGGCCCGACTCTATGAGATTACCGGTAAGGAAAAGTATCTGGACTGGACCCAATGGGTCGTCAGCAACATCGATGAATGGAGTGGATGGGATGCTTTCTCCCGGTTGGATTCGGTTGCTGACGGTAGCCTTGGTGTGGATAAACTGCAGCCATACGTGCATTCCCATACCTTCCATATGAATTTCATGGGATTTTTAAGGCTTTACCGCATTACCGGCGATGAATCCCTGTTGCGAAAAGTAACAGGTGCATGGAACGACATCAGCGAAAGGCAAATGTACATTACAGGTGGCGTGAGTGTGGCAGAACATTATGAACACGACTATGTGAAGCCGCTGACAGGAAATATTGTTGAGACATGTGCGACCATGTCGTGGATGCAACTCACTCAAATGTTATTGGAGATTACAGGTGATGTAAAATACGCAGATGCAATTGAACGCCTTATGATTAACCACGTCTTCGCAGCACAGGCGGCTGACGAAGGGATATGCAGGTACCATACTGCTCCTAACGGAACAAAACCTTTGGGCCAATTTCACGGGCCTGATTGTTGTACGGCCAGCGGACATCGGATTATTTCACTTATTCCAACATTCCTATATGCTGAAAAAGAACAGAATTTCTATGTTAATCAGTATTTGCCATCTGATTATGAAGGGAAAGAACTGAAATTCTCAATAGAAACGGAGTATCCGGAATCGGAAAATATCCAATTGATAATAACTTCAGAAAAACCGGTTCAGAAGATTCTGTTTTTAAGGATACCGTCCTGGTGTAAAAAGCCCGAAGTGAGCGTGAATAGCGATGAGGTTAAAGACATTCAGTCCGGCTCATACCTCAAACTATCCCGTGAATGGGCAAAAGGGGATAAAGTAGAAATAACATTCACGATGGAAGAACAGTGGGTAAAACGCGCCAACCACAGCGAATATAACATGTACTTTTTGCCCGGTGGCGAACACATGTACAAAGAAACACCTACCGATAAGGTACCCTCTGCTTTTATTCGTGGGCCAATTGTATATGCTTTGGATATGGTATGGAATAATCAGCTTGCAGACAAAAACCTGGATATTGCTGAAGACATGAGAGTGGATACTTCGGTAAGCCCGACCTTAATCCAAAAGCCTGATGGCGAAATGCTCGGACCTGTTTATGAAACAAAAGCATTTTATCAGGATAATGAGGTAAAGGTAATTTTAACCCCTTTTGCCAATATCGGACAATGGTATCGCGAGGGGGCTCCAAAGCCGGACGAACATTCCGATGAATTCTCTTATGGAATATGGTTGTATGACACGAGTATCAAATAGGCTTTCCGCAGTAAAACAAAGGGAAGAATAGCACACGGAAAAATGATGGTCATCCTTTATTAAACAGCAGTTTTTTAAAGGGTGACTTGATTCCGTCGTCGAAACAAAATATTCACGAAAAATGATCAAACCAATAAAACTAATTTCGACCTGTTTTTTGCTAATAGGATTAGCGATACTCAATCCCTTCGGGGCTGAGGGTCAATCTCCGGAATTAAAAAACACAAAATTCCAAGCCGTATTTTCCAGGTCTGGGGTATCGGCATTTCGTGCCTTGTCCGACTCCGCTGATTTGTTCTCACCGGGAGACGACTGGGGGAATATCGAAGTTCAATATCGGGTGAATGACGAAGACTGGGTGAGTTTGATTACAGCCAACACCCGCTTTTCGAAAATCGATGAGCAAACTGTCTTATTTACTGATTCGTTATTTGAGATGCCGCTTTGCATGAAAAGGTCCTTCAATTTGAAAGAAGATGGCCTGCATTTGCGTGTGGAGCTTACCAATACGGGAAAGCGGGAGATCGAGTTGGGAGATGTAGTGCTCCCTGTAAAATGGAATTCCCCCGATCGCAGACACGAGAATACCACACCCAAAATAATATTTGAAGACAGTTACATTCAAAAGCAGAGCATTTCCTTAAATTCCTCTTTTGTGAGCTTTTCCAAACCGTCGGGTGGAGGTCCTTTTTATCTAATGTTGACAGGGGAAAACACACCGCTGGAATTTTTTGATTATTCTAATCAAACCATAAATACGTATATCTATTCCGGGCGCACCGGGCCGAAGACTGAGGGAAATTGGCGTTTGCCTCACACAACGCACAAATTGGCGCCTGCCGGTCAAAGTGAAAATCGTGTCGTATTTGAATTTTTGCTGACTTCGGTTCCTCGTTATGAGGATATGAGAGATGCTCTTTATCAAAATGGTTCACTCGAAGTCCGTGCAGCTCCCGGCTATACGGTACCTCGTGATCTTTCCACAACAGTTGCGATCCGATTGCAAGGGAAAATAGACTCTTTGGTTGCCGAGTTTCCAAATCAGACCGAGATTAAACCATTGGGCAAGGGGCCCAATGGTGCCTGGCTTTACGAAATTAAGTTTGATCGTCTGGGGGAAAATCTCGTTACAGTTTGGTATAACGAGGACGAACAATCGCTCATGGAGTTCTTTTCAACTGAACCAGTTGAAACTTTGATAAAAAAACGAAGTTCGTTTATCGTCAATCATCAGCAGCACAAAATCCCAGGGAAATGGTGGGATGGTCTCTATTCTGTTTATGATATGAAATACGGCAAACTTCGGGGCCCCGAAGATTCGGATGGATTTGACGGGTGGTATGCCTATGTGCTGGCGTGTGATGACCCCGGTTTGTCAAAGGCTCCCTATGTTGCTGCAAAAAATGTGGTTTATCCCGATTCTGCCGAAATTGCTTCTTTGGAATACTACATCGAGAATTTTGTCTGGGGCAAATTGCAGCGTACCGATGAAGAAAAACCTTATCCTTATGGCGTTTACGGCGTGCCGAATTGGTATGTCTCTCGCGACTCAGCGTTACACGCGATGCTTTTCCCAAATGATGATAAAGTCATGCAGATTTGGCGTGCTTACGATTATCCGCATATCATCAAGCTCTATTATCACATGTACGAAATTGCAAAGGAAGCGCCGCAGTGGACACATTATCTGGATGCCGACGAGTACCTCGAAAGGGCTTTCCAAACAGCAGTTGCTTATTACAAGTACCCTTATGAAATCTGGTCCTGGTTCGATACCTATAAGTGGGGAATCTATAATGAGTGGATAATCCTGGAGGTGATGTCGGAATTGGAGAAACATGGAAGGCAGGCTGATGCGGACTTTTTGCGAAAGGAATGGGAAAAGAAGGCTAAATATTTCATCTACGATGATGAGTATCCCTATCGGTCGGAATACAGCTTTGACCGGACCGCCTTTGAGTCGTCTTTTGCCTTGGCCAAATACGCGGTTGAAAATCCGATGAAACCGGATAACAAGCTGTGGTACGATAAAAATAAAAAAGTGTGGTATTCCCATCCGAACGTCAGCCGGGAGGATGCTGTAAAGTTCATGAACCGTCAGCACTATGCAGGTTTATCGGTAAGAGGTTGGCTGGCTCCAAAGTATTACCAAGCCGGGGCAGACTGCGCTTCTGCCAACCACACGCACGAAATGACCTACATGACTATGATGGGAGGTTGGTCTGTTCTTGAATATGGCTTGTATTTCTCAGATAATACCGACTGGCTGGAATTGGGCTACAATTCCTATTTAAGTTCCTGGTCCTTGATGAATACCGGCGACCAAGCATCGGGCTACGGTTACTGGTATCCTGGCAAAGAGAAGGACGGAGCAAGCGGATGGGCTTTTGTTAGCGCCAAGAATGGCGATACCTGGCTCCGAAAACATGAAGTCCGCGGCGTCTGGCACTACGATGGGGAAATTGATCTGGGATACGGAGCTGCTTTTCATACCGCACGCACGATAGTGGTGCAGGACTCGGTGTTTGGACTCCACGCATACGGCGGTGAGTTGAAGGACGGTGAATCATCAGTGGAGGTAATTCCCCGAGACGGTGTTCGGCAGCAGTTTAGCTATATCGTTGACGACTGCCGTTATCATGTTAGTTTGGAGCAAGATGGATTCTTAGCGGAAAGCCCGATAGTCGTTTCGTTAAAAGGGAAAAAGCTGCAGTTCATGCTGGAAAATAGGATAGGCAATGCATCAGGAAAAGGAGATCCGGATTCAGCGCACCATGCTGTGTTGAAAATCCGTTCTGAAAAAAACACCCCGCAAAAGATTACAGTTGCCGGGAAAACGATCCCGATTCGTAAGGTTTCTGTCGGATGGGAAGCTGATTTGACGGTGAATAAAAACCAGGAAGAGATAATGATTCAATTTCAATAAAAAATCAAGATTGACATGATAACAAAAATGATAAAATTTATTGCTTTTTCGGTGGTGTTGGCATTTGCTGCAGGTTGCACGTCTAAGAAACCGGCTGAAGTGTTGACTACAGCAGACTATGCTATTCAAGGAGTGCCCTTTAATCAAGTCAAGGTTACTGATAACTTCTGGGCTCCGAAGATTGAGACCAACCGGACAGTGACCATTCCTGCGTCATTTGCCAAGTGCGAGGAAATGGGACGGATGGATAATTTCCTGATTGCCGGAGGTAAAATGGTAGGCGCGGTGAAAGGGGAAATGGCCTTTGATGATTCGGATGTTTATAAAGTTATTGAAGGAGCCGCTTACTCCATGACTACCGTTCCTGATCCTGAACTTGATGCTTATGTTGATTCGGTTATCAACCTGATCGCTATCGGTCAGGAAGAAGACGGCTATCTGATGACCTGGAAGACAATCAATCCGCAGGATTCACCGGCAGAGTGGTGTCCTCCGGGAGGAAGATGGGAACACCTTGCCTGGAGCCACGAACTGTATAATGCAGGCCACTTGTACGAAGCGGCAGCAGCCCACTACCATGCTACAGGTAAAAAGAACCTGTTGGATATTGCGACAAAGAATGCCGATCTTTTGGTTGATGTGTTCAATAATCAGCTCCCTTACGAGGTTCCCGGTCACCAAATTGTGGAAACCGGCCTGATTAAGTTGTACCTGATTACAAAAAATGAAGACTACCTGAATCTCTCCCGTCATTTCCTGGACATGCGCGGAGATAGTACTCACAGGGAAAGCCACGGCGCTTACACACAGGACCATAAGCCCGTTGTGGAACAGGAGGAAGCAGTCGGGCATGCGGTGCGTGCAGCATACATGTATGCCGGTATGACCGATGTGGCAGCCTTGTACAACGACGAAACTTACCGGACGGCAGTTGATAAGATATGGGATAACATTGTTTCAAAGAAACTTTACCTGACAGGCGGAATTGGGGCCCGCCACGAAGGAGAGGCATTTGGCGAAAACTATGAGTTGCCCAATCTGACAGCTTACAATGAAACATGCGCGGCTATAGCCAACGTGTACTGGAACTACCGGATGTTTTTACTGCACGGCGACTCCAAATACATAGACGTGCTGGAGCGCAGCCTTTATAATGGTGTAATCTCCGGTGTTGCCCTGGATGGCAAGAATTTTTTCTATCCCAACCCACTCGAATGTGATATGCACTACCATTTTAATAGTGGCGGAAGCTTAACCCGGGAGCCTTGGTTTGACTGCTCTTGCTGTCCGACTAACCTGTGTCGCTTTATGCCTTCCGTTCCCGGGTATGTGTTTGCACAATCCGATAATAAGATCTACGTAAACTTGTTTGTACAAAGCTCTTCCGACATTGAGGTTTATGGGAAAAAGGTGGCTGTCAGCCAAGAAACTAAATTCCCATGGGAAGGGAAGATAAAAGTCTCAGTTTCGCCTGAGAAGGAATCTGAACTTGCTGTTTTTCTTCGTATCCCCGGTTGGGCTGTGAACCAGCCTGTTCCAAGCGATCTGTATCGATATGACGATACAAATGACAATCCGGTGATCATTCGGGTGAACGGAGAACCTGCCGAATACAGAACCGAAAAAGGATATGCGGTGATTAACCGCACCTGGAAGAAAGGCGATGTGATTGACTATGAATTACCGATGGATGTTCGGCGTATACATGCCAACCCGATGGTGGCAGATAATAATGGGAAGGTGGCGTTTGAACGCGGGCCGATCGTTTATTGCGTCGAAGGAGCAGACAATGCCGATGTGGATCAGCTGACGGCAACTCCCGAAGCTTCATTCGCGAATTCATTTGTGCCAGACTTTTTGGGAGGCGTAGAGGTGATTACAGCATCCGACGAAAAAGGGAAAGTATTCACGGCAATTCCATATTATGTGTGGAACAACCGGGGAGCAAATAAAATGAAGGTTTGGTTACCGGTAAAGCCATGATAGCAAATATTCAAGAAAGATTTTCGCAGCACGGAAAGGCTCTTGTCTTTTTTTAATACGAATTGAAAAAATTGGATTTACTAAAAAATTAAACTACGATAGAAGAGGTTTTTAAAAATTAACATGTTTTATAAAATACGACAAGGCGTTAAGGCGTTAAAATCGTTTGGCGCTCCGGTTGATTTTATTCACGATACGATGGACTTTTTGTAGTATCCGGTGATTGTGGTTCCGGCCTGCCAGCAGATGAGTTTGGAACTGGCGAAAAGGCTTACTGCTTATTTCGATTATAACGTGGGACGATAAAGGGGAACTCGCTTTTCCTGCTCTTTGATTTAAGTCAAAAAAATCAGGGATTTTAACTGACTGAAGATATAGGAGTTAGTATTCAGTGAGTTAATTTTTTTCGGGTTTATATTTGTCATCATGCTTTGGCAATATGTGTTCCTATTAAGGCAGATTTAAGGATGCTGGGTACACTTCAATGAAAACAACACGCTTTTAATGTAAGGAACATGAGGGCAAAGATATTGAAGGATACGAATTTAACTGAAGTTTTGCTATAGGATCAAAATGGATTCGAATTTCAAACATCATTCAAAAAAGATATATTTGCAGGTCAACTGTTGTTCGCTTGAAAAACTTAAAGTCAAATAAGGAACTTCTTATACTCATTCAAAAGGATGACAGGATTGCCTTTTACCACATTTATGAACGATACTGCAAGCGATTATTTGGGTTTGTCTTAAAGTACGTGAAACAAAAAGAGGACGCAGAGGAGATTGTTCAAGAAGTTTTTGTAAAGATATGGGAGTCAAGAAATAAAATTGGCGTCTATTTTTCATTTGAATCTTTCCTTTTTACCGTTGCTTACAATGCCACAATCAGTATGCTGCGAAAAAAAGCGAATGAAACAAAATATATTGAACATGTAAAATCGTTACAATACGTCAATAGTTCCCCTAATCTGATTGATGAAATCCATTTTCATGAATTGAAAGACAAGGTACAAACATTATTGGATGAATTGACACCACGCCAGAAAGAAATATTCCAGTTAAGCCGTGAAGAAGGATTATCGCATGATGAAATTGCAAAAAAACTGGATATTTCCGTTAATACCGTAAAAAAGCACATCGCTAATACGCTTGCATTTTTAAAATCCAGAATCGACAACAGCCTGATGGCTAGTTTGTTATTTGCTTTTCTGTTTCTCTACTAAAAAAAAACACTTTTTCAATACTCCCATCAGGCAGGTTAAGCGTATTACCCTTCGAGACTCTTGGATGTAAAAAGCTAATTTTATTGCTTAGTGCAGTCGAGAGCTTGATACCTCTCAAATTTCAGTGAGGTTTATTAAAGAGAAAATGAAAAGAGAATTACTCATCAAGTATTTAAATAATCAGTGTACTGATGCTGAACTTATAGAATTTTTCAGGTGGGTAGAGACTGATGCCTTAAACGAAGAAGATAAACGTTGGAGCTTTGACGCTTGGAACTCCTATCAGAGAACAAGTGATATGGTTGATGACAACAACTTTCTGGCAATCTTTGATAAAATTCAGAAGAGAATAGACGCGAAGAGCCTTGCAACCAATACTAACGCAAGCGTGCCCCTTAATGTGCCTATTCTAACAAAATGGATTACAAGAGCGGCGGCGATTCTTTTGATACCTGTCCTTACCTTTCTATTTTACACTCTCTCTGAAAAGAAAATTGAAAGTACAAAATATGCCAGTATGGCTTTAGATTCTATTGAAGTGATTGCTCCGTTAGGATCAAAGACAGTAGTCCAGTTGTCTGATGGTTCAGTGGTTCAGCTAAATTATGGCAGTAAAATTAGGTATCCTCACTTTTTTTCAAGCAACACTAGGGAAGTATTCCTTCATGGTGAAGGCTTTTTTAAGGTTGCCCATAATCCAGAAAAACCTTTTATTGTAAAGGCTGGAAACATGAATATTAAAGCTGTTGGCACGACATTCAATGTTCTTGCATATCCTGATGATGATGCTATTGAAACTACACTTGTTACCGGAATGGTAATTTTACAACGGGTAAAAGAGGATGGAAAGATAGAAAACATTGGTACAATGAAGCCAGGCCTACATGTAAATTACAATTTGCGAAACGGCAAAATTTCAAGTGCAGAAGGGAACATTGAGAAATACACCTCCTGGACTGAAGGAAAGCTGATCTTCGAAGATACACCCATACTACAAGTTACTGAGCGATTAGGTCGGATGTTTAATGTTGATTTCGAGGTTAAAGACGAAATAGACGATTATATATATACGGTCACTTTTACAGATGAACATCTATCCCAGATTCTTGATCTGATGACTATTGCAACTCCAATTACGTATAAGATCCTTCCTCGAAAGAAAATGTCGGATGGAACATTCTCTAAGCAGAAAATAATACTAGAACAACGAAAATAAAAACAGAGCCTTAACCGAAATAAATTATTTGCCTATGGTATAGACTACTCAATAAAAAACAACAGGGAAATGCGTCAACATTTCCCTGAAGAGATTACTAGAACCCCTGTCTGATATACAGGGAATTATAAACTAATCAATACAAAAATATGAAAAAAAATGATGAATTACCTGGGAACATCAAAATTCCTGGGTTGAAGCAATTATTCAGAATTATGAAACTAGCGGTCTTTTTAATTTTGATTTCCATGGTCTGTGTTTTTGCAAGCGAGAGCTACTCGCAGTCGAAAATACTTAATCTGAATATGGAAAGAGTTACAGTTCGGGAAGTCCTGTCGAATATTGAAGATCAAAGCGAATATAATTTCATGTATAGCGGAAAGATAGTCGATGTGAGTAGGCAGATTTCAATTAATGTCCAGAATGCAAAAATTGAAGAAGTTTTAAGGTCGGTATTTGCAGGCACTAATGTTAATTACACTGTAAAAGACAGACTAATTGTACTAACTATACCTGAGGGAAATCAAACCTCAACCGTTCAACAGCAAATTTCTGTCACTGGCCGCATTACCGACTCTTCCGGTGAACCGTTGCCCGGCGTAACGGTTTTGATCAAAGGAACAACTCAGGGAACTGTGACCGATGGAAACGGGCTATACACATTGATGGATGTTCCTGCCGATGCGGTTATTATTTTCTCCTTTGTCGGAATGAAATCTCAAGAGATTCCAGTTGGCGGAAAATCAAGTTTAGATGTTGTTTTGGAAGAGGAATCCATCGGATTGGATGAGGTTGTTGCTATTGGTTACGGTACCGTTAAAAAGAGCGATATTACAGGTTCGGTTGGTTCAATTGAAGCAGATGCAATTGCGGCTACTACGCTTACCGATGCTACTCGCGCTTTACAGGGGCGCGTAGCGGGTGTAAATATTGAGCAGAATGTAGGAAAACCGGGAGGGAGCTATGATATATCTATTAGGGGATTGAGTTCAATAAATAATTCGAACACACCGCTTTACGTAATTGACGGAATTCCGACGACATCTGGCATGAATGATCTAAATCCGAGTGATATTGAGAAGATCGATATTTTGAAAGATGCGTCAGCAACAGCAATCTATGGCTCAAGAGGTGCAAATGGTGTAGTAATTGTTACAACGAAGAAAGGCAAGACAGGAAAATTTACGATTTCGTATGACGGTTATTATGGTTTCCGAAAGGCTGCTAATTTGCCCGACATGATGACTGGTCCAGAATATGTTCAGTGGAGAACTGACTTATTTACAAAACAGGGAAAGAGTACCGACCGTTCGAATACAGAGTTCTTTACATCTGAGGAATGGAGTATAATCGATAGCGGGAATTACACCGATTGGATTGACCTTATTTTGAGAAATGGGGTACAGACCAGCAATACGGTTACGGCTTCGGGTGGTGACGAAAACGGTTCATTTGCATTGAGTCTTGGTCAGTTAAAAGAGGAAGGAACGGTGCCTGGTGAAGATTTCAACAGGTATAATATGCGTCTAAATCTGAATCGCAAATTCGGTGAAAAATGGGAGGCTGGAGGAGGCTTGTATTTTACATACAGTTTGCGGAATGAAGGGAGCTATGAAACATTGAGATCCACCTTCAGGATGCCGCCAGTCGCTTATCCCTACGATGAAAATGGTCAACCAAGAATTAATGCATATAGACAGGACTATACCACAAACCCGATGTTTGAATATTCAAAAGATGGGGAAATAAGGGAACATCGCCGTTACAGGGCCTTTGGAAATATGTATTTTCAGTTCGAGCCGATCCGTGGTTTGACTTTGCGCTCTCAGTTTTCGCCACAGATGATTTACAAGCGGGATAGCGAATATTATGGGCTCAGGGCAAAAAATGGAGGGCATGGCAACCCGGCAAATACATCTGCCTATTATAATACAACAGATTACTTCGGCTATGTTTGGGATAACCAGTTAAATTATACTAAGGATATTCAGAAGCACAGCTTCAATTTTAGCTTTATCCAGAGCATTCAATATGATCAGTGGGAAGCAGCAAACCAATCTGCAAAAAATTTTCCGTTTAACAGCTTATGGTATAATCTTGATGCGGCTACCCTGAGTGACGTGACGGGTTCAGGAACTGACTATAGCCAAGCCAGTTTGGCTTCTTTTACCGGGAGATTAAATTATTCCTACAACGGGAAATATTTATTCACAGCGACGGGGCGTTATGATGGTTCTTCCAGACTTGCAGAAGGCAATAAATGGGCTTTCTTCCCATCGGCAGCCTTCGCCTGGAGGGTATCGGAAGAAGACTTTCTGAAAAATTCGGACAAAATAAGTAACCTGAAATTAAGGTTGACATATGGGGTTACAGGGAACGATGCCGTAGACATTTACGGAACTCAGTCTAATGTTTCACAAAGCAACTACAATTATGACGGCGTTTTAACCTCAGGATATTACAAGAGTGGGCTGGCGAACCTTGATCTCACCTGGGAAAAGACAACTGAAATAAACTTAGGCGTGGACTATGGTTTTTATAAAAATCGAATCAACGGAACAATCGATGTTTATCGCCGCGATGCAAAAGATTTGATTATGCGCCGACAACTTCCGCAAACAAGTGGATGGAGCAGCATTTGGGATAACGTTGGCTGGGTAAGAAATAAAGGGATTGAACTGGGAATTAACACCGTAAATATCGAAACGAAGAACTTTACCTGGAGCACGAGCATCATTTTCGATACCAATAAGAATGAGATTGTTGAATTATATGGCGAGAAAAAGGACGATTTAGGTAATCGTTGGTTCATTGGAAAACCGATTCAGGTTAATTACGATTATGAATTTGACGGGATATGGCAATCAGACGAAGCTGATATCGCAGCCAAGTATGGTCAAACTCCTGGCCAGGTAAAGGTTAAGGATTTAAACAATGATGATAAGATTGATGCAAACGATCGGAAAATAATCGGCCAACGGACTCCAAAGTGGAGCGGGAGTATAACGAATACGCTAAATTATAAAAATTGGGATTTTTCGGCCTATGTTTATACTCGTCAGGGAGAACAACTGTACAGTACTTTCGTGTCCTCATTTATGAGCCTCGACGGCAATTACAATAACGTAAATGTTGAGTATTGGACGGAAAATAACCCTTCAAATAAATACCCTCAGCCTGGTAATAAAGGCAATTATTTTAATAATTACAGGTATTGTGATGTCTCCTTTATTAGGGTAGGTAATATTTCGTTAGGGTACACTGTCCCTAAGCAAACCTTGAGCCGGTGGGGTGTTAAAAAACTTCGCATCTATGGTTCCGTTACAAATCCGCTTACATTTACCAAGTACCCTGGATACGATCCCGAATGGGCAGATACCAACACTTGGGGCGAGGCTACCGGATATGCATCGTATTTGTTAGGTATTAATCTCGAACTTTAAAAAAATTGCAATGAAATCATTATCAAAATATTTATCAATAAGTTTATTCCTCATTCTTGCATTTTCATGTCAGGACTTTCTGGAGGAAGAAAACAAAAGCAATATAACTGCGGAGAACTATTTTACGTCTGAGTCTGGCTATGAGTCGTTGGTAAACGCTGCATACGGTACGTTACGATCTGCTATCGGGAGTGCCGGCGGGAGTCGTGGATTTCCTTTTATGTTCATGTCGGGGGTCGATATTTACAATAGAGGCGAAAGTCAATTGGTCGGAGGTACTTATGAAAACCGCGATGTACATAGCTCTGAGCTTAACGAGTACGGATCATTGGATGCAGAAAATGAATTTGTCGCCAATTTTTATACCGATTTTTATTATGCGATACAAGTTTGTAATACAGCTATTTCAAGAGCCGACAAAGTGGAAGGAATTAGCGATTCCAGGAAGAATCAGCTTTTAGCCGAGACAAAGGTCTTAAGAGCCTATTATTATTACAATCTGGTAGAACAGTTTGGCGATATACCACTTGTAAATGAGGAGATTACGGCTGCTGTTACTCATTTTGAAAGAACTCCGGAAGAGCAAATCTACCAATTTTTAATAAGCGAATTGGAAGCTTCAGTGGACAACCTGCCAGCCGTCCCTGCGGAATTTGGGCGCGTCACCAAAGGAGCTGCGAACCACTTACTTTCACTGGTATATCTTACAAGGGGGTATAAATCGTATGCCGATACCAATGATTTTTCCAAAGCAGCATCTTTGGCAGATGCTGTGATAAATAGTGGGACCTATTCACTCCAAACTACTTTTAAGGAGGTTTTTGACCGGGATAATGAAACCAACGATGAAATTATCCTTTCCATCCAGTATGCGGTTGGGGCGGGGCTCGAAGGTAGTTTACAAAGCAGACAATTTGGTTGGCTTTTGTACGAAAAAGAATTAGGTTTTACTTATGAAGATTTAACTTATCCGCAACAGTACCCACAGTTTACACCAAGCCAGTTTTTGTATAGTCTTTTTAATACCAATATAGATAGTCGTTATGATGGTACCTTTAACAGCGAGTATTTTGCAACAATAGATGTTCCTGCTTCAGGAATAAATAAGGGTGATCTACGGGTTTACTTTCCCAAACCGGACCAGCCATTCACAACCCAGGATTCGCTTGATTTTATGGCCCAACATCCTGTTGCAAATATTATTACCAAAAGTCATTGGTTACCGGATATTGAAAATCTTGGCGGCTCCGGTAAATTTCCAATGATTTGGAAGTTCCACGATCCGAATACGACAAATGTTGAAGTTTCCACACGGGATATCATTTTATTCCGCTTAGCAGAAACTTATCTTATTGCTGCTGAGGCTTATTACAAATCAGGGGACAATGCAAAAGCAGCAGCGCGGATAAGTAGTTTACGAACCAGGGCAGCCCTTCCGGAGAAAACAACTGAAATGCAGATTAATGCTTCAGACGTTAACATTGATTTCATTCTTGACGAACGGGCCCGTGAATTAGCAGGTGAGTACAAACGCTGGTACGACCTGAAAAGGACAGGCAAACTAGTTGAACGTACATTGATGCACAACGTTCTTGCGAAAAGGGCAAACGCATTGACATCAAAACATCTGTTGAGGCCAATTCCTCAATCCGTAATTGACCGTGATTCAGGTGAATTCCCCCAGAATCCGGGATATAATTAATTAAATTGTTTTAAAACCCATTCGGGAAGCGCTATCTTCCCGAATGGGTTTTTACTATTGCCGGCATCCATTTCAGAATAAAAATATCACCGTGCGCTACATACTATTTTTGTTACTGCTATTCTTACCACTGACTTTGCTATCACAATTAAGTCAAGTCAGGGATAGTTTCTACACCAATCCAATTTTATCGGGCGATTATCCCGATCCTTCAATCTTCAGGGATGGCGACGATTATTACATGACCCATTCCTCATTTGATTATTATCCGGGCTTACTGATCTGGCATTCCAAAGATTTAGTGAATTGGGAGCCGGTTTGCCGCGCTCTCCATCAAAATGTGGGCTCGGTTTGGGCTCCCGACTTTTTCAAGTACGAAGAGAAATACTACATCTATTTTCCAGCAGGCGGAACAAATTGGGTGATTACAGCAGGTAGCCCTGAAGGACCTTGGAGTGATCCGGTCGATCTGAAAATCGGACGAATTGACCCGGGACATGTTACTGGATTGGATGGTAAGCGTTACCTGCACCTAAATTACGGAAATATTGTTGAACTGGCAGAGGATGGATTGTCAACAAGAGGAGAGGTGTTTCATTCCTATAATGGGTGGGACATCCCCACTGATTGGGATGTGGCTTGTAAATGCCTCGAATCCCCTAAGCTAACATATAAGGATGGTTATTTCTATCTAACGGTAGCTCAGGGAGGTACTGTTGGGCCAGCTACAGCCCATATGGTTGTGTCTGCCCGGTCGAATTCACCTTTGGGCCCGTGGGAGAATTCGCCTTACAATCCGATTGTTCACACTTGGTCAAAAAATGAAAAATGGCATGCTAAGGGGCATGGGACGCTTATCGAAGACAAGAGCAAGAATTGGTGGATTGTGTACCATGCCTACGAAAAAGATTATTATACTTTGGGGCGGCAAACGTTAATGGAACCCATCAAATGGACGGAGGATGGCTGGTTTATAGTGTCTTCAGAGATCAATCCCGATAAACCGATTTCAAAAATATTTCTTGAAGATGGAGAGCAAAAATTTTCATTACCTGATAATTTTGAAGGTGATCACTTGGGATTGCAATGGGCTTTTTTTAAGGAATTTAACCCGTCGCGGGTGCAGGTCGGCGATGGGAAACTTCAATTTAAAGCCGAAGGGAATGATCCTGGCGACAGCTCTCCGTTGTTGTGCATCCCATCAGATGAATCCTATGAGATACAGGTGAATTATGAACTGGTTGGAGATGTTCAGGGTGGACTTGTTCTCTATTATAATCATTCGATGTACGCCGGGCTGGTCACAGATGGAGGAAAATTCACGATCTACAGGAGGGCTCAGCCCCTTAACGCGGGAGGGAACAGGATGGGGCAAACAGGCTGGCTGAAGATCAGGAACGTGGAAAATACGGTTACGTTCTACTATAGTTACGATGGCAAGGAATGGCAAAAAATTGAGCGTTCGTTTGTCGTCGATTGTTACAACCACACGGCATTCGGAGGGTTCCTTTCACTAAAAATTGGATTGGTTTCGATGGGAAGTGGGATAATTAACTTCAGGCACTTCAATTACGCAAGAATTGATTAACAGCAAAATTGAAGAAAGCCGTCATGATTTATGATGCTACTACTTATTAATATGAATATTCCAACTTGACTGTTCGCAAAAACAAAAACGTATGAAAGTGAAGAATTGTCTGTTTCTCGTTTTTTTTCATTTGATTCCGGGCTGTTTGCTTTCTTTGCCTGCTGCGGGACAGGGCCGTTATACGGCTATCCATAGCGGCATAAGCTGGTTCGACCAGAACCATAACGAAGTCAATGCTCACGGTGCCTGTATTGTAAAAGAAGGGGATAAATACTATCTCTTTGGCGAATACAAAACCGATAGCGCCAATCTATTCATCGGCTTCAGTTGTTATTCATCTACCGACTTGATGAACTGGAAGTTTGAAAGGAAAGTCCTTGCGAAACAAACAGATGGTTTGCTGGGCCCCAACCGAATCGGGGAACGAGTAAAAGTGATGAAGTGCCCTGAAACAGGCGAATTCGTTATGTATATGCACACCGACGACCGAAAGTACAACGACCCACATATCGGATATGCAACTTGCAAAACAATCGATGGAGATTACCGGTTCCAGGGGGCGCTTTTGTACGGCGGTGAACCCATCCGGCGTTGGGATATGGGCACGTTTCAGGATAGTAACGGCAAAGGCTATTTGCTTATTCACCACGGAGTTATTTACGAATTGTCTTCTGATTATAAATCGGCCGAACGGCTTGTGGCTTCCGGGCAGGCTTCCGGGGAATCACCGGCAATGTTCAAAAACAAAGGGGTTTATTATTGGTTAAGTTCCAATTTGACCAGTTGGGAGCGAAACGATAATTTCTATTTGACAGCGGCTTCATTAGAAGGACCCTGGACAAAACGGGGACTATTTGCTCCTGAAGGCTCTCTAACATGGAATTCACAGTGTTCTTTTGTTTTGCCAGTTACAAATCAGCACGACACCTTGTTTGTATATGTGGGAGACCGGTGGTCATTCCCCAAACAAGGCTCCGCCGCCACGCAGGTTTGGCTGCCAATCTCGCTCAAAGATAATTCTTTTTCGATCCCCGAATTTATAGATAAATGGCGTGTTGATTTTCCCGAGGCAAAGTGGTCTCCAGTTGCATTCGTTAAGGAGTCGATAAAGGAAAAAATTCGGGACAGGAAAGGGAACTGGCAAGTTGAAGCGGGGTTAACAACCGCCAATGAACAGGGGGCTTTGCTTACGTATTCGTATAAAGGCAGACAGGTTGGAATACAGGGAGTTTCAAACAATACAAGCGGATATGCCCGGATTGCAATCAAGGATGGAGATAACCGGGAAATTATTAATACCGTAGTGGATTTTTACAGTAAATATGAGGATGAATCATTGAAGTTTGTGAGCCCTCGCATGAAAAAAGACAACTATACGATGACCATTGAGGTTCTGGGAGAACACGGAACCTGGTCTGATAAACGAAAAAATGTTTTTGGCAGCACCGACAATTTTGTTCGTGTTGCTGATGTGTTTACGATTAAATAAAATAAACGATGGAAAACCTAAGAACGAATAAATTGATCTTCCTTTCAGTTGTTATTGTCTGTTTGTCTTTTGCCCGGACGCAGGCAAAAGATACCGGTGCTTTTGTGATTACATCACCCAAAAGCACGGCGGAACTTGTGTTTAATAAAAATGAAAAGCTGGTGGTTTATACCGCTGTCGGATTATTTTCTGATGATGTTTACGCTATAACCGGACGACAATTAAATATTCCAGAAAGCTCGAAAAGCAAAAATCAAATTAAGATAGGTACAATTGGTGTTGATAGTGCTTTTGACCAGGAGTGCAAGGAAGCCGGAATTGATGTCAACGTGCTAAGTATAAAATGGGAAGCCTATACGATAAAGATGGTTTCAAAATCCGGTAGAAATTCACTCTGGATTGTTGGCAGCGATCCAAGGGGGACTGCTTTCGGCATCATGGAACTAAGTAGGCTGATTGGTGTTTCACCGTGGTGTTGGTGGGCCGATGTGAAACCTAAAACGCGGGAAACGGTGAGCCTTCCCGGGAATCTGTCCCTTGAAGATGCGCCGAAAGTAAAGTTCAGGGGAATCTTTTTGAATGATGAAGATTGGGGGCTTCAGCCTTGGGCTGCCAGGACCTTTGAACCCGAAACAGGTGATATTGGACCTAAAACCTACGAAAAGATTTTCGAACTTTTATTGCGGATGAAGGCGAATGCGGTTTGGCCGGCGATGCACGATTGTACCCGGGCGTTTTTTACTTACCCCGGCAATATTGAAATGGCCGATAAATATGGGATATGGGTTGGCTCGTCACATTGCGAGCCAATGCTCCGGAACAATGTTGATGAATGGCACCGTTGGGAACCTTCATCAGGAAAACGTGGAGCATGGAATTTTGATGAAAACCCGGAACAGATTACTGAGTACTGGAAGCAGCGAGTTGAAGCGACAACAAATCATGATGGAATTTATACAGTCGGTATGCGCGGAATCCATGATGGCAGTATGCCCGGAGGAAAGAACGTTGGAGACAAAGTACAGATACTTGGCCAGGTTTTGGATACCCAACGAAACTTGTTGGAGAATATAACAGGCAAGCCGGTTACTGGGATTCCGCAAATTTTCTGTCCATACAAAGAAGTGCTTCAATTGTACAAAGCAGGAGCAACTATTCCTGACGATGTAACGATAATGTGGGCTGACGATAACCATGGCTACATTCGTCAGTTGTCAAATACGGAAGAGCGCAAACGGTCCGGCGGAGCAGGCGTCTACTACCATATTTCATACTGGGGACGACCGCATGATTTTCTGTGGATAGAATCCATACCGGTTTCCCTTATCTGGGAAGAAATGCATAAGGCTTATCAAACGAATGCCAAGAATGTTTGGATAGTCAATGTCGGAGATATTAAGCCCAACGAAATCGGGATGAATTTTTTTCTTGACATGGCATGGAATCCTGAACAGTTCTATCCCGAAGCGTTGGACTCTTATTATACCAAGTTTGCCGAATCACAATTTGGGGAAAAATACGGAGTTGAAATCGGAGAGATTTTATCCAAATATTTTCAACTTGGTTTTTCCCGGAAGCCAGAACACATGGGCTGGAATGGGGTTTATCCGAATACGCCTGTCCAGGATCCTGAGCTTTCTTTGTTCATCAATGGCGACGAAGCCCAACAGCGAATAGATGCATACGATAGTTTAGAGCAGCAAGTCGGGAAATTGTACAAAGATTTGCCCGACAACCTAAAAGATGCGTTTTATGAACTGGTAGGATATAAAGTGATTGGGGCGTCTAATATGAATAAGAAGATTCTGTATGCCTATAAAAGCCGGGAATATGCACGGGAAGGAAGAAACAGTGCTAACGTTTATGCACAGAAAGCCGAAGCAGCTTTTGAAAAAATAAAACAGGCGACCGCCTTCTATAATGATTCGTTGGCTGGTGGAAAATGGAAGCATATGATGACCTATAACCCACGCGGGATGCAGGTTTTTGATATGCCCCAAACTGGTAGCTTTCATTCAGTACAAAAAAGCGGAGGAGGTATTTTGCCTGAAGAATATTCGGCTGAATCCCAGGGTGAAGAAGTATTCACATTGCCGGTATTTAATTCGATTACTGATCGCAGCTATTTTGTTGACGTCTTTAACTCCGGTACGGCACCTTTACAATGGGAGACAAAGACCACAGATGATTGGGTGGCTGTTTCCAAACGGGCCGGAAATACTGAAACACAAGACCGGATTTGGCTATCGGTTGATTGGGATAAAATATCTTCAAATGACACGATTCGGACCGATGTTTTATTCAAATTAAATGGTCGTGATTATCGTATCGGAGTCGTAGCCATAAAACCAGACTGGACAATCCCTGGGAGCCCTTGTTTTGTCGAAGATAATGGTATTGTATCGATGGAAGCTGAAAATTTCTCAGCGCAAAATAAGACCGAGGCCGGAAGCTGGGCCCTAATCGAATCTCTTGGACGGAGCAGTGATGCGATGGGGGCCTTTCCGGTAACAGCCCCGCCGTTTTCATTAAATGATTTAGCTCAAGCTCCTTCTTTGCTCTATAATTTTTATTTAGAATCGACGGGGCAAGCTACCTTACGTTTCTATTGTCTGCCTGCTCTTCCTCTGAACGATGAGTATCAACTCCGGATGGCTGTTAGTATCGATGATAGTGAGCCGTTTGTTGTCAATGCTGCCTTAAAGGAGGAGATGGACGAGGACAATCCGGAATGGAAAAATAATGTGCTTCGCGCTGCGGCCATACCCGAAATTAAGACGCTGATTCGGGAAAAAGGAAAACACACGTTAAAAATCACTATGATTGATCCGGGTGTGGTGCTGGATAAAATTGAAATAACGACAGGTGAAAAAAAGAGGGGGTATCTTGGGGCCCCAGAAACAAATATCAGAAAGCCTTAGGAAAAACCAGTTATCAAAAATCCCGCAAATACATTAGTGGAATATATATATCAGATAATTTGATAAAAGAGGACACACACTCGCGGGTCCGCAACATTTAAGGTAATAATTGCAACATTGGAAACAATGAGCACTTTCCGTAACGGCTAATTTTGGTTCGGATGCCTTAATGTTAAAAAATAAATCTTTATGAGAAAGACGATTTTCACGTTTTGTCTGATTGTTACTTCAGGTTTCGGTTTAATGGGACAGCAATCCCAGGGGGATAAGGGAGATGGAGCCGCCTATCTGGACGGACATTCTTCAATATGGACGACCATTCGTAACGGCGCTCTATGGGAAGATACCAACGGTAATCCTGTACATGCACACGGCGCTGGTTTCCTGAATGTGGGAAATACCTGGTATATGATTGGCGAAGATCGCAGCAACACGTGGAATCCGGACGTAAACATGTATTCGTCGAAAGATCTGGTAACCTGGAAATTCGAACGTAAAATCATTGCCAATGGTATTACCCATCCAGAATTGGGGAAAAGCCGTTTTATCGAACGTCCCAAACTCATGTATTGTAAAACAACCGGGAAGTACGTGGTGTGGTGTCACTGGGAACAAAGTAACTACGGCGCCTCTGAAGCAGCAGTTTTTTATTGTGATTCGGTAAACGGGCCCTATAAATATCATTGGTCTGGCCGTCCGTTAGGAATCAAATCCCGCGACTGTAATATCTTTATCGATAATGATGGTACTGCCTATTTTATTTCTACCACCAATGAAAATCGTGATCTTGGGTTGTTCCGCCTTTCGGATGACTATCTGAGTGTTGTAAGTCATACACCTCTTTTCCCCGGACAAGGACGCGAAGCACCTGCCATTGTCAGGGTCGGTAATACGTATTTCATGATTTCCTCAGCGTGTACGGGATGGGATCCCAATCAGGCAAAAATTTCCCATTCCACTTCCCTTTTCTCAGGATGGTCTGCACTGACTAATATAGGAAATCGTAACAGTTTCGACACGCAAGCTGCTTCGGTGCTTACCATTTATGGCACACAAGATACAACTTACCTCTATGTAGGTGATCGATGGAAAGATCCTGACCTGCCGGCATCAAAGACTATTATGTTCCCTATCCAGTTTAGCGGCAACAATTGCACTTTTAACTACAGGCAACAATTTGACGTTAACTTTTTAACCGGTCGGGTACGCGAAACGTCTACTACCAATCTCGTACCCAAAAACGGATGGTCAGTACGTGCATTTAGTAGTCAGGGAACACGTGATGAAAACTGTAGCGCATCTAATGCCATTGATGGCAATATTTCTACTTTTTGGCACACGAAACACAGTGGATTTGCAGCGTCCGCGCCACATTCTATCGAAATTGACATGGGAGCAGAATATGAAGTATATGGATTCCTGCCCACTCCGATTATGGACGGTTCAACAAATGGATTGATCCGGGAATTTCTTTTCTACATTAGCATTGATGGAGAAAACTGGGAAAAAGTTGCCGGTGGTGATTGGATGCCTTATTTTGCGGACGTATATTTCACTCCGGTAAAGGCACGCTACTTTCGCTTGGTTTCACTATCGGGAACTATTGCAACGCTCGCCGAAATAGACATCCTGCAAAGCCATCAGCAGATTCAGTGGAATGATCCAGGCAAGTGTCTGAAAAGAGAATCCGAAAAACGGAACTTCAATTGACAGTCACACAAAATCTGTTATACGCCCTCATTTTTGAGATAATCCACAAGATATTGAATAACTAATTTTATATCCAGAAAATGATGAAAAGGAAAATCGTGTTTTTGGTTATAGCAACATTATTGTTTGCAGATATTTTTGCACAAGTATCTTTCGGACAACCGGAAAAGATAAATAATGAGTGGAAATTTATTTTAAAAGATTCCGTCGGTGCTCAATCCCCCGATTTTGACGAAAAACAGTGGCAAGCCATTGATTTGCCTCACGATTGGAGTATTCGTCAGCCCTTAAGTCCTGATAAAGCAAGTTGTATGGGCTTCCTGCCCGGCGGTATTGGCTGGTACCGGAAAACGATTAATATTCCACAGGAAAAACAAGACAAGAAAGTATATCTATATTTTGAAGGTATATATAACCGCAGCAAGATATTCGTTAACGGGCAATTGGCTGGTAGCCGTCCCAACGGATACATTTCTTTTGCATTTGATATTACGCCTTTCATTCAGTACGGGAAGGATAATGTTATTGCCGTTCGCATTAATCATAGCCAGGATGCCGATTCGCGTTGGTATACCGGTTCGGGAATTTACCGGAACGTATGGTTGGTTTATGCCAATCCGGTGCATATTGCCCAATGGGGTGTATTTGCGACTTGTCGGCCGCCTTTTAAAAATGTTAACGTAAATGTCCTTAATGTGTCGGTGGAAATAACCAATGAATCTTTGAATGACAATGACATTGGCGTTACAAACGAATTATTTTCGCCAGAAGGGAACCCAGTCGCTAAAAGCAGTAAAAAAATATTCGTCACAGCAGGTCAGAACACAAAATTTACAACTGATTTAAAAGTAAAAAATCCTCAACTCTGGGATCTGGAACATCCAAATCTTTACACCCTTAAAACCACGGTTTCGCAAAGCGGAAAAGTAATTGGCAGAACGACTACCACAACCGGCTTTCGTTTTTTTACTTTCGATCCGGACAAGGGGTTTGCTCTAAATGGGAAATGGATGAAAATGAAAGGCGTATGTGTACATCATGACGCAGGAGTTCTGGGAACTGCTGTTCCCCGTGAAGTGTGGAAACTCCGATTGCAAACTTTAAAAGGAATCGGAGTAAATGCCATTCGTACAAGCCATAATCCTCAAGCTCCTGATTTCTACGACTTGTGTGACGAATTGGGGATTTTGGTGTTGAATGAAGCTTATGACGAATGGGAATTCCCCAAAAATAAGTGGATTGAAGGATGGAATGCAGGAACTCTCGGACATCAGGGATCATTTGATATTTTCTCAAAATGGGGAGAACAGGACTTGGCCGATATGGTTCGCCGCGACAGGAATCACGTATCCGTTTTTGCCTGGAGCATCGGTAACGAAGTGGACTATCCCAACGATCCATATTCGCATCCGGTCCTCGATGGTGACAATAAGGATTTTACTCAAAAATGTTCGGTGGTTATAAACCCGAGGCTCCCGATGCCAATCGTTTAGGGAATATCGCCAAACGTCTGGTAGCAGTGGTGAAACAATATGACAAATCACGTCCCGTTACAGCAGGCTTAGCTGGTGTCGCCATGTCAAATGAAACTGAATATCCGGGGGCTTTAGATATTCAGGGATATAACTACACCGAAAGCCGTTACGGTTCTGATCACAGGGAATATCCGGATCGTGTGCTTTTCGGCAGTGAAACACGGCACGACCTCGCAGCCTGGAAAGCCGTAACCAGTAATGAGCATGTATTCGGGCAATTTATCTGGACAGGGATTGATTACCTGGGTGAATCGGGACGGTGGCCCTCTCGGGGATTCTATTCGGGGTTGCTCGATTTTGCAGGATTCATTAAGCCACGAGGATATTTTCGTAAAGCGTTGTGGAGCAGCGAGCCAACTATTTATTTAGGAACATCTCTCATTTGGAACAGACGAGGTACGCAACCTTCTATGGATGCCTGGTCGGTTTGGAATTACGAAGAAGGGCAAAATATTAGTGTTGGGTGTTATACCAATGCTGCAAAAGTTCAACTGTTGCTTAATGATCAACCGGTTGGTGGCAAAACAGAGTATGACCCAAAAACAGGAATCATCTCTTGGGACGTTCCGTACAAAGCCGGGAAATTGGAAGCTATAGGTTACGATGAAAACGATACGGAAATTACCCGTTGTGCCATTCAAACCTCAAAACAGCCATTCGCTGTACGAGTTGAAAAGACAGCAACGGAAAAAGGATTATCGCAAATCGCAATACAGGTGGTTGATGAAGATGGAGTTCCCGTAATGATGTCTGACAACGACATCACTTGCCTGGTGAGCGGCCCTGCAAAACTGCTGGGTCTGGAAGCCGGCAACAATAGCGATATGGGGGGATTATACGGATAATATGCAACGTGTTTTCCATGGACGCCTTATCGCATACATTCAGGCTACGGGTGAAGAAGGAGAAATTACCGTAAGGTTTTCTTCCCCTTGGTTACAACCGGCAGAAACCAGAATAGACGCAAGATAGAGCAAACCCTTTAATCCATTTGTCATTAATACATTAGTGTCATGTCAGGTAGCAACTTTAAAGTTGACAGACAATGACACTAATTGTCGTCGGATCCGTTTCAGAGTACATACTTGCACAAAAAAATTCAGATTAAAATCCTTTTTTCTCTGGCGAAGTTTCACAGATATATTGAGACGGAGAAACAGAGAATTCTTCCTTGAAGCACTTACTAAAATAACTAAATGTACCAAAACCTACCATATCGGAGATTTCAGAAACCGGAAGGCCTTTCTCCAGTAACTGTGCTGCCTTTTTTAGACGGATAGATCGAATAAACTCGGACGGTTTGTGTCCGGTAATTCCCATTAGCTTACGGTACAAGGTGGTTCTATCCATCCCCAGGTCTTTACTCAGTTGCTCGACCAAATATTCTGAATTGTTTATATTCTTTTCGACACATCCGATAGCATCCGTTATGAGTTTCTCGTCCAGGCTTGTTAAAGTAATTGATTCAGGTCGTATGAAGATTGCCTTTCTGAAAAGTCGCTTCCGTTCTACCTGTTGTTCATTCAAGTAATGTATTCTCAACAACAAAATATCCATATTAAATGGTTTTGTTATATACGCGTCTGCTCCAACCCCATATCCTTCAATTTGGGCTTCGTCTGAGGCTTTGGCTGTCAGGAAGATAATTGGTATGTGCGAAATCCTAATGTCCATCTTTAATTTATTACAGAGCTCTATACCTGACATCTCGGGCATGATTACATCGCTGATAATTATATCCGGTAATTTTTCTAAAGCCTTTTCAAGTCCCGCCCGTCCGTTTGATGCACTGAAAACAATAAACTGTTCAGAGAGTTGGTCGCATAAGAAGGAACGGAATTCGTTATTATCTTCCACTACCAAAATTTTCAACGCGTTTGATCTATGAGTTATTGGTTCTTTGTTGTCATCTCCCTTTATAACTTTCTGATGGTTTGTTTCTACAGGATGTAGATTGGCCGGGATCGAAATAGTAAAAACACTCCCTTTGTTTATGCTACTTTCTGCTCGCAGTTTTCCTTTATGTAGTTTTACATATTCTTGCACAAGGTGCAGTCCAATTCCACTTCCGGTATTTGATTCGTTAGAAGATTGAACCTGGTAAAATCGCGAAAATATCTTTGGCAGTTCTTCTCTTGGAATACCACAACCAGTATCACTTACCTGTACGAAAAAACTGTCTGAATTCGCTTCTTTATCGAAAAGCAGTATGATATTCCCACCTGGAGACGTGAATTTATAGGCATTTGAAAGTAAATTGTTTATTATTTTCCTAAATTTGTCTTTATCAACATATGCAAACAACTCCGAAGATGTGCATTCCCATTGGAATTCAATACTTTTAGTAGTGGTAAGCTTGGAAAAATGATTACAAATTTCATCAATATATTCTGCAATATTGCAATAGCTTAGGTTCAGTTCCTCCCCCATCGTCTCAAGGCGACGGAAGTCAAGTAACTGATTGACCAATTCCAATAAATCCTTCGCGTTTTTTTGTATTCCGGCTAGTGATTTCTTAATTATGGTATCATCTATTTTTTTTAATAAACTATCTAAAGGTGTTATAATTAAGGTTAGAGGAGTCCTCAACTCATGAGTGATATTCGTAAAAAATTGCAGTTTGGCTTTGTTTAGTTCTTCGTTTTTCTCTTGTTCCAAAGCAACTAATTTTAACTTGTTTCGCAAAATTAAACGGTATCTCATAATGTAAAATACAGCATACAATAAAAGCCCTGCTATAATTGAGTAGCCCAAATAAGCCCATCCTGTTTTCCAGGGGGGTGGGAGTATGACAACCTGAATTTTCTTTTCAGAATCATTCCATGTTCCGTGCGAATCTGTCGCTTTGAGATGGAAAGTATAACTGCCTGCAGCGAGATTGTTGTAATATGAAAAACGTTTGGAAGCGTCTGTATATTGCCAATCATCATCGTAATCGTCTAGCTTATAGGCATATTTGATTTTGGAGGGATTATTGAAATCTAAGGCCGCAAATTCGATGTTGAAATTATTTTGACGGTAATGCAAGCTTACCGTGTCAGTAAATCCCGGCGCATGCATGGTGATTTTCTTTTTATCGTCATCATCCAGATAGGACCATGATTGATTATGAATTTTAATATCATTGATCATCAAAGGAGGGAACGAATCTTTCTTTTTCAATTGGTTTGGAAAAAAATAATTGTACCCATGATGGCCTCCGAAGAACATCTCACCGTCAGAAGCGGTAAATGCTGAATTCAGACAAAAGGAATTATCTTGCAGTCCATCGGTCATTGTGTAGGCAACATAGGTCGTTTCTTTTAAATCCCCGGAAACCTCTAAATATAATAATCCGGCGTTTGTTCCTAACCATAAATGATTGTTTTTGTCTTCCCGAACCGAATAAACATCATCTCCGGGCAGACCTATGAGTTGGGTGACAGGAGTAAACAAATCTTTAGATCTTTCATACAAGTTTAACCCGCCTCCCTCAGTTCCAGCCCATAATCGATTTTTGCTATCCAGAAAAAGTGATAAGGCATTTGTCGTATTCAGTTTGTTGTTTTCTAAAGTGTATCTCTTAAAAGATATAGATTCCGGCTTCTTAAAATCGCCCGATATCTTTAAGATACCTCCGTTAGTTGTTGCTGCCCATATATTGTTTTCTCTGTCGTACACTATAGAGGTGACTGTGTAGTAACTTATATAAGTATCGTCTATTGTATGATTATTTAAGCGATTTCCGCGTCCATCCGAAGCCAGGTAGCACACACCAGTCCGTGTACCTAACCATGTATTGCCTTTATGATCCTCAGTAATCGAATAAACGCATAGATTACTTAACCACGGACTTGTTTTATAATTCAAATGACTTACCCGGTGTCCTTTTCGACCTTCCGGATCGAAAATAAATACCCCCCAATCATACGTACCTATCCAGATTTTCCCAGATGTTGGCGACTGAAAAAGAGTTGTTACGAGAGGTCTTGTTCCAATTAATGAGAATATTTCGGCATCGATATCGTAACGGTAGTTTTTTGTTCCCCTGTTTTGCACAACAAGGCCGCTGTTACCCAATCCAAGCCAAAGTTGATTCTCGTGATCTACTAATATGCTGTTAATTGTTGAATTGCGGACCAACTTTCGATTTGCGTCTTCCAGGCGGTCCAGCCCGAATAGTGAAGGGGTTGTCTTTACAAAATCCACGCCCCCTCCATTTGTGCCGAGCCACATATTCCCTGTTCTGTCTCTGAAAACGCAACTAACCGTACCATATGATATTGAATTCTTCGAATAATCCGGCAAATAACTTTTGAAAAGCTTTTTTCCTTCATCATAAAGAATACTAAGTCCGTTGTGTGTTCCAACCCAGATAAAACCGGTATTGGTATCTTCTGAAATGTCATATACAAAACAGTCGTTCATCCCGTGGGAGCTACCTCCGGAACAAGGGAAATGTTCAACCTTCAGGCTATCCATATCATATGGGTTCTTCAGCATGGAAAGGCCCTCTTGCCACGAACCAACCCATATTCGGTGCTTACTATCTTCGAATAAAGAATAGATGTTTCCCAGAAACTGGTACGAATAATTGTACACCCTCTTTTCATCGGGATCATATCGAAATAAACCATTATTCCAGGTACCTATCCAAATATGGCCTTTTGAGTCACTAATTAACGCTTTGGGAAACGCGCCTGCTAATTCTTCAGGTAAAAGTCTGATGCTTTTATTTTCGTCTGGATAATAACGAACTATGTCCCTTTCGCAACACAGCAACATCTCGTTATTTCCAAGGATGAGTACTTTGTGGATCGGCTGATCTGAAATATTCTCACATTGGATATTTCTTATTTCACCGGTTGTTTTGTCCAATACGTTTAGTCCATTGTATGTGCCAATCCATAGACGATGTCTGTTGTCTTCCCGGATACAGAGTATTTTGTTGTTGGTTAAAGCGTTCGGTGTATAAATATTGGATTTGTATATTCGTGTTGAATAAGAGTCATATTGACATAATCCGCTATTTGTCGCTATCCAGATATACCCGTCTTTATCCTGATAAATCATGTTGATTTCATTATTCGGCAATCCGTCTTGAGTGAAACGGTGCTCGAATTTTAAGTCATAAAGTGAATTGCTCCAAAGAGTGGAGGAAAGGCTGTAAAACAGGATTAAAAATAAATAAGCCCTTGTTTTTATCTGACTGGCCAATGTTTGCATAAATCAAGTTTAGGTAGAATGAGCTAATATTCTGTAAAGATAGCGTTTTGTCTAAACCTGCGAGAAGGTCGAGAGCTATCAATGAAGATATGACCTATTCATTGATATATGACCCTGACCTTGTAGTTTCCCACCCCCGTCCTCATCGTGAACATAAGCAATTTCAAGTTACAACATTTGTGTTAATAATTGCAACAATACAAACAATAAGCCATTTCGGTACCGGCTAATTTTGGATGGTTGATTGATTCCTATATGTCACAATTAAGGCAGAGACTTTGTGTAGTGGGGGAGGTACGGTAACATATGCACCATGGTCATGAAAGAGCATCACGCTAAAAGCATCATGATTATTATGCCCGCGCTGATACGGGTACTTTACAGTACTGGAATAAGAATCAGCGAGGCTCTTTCCATATTGAATAAGGACGTCGATTTTGACCGGAAAGTCATTGTTCTGAATAATACCAAGAACCGCTGTCAAAGACTGGCTCCTGTTAATGAAACATTGGAACAGGTCCTCAGACAATACGTCAGTTACCGGAACAGGATACCCACACCAGGTGTCGCAAATCCGGACTCTCATTTGTTTGTTTCCACGACAGGTAGACCTTGCTCCCGTCGGACTGTTTTAACCTATTTCCATCGTATTATAGAAGAATGCGGAATCCCAAGGCGTTGTGACCAACGCGGGCCTATGGTTCACGAAATCCGTCATAGCACAGCCGTACACGCCCTCATCAAACTGACACAGGATGGGATAGATCTTTATTGCTCCCTCCCCTTACTGGCAACATTCATGGGACACAAAAAGGTGCTGGATACGGAGACCTACCTCAGACTGACGCAGGAGATGTACCCTGAAGTTCTGAAAATGAACGCAGAGGACACAGATGAGGTCTATTCAATTATCACCTATAAACTCAAACAGGATTATGAAGACAGATGTGACTGATTTTGCTGAATATTTAGAATCGTTTTTTACCAATTACCTGGGCTCGGAACAAGGAGCCAGCAAACATACAGTTCGCTCTTACAGGGATACTTTTATACTCCTGATTGATTATATGAGCGATGTCCAAGGTATTTGTGTCGACAAACTCTCAATGAAAAGCTTTAACCGTGAGGTGATACTATCGTTTCTGAACTGGCTGCAAGACAACCGAAATAACAGCGTGTCCACACGCAACCAGCGCTATGCGGCTATACGCTCTTTTTATGAGTTCCTGGAACGAAATGATCCTACCAGACTGGCAACATGGCAATCCATCCGTTCAATCAAAACAAAGAAAACCCCGATGCCTGTGGTAAATTATCTGACAGTAGATGGAATCAAGTGTTTGCTGGAGCAGGTTTCAACCAAAGACAGACACGGCAGACGCAATCTTTCTTTGCTTTCACTGCTTTATGAAAGCGGAGCCCGTGTTCAGGAGCTGGCAGACCTTACACCATCTTGTTTGAGGCTGGACAAGCCTGCTTTGGTTCGCCTGCATGGGAAAGGCAACAAGACCCGGGTTGTCCCGTTAAGGGAACAACAAGTCAATATCCTCACGACTTATTTAGAAGAAAACCGATTGAACACTCCGTCACAAAGCGAACGTCCTTTATTCTTCAACAGTAGCGGATCCAAACTCACCTGTCCCGGAGTCACTTACATACTGAAGACATATGCGGCTATGGCCAGGGCTGCTTATCCTGAGCTCATTCCAAAACAAATCAGCCCGCACATCTTTCGGCACTCCAAGGCCATGCACCTCTTACAGGCAGGTGTGAACCTAGTGTACATCCGTGACATCCTGGGGCATGCCTCCATACAAACTACGGAGATTTACGCGAGAGCTGATTCAAAGCTGAAAAGAGAATCTTTGGAAAAAGCATCCCGTGACGTATTTGATAAAGAAATCAGGATTTTATCTTGGGAAAAAGACAAGAAGCTCAGATCGTTTTTAAAAGGTCTCGCATAATTATTATCAAAAGCTGTTCTGTAGAGTATCAACGATAATTGGCTTATTATCAGCGACTAAAAAAGACAGCTTTTGATTACCTATGAGTATTGATAACGGCGTTTATCAAAAGCGTCTGATAACCGCCGTAGATTTGACGAAGCTTTAAAAGAAGACCAAGCCCGGGCATCGTATGCACTGGAGCAAATCGGCCTGCTTTACGATGTGGAACGGCAAGCCGACCAGGAAAACCTGACCGATGAACAGCGCGCTGAGCTGCGTTCCAGGTTGGCCTATCCTATTATGGTGACTTTTGAAAAATGGATGGTCCGCGAACATCCCAAGGTCTTGCCTAAAGGTCGGATCGGAAAAGCCATCAGCTACACCTACGGAATTTATCACAAACTAACCCGTTATCACCTGGACGGCAAATTGAAGATGGACAACAACCTGACCGAAAATGCTATTCGTCCCATAGCTTTGGGACGGAAGAACTGGCTGTTCTGTGGCAACGACAGCGCTGCGGAGAATGCTGCTGTTGTCTATTCCATGATGGGCTGCTGCAAAGCCGCCGGGGTAAGCTTCCGCGACTGGATGGTCTTCTTCCTGGAAAATGTTCACCTCTACGACAACGATTACACCAAAGACCTGGCTGAACTACTGCCGCACAATTTTAAATCCCAGATTCCGGAGAACTCTTAAATCTCTCAAAGTTCTCCGAACATTTTAGAGAAACTTTGAAAGAGAACTGCACTGTCTTTAAAAACAAGACGTGGTTGGGCGAATGCTTACGAACAAACGATACGATTCCAAAAGATACTTTAACAGAGTTGTTATCTATCGCAGGTGGAGTTGCTACATTTGATTGGACGGTAGGTTAAGTATTATTTTATTTACCTACAAAATGACACCAATGAGAAAGAAGTTTGACAAAGAATTTAAACGAAAGGCGGTAGAGCTTTCCTATGCTAG
>JBFXGM010000017.1:0-108751 GCA_050178015.1 Mangrovibacterium sp.
AACGAATTTACATAGGGATACTCCTAACACTTTTTTTGACACTTCAGATGGATCTTTTCGGGCAGGACACCGAAAAGATCCTCAAGGTGCTGAGCAAGGAAATGGAAGTTCCGAAGAGCAAAATACAGCTGGAGGCCTGCAAGCTGAATAATTTGCTGAAAGAAAAAGTGGACGCTGCTTACAAGCTTCAGGTTGAAGGGCAGCAGGAGGGGTACGTGATCCTGGCCCGGGGAATGGGGCGGTATGATGAGTTTCGATTTTTAGTGCTGACCGGGTTGGATAAAGCCACCGAAATGGTGCGGGTGGTGAATTATATTTCGGACCACGGCGGCGAAATAACTTCGAAAAAGTGGCTGGGACAATTTGTTGGCTATAAAGGCGGCGAGCTGAAATACGGCGAAGATATTCAGGCCATTTCGGGCGCTACCATATCGGCCCGCTCCATCACCCACCGGGTAAAAGAAATCGTGAACCTGCTGAAAGAAACGGAAATACAGGCCGGTTATTAGCCTTATATTTTTTCGCTCAGTTCGAGCCAGCGCAATTCTTTCTCGTCCAGTTCATCGGTCAGGGAAGAATAACGCTGGCTTTTTTGCAGCAGTTCTTCCGGCGACAATTCGCCCGAATTCATGATTTTTTCCAGTGATGCTTTTTCGCGTTCCAAACGATCAAGGTCCTGTTCCAGTTGCTCAAACTCGCGCTTTTCATTAAAGGTCAGCTTTTGCGACTGCTTTTTTGGTTTTTCGCTTACCGCCTTTGGTGCGCTTGCCGCCGCTTCCGCCTTTTCCTGCTTTTCCTCTTCCTCTAAGCTGTTGCGGTAAATGGTGTAATTTCCCGGGAAATCCTTGATTTTGCCATTCCCGTTGAAAACAAACAGGTGATCCACGATCTTGTCCATGAAGTAGCGGTCGTGCGAAACAATAATCACGCAGCCGTCAAAACCGGCCAGGTAATCTTCGAGCACGTTCAGGGTCATGATGTCCAGATCGTTGGTAGGCTCATCAAGAATCAGGAAGTTGGGATTTTGCATCAGGATGGTGCAGAGGTACAACCGGCGACGTTCGCCGCCACTGAGCTTGTCGATGGTATTGTACTGCGTTTCGGGCGGAAACAGGAACCGGGTGAGCAGTTGGCTGGCGGTCATCTTGTTGCCGTCTTCAAATTGAATGACTTCGGCAATATTTTTAACCACGTCAATCACTTTGTCGGTTTCCCGAAAGGCGATTCCTTCCTGCCGGTAGTAGCCGATTTTTATCGTTTGGCCGATGTCAACGGTTCCGCTGTCGGGCTGAATGGCGCCCGTGATAACATTCAGGAAGGTTGATTTTCCGGTACCGTTCTTGCCGACAATACCGACTTTTTCAAATCGCGAGAATTTATAGGTAAAGTCCTCGATCAGTTTTAAGTCGCCATACGCTTTCGAAACATGTTCCAGCTCCAGGATTTTGCTGCCCATGCGCGAGGAGGCAATATTTAGGTCGATGCTGTCGTCACGACGTTTGTAACCGGCTTTTTCTTTCAGTTCATAAAACTGATCAACCCGGTACTTGGCTTTGTGGCTGCGGGCTTTGGGCATGCGCCGCATCCAGTCCAGTTCGGTGCGCAACAGGTTTTGTGCCTTTTCAGTCGATGCCTGTTGTTGTTCAATCCGTTCCTGTCGTTTTTCCAGGTAATAGCTGTAGTTGCCCTGATAGGAGTACACCAGATTTTGATCGATCTCGATGATTTCATTGCACACCCGGTCCAAAAAATAACGGTCGTGTGTAACCATAAACAGGGTGCAGTTTGTCTTTTCCAGGTAATTTTCGAGCCATTCAATCATTTCCAGGTCGAGGTGGTTGGTTGGCTCATCCAGCATCAGCAGGTCCGGTTCGTTTACCAGCACATTGGCCAGCGCCAGCCTTTTTTGCTGGCCCCCGGAAAGTTCGCCAACCAGCTGGTCAAAATTGTCAATCTTTAGCTGGCTCAGGATTTGTTTCACTTTCACATCGAAGTCCCAGGCATGAAGCTCGTCCATTCGTGCTGACAGCCGTTCTATTTCGTCATGCTGGTTGTGTTTTATGGCTGCTTCGAAATCGCGGACCACTTGCATCGTCGGGTTTTCCGATTGCAAAGCTTGTTCCAGCACGGTCAACGACGGATTTAAATCAGGCGCTTGCCGCAGATAGCCAATCCGTACATCTTTGGTTTGTATGATTTTACCATCGTCAGGCGTGTCGTTACCCGCTAAAATCTCCATCAGGGTTGTTTTTCCGGCGCCGTTTTTGGCAATCAGGGCAACTTTTTGGTCTTTAAATATGGTGAAGGAAATATTTTCAAAGAGCATGAAATCGGCGTAGCGCTTCGAAATTTGTTCGGCCTGGATGTAGGGAGTCATTTCAGATTTGTTTTGCGCAAAAATAGGAATAATTTGTTTGGTAAGCGGGATGGCTTATTTTTGTTTGTCCTGAAAGAACTGAACATGCAAAAGAAAGAACGTTATCAAAAGGTGATTGAGTATTTTCAAACAGCTATGCCCATTGCCGAAACTGAATTACATTATACAAACCCCTACGAACTGTTGGTTGCCGTTATCCTGTCGGCCCAGTGTACCGACAAGCGTGTGAATCAAATTACACCCGACTTTTTCAAGCGGTTTCCCAAACCGGAGTTGTTGGCCGAAGTGGATGCCGCCGAAGTGTTCGATTACATCCGGTCGTGTTCCTATCCGAATAACAAAGCCAAACATTTGGTGGGCATGGCCCGCATGTTGGTGACCGATTTTAAGGGAGTAGTTCCCGATGATGTGAACGAACTGCAAAAGTTGCCGGGCGTGGGCCGAAAAACTGCCAATGTAATTGCGTCGGTAGTTTACGAGAAGCCCGCCTTTGCAGTGGATACGCATGTGTTTAGGGTAGCGGCGCGCATTGGGCTTACCACCAATGCCAAAACCCCGCTCGAAACCGAAAAGCAATTGATGAAGTATTTTCCGGAGGAATTGGTTCCGCTGGCGCATCATTGGTTGATTTTGCATGGCCGCTACATCTGCCTGGCCCGAAAGCCGAAATGCTCAACCTGCGGATTGAAAGGTTTCTGCAACTATTACGCCGGGCAGGAGCAGGGAACGGTAGCTTGAGTCTGACCGGATTTAAGAAAAAGTGTCCGGTCAAGCCATGTTAAGCAGATTTTAAGTGTTGGTCGTTACACTGGTAAAAAAACAGGGGCGGGTACTTTGATTTTTTTCCAAACTTTGTACATTTGCTGGTAATCTCTAACTTAAAAAAGAAGTGTTATGGCTTATGTAATTTCAGATGAGTGCATTGCTTGCGGAACTTGTATTGATGAATGCCCGGTTGACGCTATTTCAGAGGGCGATATCTATAAAATTGACGCTGATCTTTGCACTGATTGTGGCTCTTGTGCCGAAGTTTGCCCGGTTGATGCAATTTCATTGGCAGAATAGTCCCGGACAGCATAAAAAATTCGCCCGTCAATCATTTGGCGGGCTTTTTTCTTTCCAAAAATTGTAACTTTATGGAATAATTCTTGTCTATAATGTTGTAAAGAGATAAATATGAGGGCAAAAATTTTACTTCTTCTTTTCATACTTATTGGATTTACAGCATTTTCGCAGCCCGGTGTGGTTACCACCGACGCGGAAAAGCCCTACCGGATTGAGAAAATATTTCCCAATCCGATAAATGATTATGTTTTTGTGGAAATTGAAGCTGTTGATTATGCCACCGCCCGTTTTGAGTTGTTGGATATTATGGGGAATAGGGTTCAGCAGTGGGAGCCCATGCGAATTATTCCCGGTGCGCAACGGGTACGGTTGGATATCAAAAATTTACATTCGGGGGTTTACCTGTTTCGGGCAAAGATCGGCGACGAGAACATTGTCCTTCGTGTCCGGAAGGTTTAACATGTTAGAGGCCGATTTCAAACTTTGCCCGGATACCGAAGGATGGCGCACCAATTGCCGATGATGGACTTACCCGCCAGATAGCTTCCACACGAAACATGCTCAGAATATTTTCAACTCCCGCACCAAGCTCCACATAGGGATTCTTCATGCTTGTAATGGCAGATGGAAATGCCACCACTTCCTGGTGTTTTTCGCTCAACGTACCAACCATCATTTTACTGGAGAAAACCTCCCGCAGGCCTGTTTTTCGGAGCAGTGGCAAGCGGCGAAAGATAAATCCGTTCAAGTGGTATTCCAGGTAGGTATGCACGTATTTATCGTGTACAAATTCCAGGTAGTTCAGTAAGTTAAAGTCATACGAATACCACCCAAACGTTTCGTTGCCACGAGGTATATCAAGCATCGTGTAGGGCAGTTTCCCAGCGTATGCGCCGGCTTCAACCGCGTAGTCGAACCGGCTTTGTCCCAGGTTTATTTCTTGTTTTACTGTAGCGCCCAGCTTTCCGTAGAAATTCGATTCGTCCGCATAAAATACTTGCCCGCCTCCAATCATAACATGTACAATCGGGAATTCGGTGCCCATATAGAGCCTTAAAAATCCGTTGTCAATATGTTTCTCTTCGCGCGACCAGCGGGTGTCTAAACTAATTTCAACGGCGCTGACGGCGTTTAGCGGGAGATCATTTCTGAAAAACGGATAGAACTCAGGCGATTCGTGCTTGGTGTAGTTGACGGCTAATTTCTGTGATAGTCCGGGGTGCCATTCGTGTTCATAGGTGGCGTTAAGCTTTTGTTCCCGGTAAATTTCATCCAATTGGTCATGTTTCAATAATTGCGAAACCAAGTTGTTTTCCGTCGGACTAAAGGCGTTTTCGTACAGGTTGAGTATTTTTTCATTTTCGCCATGACGGATCATCTTGTCATCGTAAGAGATTTTCACCACCCGGCGGTTGATGGTTGGAAATTTATAGCCGTACCCCAACATTCCATTGATTTTTTTATTGCGGGTCCCGTAACCGATTCCACCCCAAACCATCCTGTTCTTACTGATTTCTTCGCTTGTGCGCGCCCCAATGAAGAAGTGGTAATCCTCCACTTTATTGGTGTTAAAGAAGCTGGTAAATGGCCCCAGCTCGATCTTGCCGATATCAAAATAGCTGGTCATCGACATGCGTGCCAGGTTATTGGCCAGTTTTATTGTTTTGAGTTGCGTGATGGAATCAATGACCTGGCTGGCCATGATCTCTTTTTCCGTTAAATCCTCTAACCTGTTCGCGGCCCAAAAAAGTGAATCCCGGTTATGGGTTTCGGGGAGTTTAACGGTTTCGTAACGGACTTTTGGCGTGCTGAGTTTAATTTCATCCCCGGGATTGATGGTTACCTGATCGATATTGGCTGTTTGCGTATAAAATAAGGATAACCGTTTGGCATCCGGTTTTTGGGTTTTAAAGGGGATGTAGTCAAACAAAGCGTCGATTTGTACCCGTTTGAAAAATGGCGTGGTATCGTTCACAAAGGTGTAGTTGCTTTTCAATCGCAGGCTTTTCAAAAAGTTGATACTGCTGGTTTGCGACAAATCCCCGTCAATTTCAACAATCGAATAATATTGATTTTCAACCAGAAAATAACCTTTCAGCGTGTTCTCTCCGGCACGGCGCGGTTGGTAGTTGACCCGGTAGATTTTGTGCCCGTTTACCAGCAGGCTGTCCGCCAGAAAATATTTGTAGTAAAACCAACCGTTCCCGGCGATGGGGCTGACGAAGTTTTGCGTGAACAGGTTGATAAAGTTATCGTAGTAGTTCACCTCCAGGTCCAGGGCGCTGGTATAGCCCGCAATTTCCAGCTCGTTCAAGATACCCACGCCGGATGTCCTGTCGGCAATAACGGTTGACTTTTGCAACAGCGGATTCTTTTGGACTTCATTAAAAGCTATTTGCTCAGAAAAATACAGCGGCAGATAGCGCGAGCTGTCGGGCGCTGTTTTAAAAACCTGCTGGTTGTTCCGGAAAGGTTTTGACTCAATGATCTTGTCCGTTACATGGTTGATCTGGTATTCCCATTTCGTATATTTCCGGTACGAGTATTTTGAAAACTTTTCCGGATTATTCTTGTCCTTATTGTTTTGAATTTGTTGAAAAAGCCTGCGCATAGGCCCTTCATCCGGGGCCACTTTAATTTCGGAGATATCGAAGGTTTCCGGTTTCAATTGGACCGAAAGAGAGGATAATACCGTTCGCGGAATAATTTTTTCGGACGAGCGATAACCAATGGCTGAAAAAACCAAGGTATCCGTACTGGCGGGATATTTCATCCGGTAAATACCTAATGTATCTGTCGTGGTTCCGTTCAATGAATTCTTAATCACAATATTGACATACGGAATCGGTTCGCCGGTTTGGCTGTCGGTAACAGTCCCGCTAAGAATTGATTGTTGAGAAAAGGTCTTTCCACCAATAAGTAGTAAGATCACCAAATGGATGAAGCGTAAGGCTAAATATCCAGATGACAAGCTCTGTTTTTGCATGTTCAGTTTTCTGTTTCAGTATTACACAGCTTTCGAAAGGAAGCATGTCTGGCTGTTAACAAGCTTCGTTTGAAAGGCCGCGTAAAGTTGAATAAAAAAATCAGTAGGATGTTTATAAAATAGTTTTTTTACGGCTGATAATTAAATAGGCTTTTGTTTCGGCCTTTTGCGGATGGGGAAGTTGTGGGAAGACCGCCAAATCAATCGGTAAGTTTACGTTGAAATGATGCGGATGACAACTTTTGTTTGCATTTGTATAGTGGATTTCCGAACTTAAATAAAAATTGCACGATATGATCTTAAACAGCATTTTAGTTCGGTGACAATGATTAACTTGTAATAAAGATTAGCCAGATGAGAATAGTTTTGGAGAATATAAAAGAGTTGGTTCAGGTGGCAGATTGTACCGTAAAATATAAAGCAGGACAGGATATGTCCGTTTTAAATGTTATGCGGGATGCCTATTTGGTCATGCGGGATGGAATCATCGAAGGCTTTGGGCCAATGGACCATCTGAACGATGAGAAGTTGGACAATGACGTGTTGATGGAATTGGATTGCTCCGGGAGATTGGTGTTCCCGGCGTATTGTGATCCACATACGCATCTGGTTTTTCCGGCCAGCCGCGAACAGGAATTTGTTGATCGTATCAACGGACTGTCTTATCAGGAAATTGCCCGGCGGGGTGGCGGTATTTTAAATTCGGCCAAAACGTTACAGGCTTGTTCCGAGGATGAGTTATTTGATGCTTCGATGAAGCGTCTGCACGAAATTGCGTTGCTGGGCACCGGGGCTTTGGAGATAAAGAGTGGTTACGGGTTGACCACCGAAAGCGAGCTGAAAATGCTACGGGTAATCCGCCGGTTGAAGGAAACCAGCCCAATGGTTATCAAATCTACATTTCTTGGGGCACATGCCATTCCGGATATCTATCTGCCCGACCGGCAGAAGTATATCGAAATGATCGTCCATGAGATGATCCCGCAGGTTGCTGCCGAAGAGCTGGCTGATTACATCGATGTGTTTTGCGACCTGGGATTCTTTACGCCGATTGAAACAGAGCAAATACTGATGGCCGGGATTAAATATGGTTTGCGCCCAAAAATACATGCCAATGAATTAGGATTTAGCGGAGGAGTTCAGGTGGGTGTAAAATACAATGCGCTTTCGGTTGACCATCTCGAATATGTGGGTGAAGATGAAATCCAGTTTCTGAAGGGTACGGAAACCATGCCGGTGGTCCTTCCCGGAGCAGCCTTTTTTCTGAATATGCCCCAGTCGCCTGTTCGGCAGATGATTACAGCCGGGCTTCCGGTTGCTTTGGCTTCCGATTTTAACCCCGGCTCTTCACCTTCTGGAAATATGAACTTTGTGCAATCGCTGGGATGCATCAATTATAAAATGACACCTGAAGAAACCGTCAATGCAACAACAATTAATGCAGCCTACGCGATGGGTGTTGAAGGTATCTGCGGAAGTATTTGCGAAGGAAAGCTTGGTAATTTGTTTATCACCCGCGAATTACCGGGTTATGCTTCGGTTCCCTATTATTTTGGAAGTAATCTGATCGAAACCGTTATCCTGGACGGAGAATTTATCTAAACTACCTTGTTGTATGAACCAGTTAATCGAATGTGTTCCTAACTTCAGTGAAGGAAGGAACCCGCTTGTCATCAAACAAATAACCGATGCCATCGAAGGTGTTGAGGGCGTTAAGCTATTAAATGTTGATCCCGGTAAGGCAACCAACCGGACAGTGGTAACTTTTGTTGGTTCGCCCGGTGCCGTTGTCGAGGCTGCCTTTCAGGCCGTAAAAAAAGCTTCGGAAGTGATTGATATGAGCCAGCATCACGGCGAACACCCGCGTTTTGGCGCTACGGATGTTTGTCCGTTGGTCCCGGTAGCCAATATCAGTATGGAGGAAACCGTAAAATATGCCCTCCAGTTGGCAAAACGGATTGGCGAAGAATTGGCGATACCCGTGTATTGTTACGAATTTGCCGCTCAAAACGAAGAACGCCGAAGTTTGGCCAACTGCCGGTCGGGCGAGTACGAAGGCCTTCCGCAGAAACTGAAAGACCCGAATTGGAAACCGGATTTCGGCCCGGCTGAGTTTAATGCCAAATCGGGGGCAACTGCCGTCAGTGCGCGGAATTTTCTGATTGCTTACAATGTCAATCTGAACACAACATCTGTGCGACGTGCCAATGCTGTCGCCTTTGATGTGCGCGAAGCCGGAAGGCTGCTCCGCGAAGGTGATCCGGTGACCGGCAAACTGGTGAAAGATGAAACCGGTGAACCGGTTCGTATCCCCGGATCGTTGAAAAAAGTACGTGCTATTGGTTGGTTTATCGAGGAATACGGTATCGCCCAATTATCCATGAACCTGACAGATATTTCGGTGACCCCTGTTCATGTGGCTTTTGAGGAAGTGTGTAAAAGTGCCGAAAAACGGGGCATGCGTGTCACCGGTTCGGAACTGATTGGCTTGATCCCCTTACAAGCCATGTTGGATGCCGGAAAATATTTTCTACGCAAGCAACAGCGTTCCACCGGGATTGCGGACGAGGAAATCATTAAGATCGCTGTAAAATCGATGGGGCTGGACGAGTTAGCGCCATTCGACCCGAAACAGCGGATTATTGAATACTTGTTGGAAGAGCGTGAACCGAAGCTTCGCCAACTCGACCTGGAGAATTTTGCAAATCGAACGGCTTCGGAAATGCCCGCTCCGGGGGGAGGGTCTGTTGCAGCTTACGTTGGGGCGCTTGGAGCAGCGTTGGCCGGCATGGTGGCCAACTTATCAGCACATAAACGCGGTTGGGACGAGCATTGGGAGGAGTTCTCCGATTGGGCAGAGCAGGCAAAAACTTGTCAGCAAAAATTAGTACAGTTGGTTGACGATGATACGCTGGCATTTAATCAAATCATGGAAGCCTTTGACCTTCCTAAAAACACAGCAGAAGAAAAAGCGCTGCGTTCTGCGGCGATTCAGCAGGCGACTTTGCAGGCGATTATGGTGCCACTGGAGGTGATGGAAACCGCTTTTGCATCGATGGAGGCTCTTGCCCAAATGGCCGAACGGGGCAATCCCAATTCGGTTTCTGATGCCGGGGTAGGGGCACTGTGCGCCCGAACTGCGGTTCAGGGAGCCTACCTGAATGTGTTGATAAATCTGTCGGGCCTGAGTGATGATGAAAAAGTGAAGGAGTTGAAGCACCGTGCTGAGGAATTATTATATCAGGCTGAATACAAAGAGCAGGCGATATTAGCGGTTGTTTACGGCAAAATAAATTGATGAGGTCGCAGTCCTCATTGATTTATTTGGATCAATACCAGACCATTAAAGGATCGAAACAAGACAAGAAATAACTTGCAGTACTTGCATAAGTACATTGAAATCAATTCACCTTCTGGGTAAATGAAGTGACGAATGCAGGAAAATTCATTCCTGGAGCAATTTTGTCATGTATGCCTAGTACCTGTTGAGCCGGCGATTACGGCCGATAAAAATATACAAAAAGGGGCCAATAATGGGCAGAAGGATGATAATCGTAAGCCAAACGTATCGGTCATGATTAGTAAAGTCATTTCGCAATACACTCATAACAGCCAAGGCTGGCAGGATTATCAACAGGATAACCAGTGACTGAATTGCCAGAATTTCATGCGATCTTATTGCCAAAAGTGGATACATAAGCGCTAGATTTTTCGTTTATGCAATTTAAGATATCTTCATCCAAAATAAAAGCGTTTTCCTACAATCTTTACTAACAGATTGTTAACAAGCAACAGAGAGCTCTAAATTTGGGCATGACAGGAAATGTTATGAATTCTGTTTTGTGTTTTCTTTCGGATATTCGATTCGGATATGGTAAATATTCATCAACTTTTCTGTAAGAGTTTCTTTCACGATTCGGATATCTCGCAGGGTGAGGTCTGCATTGTCCAACTGCCCGTCATCCACTTTTTGCTGCACCATATTTTCAATCACTGTTCTCAGGTTATCGGGTGTTTTTTCTTTGAGTGCACGGGTAGCTGCTTCGATTCCGTCGATGAGCATGACCACCGAAGTTTCCTTACTTTTAGGCCGGGGACCTGGATAAGAAAACTCTTTGGGGTCAATTGCTATATCGGGATTTTCATTTTTATAGAGGGTGTAAAAATACTTGGCTTGCGTGGTGCCGTGGTGCGAGCTGATGAAATCGATTAATACTTCGGGCAGCTTATGCTTACGCGCCAGTCGCACGCCATACGTTACATGGTCGATAATGACCCGGGCGCTATCTTTATAATCCAACTCGCTGTGCGGGTTCATTCCGGCAGATTGGTTCTCAATAAAATAAGCAGGTTGGTTTGTTTTGCCAATGTCGTGGTACAAGGCGCCTGCGTATGCAAGGAACGGATTTCCGCCAATGCGGTGGATAACGGCCTCGGCCAGGTTGGCAATTTGCAACGAATGTTGGAACGTGCCCGGCGCTTCCTCAGCCAGTTTTCGCAGCAGGGGCTGGTTCGTGTTCGATAATTCGATCAGGGTCACATCCGAAACGAATCCGAACATTTTTTCGAAGATATAAATCAGCGGGTAAGCCAGCAGTACAAGGACAGCGTTTGCTGCGAACCATTCCAATTCCTCCCAGCGGATGGCCTCCATGTTGCCTTCCTGAATCATGGAAAGGGCCAGGTAAACAACCGAGTAGCTGATCAGTACCCACAAGGCTGTAAATACCAGGTGTGACCGCCGGTGAAGTTTGTCCAGGCTAAAAACTGCAATAATGCCTGCAATAATGTTCATAAAGATGAACTCATAATTGTTTGGCGCAAAATATCCGATTAAGAGCGAGGTAACCAATAAGGCATAAATTGCTGTCCGCGAATCGAAAAAAATACGCAGCAAGATTGGGAGAATGGCTAATGGAACAACATAAATGTTGATGAAATCGTGTTGCGAAACAAAGCGCGTGGAAAACACCATCAGGATGATTAGCAGTAGAATGAAGCTCAGGTGTCGCTTTTCCCTGAAAATCTCCGGACGAAAATAGGCCAGGTACAGAATGAGGATGAGCAGACAGGCGATGATAAGGATCAACTTGCCCAGAATGAGCAGGTAACGGTCCATGTTGTAACCCTGTTTGATGGAATAACTTTTTTTCAGCGATTCCAGAATCAGAAATTTGTCAGGCGTAACAATATCTCCTTTGAAAATGATACGCTCGCCAGCCTGCACCATTCCTTGAGTGAGTGATACCGAATTGATAAGTTTCTCTAATTCAAGCGCATTAAATTCTTCATTGTAGTTCAGGTTTGCCTGAATATAATCGGCCAGGTTGGTGCTCTGGTTCAGGTTTTCGTATTGGTCTTTTAGTAAGGTCCGGGCGCTGTCGCTTAAGCTTTGAAAGGCCGTTTTCATCGAATAAACAGAGCTCACCGGAATTTTTCGGGCCATTTTATCGCTTACCTCAAATAATTCGCTCTTATCTTTCAAAACCGGATGAGCCTCGGGTGATTGGGCGATAACCCCAGCCTGATAGATTTTTGTCAGGTGCGAGGTTAATTGTTGGATGATTTCCGGTTTCAGAGCTGGCAGCTCACCACTGATTCCCTGCAATTCCATCTCGAAATTCCGGCTTTGCAGCAGGCTCACCAACGTATCTTTGGTGTAATAAGGGATGAACTGTTTTTTGACGGAATCCTGCTCATTTTTAATTGCTTCATCGGGTTTGTAAATGGCAAAGTTATAAGGGGCAATCAGGGTTTCGTGGCGCCAGGGGGCATTTTTTTGAAATTCGTACCGAAACCGGCTTTCCCCGGGAATAATCAGATAGAGCAAAAATATAGCGGCAGAAAAAGCAAATGCGATATAGAAGAAATGATAATACTGAGCCAGCCGGGTTAATAACTTTTTCATAAATATCTTTTTAGCGACTTTTGTAAAGTATTAAAACTTATTCCGAAGTTTTATCTTTGAAAAATAAAATTAGCAATTTCTTTCATGAAACACGCCATGATAAATTAATTCACCAGCAATTAGCGTATTTTCAAGCGGGTTTTATGTGATCTTACGAAGTAATTATTGAACGTATGAATTACGGGATTTCCGGTTTGAGTATTATTCCATTGCGAAAGGAACCTTCCGAAAAGAGTGAAATGACCTCGCAGATTTTGTTTGGCGAGCATTTTTTGGTACATGAGCTTTTTGTTGGTTGGTGCCGTGTCACCATGGCCTATGATGGCTATGAAGGTTGGGTGGACCAGAAAATGATTACACCGGTGACCGACAGGATGTTCCATAAAATTGAGAAGTCGCCGTCAGCCGTTTCTACGGACATTTTAAGTCTGGTCCCTGCAACCGACGAGCAAAACATGATGATTGTTGCCGGAAGTTCGTTGCCCTGCTGGAGGCCCTATAAACACGAATTTTCCATCAATCGCGACGTGTTTAAAATGAACGGTAAGTTCAGGTACCAGCAACCGGATAACTTGCGAAACTTCATGATCCAACATGCCCTGATGTTTTTTAATGCGCCCTATTTGTGGGGCGGACGTTCCCCTTTTGGGATCGACTGTTCGGGCTTCACTCAGATTATCTATAAAATGGCCGGCATAACATTGCCGCGCGATGCCAAAGATCAGGTGCGCGAAGGAGTGGCCTTGAGCTTTGTGGAAGAATCGCTGCCCGGCGACCTCGCCTTTTTTGACGATGATGACGGTAATATTGTCCACGTCGGAATTATCTGGCAGAAGAATAAAATTATTCATGCTTCCGGTAAAGTCCGCATCGACAATGTGGACCAATTCGGCATCTTCAACATCGATACCAAGCGCTACTCGCACAAAATGCGTGTGATGAAACGGATACTTCCGTAGCGTTTCAAGTTTCAAGTTCATTAATCATCAATCATCAATCATCAATCATCAATCAGAATGTACACCTATAAATATCCACGTCCGGCATTAACAGTTGATGCGATTGTCTTAAAAGAAGAAAGCCACGAATTGTTGCTTATTCAGCGCGGAATTGAGCCATTTATGGGAAAGTGGGCGCTTCCCGGGGGATTTGTGGAGATGGACGAATTGCTGGTGGATGCCTGTAAACGGGAATTACAGGAAGAGACAGGCTTGGAAATTTCGGAGTTGACCCAATTTAAAACTGCTGATAAAGTAGATCGCGATCCCCGTGGACGGACAATCTCGGTTTTGTTTTACGGTTATGTGCCTGAAAACGCGATTGTGGAAGGTGGCGATGATGCCGCGAACGCCAAATGGTTTCCCATGGGCCAGTTACCCGAGTTGGCATTTGATCATGCGGAATTGATTGCCGAATTTGTACAGCAAATCCTGAAATAAGGTCACAAACCAGGTTGAATTTTTCCCGATTTTTCGGTTGATAGATTGCTTTTCAGCAAGACCTCGTAACTGGCCGATCCGCAATTAAACAACAAATCCAGGATGCTTAGATTGGGAATGAATCCAAATTTGTCATCAAACACCTGTGTGTAAGCGATCGGCTCAAAAAACGGATCGGGAACTGATTTTTTCAGTTTGGGCTGAATGGCTTCCCTGAAATTCAGGCTATTTTCCGGCACTGCTTCAAAATCTTCTGTAAACCTGACATCGGGCGATATTTCCAGGATATCGAATACAACCAGCAACAGCTGGAAGTTAAAATCAAACAGAAAATCAAATTTCTTTTCAAAGAAGGGGCGAAAATCGGCCTCCAGGATTTCAAAAAATGGCGACGAGTTATAAGCCGAAACAATGGCTTGCCAGTGAATATGTGGCCAGTTTGTGTCGTACGAAATGCGCAGGTCTTTCATTTTTTGCTTGGGGCTGCGTCCTTTTTCTACCGGAACAATCAAGGCTTCCGGGCCGTTTGCAGCCAGGATGATCGTCCGGTTGCGGAAGGTTTGCTTGATGAAATGTTCGTGTGCCTCGATCCACACGGACGGATGCAGTAAAAATTTTGAGACGTATTGAATTGGCGGCAAATAAGCCGAACTTAACAGGATTGGTTGCGTTGTCATTAATCTTCTTCGGTGAAAAATCCTTTTTCAGATCCTCCGGTCATTTCAATGCCTTCGGGGTGATTGTCTTGTTGCGATAACGTTTCTGTCAGTTTCGCCAGTTGCTTTTGCTGATCTTTTACCGTTGATTTTAGTTTCCAAATCCGGGGGTAGTAAATCATCATGGCAGCCAGCATGCCAATCACGACGCAAATAATCAGCGCAAGAACCAGCGGAAGATCACTGATTTGCCAAAATAGCAACTTAATATCGATTAACATGGCGTTTTGGAGGGTGAAAATGACCAGCAACATGGCCAGCACAAGGATGAAAACAATACCAACTGACATAATCGTATTTTTGCTGTAAATTAAGAAAAAAAGGATAATTAACCAATGGGCCAATTATCCTTTTTTTGAAAGTCTTGCGGTTCTTTTTTTACCGGACAACCCGGAACAGACGGCTCCAGCGGATGTTTGCCGGAAGGCTTTTTTCCTTGTCCAGCGACAGCCAGATAAAAACAGCTTTACCCACCACGTGGTCTTCGGGTACAAATCCCCAGTAGCGCGAATCGGCCGAATTGTGGCGGTTATCGCCCATCATCCAGTAGTAATCCATGCCAAACGTGTAGTTGTCGGTGGCAACGCCGTCAATATAGATGGTGCTGTCTTTTACGTTCAGATCGTGCTCTTCGTACAGGTCGATAATCCTGTCGTACAAAGGCAGGTTGTCCATCGTCAGGCTGATGGTTTTTCCTTTTTGCGGTATTTCCAGCGGGCCAAAATTGTCCACATTCCACGGGTAGTTTGGGCTGAAAGGGAAAATATTCCGGTCCCAATTGCCGGCAGCCATATTTACTTTTTTCACCGAAGTTACATTGGTGAGTTTTTCAATTTCAGCAGCCTGTTCGCCGGTCATCGGGAATAAAAACTGCGAGCCATTGAAAACCTGTTGGTCAGCTTTCGAAATGCCGATTTTCTCCAACGTTCGTTTATTGATGGCCGTACCGTTTGTGGTTACAATGTAATCGTATTGGATCCCGGCAAAGTGCTCCTGTTCTTTTCCGTTTACAAATACCTGCCCGTCCTTAATTTCCACTACATCGCCCGGAATAGCTATGCAGCGTTTGATATAATTCTCGCGTTTGTCCACCGGGCGGCTGATGATTTCGCCAAAGGTGCGGGTGTCGGCCCATACGCGTTCGCGTCCATAATTTCGCACCAGGTTGTAGTAGCTCTGCGTAGGCATGTTGGTGGCCACAGTGTCGCCCTCCGGAAAGTTGAACACCACCACATCGTTGTTCTTCACCTCTCCTAAACCGGCAATCCGCTTGTATGGTCTTTTTATCCATTCCACGTACGACTTGTTTTTTTGCGAAAAGGGCATGGTATGGTGAACAAACGGAAACGACAACGGCGTGTTGGGCAGCTTGGGCCCGTACGAAGTTTTGCTGACAAACAGGAAGTCGCCCACCAGCATCGATTTTTCCATGGATGAGGTCGGGATAGTGTACGCTTCGATGAAGAACATGCGGATGAACGTGGCCGCGATGACGGCGAAAATGATGGCATCGACCCATTCAACCACTTTGGTTTGCTTGCCGTTTGGCGGATTCTTCTTTTTCCAAAAAGCCCAGTGTACTTTTTTCGTGACGTACATGTCGAAGATGATGGCCAGGCCAATAAACCACCAGTAGTTTTCGAGCCAGATCACCCACAGACTGTAAATAAGTCCCACTAAAATGAACTTGAACCATTTGTTGGTCAATAAATTCCTCATGTATTATAAGTTTAAAAGATCATTCATCGTTAACATCCCTTTTTTGCCGAAGCTGAATTCGGCGGCCAGCACCGCGCCCAAGGCAAATCCCTGGCGGCTTTTGGCGCTGTGTTCGATCAGGATATGATCGACCTCCGACTCGTATTTGATGCGGTGGATGCCGGGAATCTGCCCCTCGCGAATGGCGGTGATTTGCATCTGCTCCGGGCTTGTTGGTTTATCCAGTGTCCACGATTTTTTGCCGGGATGGTTTTCAAAAAGCTCTTCGGCCAAGGTAATGGCTGTTCCGCTGGGAGCATCCAACTTTTGGGTATGGTGCACTTCTTCCATCGAAATGTCATATTCCGGACGGTTGGACATTAAGGCGGCCAACTTTTTATTGAGGGCGAAAAACAGGTTCACCCCCAGGCTGAAATTTGACGCGTAGAAGAACGTTCCGTTGTGTTTGTTCATTTCATCCAGCACTTCTGTTTTCCGGTCGAGCCAGCCGGTGGTGCCACTGACAACCGGAATGCCGGCCTCGAAACAAAGCCGGTAATTAGCTGTTGCCGAAGTGGGAATGGTAAACTCGATGGCCACATCGGCCTTTCGCAGGTTTTCAACCGTCAGGTCGTGCTGGTTGGTTATATCAATGGTGAGTACAATCTCGTGTCCGCGGTCAAGGGCAATCTGTTCAATGGTCTTTCCCATTTTGCCGTATCCAATCAAAGCAATTTTCATATATCTCATTTTTTTCAAAGGCTTACAAAGATATAAATTACAGTCTAAAACTATCATTTGTTTTCCGGGCAGTTCCCTTTTTTCGATGAACAAGCCAATTGGTGCGGTGTATCGCATTAAACATACCGTTTGTACCTCATTTCATCGTTTCTGCGTAAAATACGCACAACTCATATACCTGACCGCTAGCGTTCATTGGGGCAAGCTCCCAACTACAAAATAAAAACCGAAACAGATAAATTAAATGAGTGTTAACCAATAAAAAAGGAGGCCAAACATGCGACACAAACGACTAAAATTAAGTGCCGTACTTTTGTTAGGACTTGGACTGACAGGATTACAGGCACAGGAAAGCGTTAATGCCACAGGCAACAATGCTTCGGGCAGCGGAGGCTCGGCGAGTTACTCCGTGGGGCAGGTCGCGTACCAAACCAATACAGGCACAAATGGCTCGGTAGCGGAAGGGGTACAGCAACCCTATGAAATTTCCGTAGTCACAGGATTGGAAGAAGCTACAGGCATAAACCTTACGGTTTCGGCTTATCCCAACCCAGCTGCCGATCATTTACAGTTGAAAGTTGAAAGTGAAATGTTAAAAGATTTAAGCTTTCAACTGTACGATATGAACGGAAACCTTTTGCAAGGCGAAAAAATTACAGGCAATCAAACAAGTATTGTTATGAGCAACCTTGTTCCAGCAACCTATTTTGTGACTGTAACACAAGAAAACAAAGAAGTAAAAACATTTAAAGTAATTAAAAAATAAGGGGGGACAATAAAATGAACAGGATATTTACAATGTTGGGGCCGGCGGCTATCGGGATATTCTTAACGGCAAGTGTGTTCCTGCCACAGCAGGCAGGTGCTCAATCACCCGAAAAAATGAGCTATCAGGCAGTAATTCGAAATAGTAGCGTCCAGATAGTAACTAACACAAGTGTAGGCATGCAAATAAGCGTACTGCAAGGTTCTGTAAGTGGCCCTGCGGTTTACGTAGAAAGACAATTCTCAACCACCAATGCAAATGGATTGGTAAGCATTGAAATTGGCGCCGGAACAGTAGTAAGTGGCAATTTTGCAACCATCAACTGGGCAAACGGACCCTATTTTATTAAAACCGAAACCGATTTGAACGGCGGTGCAAACTACACCATAACCGGTACAAGCCAATTACTGAGCGTTCCTTACGCGTTGCATGCACAGACTGCAGAAAAAGTAAGCGGGGAAATTTCCGAGACCGACCCTGTATATGTTTCATCGGTAGCAAGCGGGATTACTGAAACCGACACCACCAACTGGAACAATAAACTCGACAGCTACACCGAAACACAAACCATTGCTGATGTTGCAGCTTTAGGAAACTCGGTTCATGCCCAGTTAAAAAATGTTACAAACCCCACCGATGCACAGGATGCCGCGACAAAAGCGTATGTAACGCTCAGTGTTTCGTTAACAGGCGATACCTTGTTTTTAGGAAGCGAACAATATGTGATTATCCCCGGTATAAGTGTTGCTAACCTAACCGGATCGAGTACATTTACCGATAGTCGCGATGGTAATGTGTATCACTATGTAACCATAGGCAATCAGGTATGGATGGCCGAAAACCTGAAATATCTGCCAAGCGTGGTTGGCCCCGGTACAGGTTCCGAATCAACTCCCTATTACTATGTGTATGGTTACGATGGCACCAATGTAAACGATGCCAAGGCCACATCAAATTACAACACTTACGGTGTTTTATACAACTGGCCTGCTGCTATGGCAGGTTCCGCGAGCAGCAGTTCGAACCCAAGCGGCGTACAGGGCGTATGCCCTACAGGCTGGCATTTACCAAGCGATGCAGAGTGGGCAGAATTAACGGACTATCTGGGCGGAATAACCGTAGCAGGTGGAAAACTAAAAGAAACAGGCACAACGCATTGGAGAAGCCCAAATACAGGAGCGACCAATGAGACCGGCTTTACAGCCCTTCCGGGTGGCTTCCGTCTCAACATTGGTTCGCTCAGCAACATTGGTTACTACAGCTACTGGTGGAGTGCTACAGCGGATTATGCCAATTACGCCTGGCGCCGGTATGTGGGCTACGATTATAGCGATCTAGGCAGAAGCAGCAGCAATAAAGAGTTGGGGTACTCCGTGCGTTGCGTGAAAGATTAATTTATGCGCTTCACTTGCTGGCGTGCCAGCGGGGAGAAAAAAACGACAGGCCGAAGTGTCATGATAAAAGTATAAATGGAATATTTTCTAAACATAAATTTACTGCTATGGAAATCAATGTAATTAGAAAAAAACTAGTCGACAAATTAAATTCCTCAGAAACGTATAATAAATGGATTGATATTTTACAAGATACTAATCCAGGAAATTATGGAGTTGAAGATGTTGAAATTAGTGTTGATTATAAGGATATTTGGGTTGTTATACCAGAGAAGACATTTACTTCCAAAAATGCGGAATTAATATTTAGTGCAAGACTTGGTGGATCGAGCGCTGAAAGTGGCTACGATGCAAATTTTAGGATTGCAATATCTGGAAATGGTCAATTTGAATTTACCAGTAATAGTCAAGATATTAGGATAGTTGATTTTAGCATTAATGAGCATTTGGATTTATATCCAGAAAAGGGTTAATTTTAATTGTCGATATAAAACGCCCCCGCTCGCTCATATCTGTGATCGGTGCTTTGTTTTGTATTGTGAAACTTATACTTTCGGTTCATTTAAATTGTGTTTAATCAAGGTATATTGACTCTTTTAATGAAACTATTTCATAGTTGGCACGCCGGTCTGTCGAGTCGGACAGGCTTTACAAAAGAGCATCAGCAGGGCTTTGAATGATATTCCTGCAAATCCGAATGAGGTAGGAGCGGCATATCAGTTTATTAGACTTAAAACCTATCTGCTCGTCTTAATCTTTATCGCGAGAGAAGAAGGAGTAAGGGAAAAAAATTGTGGAAATTTATGAGTAATATACGTTTATAAGATTGTGTTTAAATATTCATTTTTTGTAATTTGAAATGAAGTAGATCTTACTTTTTCCCAACATAATACATAAGATATGAGAGCTAAAAGATTAATCATTATTATAGTTCCTATAATTACAGCAGTACTTGTATCGTGGAATTTTTATCTGCATTCTCCCCAGTATTCAATCAAACAAATTAAGAAATCAGTCCATAAAAAGCAAAGAATAAAGTTTGAACAATACGTTGATATTGAAAACCTTTCAAAGCAAGCGGTTGAAGCATTCATTAATCAAACAATGTTGGAAGCTTGGCAGGAAAACGAGGATGGCTGGGGTTTGTTAGGTTCCGCACTTGGAAATAGACTTTTTGAGAGTATGAAACCAACAATTGTTTCTTTATTGAGGACATCTATTGAGGAATCGGTTGAAAATGGCAATTTTCAAAAACTTTTTACTAAAACTGATGCGAATAAAAACATATCATTGGATAAGATGCAAAATATATTTTCAATAAATCCAAATTCATTCAGTGGCTACAATATAGAAACGTATAAAGATTTTGGCATTTTGTCTCTAAATTTCCCAAGTGAGATATTTGATACAACTTTAGTTATAAACTTAAAGATTAAGGATATTGGAAGCTATTGGAAGGTTATTAGCTTTGATAACTTGGAAAAATATTTGACAACTTTAGAAATGCTTAAGGGAAATATATTAAATGAAAAAAATGCGATAAATAGAATGAAATTGGATTCTTTGGTTTCATTTGGCGATGTTAATGTTAAATATTGGGGAGATGGTTATTTTGATGAGTATATAAAAATTTATATCAACGTTACTAATAATAGCAGTGATACTTTAAACTATTTGACAATCAAATTAAAATCTTCCAAGGAGGATATTTCCTATGATTTTTATCTATATACCAGCATTTTGTATCCCAAGGAAACTAAAACTATTTCCTCCAGAACTATAAATTACAACATGTTCATATCATGGCATGAAGATTTAAAAAAATATGGGAAATATTGTACTCCATATATAGAAAGTGTTATGATTTCAGGTAAAAGTGGCAAATATTTGAAGCAATATTCTAATTGGGATGATTATCTTAATGAAGCATTTAATTGAAGATTTCAATTCGATCACTAAATAACTGATATTATGCAAATGATTTTTTCTTAAAAATAATCATTAGGCCACTGATGATAAAACTAAAATTTGAGACTTATCATGGACTTATTTGTAGTACTTATAATTGCATTAGTAGCGATAATCATATTCAATTATCAGGCAAAAATGAATAAGAAAAAGAAAGGTGAAGTAGTCGTAAGTGAAATTCAAAAACTTTATTGGAAATTAAACGATATCGTAATCCCACTTTATAAATTTAAAAAATGTCCAAAATGCGGTTCAAAGGCTATGAATATAAGAAACATATCCCCTACCGGAAAATCTATTGAATACTCATGTGAACACTGCGAAGAGGTATTGTCATGTACCCTTATTTCGGGCAAAAACCCAAGTAAAGCGCTCCGTATTCAGGAAGAAATAAAGATGAAAATAATTGAATTGCGTGCTTTAATTGGAGATGAAATCCACAACAAAATTATTGACATTACTTTTGAAATTAATGTGTAGCCTCCCCCCGCTTGTGCCGGTCTGTGATAAGGAACCAAGTCATCCAAATCCGGAAGAGCGGGGGAATACGCAATAAGATCTTTTCAACCAAATCGTAAAAATTATCTATCGATGGTGCCACCAAATGCGAATTTTTGTGATGATGTACCAAATTATGCCTACAATGAGCAGTTAGAGACCGTTCGAATCCTCTGTCGGATTTTCAGATTCATCAGAGCAATACCAAATCAATCCGATCCCAAAAGCCAACGAAGAAAGAATAATATGAACTTTTAGTCGTTTGCTTGTTTGTTGTATTGTGGATAATGGTGTTCCTATTCCTGGAGATGCAACCGGGGCACCATATTTTGGACAAGCTGTAGCAGATGATGATACAAGATTGCCGCATTCCGGACACTTGATTAGAGCCATATTTCCTTCTTATTATTTATTTGGTCTGCGGATATATCTTACTGCAATTAGCAGTTTGATATTCAAATTACGAATATTATTTGCAATAGTTCATTAAAAATTTAAAGGCTGGCGCGGGTCTGTGACCCGTGTCTTGCTTTGAAAAAGCAAAAGTTTGCCCATAAGGGCAAAGCACAAATTGCAAATTTGCGCCAGCTTGGGGGGAAAGAATTTAAGGCGGTTGTGGTACCATGATTTTTGATTTAAAGGTTCAACATGCACTTGTGTGTCTTACAGTTTTTGGACTATGCTGGCAATGATTACGGTTCGTCAGCCACTTTGGACAAGGTTGGGCCAAATCAGGAGGAACATGGGCAATCAATTTTGAATATTAATCGTTATTTTTGTAAAAAGCAAAAAGTTATGGGAGTACAAAAATTGAGGGAAGAGCTTCACGATTACATAAACCACGCAGACGAACGGTTCTTGAAGATGGTTTATGCCATGAGCAAAGAATATAAAAAACAACCCACGATTGTCGGGTATAATGTTGACGGCTCGCCAATAACAAAAGAAAATCTTGTAGAACGGGCAAAGGCTGCTTCACAAAGAGTAAAGTCCGGTGATTTTTTAACCCAGGAAGAAGTGGAAAAGGAGACCGAAAATTGGTAAGGAAAAGGAAACTTTCGATCCGTTGGGACAGGCTGGCCAAAGATAACCTGGATGCCATTTATTCTTACATTGCCGACGACTCCATAATGGCAGCCAGAATGGTAAAAAGGGAATTGGTAAAACTCGCCCACAGCCTGAATGATTTTCCTGAAAAATTTTCTGTTGAAGAATATTTGGCCGATCAACCGGAAAGCTTTCGTTCTGTATCAAAATGGAGCTACAAAATAATCTATGAAGTGACCGAAGAATACATAATTATTTTGGATGTGTTCCACACTAGCCAACATCCAGCCAAAATAAAGAAAGGGCTCACGAAATAAGTCCTGTCGAGGCTTTTTCTGCCAATGTAATTTTCCCGGAGCTGCCACTTCGTGTTAGTGATATCGCCCCGTTGGGGCTTAATGCTCCCCCAACTTTTCCGGATTTGCCAAAGGCTGAGGTTGGGTCCCTCCACAGTTGAGATGCTGTCCAGCGGGATCCGGGGAGGACTTTCATCAGGATCTTTGACGTTTTAAGCAGATTCTTTTGTAAGTTTATCAAAACTTTTTTGTCATGAGAATTCATTTGCAGCGCGTGGCGGCTATCCACGATCTCAGCGGATTTGGCAGGGCTTCGCTAACGGTCATTATCCCGATCTTATCCTCGATGGGCGTTCAGGTTTGTCCGCTTCCCACGGCCGTTTTATCATCCCACAGCGCTTTTCCCGGCTTTCATGCCAAAGATTTAAGCCAGGAATTGCCACACATCATTGCTCATTGGAAAAAGCTGAATATTCAGTTTGACGCGATTTATTCCGGTTACCTGGGCGCTGTTGACCAAATTGATATGGTGAAAAGTTTCATCCGCGATTTTGCCATGGACGATCAACTGGTTGTCGTGGATCCGGTGCTGGGCGATAATGGAAAACTCTATTCGACATTCAGCCCGGAGATGGTCGTAAAAATGAAAGAACTGGTAGCCTGTGCTGAAGTGATTACCCCGAACCTGACCGAAGCCGCCTTTTTGCTGGACGAGCCTTACGATAAAAACATCGGTTTGGATAAACTGAAAGGCTGGTGTAAACGTTTGGCTGATATGGGACCGAAACAGGTGATCATTACCAGCGTACCCGATCAGGCACAGGAGAACAACACCTCGGTGATTGCCCTGAATGCCGTTGATAAACGCTTTTGGCGTGTTACCTGCGATTATTTGCCGGCCAATTATCCGGGTACTGGCGATGCTTTTGCCAGCGTGATGGTGGGTTCGTTGTTGCAGGGCGACAGTTTGCCCATTGCACTCGACCGGGCAGTTCAGTTTATTTCGATGGGGGTCCGTGCTACCTTTGGTCATGCGCAAAGCCCCGCTGAAGGAATCCTGCTCGAAAAAGTGTTGCCCTCGCTAAATGCACCAGTGCAAATTAGTAGTTATCAGTTAGTGGACTAAATGAGTGTTGAAAAAAATATCGGATTGGTGGCGACAGACCTGGATGGCACGTTGTTACGGAACGACAAGTCGATCAGCCCGGACGACCTGAACATGCTTGAACTGTTGGGCGAACGCAATATTTTGCGCGTGGTGGCCACCGGGCGTAACTTCAAAAAAGTACGGGAAGTTATACCCGATCATGTACCTTTCGACTATGTGGCTTTTTCGTCGGGGGCGGGCATTTATGATTGCCAGAAACGTGAACTGATTTATTTCCAGAACATTCATCACGAAACGGTGGGCTATATTTTGGAACTTCTTATAGCCAAAGATCTTAATTTCCACTTGTTCCGGCCTGTGCCCGATAATTTCAGGTGCTGGTATCACCGAGGGAAGGAATTTTGTCACGAGTTTGAACGCTATTTCACGTTTCACAATTCGGTGTCTGAACCCTTGCCGAAAAGCGGACAAGTGAATTCGGATGCCTGTCAGTTTTTGGTCATGTTTCGCGATGCAGCCCAGTTTCACGATCTCAAAGCCGAACTGGAACACCAGTGTGAAGATATCAAGGTGCTACGGGCCAGCTCACCATTGGATTCCGGTTACGTGTGGATGGAAATTTTTCACCGCACAGTTTCCAAAGGCAATGCCATCCGGTTTTTATGCGAGCACCGTCAAATATTGCCCGAAACTACGTTTGGTATCGGGAATGATTACAATGACCTGGACTTGCTGGATTTTACGTCCTTTTCTTATTTAACCGACAATGGCCCCGAAGAACTGAAGGCCAGGTACCGCTATGCCCCGAGCAATGAGGAAAATGCGTTCAGTGTGAGCCTGAAAAATCATCTGTAATGATACATAAACGGAAGATACTCATACCCAAAACATAAAAAATCGAATGATGAAACATCTTTTCAATTTTCTATTCCTGTTATTATTTGTGGCTGGTTTTGCCCAGTCGCCCCTAAATCCGGATGATTTGCTCCCGGTTGACCCCAACGTGAGCAAAGGTGTGCTTGAAAATGGAATGACCTACTATGTCCGTTCAAACAGTACGCCCCAAAACCGGGCCGATTTGTACCTGGTTGTGCGGGCTGGCTCGGTTGATGAAGATGAAGACCAGCTGGGACTGGCCCATTTTTGCGAACACATGGCGTTTAACGGAACCGAGAACTTTCCTAAAAATGAATTGGTGAGTTACCTGGAATCCATCGGGATGGAATTTGGCCCCGAGGTGAATGCTTACACCAGTTTTGACGAAACGGTTTACATGATCAAAGTGCCGTTGGATCAGGAGGAATATATCGAAAAAGGCTTGCAGGTGATGTACGATTGGGCGTGCCAGGTAACCGACTCAGACGAGGAAATTGAAAAGGAACGCGGCGTCATTCATGAGGAATGGCGCGGCGGGCGCGATGCCAACGAGCGGATGATGCAGGAATGGCTACCGGTGTTTCTGCACAACAGCCGCTATGCCGGGCGTTTGCCTATCGGCAAAATGGAGATCGTGGACAATTGTCCGCCCGAAACGCTGCGTCGCTACCGGAGTGATTGGTACCGTCCCGATTTACAGGCTATTGTTGCTGTTGGTGATTTTGACCAGGAAGAAATGGTCAAACGTATCAAAGAGAAATTCTCGACCGTTCCGGTTGCCGAAAATCCGCGGAAGAAACAATATTTCGATATTCCCGGTCACCCGGAAACATTGGTTTCTGTTGTCACCGACAAGGAGGCACAATATCCCATCGCCCAAATTTTTTACAAGCACCCGCTGAAAATTAGCAAAACCCTGGCCGATTACCGCGAGGGCATCAAACATCGTTTGTTCAACGGGATGATCAGTGGGCGTTTGCAGGAGCTGACACAGTCGGCCACACCTCCGTTTATTTACGGCGCTTCGGCCTACGAAGAGCTGTTTGGCCCGGCCAGTGTGTATTATTCGATGGCGGTTTGCCAAAACGGGCAGATTGAAAAAGGGATCAAAGCCGTGCTGGAAGAAAATGAGCGGGTAAAACGTTTTGGTTTCACCGAAACAGAACTCGAACGCATGAAAAAGGCCATGCTTTCTTCCATCGAAAAAGCATACAACGAGCGTGATAAGCAAAAATCGAATGCTTACGCGGAAGAATACAAACGTAATTTCCTGATGACCCAAGAGCCAATCCCGGGCATTGAAAAGGAATATCAGTATTATCAGGAATTTATTCCGGGAATCTCGCTGGAAGAGGTGAATGCCCTGGCCAATGAATGGATCATTGATGAAAACCGGGTGATTGTTGTTACCGCACCCGAAATCGAAGGAGTACCTGTGCCTTCGGAAAGTGAAGTGCTGGCTGTTTTGGATGAGATGCAATCCACAGAACTGGAAGCATACGAAGATGTTGTACTGGATCAGCCACTGATTAATGAAGAGATTGCTGCCGGAAAAGTAGTTGGAGAGAAACAGTTGGATGAAGTTGGTGCCGTGGAATGGACTCTTTCAAACGGGGCAGTTGTGGTGGTAAAACCAACTGATTTTAAGGATGATGAAATTTTGTTCTCGGCTTACAGTTTGGGAGGGAATTCGCTGTACGGCCAGAACATGGATATATCGGCTGATTTGGCTGCCACCATCGTTGCCAACAGTGGCATTGGCGATTTTGACAACATTGCTCTCGAAAAGTTGCTGGCGGATAAGGTTTTCTCTGTATCACCTTACATCAACGACCTCACTGAGGGTTTCAACGGCAGTTCATCCGTGAAAGACTTGGAAACGCTGATGGGAATGGTGTACCTCTATTTTACCGACCTGCGCGTGGACGAAAAAGCATACTCTTCTTATATGCAGCGGATTGCAGGGGTATTGGAAAATAAGGAAGCCTCGCCCGAAGCTGCTTTTCAGGATACCTTTCAGGTGGTGTCGGTCAATTACCATCCCCGGAAACGGCCGATGAACAAAGCATTGCTGAATGAGGCCAACCTGGGTGATATCAGCCAGATTGCACGTGAGCGTTTTTCGAACGCTGCTGATTACAAATTCTTCTTCGTTGGAAATATCGACCCCGTTGCGTTTAAACCGCTGGCCGAAAAATATATTGGCGGAATCCCTTCAGCTGAAGAAAACGAAATGTGGCAGGATTTGCAGATCGGAGCGCCGGACGGTGTCATCGAAAAAACCGTTTATCGCGGGCAGGAACAGAAAAGTATCCATTACACCACTTTTCATGGCGATTTTGATTACCGGAAGGAAAACCTGATCGCGATTGATGCTGTTGGGAAAATATTATCTACCCGTTTGTTGGAAGTAATTCGCGAGGACAAAAGCAGCGTTTACTACATTGGCGCCAGCCCTTCGGTTGATAAACTGCCCGAACCGAGATACCGGATAACGATTTATTACGGAACCGCCCCCGATAAAGTGCAGGAATTGCAGGAAGCCGCTTTTGCGGAAATCCGGAAAATTGCCCAAGAAGGCCCAACAGAGGAGGATTTACAAAAAGCACAGGAAAAGTTGCTCCGCGAGCGGGAGATAAACCTTCGGGAAAACAAATTCTGGCTGGGCGTGCTGAATAATGGCTATTTATATAAAGATGGCGATTTCAGCGATTTTTCGAATTACAATGAGTTGGTTGGCCAGCTTTCCAATGAAACGATTCGGGACGCTGTTCGGAAATATTTCGACTTTGAAAACTATTTCAGTGTAACCTTAAAACCGGAACCTTAATAACCGGGAATGATACAGAAGCTGCCTGCACCCCGGGCAGCTTTTTTGTGCTCATTAAACCTCCAGGATAAATACAAGTCAAAGCAATCAAAAATGGAAAAGTTATTTTCAAATTTAAATTTACGAATATGAAAAAGTTTTTTTTGATTACCGTTTTGTTTTTGGGAGTTTTCTCGTTGGCACAAGCCCAACGGGGTACAGGTCAGCGTCCTTCACAAGCTGGTGGCGGCCGTCCGCAGATGGATCCGGCTGAACGTGTGGAACGTCAGGTTCAACAGCTGAAAGAAGCCCTTTCGCTTACCGACGAACAAACCGTGAAAGTGAAAGAGATTTACACCAAACAAAGTGAGAAACAACGCGAAGCTTTCCAGAAAGCACGCGAAGCCGGCGGAGAAGTTGACCGCGAAAAAATGCGTGAACAGATGCAGGCTTCTCGCACCCAACAGGACAACGAAATAAAAGCATTGCTCACAGCCGAACAAAAAACGAAGTTTGAAGCGTTCATCAAAGAACGGGAAGAACGTATGCGTAACTGGCAACAAGGCGGAGGTCCAGGCAGAAACTAAAAACAGCAAATGAAATTTAAAACAGGAACCGTTTCAGCAATGAAGCGGTTTTTTTTTGCTATGACCGTCCGCTGTCCAATTGCCGGGCGAGCTTGCGGGCATCATCCAGTTGTTTGTATTTTCCCAGGTCCATCCAGATCGAATCCGCGTCGGTGAAAGCCAGAATCTTTTCAGTTGCTGCCAGGCGAAGGTATAGGTCGATGATGGAAAACTTGCCGGTTTCGGTCATCAAATCCAACAACCGGGGCTGAATGATTTGAATGCCACTAAATGCCAGTGGGGTAGAGAAATCTATTTGATGCGGTCGGCAGATTTTCTGCTCGCCTGTAATTTCATTTTTCCATCCGGTTAGCTGGTTTTCCGGGTCGAAAAGCAGGTAACGCGAGGTTTTCCGGTTGCGCACCACCAAGCTGGCCAACGCACCGCTTTGTTTGTGAGATTCGAGAAGTCTGTTTAAATTGAGATCGGTGAGGATGTCCACATTCATCAACAGGATGGGGTCGTCGCCAGCCAAAAAATCCCTGGCTTTCAGGATAGCGCCACCTGTATCTAATAATTCACCACTCTCGTCCGAAATATGCAGGTTGACGCCATAATTTGCTTTTTCTCGGAGAAAGTCGGTAACCTGTGGGGCAAAATGATGGACATTCACCGTAATGTCCGTGATCCCGTAAGCTTTCAAATAGCGGACCGATCTTTCCAGCAGGGTTTGCCCTTCAAGTTCCACCAAGGCTTTTGGGCGGTCGAGGGTCAGTGGTTTTAGCCGTGTGCCTAGCCCGGCTGCAAAGATCATCGCTTTCATATTCGGGTTGAATAGTTGGGTTCCACAAAACAGATTGATTCGGAAGCTTAATTTGCCTTTTTACTTTTGCCCTTTTACTTCTTTTTGCAAAGCAACCATTTTGATGGCAGTTACAGCTGCTTCGTCGCCTTTGTTGCCCAGTTTACCGCCGGCCCGGTCCAATGCCTGTTGTTCGTTGTCGGTGGTCAATACGCCAAAAACAAAAGGCTTGTTGTACTTTAGGTTTAGGTCGGTTGTGCCTTGTGTTACCCCGTTACAGATGAAATCGAAATGGCGTGTTTCGCCCTGGATGACACAGCCGATCAGGATGATCGCGTCAACCTGGGTGTACTCGGCCAGGTATTGTCCGCCCAACGGCAGCTCAAAAGTGCCGGGAACGTGTTTTACGATGATGTCTTCTTCGTTCACACCATGTTTCGTTAAGGTGTCAACGGCTCCCTGTGCCAAGGCCCCGGTAATCTCGTAGTTCCATTCGGCCACAACAATCCCGAATTTCATTCCGTTTGCTACCGGCACTGATTCCAGTTCGTAAGCTGATAAATTTTTAGTTGCCATATATTTTGTTGTTTTTGCAAAAATAAAAAATCCCCTGCAACGAGGGGATTTTTCAGTATATTTTGGATTGAATTATTTATTGAGATGAAGTTCGGCGCGGGCAATGTACTTGTCCACCGAGCGGGCTTCTGTTGAGGCCGGGTAGGCCGTTTTGATTTCGTTGTACAAATTAAGCGCATCGGCATATTTACCGGTTGCTTCGAGCAAGTTCCCGGCTTTCATCAGATAAACCGGTGTGGTAAACTCGTTTTTGTACGAATAGGCTTTTTTGTAAGCGTTCAGGGCTTTGTCAGTTTCATTTAATTCGACATAAGCATCGCCTTTTGCGCCTGCTGCTACAGGGGCCAGCAACAAGTCGTCGCTTTCAAAAGCATCCAGGTAGTTAATTGCCTCTTCGTATTGGCCCAATCGCAGGTAACAAATACCACTGTAATAGCCAGCCAGGTCGGCAACTTTGGTAACGCCGTAGTCGTCAATAATATCCAAAAATCCTAAATAGTTACCATCGCCGTTGAGAGCCAGGTTGAACGAATCTTTTTCAAAATACTGTTCGGCCATGAACATTTGCTCCTGTGCAGCTTTTTCTTTAGGGAGTACATATAATTTGGTGAAGCCAAGATATGCGGCAACAATCACAACAGCAGCCCCGACAACAATCGACAGGATCTTCTGGTTTTGCTCGATAAACTGTTCACTTTTTGTCAATGCATTTTCAACTTCCGACAAATTGTCTTCTTTCTTTAGGTCTTTATTCTTTGCCATTTTAAATAAGGTTATCCAAATTTGTGACGCAAAAATATGGTTTTTTATAAAACAAAAAATACTAAGCCCTTATAAAATTTAATATTAATCAACACATTGCTGTTATTAAAATGATGAGGCGCTCAATGTTTGACGGTTCATTTTTTATTTTATTAGCTTTGCCTTGGAAATACCGAAATTCATGCACCTCGAAAGTTTATCCTTGCTCAATTTTAAAAATCTGGAAGAAGTTGACTTACAGTTTTCACCGGATTTGAATTGTTTCATCGGCAACAATGGCGCCGGTAAAACCAATCTGATGGACGCCATTTACTACCTTTCGTTTTGCAAGAGCTTTTTAAACCCGGTGGATGGATTGAACGTCCGTCACGAAGAGGAATTTTTTGTGATTCAGGGCAAATACCAGCGACTGGGCCAGGACGAATCTATCTACTGTGGCTTAAAACGTGGACAGAAAAAGCATTTCAAACGAAATAAAAAAGAATATCAGAAACTGGCCGAGCACATTGGTTTGTTGCCGCTGATTATTATTACCCCATCCGATATTGACCTGATCATGGGTGGTAGTGAGGAGCGCAGGCGCTTTTTGGATGGGCTGATTTCGCAATATGACCAGATTTACCTGGACCATCTGCTTCGTTACAACCGGGCACTGTTGCAACGTAATAAGCTGTTGAAGCAATTTGCCAGCGAACGTTCGTACAACGAGGATAGCCTGGAAGTTTGGGACGAACAGCTGGTACACTATGGCAACCTGATCCACCAAAAACGGGTGGAGTACATTGAGCGTTTGCAGCCGGTTTTTCAACAGTATTACGAGTTGATTTCGTGCGGAAACGAAAGAATCGGGATGGAGCACCAGTCGCAACTTTATGAAACCGATTTTGCCCTTCTTTTACGAGAAAACCGCCACAAGGACCGGTTAGTGCAATTTACCACCGTCGGCATTCATAAAGATGACATCCTGTTCAACCTGGGCGATTACCCGATAAAAAAACTGGGTTCGCAAGGCCAGAAAAAAACCTACCTGGTGGCGCTAAAGTTGGCCCAGTTCGATTTCATAAAAGCGATGTCGAGGATGACTCCAATTTTATTGCTGGATGATATTTTTGACAAGTTGGACAAAAACCGCGTGGAACAGATCGTGAAACTGGTTGCCGATGATCATTTTGGGCAAATATTTATTACCGATACCAACCGCGAACACCTAGACCAGATTATCCGGCAGGTGGCGGCCGATTCAAAAATATTCCGGGTTAGCCGGGGAACAGTCAGGGAGGAGAACCATGAGGAAAAGTAATACCGAAAAGCTGGGTCAGGTCCTCCGGCAGTATATCGAAGAAAACAAGCTTCAGCATAAATTGTCGGAGGTAGATATCATTGCCTCTTGGGAAGAGCTGATGGGCAAAACCGTTGCCAGCTATACCGAAGATCTGAAAATCAGCAACGGGACGCTCTTTGTAAAAACCAGTTCGCCCCTGCTACGGAACGAACTGATGATGATGAAGGAAGAAATTCGAAAACGCCTGAATGAAAAAGCAGGGGTTGAATTAATCCGTCAGATCATTTTTCGCTGATTAAAAGCGCTCAACCCGCGAGAAAAAGAAATCACATTCGTGGACGGCATTTTCATCACTGTCCGAACCATGAATGGCATTGTGCGTTTTCGACTCGGCAAATAACCTGCGAATGGTCCCTTCTTCGGCTTCCAGCGGATCGGTGGCCCCAATCAGCTTACGGAAATCTTTCACGGCATTCTCTTTTTCCAAAATAGCCGCAACAATAGGCGACGAGCTCATGAAATCAGTCAAATCTTCAAAAAAAGGCTTGCCTTCGTGAACGGCATAAAACTCACAAGCCTGTTCTTTTTTTAACTTCGTGTATTTTAATGCTTTAATGATAAAGCCGGCTTCATTGATTTTTGCCAGGATGGGCCCAATGAGATTTCGTTCAACAGCACTGGGTTTAATGATCGCGAGTGTTTTGTTTGTAGCCATAGATTTTAAGTTGTTTGTTGTTAGTCAGTATGACGACGAATTTAAAAAAATTAATCCTTGAAATCGGATTAGGGGAGGCAATATTTTTATATTTGTAACTCCTTTAAAATAGAAGTGCTTTGAAACCATTTGATATTGAAATAATTAAGTCATTTAATGAAAAGTTGGGGCAGGTTAATTCCCCGATCGTGATTATGCCCCATGTCAATCCGGATGGCGATGCAGTAGGCTCGGCCCTGGGTTTTGCGAATGTGTTGAAAAATGCAGGTAAACAAGTAGTTGTAATTTCACCCAACCTTTACCCCGATTTTTACAAATGGATGGCCGGAAGCGACGAAGTGGTCATTTTTAATGCCGCACGCGAAAAATCGGCCAAGATCATGAAAGAAGCCGGGATGTTGATTTGCCTTGATTTTAACCACCTCTCGCGTACGGGCGAGATGATTGAGCTGGTGGAGTCATTTGAAGGGCCCAGCATATTGATCGATCATCATCCGTACCCGCAGAATTTTACCGATCTGATTATCTCTCACCCGGAATATTCTTCTACCGCCGAATTGGTTTTTCATGTGGTAAAAGCCTTGGGGATGGAGCCGTTTGTGGACAAATCGGCAGCTGAATGTTTGTTTTGCGGCATCATGACCGATACGGGTTCGTTTGATTACAACGTTTCCGACCCGCAAACCTTTAAAACGGTGAGCGAGTTGCTTGCCTATCACATTGATCCGGAAGAAATTCACGGGCGGGTGTTCGATAATTATTCGGTTGATCGGATGCGATTGCTGGGATATTGTTTGAGCGAGTGTATGGAAGTGTATCCGGAGTACCATGCAGCCATGATTTACCTGACCAAAGAAGTGCAGAAGCGATACAATTTCGCGCCTGGCGACAGCGAGGGATTCGTTAACTACCCCCTGTCAATCAAAGGGGTACATTTTAGCACCTTGTTTACCGAGAAAGATGGCGAGGTAAAAGCATCCTTCCGCTCGAAAGGCGATTTCCCGGTCAACGAGTTTGCTTCCAGTCATTTTAATGGTGGCGGTCACCGCAATGCCTCAGGGGGAGAGGTTACAACCAACCTGCAGGATACCCTGGCCAAATACCGGTCGCTACTGCCCGAATTCGCAGAATTGCTAATAAAAACTAAATGCTGAGTAATGAATAGGATGTTTAAATTAATTAACTTAATAACCCTTGCCGGACTGATGTTTGGCGCCGTTTCTTGTTTTAAAGAGGCTGATGAACCCGAAATAATCAACTACACTCCCGAGCGCGAAGCCAATATTATTTCGGATTTTATGGCTTTGGCCGAATCTGAAGGGCTGGACATGGATACAACGGGAATGGGGGTGTTTTTTGTCATCTCTAACGATGGGGAAGGAGCCTTAGTGCAGGATGGCGACTCTATTGGCATTATCTACAGAGGGTATTTCCCTGAAAACGGCGTGGTATTCGATCAATCTGCCAACTGGTATGAAGATGGCATTTGGAATTTTACCTTTCCAAGCCCAGGCTTGATCCCGGGGTTTAACGAAGCCATCGCTCAATTGAAGGAGGGAGAGAATGGACTTTTTCTGATTCCTTCGCACCTGGCGTACGGTGTAACCGGTTCGGGAAGTATTCCGCCATATTCGCCCTTGGTGTTTGAAATCCGGCTGGAATCGATTTATACAGAATAAAGGAACCGATCCATTCTGAAAAAACAGCTAAGATGTTGACATACATTCAATAAAGAGCCTGCTGAAATGCAGGTTTTGTTTTTTTCATGATGAACCAACGTACCGAACTGCTTAAAAAGATGCTCCCGGGATTCATCCCGCTGTTTGTTTTCATCTTGGTTGATGAAATCTGGGGAACACGTGCCGGATTGATCGCTGCACTCATCATCGGCTTGGCCGAGCTCAGTTGGATTGGCTTTCGCGAGAAGCGGTTCGATCGTTTCGTGGTGTTTGACACCTTGTTGCTGCTTGCTCTTGGAGGAGTTTCGATTGTACTGGACAACGATATCTTTTTTAAACTGAAACCGGGTTTGGTGGAACTGATCCTTTGTGCGGTGTTGGCTTTTTCGGCCTTCTCAAAAGTAAATCTGGTCGCTCTGATGAGTAAGCGCTACCTGAAGGATATGGAGCTTTCTGCTGAACAGTTGAAAAAAATGAGGCAAAGCATGAAATTGATGTTTTATGTGTTTTTTGCCCACACGTTGCTTGTTTTTTATGCGGCATTTCAGCTGTCCGATACAGCCTGGGCATTTATCAGCGGTGGCTTATTCTATATTTTGTTTGGTTTGGTTTTTTTGGTTGAATTCGGGAAACAAAAGCTTGCCAATAAAAAATTAGCAAAGGAGGAACAGCTCCCTTTGGTGGACGAAGATGGGCAAGTCATTGGTAAAGCGCCTCGATCGTTTTGCCACAACGGGCAAAAATTGCTTCACCCGGTGGTGCATCTGCATGTGCTGAACCGCCAGCAGGCTATTTATCTGCAAAAGCGGCCAATGAATAAATTGGTACAACCCGGCAAATGGGACACGGCTGTTGGCGGACATATTTCTTTTGGCGAAGATTTGCAAACCTCGCTCCAGCGTGAAGCCTGGGAAGAAATCGGGCTGAAAAACTTCTCGGCCAAGCTGGTGAAAAAATACGTGTGGGAAAGTGATCTTGAGCGGGAATTGGTGTACGTTTTTGAAACACACGACTTTCAATCCATCCACCTGCACTCAGATGAAGTGGAAGAAGGCCGTTTTTGGACTCGTCAGCAAATTGAGAAAAGCCTGGGGCAAGAAGTTTTTACGCCAAACTTTGAACACGAATACAGGATGCTTTTTCGTTAATTGGATATTTCGTATAATCCGTACTGCCCACTATGACTGAATTCTACTGATTACTGCGACTGTTCACTGCGACTGAAAACTAAATCACCTTCCCAGCACAAAAATGGTCGGTCGTTTTTGGATGTCCGGCTTCTGTATTTTCCATTCTGCGATTGATTTTGTTTTTATAAACTCGGTATCCAATGTAATGTCGCAGGCAATACAGAGTTTGGTGTGCGGTTGGCAATTGGCGAGCAGATCATCCAGCAGTTGCAGGTTTCGATAGGGGGCTTCGATAAACAGCTGGCTTTGATTTTCGCTATAAATCCGTTTTTCGAGCAAACCGATTTGTCTGGCCTTTTCGTCTTTTTTGATGGGCAGATAGCCGTTGAACGCAAAGTTTTGGCCGTTCATGCCCGAAGCCATCATGGCCAGCAAAATAGAGGAGGGGCCAACCAATGGGACCACGCGGATACCTTTTTCGTGGGCAATTCGCACGACATCGGCTCCTGGGTCGGCCACGCCCGGACAACCGGCTTCCGACATTACCCCCACATGCAGCCCGGTTTTGATCGGGTCCAGGTAAGCATGAAGCTGATTTTTGTCGGTGTGCTTGTTCAACTCAAAAAAATGAAGCGAGTCGATATCGATTGCCTGATCCACTTTTTTTAAAAAACGCCTGGCTGTGCGAATATTCTCAACCACAAAATGAGATATGGAATGAATGATTTCCCGGTGATGGTCCGGAATGACGGTATTGAGCTCGCTTTCGCCGAGTGTGAGCGGAATGAGGTAGAGATTGGACATGAGTCAAATTTTCTTCAAAAATAATTAATTTAGGCCGACGTGCTTAAAAAATCGATTTTTTGTAGTTTTGCCAGCCACATGACTGATCCGTTGCAAATAAAGGTAGAATTTCTCGGAACCGGTACTTCACAAGGAGTTCCGGTGGTAGCATGCAGTTGCCCGGTTTGTGTGTCGGACGATGAACGTGACAAGCGGTTGAGGTCTTCACTATTGATCGAGGTGAACGGTTTGAAACTGGTCATCGATGCCGGTCCCGATTTTCGGCAGCAAATGTTACGGATTGGTTTGCATCAGCTGGATGCTATTTTGCTCACCCACGAACATACCGATCATATTTTTGGCTTGGACGATATCCGCGCCTTTAACTGGGTGCAAGGCCATCCAACCGATATTTATGCCGAAGCGCGTGTGCAAGAAGCGATCAAACGCGTGTTCAACTATGTGTTTGCCAAGTATCGATATCCAGGCATCCCGCAAATGAACCTTCATCTGATTGAAAATAAATCTTTCCGTGTAAAGTCGCTCGACGTGTTGCCCATACGCGGTTATCATTATAAGTTGCCGGTTTTTGGTTTTCGGATCGGTAAGTTTGCCTACCTGACAGATATGAATTCGCTGGAACCGGTTGAAAAAGAAAAGCTTTTGGGGTTGGATATTTTGGTGGTAAACGCGTTAAGGATTGAAAAACATGTTTCGCATTTCAACCTGGAGGAAGCCCTTCAGCTAATTGCCGAAGTAAAACCCAAAAGTGCCTATCTAACACATATTTCCCACCAGCTGGGCCGTCATGAAGATATTCAGCAACAGCTTCCTGTAAATGTCTTTATGGCATACGATGGGCTTTGTCTTTCTCTTTGATGCTCTCTCTCCACAGTGGCAACATGCCGGCCAGCCCGCTGAGCAGATAGCCCAGGCCTGCAACCAGCAGTGCCACCCGCAAACTGAAACGGTCGGTAAAATAACCCAGCAATGGCCCGATGATGGCGAAATTGATGCGGATGACAAAATTGCGCAATGATAAAATAGTAGCCCGCACATCAGATTGAGTATAGCGGTTGATGTAATCTTTTAGGATGGGGTGGGCAATTCCGCGTAACAAATAAAAGAAGAACAACATACCGATCCCTGCCAGGCTCACTTCCCAGGCAGCCAGGAAATACCCCAGGCTTAAGCCAATGATGATGACCAGTAGCGAATTTCGCTGTCCCAGCAACCGTTCGGCTTTGTACGAAAACATGGACGAAACGCCCACCGAAAGGTTCAACAAGGTCCACATCACCCCAAAAAGCGAAAGTGGCAGGCCAGCTTCCTGAAAATAGGGCTGGACAAACCAGGCAAAAGTGAGCGAGGCCGTTCCGGTAAAGGACGACACCAACAGGGCTGCCCGCAATTGCGGATGCCGGAATGTTTGTCCTACTGTGCGGAAGATGCTGCCAAATGTTTTTTCCAGCTTTTGGACATGCAGCTCTGGCTCTTTAAGCAACAGGGCAGCCGGAACGGCGATCGTTGCCACCGCAAACTGAACGTAAAACGGCATACGCAGACTGAGTGTGGCCAACAATCCGCCGCAAACGCCGGCTGTGGCTTCGGCAAAATTACCTGCCGAAGTTATCCACCCTTCCTGTTTGATATACTCCTGATCTCGGTTCGATGATTTCAGAGTATCGTAAAGCATGGCCGAATCGGCCCCTGAAACAAAACTATGGCCAATTCCCAAAATGATTTCAGCTATGGCAAACGCCAAAAAGCCGAAAGAAAAACTGTACAACGCAAAGCCGGCTGCCCCCAAGATGCTCCCAAGCAGGAGGGTTTTCTTCCGACCCCAAACGTCGGCGAGGTAGCCCGACGGAATTTCCATCACCACAATGGCCACCGAATAAATCGACTTCAACCAGAAAATGTCCTGCATACTTAATCCGTTATCCTGGTAAAACAAGACAATGACCGGCATAATCAAATTAAACCACTTTGAGAACTTAATCAGGTACAGGTTGATAATATTGATACGGATATTTGCACTCATCGTGCTGCAAAAATAGAAAAATCAGTCTGTATAGGATGCAGTAAAAATGTGTTCGAAATATTGATAATTGGGTGCCTGATCCACAAAATATCTTTCATTTTTTCGAATTACGTACATGGATTTTAACATTCTGAAAGATTCTTGCTATTTTAGCGCGGCTGAATTATTAATTGTAGATAAACGTGCCGGTTCCGGCAAAAAATCTGATTATTATGAAATTATATTTTCCCGAAAATTATAAGTCGCACCTTGACTTGAAACAGACTGAGAAGGCTATCAAACTGATTAAGGATTTTTTTCAGCAGGACTTGTCTTCCGAATTGAAACTAAGCCGTGTTACAGCCCCTTTGTTTGTGATGCGCGGAACCGGAATCAACGATGACCTGAACGGTACGGAGCGTCCGGTTGCTTTTCCGGTGAAAGAACTGAACGACCATGTGGCAGAGGTTGTCCATTCGTTGGCCAAGTGGAAGCGGATGGCCTTGGCTGATTTGGAATTTGGCCCTGGCTACGGATTATATACCGATATGAATGCCATTCGCCCTGATGAGGAGCTGGACAACATCCATTCGCTTTATGTGGATCAGTGGGACTGGGAACGTGTGATTACCAGCGAAGAACGTAACCTGGATTTCCTGAAAAAGGTAGTGCGTAAAATTTATACGGTTCTGCTGCGTACCGAATTTTTTGTGTACGAACATTATCCGCAAATTAAGCCTATTTTGCCCGAAGAAATCACATTCGTCCATGCAGAAGAACTAGCCGAACAATATCCGGATCTAAGTTCGAAAGAACGGGAAAACCTGGTGGCAAAAAAATATGGAGCCGTTTTTATCATTGGAATTGGCGGGGTTATGCCTAACGGCGAAAAACATGATGGCCGTGCTCCCGACTACGATGACTGGACCACCGAAACAGGCAACGGATACAAAGGCTTGAATGGCGATATCATTATTTGGAACCCTGTATTGGAAAGTGCTTTTGAAATTTCATCTATGGGGATTCGTGTTGACAGCGAGGCTTTATTGCGTCAACTGGAGATTACTCATAATGAAGACCGCAAGGAATTGCTTTGGCACGAGCGCTTGTTGAATGGGGAGTTCCCCTTGTCAATAGGAGGTGGGATCGGGCAGTCGAGACTGTGTATGTACTTCTTGCGCAAAGCCCACATCGGCGAAATTCAGTCGAGCCTATGGCCTGATGAAATGTATGAACAATGCAGGGCCAATAATATTCACTTGGTTTAGCAGCTTAAAAAGAATAACAGGTCGGTTGGCAGCTTTTGATATTTTTATATCTTTGCAACCGCTTTAAGGATGCCTCGGTAGCTCAGTAGGATAGAGCAACTGCCTTCTAAGCAGTAGGTCATGGGTTCGAATCCCGTCCGGGGTACAGTGTGAAACACAGAAAAACCCCGCCATCATTACGATAGCGGGGTTTTTTTATTTTTCTTTCATGCCACTTTTCATACCACTTTTCATTTTTGTTCCATTCTCGATTCTTTTCAATCGGGTAGTTTGAATGCCATCTGCTTGATTTATAGTCGTTTATTGTCTTCCTTTTATGCGGTCTTTTGCCTGTAACATCCAACTTATCGTCCATTTATTGCTCCCTTTCCGGAATAATGAAACCAGTAAAGTTATTCTTCGTTGAGATGATTATAAGATTAGTTTAAATTGTTTGGGCGTGGAAGGGATTTGCAGTCGGATGAAGCAAATTTTCAGTTATTTCGTGGTTCTAAAAAAGAAGCAAAAGTATATGGTGAAATCGAACGAAGAGAAGATTAACGAGCTGTGTAAGTTGCTATTGGAAATTGGGTCGCTGCTTATGGCATCAGGAGCAAATACGGCACGGATTCGAGTTACTATTTTGCGCATTGCAAATGCGTATGGGTACAATGCCGAATTGTTGATTACCCACCGGGCGTTGATGCTAACCTTGTACGATGAAGATAAGGACTACTTTTTCAGCAGGTTGAAGCGTACCTCTCCTCATGGGGCCAATTTTAGAATGGTTAGTGGAATTAGCCGGATGAGTTGGCGGATTGTTGAAGAAAAGTGGGATTTTTCGCAGGTACAACGGGAAATTGACCGGCTGAAGTCGCTTCCTCATTATCCGCGTTTAGTCATTTTGTCGATGGTGGGATTGGCAGGTGCCTCTTTTTGCCGTTTGTTTGGCGGAGGCCATATTGAAATGTTGGTTGCTTTTGTGGCTACTTTTGCAGGCTTGTTTGTGCGTCAGGAAGCCTTGAAAAAGTCTTTCAACGCGTACCTGTGTATATTTATTGCAGCTTTTGTTTCTTCAATAATTTCAGGCCTGTCGGTGAAATTGCAGCTAGGTGAGCACCCCGATTATGCCTTTGCCACTTCGGTTTTATACCTTATTCCCGGTATCCCGTTGATCAATTCCCTGTCGGATTTACTTGACGGAAACCTGATGAATGGTATGGTGCGGGGAATTCACGGATTGATAATTGCCTTTTCGATTGCGCTGGGGTTGTTAAGCGCCATCTTGATTTACAACATATAGTTTCCGGTTTACCGGCGCAAAAATATATAATACCTTTTTTTGCCTTTTGACATTTAACTTTTTAATTGAACCATGGAATGGATTGCTTTTTTTGAGAAATGGATTTGGCTTGGATTTGCAGCAGTAGGTTTTGCCATCTTGTTTAACGTTCCGCAACGTACGTTGTGGGCCATATTTTTAATGGGGGCACTGGGCGGGGCAACAAAATTTCTGACGTTAAACCTGGGGGGTGGTATTATCTTGGGTTCCTTTTTAGGTGCGGTGCTGGTTGGTTTTTTGAGCATCGGTGCTGCTCATTTTAAACATTCACCTCCGTTTGTTTTTGCTATTCCCTCCGTAATTCCGATGGTTCCGGGGGCATTTGCCTATCGGATGATGTTGGGCATCATCCGTCTCACCGGTGAAGTCGATCACGATACCTTCATTCAGTTGTTGGATGAAACAGTGGATAATGGACTGAAAGCCTTTTTTGTCCTGATGGCTTTGTCTTTGGGTGTATCGGCCCCCATGTTGCTGACGCGGCGCGAGTCTGCCAAGGAAATAAAAGTTCCCCTGAAAATTGATGAATTGATTAAAAAATAGGCGCAATGGTGAAGGTAGGCCAGGGGAGCACCGTGCCTTTTGCCCCCCCGCCAGTAGAACGCCTGCATTTTTATTCGGTAAAGGACGCTACTTTACCGTTGACTTCAGTTTGTCTTTGAAAATTTTTCTGAATTTGTCCACTTTCGGTACAATAACAAATTGGCAATAGCCTTGAGCCGGGTTGTTTTCAAAATAATCCTGGTGGTAGTCCTCTGCTCTGAAAAAGTTTTTCCAGGCACTTACTTCGGTGGCTACCGGTTTCCCAAAGACATGCTCGTTGTTTAGTTGGTTAATGACCAGTTCGGCCACTTCCTTTTGCCGGGAATTGTGATAAAAAATGACCGACCGATATTGAGTTCCAACATCGGCGCCCTGGCGGTTTAATGTTGTCGGGTCGTGGGTGGCGAAGAAAACCTCCAGCAATTCTGTATAGGATATTACGGAGTTATCGAATTCAATTTCGATGACTTCGGCATGTCCCGTTCGGCCTGTGCATATTTCTTTGTATGAAGGATTTACGACATCGCCCCCGGAATAGCCGGAAGTTACCGATACAACACCCTTTAATTCTATAAAAATGGCTTCGGTGCACCAAAAACACCCGCCGCCGAATGTGGCAATTTCCATACTTTCGGATTTAGGTTGTGCGGCTGTAAACGAAAGCACGCTACTGAGAAAGATCGCTATGATCGTTTTTTGTTTCACTTTTTGTAGTTTACCTGTCGAATTTGATACCAAACCGTCGGAGCGTTTTTTTCTCGAACTGCCAAAAAAATGCGAACTGTCCCAGCAAGGTACCAATCGCTAAAAGAGTGACCTGATATACAGGAATAATGGTCAGAACGTAGATCAGCGCTTTCATCAGGAACGGCCATTGCGGGTCGAAATGGATCCAGCTAAAAATGAACTGTTTGAAAAAAAGTGTTGCAGATCCGCTAATTGAAAAAACAAAAAAGATAATGGCCAATTGGATATTGGATTCTACGTTCCAGCGACGCTTCAATTTATCGAGCATGGTTATTTTCTGATTACAATTTCTCATCGTTACAAACAAACGGAACGACGAATGGTTCTTTAAAACTGGTGGGTTTGGAAAATGATATAACCGTACAATGCGAAACGAAAAATTCTGAAAAATGCAAACGCGATAAAACGTTTCATCGGATATTCGGTTGTCCCGATCAACATGCTGATGGCGGCCCAGGGTAGGGGGGTGAGTGCAGCTGCAATGATGAGCACGGAACCATACTTGCGGAAAAGTGGCCAGTAATGTTTGAAAAACCGCCGGCTCATATACCTGAAAATAAGCACTCTTCGCAAATATCTTCCGATCAGGAAGGCCAGATAGCCTGCTCCGTAGGAAACACCGGCAAAAAATATCAGGTTTAAAAAGTAATGCAGGGTATCGCCTTTGTGAAATGCCCACAGCATAAAAAATTCGGGTGGGAATAATCCAAAGAAGACTTCAGATCCAATGTAGATCAGGTAAATAAGTACAGGTTGGCTGTAAAACCGTTCAATCCAAACCTGTTGGTTTTCTTCGATAATATAGGTTTTAAAAAGCAGGTATGCCACGGCAATGACGGCCGCGTAAAGTACGCCCCGTAATAGGTTTTTCGCCAAAAACTTGATTTTTATTCGTGTGGTCATTGTGTTAGCCGGTCTATTTTTTCTGCCAGTTCGTGATCAAGGCTGGTTACTTTGCCCAGGCTGTGTGTCGTTAAACTGATTTTTACTTTTTTGTAGGCAAATATCAGTATTTCAGGGTGATGGTTCATTTTTTCGGCTAAGGCGCCCACGTTGTTGACAAATTGAAGCGCCTGGGCAAAATCTTGAAAATTGAATACTTTTTCAAGTTGGTTGTTTTCGGTTTTCCAGTTCATCGTTCAATTTTTATGAAAAAACAAGCTGCGGGCCTGAAAGTTTTCAAATCAGCCTTGAATTTTATTTAATAGCCAGGCCATATTTTCGCCCAGGGTTTGCATGGTTTGCATGCCTTCTTCGTCATTCAGAACGTCGCCGGGATTTTTACCGTAGGCAAAATTCCAATAGCTTGAGCCGGGCACAATCATCTGATTGATCAGAAAAAAATTGTTCATCGTCTCAAAGGCATGCAATTGCCCGCCGCGGCGCACCGAAACCACAGCTGCTGCCGGTTTTCTTTTCAGCAGGTGGCCGTTTCCGCGCGTAACATAGCCGGCCACGTCGATTAATGCTTTCATTTCGGTACTTACATCGGCAAAATATACCGGCGAGCCCAATAGGATGGCATCAGCATCGATCATCTTTTGAATACATTCATTGATGATATCATTTTTAATATGGCAACGTTTGTCTTTTATTTCGCGGCATTTTCCGCAGGCTGTGCAGCCATGCACCTGTCTGCCTCCCAGTTGAAAAAGTTCGGTGTCGAACCCGGCTTCGTTCAGTGGTTTAAAAACCGCTTCGATTAAAAGTTTTGTATTCCCGTCTTTTCGCGGGCTTCCGTTTATTCCAAGAATCTTCATCGTTGAAAAAGTTAATTGCTAAATACGTATGCTACTATGTTCGCCCCCATTTCCAGTGCTTTGCGCCTGATTTCGGGCGGATCTTCATGAACCGACGGATCTTCCCATCCATCGCTGATGTCCGATTCGTAGGTATATAAACAAACAAGCCGGTTGTCCATAAAAAGCCCAAATGCCTGGGGCCGTTTGTTGTCATGCTCATGAATTTTGGGCAGACCATTCGGAAAGTCAAATTTTTGATGAAAAATCGGATGGTCCGGTGGCAACTCTGTGAATTCCTGATCCGGGAAAATCTTTTTCATCTCGCGGCGTATGTACGGATCCAGGCCATAGTTGTCGTCGATATGCAGAAAACCGCCAGCTTCGAAATACAGCCGTAGATTCCGGGTTTCTTCATTGGCAAAAATAATGTTTCCGTGGCCGGTGATATGAACCAGTGGGTAATTGAACAACTCAATGCTCCCAGGTTCTACCGTTCCGGGTTCATTGGCAAAAGTGGTATTTAGCTCTTGATTGCAAAAACGCATCAGGTTGGGCAGGGCCGTTGGGTCAGCATACCAGTCGCCGCCGCCTTTGTATTTAATCAGGCCAATTTTCAAGTCCGGGTTTTGGGCTACTCCCGAAAAGAAAGGAATGATCAATGCTAAAATTCCCAGGTATTTTCTCATTTTCAAGAATTGAAATTCAAAGATAAAAAGAATGTTTCAGTTCTTTCAATAAACTGGCAAATCGTAAATCAGATTGAAACTAATAAAAACCATTTAGCCGAAAAGCTGTTATTTTTACAACTGAAAAAAAATAAATTTTCATGCAGAAAAGTTTTACTACCCGTTCGTTAAATATACCGTTTCCCAAAGATGATCCCCACCGGGCGCTTGATATGCCTGTTTATGAGTCGATAGCGTTTGATTTTGCTTCGGCCGAGGATATTGCTGCCAATTTCAGGGGCGAATTGCCGGCACATGTGTATTCGCGTACCAGCAACCCGACGGTGGAATATTTCGAGCGAAAAATGAAGACCTTGACCGGTGCCCATCAGGCGTTGGCTCTGGCATCGGGGATGGCTGCCATATCGAATACTATTTTGGCACTTTGCAAGGCGGGAGATAATATTATTTCGGGAAACCACTTGTTTGGACATACTTATTCGCTTTTTAATCAGAGTTTTGCAAACTATGGCCTGGAAACCCGCTTTGTTGACACCACAAACCTTGGCGCAGTTGAAGCCCTGATTGATGAGAAGACGCGTTTGATTTATTTTGAAACCGTTACAAATCCTCAATTGGAGATCGCCGATATTGAGGCGCTGGCAGCCATTGCCAATAAGCATCAGATCCTATTGGTGGCCGACAGTACAGTCACCCCGCCGGTTGTGTTCAATTCCAAAAGCCTTGGGGTTCATATTGAAGTAATGTCCACTACGAAATTTATTTCGGGCGGGGCAACTTCGTTTGGCGGGGTGATACTGGATAATGGTCTGTACGATTGGTCGTTGAACCCAAATCTGACGCAACAGGTTGAAAAATTCGGCAAAGATGCTTTTATTGCCCGGCTACGAAAAAATTACTATCGCAATACCGGTGGCAGCATGACCGCGCATACTGCCCATTTTCAGATTATGGGACTGGACATGCTGGAATTGCGGCTGGAGCGTTGTTATGAAAACTGTATGGTTTTGGGCAGCTTTTTGAAAAGGCATTCGAAAGTGAAAAAAGTTACCTATCCGGGATTGAAAACTTCTGCAGATTTTGGATTGGCTGAAAAACAATTTTCGGGAAAGCCCGGAACGATCATGACCTTTGACCTGGAATCGCAGGAAGCATGTTTTGCCTTTATGAACCAGCTGCAAATCATTCGGCGTGCCACCAACTTGAACGATAATAAATCGCTCATTATCCATCCCTATTCAACCATTTATGTTGAGTTTTCGGAAGAAGAACGGGGCGAAATGGGAATTCGCGATACCATGTTGCGTTTGTCCGTTGGAATTGAGGCAGCTGCGGATTTGATTGCAGATATTGAGCAAGCGTTGGTAAAGGTTTGACAGTAAACCTTAATCGTTCAGTAGGTTGGCAGTGTGGCAGGCAACAATAGCTGCTGTTTCCGTTCGGAGGCGGCTTTTCCCCAAACTTACCGGAATGAAGTCGTTTTTGATGGCGAGCGTAATTTCATTTTCCGAAAAATCCCCTTCGGGGCCAATTAAAATCAGGTTCGACGAGCTGCCCGTCACCTCGTGTTTTAACTCGCGCTTATCTTGTTCGTAACAGTGTGCGATAAACTTTTTCCCTTCAATCCCGGCACTTAAAAGCCCGGCAAGAGGAGTGAGCGGATTAAGTTTGGGCAGATACGCTTTTAGCGACTGTTTCATGGCCGAAATAATCACTTTTTCCAAGCGGTCATCTTTTATCACTTTTCGTTCTGAATGATCACATAGCACTGGCGTAATCTCGTCAATGCCAATTTCGGTTGCTTTTTCGAGGAACCATTCAAAACGGTCGATATTTTTTGTGGGGGCAACCGCTATGTGCAGATAATGAGAGCGTTTACCAAAACTGCTAGCCTTTTTGATGACCTCAATCCGGCACTTTTTCGGATTTGCACCTGTAATTTGAGCGTCATAAAAATTTCCGGCCCCATCAACCAATTGAATCAGGTCGCCATTCGTCATGCGTAACACGCGAATGGCATGTTTCGATTCTGTTTCGTCAAGGAAATACTCCGGTTCTGTAATATCTGGTGTATAAAAAAGCTGCATGAACTAGTATTGAAAAAAAAACTACAAAAATAACTCGAAAGATAAAATGGTCGATAAAAATTCGGCCTGGTCGGTTGTTGTTATCGTAAGTTTCTCGGGACCAGGTGAAAAGAGAGTTCTCCGTCACGCGCTGAAATATCCTTCCAGCAATCAATTTTAAAGTCAATCCCAACCGTAGAACACGTTGGCATATCACTGTTAAAAAAACGGACCAGATTGTTGGCCAGGTAATAAATCGTAGGGTTATGTCCGAATATAAAAACGGTTTGCACCTCTTCCGAAATCTCGCGGAGGATATCAATAAAATCCTGCGTGGTAACACCTTCATACAAATCCTCTTCCAATTGAATTTTTGGAATGGGGTAGTGAAAAGTTTCAGCATAAATTTCTGCTGTCTTGACAGCCCGTTTTGCCGGACTTGAAATAATCAAGTCGGGGGTTACCTTATCCTCTTTTAGTTTCGAACTCAATAATTTTGCATCCTCTTTGCCGCTGCTGCGCAACTTCCGGTCAAAGTCATCTTCATACCCATAAGGAACAGCCTTTGCATGTCTGACAAGTACTACACGTTTCATGGTACAGATATTTTTGTGCTAAATTAAGCTAATTTTGAACACCAAAACCAACAAAACTCAGTAATGAAACGAATAGGATTGATCTCCGACACACATGGCTCGATAAGTAGCAGGACACTTAGTTTTCTGGAAGCAGTTGACGAAATATGGCATGCCGGAGACATTGGCACCGTTGAATTAGCCGATGAATTAGCAAGGCTTAAACCATTCAGGGCCGTATATGGAAATATTGATGATCACATTCTGAGACGAATTTATCCCGAAAATCAACGTTTTTTTTGTGAAGACGTTGACGTACTCATGACCCACATCGGAGGATACCCGGGACACTATGACAAGCGAATCAGGAAAGAAATATATAGCAAACCACCCAAGCTATTTATCAGCGGTCATTCACACATTTTGAAAGTCATTTTCGATAAAAAAATAAATTGCCTGCACATAAACCCGGGAGCGTCCGGAAATAATGGATTTCATAAAATATGCACAGCCGTACGTTTTGTAATTGATGGAACAACAATCCGGGATTTGGAAATATTGGAATTTGAACGAATTCAATTTATATAGATAATAAGGTTAATATGGAATATAAATAAATCAAATGATCTATAATTTGGATATATAGTATGAATGAGCTATATTTGATGTATGGAAAAATTAGCCGTTATATCCGCAGACGTAATCGATTCTTCAAAATTTGAGGAAATAGCTTTTATGGGGACACTACAAGTTTTGGAAGAGCCATCGAATAACTATCTCATAAGCAGGGGCGAATCAATGTTGACCAGCCGAGGCGATAGCTTTCAGATAATGATACAAGACGTGGAAAAAGCATTCCTGAAAGCAATCTATCTGAAATCATTTTTTAGAAAAAAAGAAATTGTATTAAAGAATCAACAAATCAGCAGAAAACTCGACCTGAGAATATCGCTTGCTGTCGGAAATGCCGAAACGATACCGGATGACATCGGAAAAACCCTGGAAGAACCATTTGTTTTGTCGGGTAGGGCACTCGACCAGATGAAAAAGAAAAAACAAACATTCATAATAACCACTAGTAATGCCGAATACAATAAAGAATTGGAACTAAACTGCTTGTTCCTTGAAAATATTTTCGATGGCTGGACTATAGCACAGGCTGAAGTAATTTATTATCTTGTTCAGGGATTCAAGCAGACTGAAATCGCGGCAAAATTGAACCTGACCCAACCGTCTGTCAGTAACCGGATACAACTTGCGCATTGGGGCCTGATTGAAAAGATGAACCTCCGGTATATAGATATTGTCTCAAAATTATAACGTTATGGTGCTTTTCCTTAGCTTGCTTTTAGCTCATTTACTAGCCGATTTTATGTTACAGCCCAATTCGTGGGTAAACGATAAAAACCAGCATGGAGTAAAATCAGTGAAATTATTATTTCACGTTTCTATCGTGACGGTATTGTCCACACTTTTTGCAATTGATTACTATACTTGGAAAATACCTGTACTGATCTTCATTTTTCATTATTTGACAGACTTGGGCAAAATATACCTGAAACCAGCGAAGGTCAATAATTTGCTCTGGTTCATGGCAGACCAACTGGTTCATGTGGTAGTTTTGGTATTCATTGCTGCAGTGGTTGAAGCCAATTTTCACAATTTAATCGCAGTGATTAAATTTTTTCTATATGATTATGAGGTGCTTATCTATCTAATTTCCTATTTCTTTGTGATTTGGCCATCCATGATTATCATCAATCTAGCAACCCGGCGTTGGCAAAAACAGATTAACCGCGAAATTGAACCAAACCTGAAAGATGCCGGGAAGTGGATTGGCATTTTGGAACGAGTGCTCGTACTGACATTTGTACTTACGTCACAATTTCAAGCAATTGGATTTTTGATCGCTGCAAAATCAATCTTGCGGATATCTGTAAAAAGCGAAGCAAACGCCAGGATTATGTCCGAATATGTTCTGATCGGAACATTGATCAGTTTTACAATCGCAATTTTTACCGGTATCTTGGCAGGTTCTGCCATCCGCTGAAATAAAATTCTCTAATAGCTTCTATTTGTTAAATATGGATATGCCGGCAAATTTTGGCAACACGAGTTCTTTATGTAATTGAAATTTGTCGGATTTTGACTAAACCAGTGTTGCTACCATCACCGCTTTTATGGTGTGCATACGGTTTTCTGCTTCGTCAAAAACAATGGAGGCCGGGCTTTCGAACACCTCTTCGGTTACTTCCAAAGCATTCATCCCAAACTTCTGGAAAATTTCTTCGCCCACTTTCGTATCGCGGTTATGGAAGGCTGGCAGGCAGTGCAAAAATTTCACGTCCGGATTGCCAGTGAGCTCCATCACTTTACGGTTTACCTGGTATGGTTGAAGCAACTCAATTCGTTCGGCCCACGCGTTTTCGGGTTCACCCATCGACACCCAAACGTCTGTGTATAAAAAATCGCAACCCTTTATGGCCCCTGCTACCTGATCGGTGATGGTGATTTTTGCCCCGGTTTGACCAGCGATTTCACGGCAGGTAGTTACCAAACCGGCCTCGGGTTGAAAGCCTTTGGGGGCAGCGATGCGGAAATCCATGCCCATTTTGGCGGCTCCCACCATCAGCGAGTTGCCCATGTTGAAGCGTGCATCGCCCAAATAGCAGAAGGTGGTTTCTGACAGGGGTTTTGCGCAGTGTTCCTGCATGGTCAGAAGATCGGCCAGCACTTGGGTGGGGTGAAACTCGTTGGTGAGCCCGTTCCATACAGGAACGCCTGCATAGTGGCCCAGTTCTTCCACAATTTCCTGCCCGTATCCGCGGTACTCAATGCCGTCGTACATACGGCCAAGCACACGGGCGGTGTCTTTCATCGATTCTTTGTGCCCGATCTGAGTCCCCGACGGGCCCAGGTAGCTCACCTGTGCTCCCTGGTCGAATGCTGCTACTTCGAATGCGCAGCGCGTACGGGTAGATGTTTTCTCGAAAATGAGGGCGATATTTTTGCCTTTCAACAGATGTTGTTCAGTGCCTTCTTTTTTTGCAGCTTTAAAGTTTTTCGACAGCTCAAGCAGATAACTGATTTCTTTCGGGGTGAAGTCGAGCAGTTTTAAGAAATTCCGGTTTCGCAAGTTGATTTCCATGGTCTTGGTCATTTATAGTCATTTGTTGTCAATATTTGTCATTAGTGCATTTTTTTGAAAAGTTGTCCCGAAATAATTCAGCTGTCATAATGCATGGTGATTTTAGATCCGTACGATTTGTCTTCCAGCTTTTTGGCTTCGGTGATCACGCTTTTTTCGCCTCCTTTTCCCACAAACCGAAGGCAGGCCCTGATTTTTGGCGCCATACTTCCTTCGCCAAAAATACCTTTTTCGAGGTACATTTTCGTGTCTGCATAATCTAAAAACTCTAGTTTTTCCTGGGTGGGCAGTCCATAGTCTTTGAAAATAAAGGGCACGTCGGTTAATATGTAAAACTCGTTGGCGCCAATCTCGGTGGCCAGCAGCGAGGAAGTCATGTCTTTGTCGATCACTGCATCGATGGTGCGGAGCTCATTGTTGGCATCGTAATAAACCGGTATTCCGCCGCCGCCTGCTGTTATCACGATGTTACCGTCCCGGGCCAAGGTTTCAATCACATCTTTGTTCAGGATATCGATAGGGTCGGGCGATGGGACGACACGTCGCCATCCGCCATCATTTTTACTGGAAGGCTTGAACAGCCAGCCTTTGGTTTTTTGCAGGTGTTCGGCTTCGGCCTGGCTGTAGATTTTTCCGATGCGTTTGGAGGGAGACTCGAAGGCCGGGTCAACCGGATCAATTGTCACCATGCCCATCATGGAAATGATATGCTTGCTGATACCGTGTTTGTTCAGTACATTGCGTAACATCCGCTCAATCATATACCCGATGCCCCCTTGCGAGTCGGCCACACAAATGTCCAGGGGCATGGCTGCAATCCCGTAAAGTTGTTCCCCCGCATCGTTCCGCATCAGGATGTTGCCCACCTGAGGGCCATTGCCATGGGTAATCACCAGGTTATAACCAGCCTTGATCAGGTGGACCAGGTTTTCGAGCGTTTCGGTGGTATTGGCTTCCTGTTGTTCAATGGTGCCAGCCTCGTTTCCCCGGAGCAAGGCATTGCCGCCAAGTGCGATAACCGCTAATTTTTTCATTGTTCAAATGAATTGCGTACCACACAAACATAAAAAATCAGCTCAATTTAATTGCTGAACTTCCTTTTGTTTAATGCATGTTTTAACTGCTTTAAAACACTGATTTTCGCTATGTTTTACGGTTTGAAAGGGATTGATTCTTTTCTGCTTTCAATTTGAGTAAATGAATCTGAAAGGAATTTTGGGTTGGTGGATTTTACCGGTTTTTGATTGATGGATGGTAATTTATCGGAAAACAAGTAAATCGACCGTTTCCAATTCGGGGGACGTGCTGACAAACAGAGGGGATATTACCTCTTTTTCTGCTGAAATACATTAACTTATTCGCTATAAATCTGTTTTGGTGATGAAGAAAGAGCAAGCAGAAAACCCGGAATTGGGATATTATTTCACCAATGAGAATATTCTCGTTTTCAGCGAACCGGTTTTGCTTGACGACTTAGTGCAACAGATGCTCGTGAACCTGGCTGTTACCGTGGGGATCGGGCACATTGTCCATACCAGGAAACATTACCTGGAAAAACACAAGGAATATCATATCCAAAAGTTCAATCCATACATTTCCGTCCTTCATTTTCGCATCCATTTTAACGGTAAGATGCATATTGCCATGGCCGTCACGAAGAGTGGAATCGAATCTCCGCGGCCCATGCACGCGAAGAACCCGGTTATTTTTGTGCTCATTGTTACGCCCCATAACCGGCCCGATTTGTTTTACCGAGTTTTGCCGGCTATCAGGCAGATGAACGAGGATAACGTTCTGATCAAAAATGTGCTGGATGAGTCAAATACGACCATCATCTGGGAGCAGATCAATAGACAGAATTTTCAACTGTCCCCATTTGTCATGGCACAGGATGTGATGGTGCCCCCGCGAAATGCCATCCAGGATACGGATAACCTGGAAAAGGCGATCGACTTGCTGATCATGTACCAGTGCCGGTGCCTGCCGGTGGTTGACCGGGAAAACGAATTAATTGGTGAAGTTTCGCTGGAGGAGCTGTTAAAAATTTGTTTTCCGCGTCATATTTTATGGATGGACGATATTACACCGGTCATCCAGTTCGAAACTTTCCGAAATATCCTGAACAACGAATCCTCCACCTGGCTCACTGAAATAATGAACTACCGGGTGGCCACTGTCCAGTGGGACGATCCTGCCGTAAAAGCGGCTATTGCCATGACCAAGCTTTCGACGGAACATGTGTATGTGCTGCGCAACCGGACACTGGTTGGCTTGGTAACCATAAAAAATCTGGCTAACATGATTTTACGGAGGTAGCATGGAAAAGGTAAATCATAAATTAACCATGGTGCAGGTTGCTGTACGTGGTGCTATTATTCTGGGCATCAGTACTGCAGCCAGTGGTTTGGCCTTGTTGTTCAACTTTCAGGAAGCAAAGCAACTTTTGGCTATCTTCACTTTTGTGCTGATTATTTCGTCCACCTTGCTGTTTTGGAACTTCCGGTTGGCTATTGCGTTCATCGGTATGGCAGCTATTTTGGGCGGTAATGTACTGACCTTGCAAGAATTCATTGCTTCTTCAGAACTCGATATCATTTTATTCCTGGTGGGAATGATGACTTTAGTTGGTGTATTGAAGGACTTGGGCCTGTTTAGCTGGATTATACAGTCGGTAATCGGGATGGAGAATATGACCGGGCGGAAATTCATTATCCTGGTGATGGTGATTTCGGCCCTGATGGCTAGTGTTGTGGACGAAGTGACCTCCATTGTGATCATCCTGGCGCTAATTTTTCAGGTTTGCGATACCTTGAAGGTGCGGGCAACACCTTTTGTGATTATTGCCGTACTGGCCACCAACATTGGTTCGAGTGGTACCATGTTGGGCAACCCGATAGGTATCCTGATCGGGACTAAAGCTGGCTTTTCGTTTCTTGATTTTATCACTTGGGCTGCACCGATTATGATATTGTCGCTAATAGGAGCCTTATTTATTGTTCTCTATTGGTTCAGGGCGGATATCGATATGCTGGCTGAGCGGCTGGAAGCACGCCGGAAAAAACAACTCGGGTTGGGCCCGTTGGTGAAAATACCGTTTAAAAAAGGATTGTTCATATTATGCGCAGCTATTACTCTCATTGCAATGCATCATTTTCTGGAAAGAAAACTGGGTGTCGAAAAAAACACCCTGTTGATTGTAACACCATTGTTTATCTCCGGAATTTTGATGATCTGGAAGAATGAGCGGGCGCGGCATTATATCGAATCGGAGGTGGAGTGGTGGACACTGATGTTTTTTATGATGCTGTTTGCAATTGCCGCTTCGTTGGAGGCAACGGGGGTGACCGGGCAAATAGCGGAACTATTTACCGAAACTTTTGGTGAAAATCCGGTGATACTCACTCCTGTTGTCATGTTTATCACGGCAGCCGGTTCGGCCTTTGTTGATAATGTGGTTTTCATCGCCGCTTTTATCCCGGTGATCAACGACATCGGTTCAACACCGCTTTGGTGGGCCCTTCTGTTTGGCGGATGTTTTGGCGGAAATATTACCATGATTGGTTCTACGGCCAACATTGTGGCAATTGGTATGATGGAAAAGCGTTATCGTGCCCATATGTCGTTCCGTGAGTGGTTTCGGATTGGCATACTGGTCGGCGTCATCACCTGTGTATTCGCCACGGTCCTTATCCTACTTTTAATGCCGTTTATGCCGGCCATGCCGGGTTATTGATCTTGATCGAAACTGATTCATACAGTGATAGCGAAAGAACCTGAATCTTTTGGCTGGTTTTAACTTTTTCAAGCAGATTTCTTCACGTTTTTACTTTCATTCCGGGCAAGATATCCTGTCTAAAATTCGTTAACTTTGCAATCGAATTTTACAAAAAAACATGGCAAAGAAGACCAAAACCCAAAAGACGTCCTCCAAAGCAGGCATTTTTTTTCGCCTGAAATCTTTTCTCACCGGTGATAAATTCAAATACACGCTGGGCTTGTTCCTGTTTGTTTTTGGGCTTTATTTATTGGTGGCATTTGTTTCTTTTTTGATATACGGACATGCCGACCATAGCAAACTGGATATTTCGTGGCGCGAGCTCATCCGCAATGCCGACATTAAGGTTCAGAACAAAGCCGGGAAAACCGGAGCCTTTCTGGGAGAGGTGTTCATCAACCGGGGTTTTGGTATTTCCTCCTTCTTTTTTGTTTACCTGCTGATTATCGCTGCATTTCAGCTTTGGGGCCGCCCGTTGGTGAAATTTTCCCGGGCCATACGTTTTTCGGTCGTACTGATATTTTGGATATCGATCTTTTCCGGGTTGTTGTTTTCAGGTTTCAATGTAAACGGCTTCCTGAACCTGGGGGGCGAAAATGGATTGTTTCTGGCTAATTGGCTCAGTTCAATGGTTGGAAATATCGGTACGTTTTTCATACTCATTTGCAGCTTGTTCCTGATTATCCTTATTGGGGTTGAAAATTTTATTCCCTGGCTGAAGCAGTTTTTTGGCCGGATCAACAAGCCAAAGGCTGTCATTGCCGGTACCAATGAAGTTGTGGACGATACCCAGGACCCGGTGGAGCCGGAAGCCGTAATTTCGAAAGTTATTAATGAAGATGATTTGATTGAGACGGTATTTGATCCGGATAGTGACGAGCTTGAAATTGAGGAGCGGTTGGATGTGTCAGGAGCCCGAAACCATGTGAAGAACCAGCTTTCCAATGCCTCAGCGAATGTGGATGAAGGTGAGTTGGAAATGACGGTGGAAAAAATTGAAGAGGAAACGGATGAGGATTTTGATCCGGGTGAAAGCCTGGAGGCTTATGATCCCACGCTCGATTTATCAACTTACAAGTTCCCTTCCATCGATTTGCTGGACGACCATCCATCGGGCAATGCCGAGGTAAGCAACGAAGAATTGATTTCGAACAAAAACAAGATTGTAGAAACGCTCCGTCATTATAAAATTGAGATTACCAAAATCCGGGCCACCATCGGTCCAACGATTACCTTGTACGAAATTGTACCCGCGCCTGGTATCCGTATTGCCAAAATAAAAAACCTGGAAGACGATATCGCGCTAAGCCTGGCGGCCTTGGGTATTCGCATCATTGCGCCGATCCCCGGGCGCGGTACGATTGGAATCGAGGTTCCCAACCAACAACCAGAGGTTGTATCGATGCGCTCTATCATTTCATCAAAAAAATTCCAGGAAAGTACGGCCGATTTGCCCGTGGTGTTGGGTAAAACCATTTCGAACGAAACGTTCCTGATTGACCTGACCAAGATGCCGCACATTTTGGTAGCGGGTGCAACTGGTCAGGGAAAATCAGTTGGACTGAATGCGATTATCACCTCCTTGCTATACAAAAAGCATCCGTCGCAACTGAAGCTGGTGATGATTGACCCCAAGAAAGTTGAATTGAGCCTTTATTCAACTATTGAACGGCATTTCCTGGCCAAGTTGCCCGATGATGAAGAGCCGATCATCACGGACATTCAAAAGGTTAAATATACCCTGAACTCGTTGAACCTGGAGATGGATATGCGCTACGACCTCCTGAAAAAGGCACATGTGCGGAATATTAAAGAATATAACGGCAAGTTTACTGCCCGTCGGCTGAACCCGGAGAAAGGGCATCGTTACCTGCCATATATTGTGGTTATCATCGACGAGTTTGCCGACCTGATTATGACGGCCGGCAAGGAAATTGAGTTGCCTATTGCCCGTATTGCCCAGCTGGCACGTGCGGTCGGCATCCACATGATTATTGCGACACAGCGGCCGTCTATTAATATCATCACCGGGGTGATCAAAGCGAACTTCCCCACGCGCATCGCTTTTAAGGTGGCGTCAATGATCGATTCGCGCACTATTTTGGATACGCCCGGTGCCAACCAGCTGATTGGGAAAGGAGATATGCTGATTGCTATGGGCAGTAGTATGACCCGTTTGCAATGTGCCTTTGTGGATACGCCTGAGGTAGATCGCATTTGCGAACACATTGCCGGACAGCAAGGTTACCCGACGGCCTTTATGTTACCCGAGTATGTGGGCGAATCGGAAGGCGGGGCACTTGATACCGACCTGAATAACCGCGATGAATTGTTTGATGATGCTGCCCGGGTGGTAGTAATGAACCAAATGGGATCAACTTCGATGATCCAGCGGAAATTCTCTATCGGGTACAACCGTGCCGGTCGGATAATGGACCAGCTGGAGGCTGCCGGAATTGTGGGCCCCAGCGAAGGAAGCAAGGCCCGGCAGGTGTTGCTTCAGGATGAATATAGTTTGGAACAATTATTGAATAGCTTGTAAAAAATAAAATTGAACATGAGAAAACTTTTATTGCTCGCCGTTTTTGCCTTTGCCGGAATCGTGGCCATGGCCCAACAGGATCCCAAAGCCAAGTCGATCCTCGAAAATGTAACCAAAACTACCCAATCTTATACATCCATTCAGGCTTCGTTCGACTACGTCATGGAGAATAAAGAGGAGGGGATTTTCGAAGAAAATAAAGGGAACATATTGATGAAAGGGGATAAGTACCAGTTGAAGCTTCCGCTTCTTGGTCTCGAAATTTACTGTAATGGAAGTAATGTATGGACTTATATGAAAGATGCCAATGAAGTCAGTATTGCCGGACTGGATGAAGATTCCGGTGAAATGATGAACCCTTCCAAATTGTTTACTATTTACGAAGAGGGCTTTAATTATAAGTTTGTGGAAGAAACGGCTGATATGTATGTTATTGACCTTTTCCCGCAGACGAATGCCATTGAGTACTCCAAAATCCGAATTCAAGTTGATAAAAAGCAGATGTTAATTAAAAAAGCTGAAATGGTTGGACAGGAAGGAAACAACTATATTGTGAAGGTGAACGACCTGAAAACAAATGTTCCGGCTGAAGATTCCGCGTTTGTTTTCGACAAGTCGAAACATCCTGGAGTTGAAGTCATTGACTTGAGATAAATTTCAAAATTTTGATATAAAAAGAAAGGAGCTTGCGGCTCCTTTTCTTTTTATGGTTGGTCAAAACCTGTTCTATTCGTTTGCTTTATGTGTCAGTTTATCAACGGTTGAGATCTCCATAAAAGTAGATCCGCCACCGATTCCGAAACTGCCGCCAACATAAACAACCATATCATCTTCTTTCAGCCTTTTGGCTTCGAGCAGGGTTTTCAACGACGAGCGCACCATTTTAAACTTGTTACGTTTTGGCTCAATCACATTGGCCCGAACACCATACGAAAGCGACAACTCGCGGACGATGCTGATATCGTAGCAGCAGGCGTAAACCGGGTTGTTGCCCCGGAAGGCGGCCAGATAGCGTGCTGTTTTACCGGTGAGTGTGTTCGTTACAATTGCAGATGTTTTTAGTTCGTTGGATGCCTGGATGGCAGCTTCTGCCAAATAAGCTACCACTTCGTTCTCCACGGCCGGGATGGTGATGTCGTTGCGCTTGTCTTTGCTGCGTTCAATTTCCTGGGCAATACGATCCATGTACTTCACAGCTTCAATGGGATATTGTCCGTATGCTGTTTCACCGCTAAGCATAATGGCATCGGCCCGCGAGAAAATGGCGTTGGCCACATCACTTACTTCGGCACGGGTAGGGCGTGGATTGTCGATCATGCTGTGGAGCATTTGGGTGGCAACAATCACTGGCTTTTTGCGCTGAACAGCTTTTTTAATTAACTGACGTTGGATGCCAGGAATTTTTTCGGCAGGGATTTCAATTCCCAGGTCTCCGCGGGCAACCATGATTCCGTATGCATAATCCAGGATTTCGTCAATGTTGTTCACCCCATCCAGGTTTTCAATCTTGGCGATGATCTTGATCGGACTATTGTATTTGTCCAGCAATTCCTGAACTTTCAGCACATCCTCTTTATTACGCACGAAAGAGTGGGCGATAAAGTCAACGTTATTTTTCGCGGCAAATTCGATGAATTTTTCATCTTTTTCGGAAACCGAAGGGAGTTGTACGCTGAATCCCGGAGTATTGACGCTTTTTTTGTTTTTGATCGTTCCGGGATTCTCAACTTTGCAAAGAACGAAGTCATTGTGTTTTTCAACAACGCTCAATTCCAGTTCTCCATCGTCGATCAACAGAGAGCCATCTGCAGGAATTTCTTCGTGAAATTTTGGATAGGAAACCGTTAGTACATTCCGGCCTTGAGTGCTTTCGCGAACCAATCCGGATACTTCAATCAACTGATCAACTTCAACTTTATAGGATTCTTTCACCTCAGTTGTCCTAATTTCAGGACCTTTCGTATCAACCAGGATACCAATTGAGTCGGACACTGAACGTATATTGTTGAGCATGTTCAGGGCGCTTTCCTCGGTGATGTGTGCCGTATTCATCCGGGCAACATTCATCCCTGCCTTATACAAGGCTTCAACAAACTCAGGTTCACAGCGCAGATCTGAGATTGTGGCAACAATTTTTGTGTGTTTCATTTCAAACTAGATAACATTATGGGGCCACAAAATTAGCTAATTTTCTTTACCCCTCGTAATAGTTACCCGTTAATGCAGGTAATTTCGCCAAACGTTAATTTTTAATGAAACTTTCGATTCCTAATCGGTATGAGTCCAGTCCAAATCCCATGATACTTCCCCGGCATACCGGCCCAATCAGCGATTCGTGCCTGAAATTTTCGCGGGTGAGAATGTTGGAAATGTGAACTTCAACTACGGGTGTTGTAATACCGGAAATAGCGTCGCGGATGGCCACAGATGTGTGCGTATAAGCCCCTGCATTTATGACAATCCCATCGTACGTAAAACCTGCTTCATGAATTTTATTTATGATCTCTCCTTCGATGTTAGACTGGTAGTACTCAAGGTCTAAAGAAGGGAATCTATCTTTTAATGTTTTAAAATATGTTTCAAAAGAAAGATCACCATAAATATTTTTTTCTCTTTTGCCCAATAAGTTTAAATTTGGGCCATTTATTAACAATATTTTCATTTTTTGTTTGTTTTTTAAAAAAAACCAGTAACTTTATCATGGCTCCTACGTATTGAAAATTATGTAATCTTGGGGAAGAAACTAATTTCAATGCCAAGGTCTTTGAGAATTTGCAACAGCAAAAAACAAAAGTATTTAAAAGTTTTTAGAAAAAATTAATTGTTTTAATTATGAAATGGGAAGACAGTAAAAAAGGATTTGAGACATTCCTGAGACTGGAGAAGTCTCTGTCTCAAAACTCAATCGCAGCTTACATTAATGACATCAATAAACTGATGGCATTTTTGGATGAAAGTTTTAAACGTTTAACACCGGAGAAGGTAAGGATAAACCATCTGCGCAGTTTTATTGAATATATCAATGATCGCGGCGTTTCTCCGCGTACCCAGGCCCGTACCATTTCGGGGATTAAGTCCTTCTTTAAATATTTGCTGATGGAAGGCAAAATCAACAGCGATCCTACCACGTTACTTGAGTCCCCTAAAATTGGTCGCAAACTGCCCGATGTGTTGACCATGGAAGAAATTGACTTGATTATTGATGGTGTGGATTTAGTCAAACCTGAAGGTCAGCGTAACAAAGCTATGCTCGAAACCCTTTACAGTTGCGGCTTACGTGTTTCCGAACTGGTAAACCTGAAAGTGACTAACCTGTTTTTTGACCAAGGATTTATAAAGGTGGAAGGTAAATCAGAAAAAGAAAGACTGGTACCGGTTAGTTCAAAGGCCATTGAGGAAATTACCCGTTACTTGCATGGATACCGCAAAACATTAAAAATTAGTCCCGAAAGCGAAAATATTTTGTTTTTGAACCGTCGTGGTAAAAAACTGAGCCGGGTGATGATCTTTACGATCATTAAAAATTTGGCCGAAAAAGTCGGCTTGAACAAAAAAATCAGTCCGCATACGTTCCGGCATTCTTTTGCTACCCATTTGATTTCAGGAGGTGCCGACTTACGGGCAGTTCAGGAAATGCTTGGGCATGAGTCTATTTTGACAACTGAGATTTACACGCATCTGGATAGGGATTATTTGAAAAATACGCTTACGCATTTTCATCCCCGTTCGTAGATAAATCAGGATTTTTGATAATAATTTCTTAACATTCTGATTTTATAGAAGTTGATTTGTAACCTAACTGGCAGGCAGTGTGTTAACAAACACACTGCCTGCTTTTTATAGTGATAACTGAAAAATAATGTGAATTTGGAAAGTGTCCTCCTCCCTAATCTTCAAAAAAAATTATTTTTGTCTGCCGAGAAAAATGGTTTTGTTGGAAATTTTAATTTTTTAATTGTTGACTTATGAGAAATCTTGATTTATCAAAGTACGGTATTACCGACGTCAAAGAAATCGTTTATAATCCTTCTTACGATGTTTTATTTGAAGAAGAAACCAAGCCAGGTTTGGAAGGTTTCGAAAAAGGAATGGTGACCGAATTGGGCGCTGTAAACGTAATGACTGGGGTTTTTACCGGACGCTCGCCAAAAGACAAGTTCATCGTAAAAGATGATACCACGAAAGATACTATTTGGTGGACTTCTGATCATGCAAAAAATGACAATAAACCAACTACTCCCGAAGTCTGGAATGATCTGAAAGAGATTACAACCAAGCAACTTTCCGGGAAAAGACTTTTTGTTGTTGATACATTTTGCGGAGCAAACGAGGATACTCGCCTGAAAGTTCGTTTTATCATGGAAGTTGCATGGCAGGCACATTTTGTAACAAACATGTTCATCCGACCAACGGCCGAAGAGTTGGAAAATTACGGAGAACCTGATTTTGTTTCGTTGAATGCTTCAAAAACTTCTAACCCTAAGTGGAAAGAACATGGTTTAAATTCTGAAGTGTACACCGTTTTCAACTTGACTGAAAAGATGCATGTTGTTGGTGGTAGCTGGTATGGTGGTGAAATGAAAAAAGGTATGTTCGCCATGATGAATTACTACCTGCCATTGCGCGGAATGGCTTCAATGCACTGTTCTGCCAATGTTGGAAAAGAAGGTGATGTTGCTATTTTCTTCGGACTTTCAGGTACTGGTAAAACAACTTTGTCAACTGATCCAAAGCGCCAGCTTATTGGTGACGACGAACATGGTTGGGATGATGAAGGTGTATTTAATTTTGAAGGTGGATGCTATGCAAAAACCATCAACCTTGATCCGGAATCTGAACCTGATATTTATCGTGCGATCAAGCGCGATGCTTTGCTTGAAAATGTTACGGTTGACGAAAACGGGAAAATCGATTTCGCAGATGGTTCTGTGACTGAAAATACTCGTGTATCTTATCCGATTTACCACATCGACAATATTGTTAAACCTGTATCTAAAGCAGGTCATGCTAAAAAAGTAATCTTCCTTTCTGCTGATGCTTTTGGTGTATTGCCTCCTGTTTCGAAATTGTCTCCTGAGCAGGCAGAATATCACTTCTTGTCTGGTTTTACAGCTAAACTTGCAGGTACAGAGCGTGGCGTAACTTCACCACAACCTACATTCTCTGCCTGTTTTGGTGCAGCCTTCCTTTCACTTCACCCAACTAAATATGGTGAGGAATTGGTGAAAAAAATGGAAGAACACGGAGCTGAAGCTTTCCTTGTAAATACAGGATGGAATGGCACCGGGAAACGTATCTCGATTAAGGATACTCGCGGTATCATTGATGCCATTTTAGATGGTTCGATTGATAAGGCAGAAACTAAAGTTATTCCAATCTTCAATCTGGAGGTTCCTACCGCTTTGCCAGGTGTTGACCCGAAAATTTTGGATCCTCGTGATACCTATGCCGATGTTTCGGAATGGGAGAAAAACGCAAAAGATCTTGCTTCTCGCTTTATTAAGAATTTTGAGAAATTTACCGATAACGAAGAAGGACAAGCATTGGTTGCTGCCGGACCTCAATTATAATCGGATTCCCATTTATAATATATTTAAGCCCTGCCATTTTGGTGGGGCTTTTTTTGCGCCTCGATTAGCTGCTTGTTGAAATGGGCAATTGTAAAATTTCATCCAAACAAACCGATAAATCGGGATATTGAAATTGGAATCCTTGTGAAATAATACGGTTCGGGATGACGGTTTGTCCTTTTAACATGATTTCAGATGCCCGGCCAAAAACGAGTTTCAGCATAAAACCGGGAACGATAAGAAAGTCAGGTCTTTTCAGTTTTCTGGCTAATAGTTGGGTAAAGGTTTGGTTGGTAACATGGTCCGGCGCTACCAGGTTGTAGGTGCCCGTGAATGTTTGATTCTCCAGGCTTTGGGCGAATGCCAGCACCAAATCGTGAATATGGATGAACGGAAATGGTTGTTGTCCGTTGCCCAATTTCCCGCCCAGTCCCAGTTTAAAAAGAGGAAGCATTTTTTTTATCGTTTGAGATTCTCTGCCCAATACTACGCCAATCCGGAAAGTGACTTTTCGAACATCCACCGGCAACTCATCAGAGGCCTTTTCCCAATCGGTGACTAATTTCCCGAGAAATCCGGGATCGAACTTCCTACTGCTATCATCGTGCGATTGACCTGTTTGATAGATTCCAACCGCAGAAGCAGACACAACTATTCCGGGCCTGTTTCCAAGTGCCAGCAAATTGATGGCTTGGGTCAGGTTACGGGTTGTAACTACCCGGCTGTTATAAATTACTGACTGGTTGAATTTAGTCCATCGTTGCAGAATCGGTGCCCCGGCCAGGTTGATTACTGCATCTGTATTTTCCAAACATGCAGCCAGTGTTTCAGGTTGTCCATATAATTGTTGCCGGTTCAAAGCAAGAATTTCGTGCCCTCTTTCTTTCAGGATGTAAATCAATTCTTGTCCAATGTACCCATTTGCTCCGGTGATGGCTATTTTCATGATGCTTCTCAGTTCGTTTTTCTTTGTATAAGACAATTATTTTTTTGAAAAGTTTTCATCGCATTTGAAAATGTGCGTCCCGAATTCGCGTTTTATTACGTAGTTTTGAACGAAAATTTTTGATCACATGCCGCAGAAGAAGACGCCCGTAAAGCGAAGTACTACATCCAAGTCCAAACCTAAGACCAAGCGAAAAACGAAACGAAAAGCATCCTTAACTCAGCGTGCTTTGTTATTATTTATGAAGGTATTTGCTGCTGGCTTCATTTTGTTTGGACTCTTTTTTACTGCAGTTTATCTTGGTTTTTTGGGTTTTGTTCCCAGTACGGCCCAATTACACGATATTAAAAACCCACAGGCGTCGGAAGTATTTTCCTCCGACGGTAAGTTGTTGGGACGTTATTACGTGGAGAATCGCAGCAATGTGCGATACGATGAAATTTCGCCCAACGTCATTCATGCCTTGGTGGCCACGGAAGATTCCCGTTTTTACGAGCATCGTGGAATTGATGAAGTAGCTTTATTCCGGGTGCTGGTGAAATCAGTGCTCATGCAAAACCGGAGCGCTGGTGGGGGCAGCACGCTGAGCCAGCAAATTGCCAAGAACTTATTTCCCCGGAACGATTTGTGGGTGTTTTCCATGCCGGTGAATAAACTTCGCGAAGCGATCATTGCTTACCGTCTGGAGCGAATTTATACCAAAGAAGAAATTCTCACTTTATATCTGAACACGGTTCCGTTTGGGGAAAATATTTTTGGGATCGAAGTAGCATCGGAACGATTTTTCAGCAAGAGTCCTAAGGCGCTTACGGTTGACGAAGCCGCCGTGTTAGTGGGCATGTTGAAGGCAAACAATGCTTACAATCCGCGCTTGTATCCCGAACGTTCGAAAGAAAGACGAAATGTAGTGATCGGGCAGATGGTGAAAAATAATTTTCTGAGCCCTGATGAAGGGGAAGTTTTTCAGGCGAAATCACTATCGCTTCGTTATCGAAGGATTTCGTACAACGAAGGGCCGGCTCCCTATTTTTTGGAGATGCTGAAACCCGAACTGCTGGAATGGTGCAGAGAACATCAGAAAGAAAATGGAGATGCTTACAATTTATATACCGACGGTTTGCGGATTACTACAACATTGAATTACGATTTCCAGTATTTTGCCCAACAATCGGTGAAAGAATACATGGAAAATCTGCAATCGGTATTCGATTCCCACTGGAACAGCTCGGATCCATGGTCGAGGCAACCAGCTATTTTGCAGCGCGCCATCAAACAAACCGAACGGTATAAGAAGATGGTCGCTGCGGGAAAAACAGAGGCGGAAATTCAAGGGGCTTTCAATAAAAAAATTGAAACCACCTTTTTTACATGGGAGGGCGACAAGCAGGTGCAAACCACGCCACTCGACTCGGTGAAACATTACCTGAGGCTGCTTAATGCCGGTTTTGTGGCCGTTGAGCCGGCAACCGGCGAACTGAAAGCTTGGGTGGGCGGTATCGACTTCCGGTTTTTTAAATACGATCATGTTAATTCGGCGAGGCAGGCTGGCTCTACCTTCAAGCCCTTTGTTTACCTGGCTGCCCTGGAAAACGGTATCAGCCCGTATGATTATTTTGCCAACGAGCGCAAAGTTTATGAAGAATACCAAGATTGGTCACCGCGGAATTCACACGAGCATTATGAAGGTTTTTACAGCATGGAAGGCGCTTTGTCCCAATCCATCAATACCGTTGCCGTAGATGTGCTGATGCAGACAGGCATCGACAAGGTAGTCAAAACTTCGCATGAACTCGGCATTACGAGCGATTTGCCTGAGTTTCCCTCGCTGGCGTTGGGGGTTGCTTCCATCAGTTTAAAAGAAATGGTTTCGGCCTATGCTACCTTGGTTAACGGAGGTACACATATTAACCCACATTATTTGGTGGCCATCGAAGATAACCAGGGTAAGTTGTTGGCTCAATTTCAAAAGCCTGCTCCCCTGCGTACCAGCATGAATGAGGAGAATTGCCGGATTCTGGTACACATGCTTGAATCGGTGATCAATGAAGGAACGGGAACATCCATTCGTTCGGTGTACCGTATCCCCGGCGATTTTGCCGGAAAAACGGGCACTACCCAGGATCATTCCGACGGTTGGTTTATCGGGATGAGCCCGCGTTTGGTAGCCGGCTGCTGGGTGGGCGCCGATGACCCCGGTATTCATTTTCGCACCATCAAATACGGACAGGGCGCGTACATGGCCTTGCCCATCGTGGGTAAATTTTTCAACAAAATGTACAACGACCCGCGCTACCGGAACTTGCAGTATGCTTCGTTTATTGATCCTACTCCTGAAATATTGGCTGACCTGGACATTCCACCATATCGTGAAATGCTTGAAAAAGAAAATATTGGCGACATCATTGAACGTGTTTTTACCCGAAAGAAAGACTCGGGACAGTTACAATCCCGGAGGACAGACAAGTCGCAACCCGAAAAGAAAAAAGTTTGGGAATCCATCAAAGATATATTCAAAAAGAAAAAATAGATTCTTAACTTTTCCTTGGCGAATAACTAATTTTGTGCTGCATGCAAAAACGCCTACCCATCTTTGTACGGTTTCACCGTTGGCGCTTACGGAATCTGAGTGAACGCAATTTTGTCGTGGTGTTGAGTGTGGCCATTGGGGTCATGGTTGGCATCGCTGCGACTGTTATCAAAAACACGGTTTGGTTTATCCAACGCCTGATTAACAGAGCTATTAACCCGGAAGACTATAATTCGTTATACGTGATTTTGCCTTTTGTCGGGATTTTCCTGACGGTGCTGTTTGTCAAATTTGTAATCCGAAAACCGGTGAGGCCGGGTATTCCTAATGTTTTGCACAGCATTTCGAAGCGGCGTGGCGAATTGAGCAAGCACAATCTGTTTTCGTCGATTGTTGCCAGCGCCATTACCGTTGGTTTTGGCGGATCGGTAGGGTTGGAAGGCCCAACTGTGGTTACCGGGGCCGCTTATGGTTCCTGGCTGTCAAAATTGTTCAGGTTGAATTACCGCTATACGATCCTGATGCTGGCTTGCGCAGCGGCGGCTGCCATGGCTGCCATCTTTAAAGCGCCGATTGCCGCTATCGTTTTTGCCGTGGAAGTGATTATGATCGAGTTGACAACCTTCTCGCTCGTGCCGTTGTTGCTGGCCTCGTCGTCGGCTGTGGTCACTTCCTATTTTTTCATGGGGCATGATGTTCTTTACCCGTTCAAAGTTGAAAATACATTCGAAATTGCCGATTTGCCGTACTATATTTTGTTGGGCATTGTGGCCGGCTTGATTTCTGCCTATTTCACAAAAATATACATCTTCATTTCGGATTTGTTTGAACGGATGACCAGTATATGGAACCGTTTACTGATCGGTGGCTTATTGCTGGGTGCACTAATCTTTCTGTTTCCGGCGCTTTTCGGCGAAGGATACGAATCAATCAATTCCTGCCTGAAAGGCGATGTTAGTTACTTGTTCGAAAAATCAATTTTTTTTCAGTGGAAAGAAAGTATGCTGATTACCTTTGCGATATTGATTGCCATTATTTTGCTGAAGGTGGCTGCTACGGCCATAACATTCGGCGGAGGTGGAGTAGGGGGTATTTTTGCACCAACTTTGTTTATAGGCGTAAACACGGGAATGTTGTTTGCCCTGGTGGTTGATAAAATTGGGATTCAGCAGATTGATAAAAACAACTTCGCGCTGATCGGGATGTCCGGACTGATTGCGGGCGTATTGCAGGCTCCTTTGACGGGCATTTTTCTTATTGCTGATATTTCGGGCGGTTACCAGCTGTTTGTTCCGCTGATGATTACGGCCACCGTCTCGTACCTCACAGTTAAGGCCTTTGCGCCGAACTCGGTGTACCACTTTCAGCTAGCCCAACGCAGGGAACTGATGACACACGATAAAGACAAAAATGTGTTGCAAATGATGGAGGTAAGCAAACTGGTTGAAACTGATTTTGTGACCTTACATCCCGAAGCTAGCCTCCGGGATTTGACGAATGCCATTTCAACCGCCCACCGGAACCTTTTTCCCATTGTGGATGAAAACGGGTATTTGAAAGGAATGGTGAAAATGGATGATATCCGCCACCTGATTTTCAAGCAAGAATTGTACGATAAAGTCCTGGTGCGCGATTTGATGTACCATCCTGAGCATTTCATCAGTACGGATGACTCGATGGAGCAGGTAGTGGAAAAGTTTGAAAGTAGCGGTCGTTACAATATTGCGGTCATTGACAATGGTAAGTATATTGGTTTTATATCACGGGCAAGAGTGTTTTCATCTTACCGAAAGACTATGAGTGATTTTTCGCATGAATAAGAATATATAGAAATGGCAGAAATTAGAAAGAAGGTTATTTCCCTGTTTATGCGCTTTGCGGGGGATCGGAAAATTTATTGGCTTAGTTTGGTAATAGGGATTATCAGCGGAACAGCTGCACTGATATTGAAAAACCTGGTGCATTTCATTGGTGAAAACCTGGTGGGAAACCTGAATATTACCAGCGAAAACCTGTTGTTTTTTGCCTTTCCGGTAACCGGGATTATTATCACAGTTTTAATCATCCGATATTTTATTAAAGATGATTTGGGGCATGGCGTTTCCAAAGTGCTGGCATCCATCAGTCAAAACAAGGCGATCCTGAAAATTCACCACACCTTTTCGAGCATGATTACCAGTAGTTTCACCATTGGTTTTGGCGGGTCGGTGGGAGCTGAGGCGCCGGTAGTGCTAACCGGCTCTGCCATTGGCTCCAACATAGGCCGTTTTTTCAAGCTCAACCATGCCGATACCATGCTGCTGCTGGGGTGCGGGGCTACCGGGGCAATTGCCGGTATTTTTAAAGCACCACTGGCAGGTATCATTTTTACACTGGAAGTGCTGATGCTAGACCTAACTATGGCTTCGCTTCTTCCGTTGCTGATCTCCGGCATATCGGCTGCCGTGTTGGCGTATTTTTTAATGGGCGATGCTTCCATGTTCCGGTTTGAATTGGTCCATGGATTCGACGCATCCAATGTCCCCTTTTATCTGATATTGGGAATTTTCTCCGGCTTCGTGTCGCTTTATTTTACACGCATGACCATGTATCTGGAGTTTAAATTCAAAAGCATCCGAAAGCAATACCTGAAAATTGTGTATGGCGGGCTGATCCTGGGACTGCTGATTTTTATATTTCCACCACTTTGGGGTGAGGGTTATCAGTCTGTTAATAAGGTGTTTAATGGCATGGGTGCCAACTTGCTCGACAATTCCTTGTTTTACGGTTTTAAGGACAATCCTTGGTTTATTGTCGTTTTTTTGTTGATGCTGATCTTCTTTAAAGTGATTGCCATGACTGCTACCACGGCAAGCGGCGGTGTGGGCGGGATTTTTGCGCCAACCTTGTTTGTAGGGGCCATTGGCGGGTATTTTGTGGCCAGCTTCGCCAATCTGACGCTTGGGCTCAATCTCCCGCTCGACAATTTTGCGCTGGCCGGTATGGGGGCCATGATGGCCGGTGTGATGCATGCGCCGCTGCTGGGCATCTTCCTGACTGCCGAGATTACGGGTGGTTATCAGCTTTTTTTTCCGCTGATTATTTCAGCAACGGCGTCGTATCTGACGATTATGCGTTTTGAGCCGCATTCAATTTATACCAAACGACTGGCATTGAAGGGAGAACTGATTACCCACCATAAAGACAAAGCTGTTTTGCATTTTATGGAAGTGGACGAGTTAATTGAAACCGATTTTGAAGTGGTTTCGCCCGATGCCACACTGGGTGATCTGACCAAAATTATTGCCCGCTCCAAACGAAACCTGTTTCCGGTTGTGGAAGAGGATGGAACACTTCGTGGAATGGTGAAAATGGATGATATCCGGGAGATAATTTTCAACCATGAATTATATGACACGGTTCATGTTCGGGATATTATGTACATGCCCGAGCATTATATTTCGCCGCGCGACTCAATGCATGTGGTGGCAGCCAAATTCGAAAGCAGCGGACGCTTTAACCTGGCCGTTATCGATAAAGGGAAATATATCGGTTTTATTTCCCGCGCAAAAGTGTTTTCGCATTATCGCAACCAGGTGCGCACGCTCTCGCACGATTGAAAGGTACACGAGCAGTTTAACGGCAACAATACAAGCTTTCGGATATTCCGGAAGCTTTTTTAGTTGAACCACTTCAGGTAAACCGTATAGATGCCAATAAAAATGAGCGTGAAAATGGTATTGGTACTCGAAACGGCGTTTGCACCAAACCGGATCAACGGGATGGACCAAATAGCCAATTGGGCAGCGGTGTAAAAGAAATAGCCTGCTTTTTGCCACTTCCACATTTTTAGTGTGCCAACAAGCGACAACAGATACAATGCACCAAAAAGAAGCAGGTACAACGGATGTATCAGCTGGCTGTTTTGCAGGTCGGTGAATTTTTGGATGAATGTTTTGGCCGGATCAAAAAAAGCGGCCGCTCCCAAATAGGCGAACATGGCCAAGCTGCTTCCGACGGTGCTTAAGGCGAGGGCGGATGTGAGCAACAGGGGGCGTTCTTTCAATGTCATTTTACTACTGTTCAAATCGGGTTTACAATCAGTTGATGCAATTAGAGTTTTCAAATTTCATGTAAATAAAAGAAACCTCCAACAAAGAGAGGTTTCTTTTCCGGTAGTTTGGAATGTTTTTTTTCGAACAGTCAGCTCAAGCCGTCCGGGCATTTGAGAACTGGAGAACCACAGGTTGTACCAACCGTTCAAAATCGGCATAAGCCATGCGGATCAGTTCGACATGTGTGCCGGCGTTGAAGGCAATTTCTTCGTCGTCGGCCAGGCTTTCGGCCACATAAACTTCCATGTCGTACAGGTTTCCGAACGGTGGCATGGCGCCAATTTCGCAATCAGGGAACAAGTGTTTAAATTCCAATTCGTTGGCTATTTCAACTTTTTTGGCTCCGGTAGTTTCCTTCAGCAGTTTCAAGTTGATCAGGTACGAAGCAGGTAGAACAGCCATCGCCATACGTCCGTCAATTTTTACCATGACGGTTTTGGCCAGTTCTTTTCCGGGAATGTGGGTAGTGGCAGCGATTCTCTGGGCATTGTAAGCCAGCGAGTGACGGATGGTGATGTACTCGATGTTATTTTTGTCCAGATACTCTTTAAGTTTTTTGATGGGCATGGTGTCAGGTTTAAAACCGTTAATTTAAAAGATGTTGCAGATACATCGCGCATAGACCATTAACCGTTTTAATTGTCAGGCACCCGCAATTCCGGAAAGCCCAACGGCAAAATGGTTGAGAGTACGAGATTAGCAGATTACATGTAACAATACGAACTTTGGGTGCTGAAAGTTTGAATTGTTGATACACCGAATGGTCCTGAGAAGGAAGAAATGTTTTCATGCAGTCCTGACGTTCATAAAAAATAGCATTTTGTTGATTCCTATTCGTTTCGCCCACACACAAAAAATCTTAACTTTGCGCTTTCACTTTTAATTTATTTTCAACGATTTTGTTCCGGCTTCCAGCTTGGATCAATGTTGTAATTGAAATTTCAAAAATTCGAAAATATATCAAATGAAAAGAGATCAACTTGTATTTGACATTATTGAAAAAGAACGCCACCGTCAGCTCAGCGGGATTGAACTGATTGCATCGGAAAACTTTGTCAGCGACCAGGTGATGGAAGCAATGGGGTCGGTGATGACCAACAAATATGCCGAAGGTTATCCTGGCAAACGCTATTATGGCGGATGCCAGTGTGTTGACCAAACCGAGCAGTTGGCCATCGACCGTTTGAAAGAGCTTTTTGGCGCTGAATATGCCAACGTGCAACCGCACTCGGGTGCGCAGGCAAACGCTGCCGTTTTGAGCGTCATCCTGAATCCCGGCGATAAATTTCTGGGGCTCGACCTGTCGCATGGTGGTCACCTTTCTCACGGTTCGCCGGTAAACTCTTCCGGTATTTTATACCAACCCATTGCGTATCATGTGAAGGAAGAAACCGGCCTGGTTGACTATGATGAAATGGAAGCACTGGCCAAAGAACATAAGCCTAAGCTGATTATTGGCGGCGCTTCGGCCTATTCGCGCGAATGGGATTATGCCCGGATGCGTAAAATTGCCGATGAAGTGGGCGCTATGCTGATGATCGATATGGCCCACCCGGCCGGATTGATTGCCGCTGGGTTGCTCGAAAACCCGGTGAAATATGCTCACGTGGTTACTTCAACTACCCACAAAACCCTTCGCGGGCCCCGTGGCGGTATCATCCTGATGGGCAAAGATTTTGAAAACCCCTTCGGTTTTAAAACGCCAAAAGGTGAAACCAAGATGATGTCGGCTGTGCTGGATTTTGCCGTTTTCCCCGGACAGCAAGGCGGCCCGTTGGAACACGTGATTGCCTCCAAAGCAGTAGCTTTTGGCGAAGCGCTTGATCCTTCCTATAAAGTATATCAAGCTCAGGTACAAAAGAATGCTGCCGTGATGGCCCAGGCTTTTGTGGATAAAGGCTACAAGGTGATTTCGGGCGGTACCGACAATCACAGCATGTTGGTCGACCTGCGCACCAAATTCCCCGATCTGACCGGTAAAGCTGCAGAAAATGCGCTGGTGAAAGCTGATATCACCATCAACAAAAACATGGTGCCTTTCGACAGCCGTTCGCCATTCACTACTTCTGGTTTGCGCGTGGGAACTCCTGCCGTTACAACCCGTGGCCTGAAAGAAGACCAGATGGGGATGATTGTTGATCTGATCGACGAAGTTTTGTCGGACGTAGAAAACGAAGAAGTAATTACTTCCGTTCGCAAACGGATAAATGCCATGATGAAGGATCTTCCTTTATTTGCCTGGTAGATCCGCTTCGATAAGATATAAATGAAAGCACCTGTAACCCGGGTGCTTTTTTTATACCTTAATGCTTTACTTTTGCCTTTCGCTTTCTGTCTTTTGCCTTGATCAATGGAAACGCCGGTACGAAAAATTATACACGTGGATATGGATGCATTTTTTGCATCGGTGGAACAGCGTGACAACCCTGCCTTGCGCGGAAAGCCTGTCGTTGTGGGTGGCGACCACGTGCGCGGGGTGGTGGCGGCGGCCAGTTACGAAGCTCGTAAGTTTGGGGTGCGTTCGGCTATGTCGTCGGTGGTTGCCAAACGCAAATGTCCCAACCTCATTTTTGTTCGCGGAAACTTTGAAAAATATAAAGCCGTCAGCCGTCAAATCCGGGATATTTTCTTTGAATATACTGACCTGGTGGAACCCTTGTCGCTCGACGAGGCTTTCCTGGATGTAACCTTTGCCAAAAAAGGGAAACCTTCGGCTACGCTGATTGCCATAGAAATTAAGCGGCGCATCAAAGAAACGACCGGCCTGATCGCTTCGGCGGGGGTGTCATACTGCAAGTTTTTGGCCAAGGTGGCTTCGGATGTTAACAAACCCGACGGGTTATTTGTCATTACGCCCGAGCAGGCCGAAGCTTTTCTGGATAAACTGGAGGTGAGAAAGTTTTTTGGCATCGGCCGGGTAACCGCCGAAAAACTGAACAAGCAGGGAATTTTTACCGGAGCTGACTTAAAAAAGTTGACGCTGGCCGAACTGGTGCATCAATTTGGTAAATCGGGAAATTATTATTACCATATTGTTCGCGGAATTGACGACCGCTCGGTAGAGCCTGAACGCGAACGGAAATCATTGGGCGCAGAAAATACCTTCAGCGAAGATTATCAACAACTGGATGATTTGGAGGAGCACATGCAGAAAATTGAGGATGAGCTTTGGCGGCGGCTTCAGCGTGCTCAAACTTTCGGGCGCACACTCACGCTGAAAATCAAGTTTGCCGATTTTGAGCAGATTACCCGCAGCAAAACGTTGACAGAAACGATTACACAAAGGGAACTGTTACACCAAACGGCGCTTGAACTGCTAGCGCACGAAGCGCCGTTTGTTAAGGGCGTACGCCTGTTGGGACTAACTGTCTCCAATTTTCCGCATCCCGGCTCCGGGCCGGTGCAGTTGACCCTCGATTTTTAAGAATGTAACGTCGTCGCTACCAGAAAACAACAGAGGGCACCTTGTTTGGATGCCCTCTGCCTGATGCTATTTTTCTTTATTGAATGGCCAGGCAGCAATGCCCCCTTCCATCACTTTTACATTGGTATAGCCATGGTGTTTAAGCAACATGGCCGCTTCGTAACCGCGCAGCGAGATCTTGCAATAGGTGATAATTTCTTTGCTCTTATCTTCAGGAAGTTCGTTCATGCGTTTGCGCAACATGCCTACCGGAATAAGCGTTTCGCCAATCCCCAGTCGTGTTTCTTCATACTCATCGGCACCGCGGGTGTCCAGGATAAACAGGTTTTCGCCGCGATCTACTTTCTGCTTAACTTCGAGCGCCGAAATTCCTTCAAACAAACCATGCATTTTATTTTGAAGAATATGCGCTGTGGCAATACTGTGGTCGATGGCTAATGAGAAGGGTGGGGCATACGGAAGGTCGGCATTTACCATATCGTCAACCGTGAGGCCGCCTTTGATGGCTGTTGCCCAAATAGCCAGTTGTTTGCTCACATCGCCTGGCCCTACACATTGGGCGCCCAGTATGGTGCCGGTTTCGGTTTCGGCGATTAGCTTTGTTACCAGTAATTTACCTTCCATAAAGCCCGGTTTGTCGGGGCTGGCATTGATCACTTTCACAAAGTCAATTCCGGCGGCGAGTGCTTTTTCTTCGGAAAGCCCGGTGATACCAACACCGTATTCAAACAACTTACAGACGCCGGTTTGGATGGTTCCCGGGAAAGTGGCCACATTTCCCCGGATGCAGTTTTCGCCGGCTACGCGGCCTTCCAGGTTGGCCAAGTCGCCGTATGGGGCCAGCACTTTTTGACCGGTAATCAGGTTGGTAATTTCGCAGCAGTCGCCTGCTGCATAAATATCGGGGTCGCTGGTTTGCATGTGTTCATTCACTGAAATACCACCGAGGGACCCAATCTCGATTCCCGCTTCGCGTGCCAGGGCCACATTCGGACGCACACCGATTGCTACCACTGCCAGTTCACACGGAATTTCGGTACCGTTTTGCAGCTTAACGGCAACCAGCTTCCCGTTCTCGCCGATAAACTCGGCCACCCCGTTTTTGGTGATTACGTTGGCTTTCGTTTTCAGGTAATTTTCTACCAGTTTGGCCAATTTCCAATCCAGGAAAGTAAGTAGTTGGGGCAGCAGTTCGATCATGGTGAGCTCGATGCCCGAAAGTTGTAAAGCCTCGAGTGTTTCGATGCCAATTAATCCGCCACCAATGACCACCGCTTTTTTGATTTTGCCTTCGTCGCGTATTTTTCGGAGGTAATCGGCATCCTGCATCGATTGTAATGTGGAAATGCCTTCAAGCTCAATTCCCTTTATTGGCGGTCTGTTTGCAGTGGCTCCGGTAGCAATCACCAATTTGTCATAGGCTTGCACTCCTGTTTCACCTGTAACCAGGTCTTTGTATTCAACGGTCTTGTTTTTCCGATCAATGCGGGTGATTTCGGTATTGATCCGGGCCACAATTCCTTTGGCATTCCAATAGAATTTGGGGTCGCGAACCACTCCTGTGGGGGTGCACAACAGTTTGTTCCGATCGTCGAAAAAGCCACCCACAAAATAAGGAAACCCGCAGGAGGCCATGGAAAGGTCCGGTCCTTTCTGGAACATGGTGATTTCGGCAAATTCGTCCATTCGGCGTGCACGGGCTGCTGCTTTTGGCCCTGCTGCCGAACCGCCAATTACAATTATTTTTTTATGATTTTCCATGATGTTGAAATGATTATTGAGTTATTAGTCATTGTTCATTTGGTGATTAAAGCTGGATTTGTTGGCCGGTTTTTAGCTGGGGTGTGTTGAATTTTAAATGAAAAGCAGCAAGCGCCGGAAGTTCCGTACAATGAGACGGAATAATCCTACCCACCTTTTCGTGCTCAAAATACTGGATGGTTTGCCGGGTTTGTTCGTTGTTGTGTTTCAGGTGAAAACCGCCCAGTACTGTGCTTATTGAGCTTGTTCCAGTCACCTGTTTAGCGTATTCGCATATGTTGCAAATGCCGGAGTGGGCGCAACCCGAGATCACCACAAGCTGGTCGTTTACAATCAACGCCAGGGCCGAATCGTCCGGAACGAAATCATCGTTCCCGTTTTCATCGCAAAAACTGGTGGTCTGCGATTCAAAATTGTTTTTTCGGGGGATTTCGCCCAAAAAGAAAAGGTGTTTGGAGATTTGGAAAGGCCCGGTTGTCGTGTGCAAATCAAATTTTTGACTGAGCGTATCGTGATCCAACGATAAGCCAATAGGTGTGCCATCGGCCTTTCTGTAGCGTTTCATGAAAGCAGCCGGATGAGTAAGCAGTGGTTTATTTTCGATATACCGAAGTCCATCGCCGTGGTCCCAATGGCCGTGGCTCAGCACAATTTGGTCAACCGATTTTTGCAAGTCAATATTCATTTTCGAAGCATTGCGCAGAAAGACATCGCTGGATCCCGTGTCAAATAAAATTGTGTGCCCGTCGATCTCAATCAGGTACGAAAGGCCATGCTCGGCCAAAAAGTGGCCGCCCGCTGTGTTTTCAGTTAAAACAGTTAGTTTCGGCATATTGCTTGGTTAAATGATTTTCAAGAGCCTGAATGATAAATTCCGGCACCCGCATGGGTTTCCGGGAATGGCTGTCAACAAAAACAACCGACGATTCGGCTGTGCAGATGCGTTCGCCGGTTTCGTTACGGATTTCAAAATGAAAAGAAAAGCGCGTGGAAGGCATTTCTGAAATAGTGGTTTTGATGGACAGCAATTCGTCGTAACAGGCTGGTTTTAAATAGCGCAGATTCATACTGATCACCGGAAGCATTATTCCCTGGCTTTCCAGGGTGCTGTCGTCAATACCAAATTGCCGCAGTAATTCAGTGCGAGCCTGATGACAATAGCTGACGTAATTGGCGTGGTAAACATACCCCATGCGGTCAACTTCGCCATAACGCGGGCGCAGTTTAAAGATTCCCACAATCTCATTGTTTTCGTTCATTTTAAAAACCTCCCGTCATCTTTGGTGGAAGCATGTTTATGGGCATTGTTTTCCAGCCAGCCGGTTTTTTCGACAGTTACCGCATCAAACTGCGGAACGTACGGTTTGATGTCCAGTAGCGGGGTACCGTCCACAATGTCCACGCCGTCAATAAAAATCCGGCTTCCCCTAATTTCGGTAATTCGGACAATGGAAAAACCAATCGGATTGGGCCGAGCGGGACTTCGGGTTGCAAATATCCCGTGTTCATGGTCGTCCATAAAAGGTTTCACGGTCAGCATAGGTTTTTCGATCAGGTGAAAATGATAGAGCAAAATCACATGCGAGAAACCGTCCAGGTCAGTCAGCCCTTCAATATACTCAGGGAAAATTTCAATTTCACCCGGTGAGTTTTTAGCCCCGGAAAACTGAATGGGTGTCCCTTCCGGTTTTTTGTTGGTAGAATGAATGATCCCGATAGGGGTGTATGTGATCCAATCCATAAAAAGTACGTTTAAACAGGGGTTACTAACAATTGACTTACTTGTTGGGCCAACTGTTGAAATTGATCTCCGATAAGATGGTCAGCAGAGGAGAATATGGTTTTTCCACTGTCGCTCAGTTCGCAAACATCGGCTACGAGCGGGATCTTCGCAAGAAGAGGGACACCGAGTTGGTGTGCCAGATTTTCGCCGCCCCCTTGCCCAAAAAGGTAATACTTTTCGTCGGAATGTTGCGCCGGTGTGAAGTACGACATATTCTCGACCACGCCCAGCACGGGGGTCTGGATCAGCGGGGTGTTGAACATATCCGCTGCCTTTTGGGCATCAGCCACCGCAATTTGCTGTGGAGTGGTTACCAGGATGGCACCTGTCAGGTTTAATTTTTGGATCGTGGTAAGCTGAATGTCGCCGGTTCCGGGAGGGAAATCGATAATCAGGAAATCGGTTTCGCCCCAACGGGTGGTTGATAGGAGCTGGACAAGCCCTGCAGAGGCTGCCGGTCCGCGCCAAATCAGCGATTTTTTGGACAGGATGAAAAATCCGATAGACATGATTTTGACGCCGTACTTTTCAATTGGGATGATCTGCTCGTGTTCTCCTTCCTTTACTACTTCTGGTTTTTGGTCCTGAAGGCCAAAGAATATTGGCGCGGAGGGGCCGTAGAGGTCGGCATCAAATAGGGCCGTTTTATAACCTTCGCGAGCCAATGCCACGGCCAGGTTAGCGGAAACGGTCGATTTTCCGACACCACCTTTGCCGGATGCCACTACAATGACATTTTTCACCCCGGGCATAGTTATTTTTTCAAATGGATCTTGCGGTTTCATGACAAATAAGTTTATTCCAAATCAATTTAATTTCGTTGCTAATTTCTGAATCGGGAGCCCAATCAATGATGCTTTGGCAGTTTACCATAGCATCCACAATCAACCTGTCAAACGGAATTTTGCCAATTACAGGGATCTTCATGTATTGGCACCATTTTTCCAGTTCATCGCTGATGCGGGTGTTCAGGTCGTATTTATTAATCACTACACTGGAGTGGATCCGAAATTGTCCGGCCAGCTCGACGATGCGTTTTAAATCGTGCATGCCGGACTGGGTTGGCTCCGTAACCAGGACCACTTCGTCGGCACCCGTCATGCTCGAAATGGCCGGGCACCCGATACCCGGAGGGCCGTCAATCAAAATCAGTTCGGCCCCGATTTCATTGGCAGCCTCACGGGCTTGTTCGCGCACAATATTGACCAGTTTGCCCGAGTTGTCTTCGCCTGGTGCCAGTCGGGCATGGATCATTTTCCCGTTGACAATGTTGGCGGCATACCAGCGGCTTTTATCATGCTCCACCATGCTGATGGCCTGCGCCGGGCAAACTCTTTCACACAACTGGCACCCATCGCAGGCAGTTTCGGTAATCAGATACTTCCCGTTTACTTCGCGGATCGCGTCAAAACGGCAGTAATCCATGCAGGTTCCGCAACCGGTACATTTGTCGTCATCGATCACCGCCTTTTGTCCTGAAACGTAAACTTCTTCCCGGTAGTTTTCGGGATGAAGGACAATGTGCAGGTTGGCGGCATCTACGTCGCAATCGGCCACGATAATTTTAGAGGCCAATGTGGCCAGTGCTGCGCTGAGGCTTGATTTTCCGGTTCCCCCTTTTCCGCTTAAAACGACTATTTCTTTCATGATGCTTTCTTTTCAAGTGTTTCGTACAATTGAGCAAACAGCTCACGATATTCGTCAAGTGAATCGGTAATCAATATCCCTTCGGAATAGCTTGCCGCAATTTTTCGGTCGAAGGGAATTTCGGCCAGCAGTTGAATTTTGTTTTCAGCTAAATATTCCTGTACGGCATTGTTGCCCAAACCTGCCCGATTGATGACTACGCCAAATGACTTTCCCAACTCCTGAAGGGTTTCAACCGACAATTTCAGGTCATTCAGTCCAAAGGGAGTGGGTTCGGTAACCAATACCACATAATCGGCTTGTTCAACTGTGGCGATAAAGGGACAGGAGGTGCCGGGAGGTGCGTCGAAAATGGCAAAATGCCCGTTTTCGGCATCTTTGATGGCTTCGCGAATTAAAGGCACTGACGAATAAACACCGACTTCGATCCGGCTTTCATAAAGCGCTGAATGATCATCCACGTCGTATTTGGTGATAGCTCCGATCATTTTTTCTTTTTCGGTGATGGCGCCGCGCTGGCAGGCGTACAGACAGGCGCCGCAATCGTGACAAAGATCTTCAACTACTTGAATGTGTCGGATTTCAGGTAAAACCAGTATGGCATTGTAGTGGCAATATTCCTGACATTTTCCGCAATAGGTGCATTTATCGGTATCGATGACCGGAATGTTTTGGGTGACCAGTTGTTCATCGATGAGGTTCCCGTTGATAAACTGTTGGTCATTGGGTTCTTCCGAGTCACAATCAATCAGGATTACCGGTTCTCCTGCTTTTCGGATGGTCTGAAACAGGTTGGTAGCAACCAGTGTTTTCCCGGTTCCGCCTTTTCCGCTTGCAATGGCTATTTTCATGCTGTCTTTCTTGTGTTATTCGTGTTGTGCTTCACCACAAAACTGCCTTTCGAAACTCCGAGACGTTCGGCAATCACATCGCATTTTACCATGAGCAGGAAAAACAGGTTGTTGGCCGGGTGATCCAGCAATCCTTCCAGGTTTCCTTGTCCTTTGGAAATGATGACATCGGCGGTGTTAAACACTTCTCTGAATTCCCCGGAGCAATGGTCCAAAATGGTTGACGGGGCATCAAAGCCGTTCGAAATAACAGGCACCAGTTTGTCCATTCCTACATAGGTTGCATCCTCAAGGGTAACATCATTGATAATTGGCGCCCCGCGCACGGCATAAACCAGATTTGGATGATTGATAGTTTCAATAAATAACTTGTCGAACACCACCTCGCCATTATTATCGCCGAGATACAAAACGGTATTTGCCTGGCTTAATGCTGTTTTAAGTTCGTTTGAGTGGTCAATCCCGAAGTCAGAATTAAGCACCAAATCGATGGTTTCATCCAGGTTGTATTGGTCATTCACGGCAAAATCGATAATGTTGCCTGCGATAGCCAATCTGAGCGCCATGTCAAACGGGTCGGTGGCTGTTTCAACTTTTTTCTTGAGTGTCTGGTACATCGAAAGTACCTGATCATTGCTTTGCTTTTTCCCTTGCAAATACGGATCGGCCTGACCGGTATATTTCTTCAGCCGGATGTGCAATTCCCTGGAAAATTGAGGTGTTGAAAGTGTTTTACTTCCTTCGAGATATAATTGCATCATCTCGCCGGTAAAATGGTTTGCTTCTTCGGTTGTCAATTGCTCTTTTTTCAGCAATCGCTCAAAAGCCCGGTTAAAACAAAAAAAGCAGCGGTAGTCAAAACCCATAAAATATTGTTTAATGGTCGCAGGCGTTTGCACCGGAAACCAAGGAGTTTGTCAGCCAGTCTTCAACTAATTCGGCGGGTTGTTTCGGTTGAGCGCCAACCGTCACCTGGATGTTTTGTCCATTAAACAGGTTGATGGCTCTTTGTCCAATTCCGCCGGCAATAACGTGGGTTACCCCATGTTCGCTGAGCCACTGGGGTAACAGTCCCGGTTCGTGCGGGGGTGGGGTAACCAAATTTTGTACAGTTATTTTTCCATCCATTGTTTCGATGATGGCAAATTGTTGGCAGTGGCCAAAGTGAGAACATAAACGTCCGTTTTCGAGTGGAATAGCAAATTTCTTCATGTGTTTTTCAAGTTTTTTTGTTTTAAAATTTTAAAAATCAGTCGGCAACACGTTTGCCGGGCTGCCGACTGGATTACAAACATGGATTACCAGCGGTTGCGAAAACCGCGTCCAAGCCAGCGTCCTCGTTTCAATCCGAGGCCAAATCCAAATCCTCTGTTTCCAAAGGCTGCATCATCAGATATTGCATCGGGATTTGGGCTTTGTGCTGATCCGGAATTTTTTTCTGAAGGAATATTGCCCCTGTTTGCACAGCGGCCTCTTCCCCGTCCGGTCATAGGACCCTCTCCTTGTGGCCCTCTTCTGTTAAATCCAGGCATACTTACCTCCTTTCAGGTTGGTTAATTTTGGTTGATCAGTTTAATAATTTCATCGACAGATTTTTCAGGTCCGTTAAACATGATCATTTGAATCTGAAGGCCTTCCAAAATAGCTTTTACTTTTCCGCCAAATTCGCCCGAAATAATTTGTTTAACGCCTTTTGACGCAATCAGCTGTACCGAGGCCGGTCCAGCTCCTTCAGCACTCTCTTTGTTTGGATTTTGGATGAATTCGGTCGATCCGTTTTCGGTATCGTAGATGGCAAAATAGGAACACCGGCCAAACCGGCTGTCCAGCTTGGCTTCGGGCTTATTCTCCGATGCGGTAATGGCGATTTTCATAGTTTTTAAATTAATACGTTATAAATTGAATTTGTAATTGACATTTTCCTGAAATTGCTCAATATCGGTTGAGCCGCAGATAGTGCAATTTTCAGGCTCTTTCCCGGCAGAGGAATATCGAAACCAATTGGTACATTTCTTACACCGAAACGCCGGATGGTTAAAATAAACATCACCGCCACGGAATACAATTGGCCTGCCTTCTACTAATGATCGGGCCACTTTTTTTCGGGCCGAATCATAAATACGGGCAAAGGTGGAACGGGAAACATCCATTTGTTCGGCCCCGTCTTCCTGTCCCATCTTTAAGTAGTCGTTCAATCGAATTGCTTCGTATTCTTCATAGCTCATCCAAATGGGTTCTCGCTGCCTTCCCAAGTTTCCGATAGTCTGAAAGCCTTTGCTTTCAGGTGGTCCGTAGATTCGTCTATGGCGTTTTCTTCTGGGCATTATAATGAACATTTGACCAATACAAAGATAGTGAGCAATAGTTCAAAATAAAAAATGTAAGGAAGTTTTTTTTGATTTTTGTAAAAATTTAACAATTGCCTTTGGGGAAGAAGTAGGTATGGTGTTGATAAACAATGCCTTTATCCGGTAAGGAGTAAAATATTTTGAGGCGGCAAATACTTGGAGAATGAGCAAACTGGATGAATGCAAGACGATTAGCTGAAGAGCGGAGCAGTAGCTCTGGAGAAATGCACCCCTGTAAGAACCAAAAGATTATGCAGATCGGGGAGCTTTCCGGAGCGAAGATTCGCGGATAACCAGTTCAGTTGGCATGGTGATGGTTTGGTAATTTTGGGTTTTATTTTTGGTTTCAATTTCGCGAATGAGCAGTTCGGCAGCTTTCAAACCCATTTCAAAAGCCGGTTGTTGCAAGGTTGAAATGGAAGGGGTCACCACTTCCGAAAAAGGTTCGTTGCTGAACCCGATCAATCCGAAATCTTCCGGGATCCGGATGCCGATTTTCTTCATATATACCATCATACTCAACGCCGAGGTGTCGTTTCCGCAGAAAACAGCATCAGGCGGGTGGGGAAGTGCCAGCAATTGTTTGATGGCTTCCTGGCCGTCCATTCGTGTCAGCCGATTGAAGATAATCAGGTCGTCTTCGACCGAGAGATTATTTTTCCGCAAAGCTTCTTTGTAGCCTTCCATACGGTCGTGGTAAGTGTTCAGCACGGTTGGCCCGGCCAAGTGTGCAATGCGCCGATAGCCCTGGTCAATCAGGTGCTGTGTCGCTTTGAAGCCGACTGCAAAATCATCCACCACAATTTTGTGGGCTTCGAGTTCCGGTACCACCCGGTCGAAAAAAACGAGCGGTATATTTTTGTTGGTAAACAATTGAAAATGATCAAACTCGTTGGTTTGCATGCTCAGCGAGGCAATCAGCCCGTCCACCCGGTTGGAAAAGAGTGATTGGACGATTTTTTTCTCCTTTTCCAGCAGGTCGTTTGATTGGGAAATAATAACGTTGTACCCTTTGGCAAAAGCTACATCTTCGACACCGGAAATGAAGGATGAAAAGAAATGCCGGTTGATGAGCGGTACCACGATGCCAATGGTGTTGGTTTTTTGGTTGCGCAGATTGGACGCGATAATGTTGGGCTGATAACCCATTTTCAGGGCCAGCGATTTGATTTTATCCTTCGTGGCCTGGCTGATGCGTGGGTTATCGTTTAATGCGCGTGATACGGTTGACGCCGAAATCTTCAGCTCGCGCGCAATATCGTGTATGGTAACTGATGCCTTTTCGTCCATTTTTCAATAAATTCCTGCAAATATGCCAATAAATTTTGAATCTATGCGAAATTACAAATTTATGCGCAATCGATTGCATTTTTTCTGTTTAAATTATATATTTGCCTTTGAATAATAAAATCAGAAAGTTATGGCGACATTTTTTGAAGAACGTTATGCTTACAATCCGCAGGATTTCAAGCAGTATGATACCGAAAGAATTCGGAAAGAGTTTTTAGTGGAAAAGTTGATGGACGAAGGGAATATTCGTCTGGTTTACTCGCACATTGAGCGCTACATCGTTGGCGGTATTGTCCCGGTGGCCGAGCCGCTAAAGCTCGAACCAGTGGATGCCCTCAAGTCTGAATATTTTTGCAAACGCCGCGAGGTGGGCATCATCAATGTTGGCGCAAAAGGTTCGGTTACCGTTGACGGAACTGAATATGTGCTCGACTTCAAAGATGCTTTGTACATTGGCCGCGGCAAAAAAGAAATCATTTTTTCTTCAGCCGATGCTTCCATTCCAGCTCGTTTTTACCTGAACTCGGCTCCAGCCCATAAAGAATTTCCTGTGAAACATGTCACGCTGAAAGATGCCAACGTGCTGCACCTGGGATCGCTCGAAACTTCGAACGAACGCGATATCAATCAGTTGCTGATTAATACCGTGGTAGAAACCTGCCAGCTGCAAATGGGGATGACCGAATTGAAACCAGGAAGCGTATGGAACACCATGCCGGCCCACACCCACAGCCGCCGCAACGAGGTTTATTTCTATTTCAATGTGCCCGAAGGACAGGCTGTTTGTCATTTTATGGGTCAACCCAACGAAACTCGCCACCTGTGGATGAGCAACGAACAGGCGGTAATTTCACCTACCTGGTCAATTCATTCAGCTGCCGGGACCAGCAATTATATCTTCATTTGGGGTATGGCAGGCGAAAACCTCGATTATACCGATATGGATGTGATTAAACCCAATGAATTAAGATAATAACGAACGGAAGGTTGACTAATCTTTTCCAAATTTAAAATTGAGAATACAATGAACGAATTATTTGATTTGACCGGAAAAGTTGCCCTGATTACCGGCGGGACCCACGGAATTGGTATGGCAATTGGCAAAGTGCTTGGTAAAGCAGGTGCAAAAATTTGTGTAAACGACCTTTCGGGTGAAAAACTGGAAGCTTGCCGCGAAGAATATAAAAAAGAGGGCATCGACGTTTTGGCGCTGAAATTCGATGTGACCGACGAAGCTGACGTTGACCGCGGTATCTCGGAAATTGAAAAAGAAGTCGGCCCGGTTGATATTCTGGTAAACAATGCCGGTATTATTAAGCGTGTCCCTATTTTGGATATGCCAATCAGCGACTTCAAGCAGGTGATTGATGTTGACCTGGTTGCGCCGCTGATTGTTGCCAAACGTGTGGCTCCGGGCATGATTGCCAGACGCTCGGGTAAAATCATCAACATGTGCTCGATGATGAGCATCTACGGACGCAACTCGGTTTCGGCTTACGCTTCGGCCAAAGGTGGTTTGAAACTGCTCACCGCCAACATGTGTTGCGAATGGGCAAAATATAACCTGCAAATCAACGGAATTGGACCAGGCTACATTGCCACTTCGCAAACTGCGGCCATCCGTGAGGGGAATCATCCATTTAACGACTTGGTAATGACCCGTACGCCGGCCGGACGTTGGGGCGAACCTGAAGATGTGGCGAATGCTGCCCTGTTCCTGGCGTCGAAAGCCAGCAACTTTGTAAACGGACACGTTTTGTTCGTTGACGGCGGTATCCTGGCCAACTTCGGCTACGTGAAAGGCGAAAACGACCTTTAATCTGTTGTCCGATGAAGATCAGGATATTATTGGCGGTTGGTGCTGCACTTGTGGCCATGTCTTGTTCGCAAGACAAAAAGCTGGTGCTGACCAACCCGCTTGATCAGGCCCGTGCAGATGACGTTGTTGTTATTGAGCGGGCTACACTGGAAACTTCGTTTACGCCAGCTAGTGCATCGTACGTGCCGGTGGTAAAACACGGCGAATACTATCTTCCTTCCCAGGTGGATGATTTGGATGGCGACGGTGAATGGGATGGACTGGCTGTGCTGGTGAGCCTTCAACCAAACGAAGAACTGGCTTTGACCGTTAATTTTGTAGATGCTGCCGAATACCCCGAATTCGAAAAGCGGACCAATCTTCGTCTGGGTATCGACCAGGGCGACCATACCTATAAAGAGGTGGATTACTACCTGGCCGCCGACAATAAAGATGGTTTTAAAATCATTGCGCAAGGTGAAAGTGTGAGCTGGGAAAACGATAAAATGGGCTTCCGCTGCTATTTCGACGTGCGTAACGTGAAAGACCTGTACGGAAAACTGAAACCGGACATGGTGCTCGACAAGATCCATACTCCCGAGCTGGTCGATTACCATACGTTGGCCGATTGGGGAATGGATGTGCTGCACTGTGGAAGTTCGTTGGGTTCGGGTGGACTGGCCCTGCTCGAAAACGATTCGCTTTATCGACTGGGATCAACCGAAACCTACGAATATCAGAAAATTGTTGAAGGCCCGGTGCGTTCGGTTTTTGACCTGAAGTACGGTGGCTGGGACGTGGCCGGACAAAACCTTTCGGCAGTAGAACGGGTGAGCATTTACCCCGGGAAATACTGGTTCCAGTCAGATGTGACAGTTTCAGGGTTTACCGGCGAAAAGCAAGCGGTAACTGGTATTGTCACCAGTTTGCTGAAAAACGATCCTTACCAGTTTGATGCCGATGCGTACAAGGCCATTGCTACCCTGGATGTGCAGTCGCTGAATAACGATGAGCTGGGCATGGCCGTGATGGCCAAAGCCGACGAGGTTACCCGGATCGACCGCACCACTGACATCAACTTTTTTGAACTGGGATACCAAACCGTTCCGGAGAAGAATTTCAGCCAGGTGATTTCCGAAACCTATTATCTGGCGCAAAAAATCACCAACGATGTTCCGGCCCGTCATTTCTTTTTTGCTGTATGGGGATTAGAAAATCCGAAGTGGAAAGAAATCAGCGAATTTGAAAAATACATTTCCGGAGAAGCTGAAAAACTAAGTAATCCCGTTGTTGTGACTATTAGATAGTTTTACTTTTTCTTACGTGAAGAGGCTGGACCTGATTGGTTCAGCCTTTTTTTATCGACAGACCGATAATATAGGGCATTGCCGGTAAAGTAAAGTCAGTTTTGCAATAAGCTATTCAGGGGCCTGATGCGAATGCTTTAGGCTCCAATTAACCTTCTGCGATTAGTTGGACGGCTTCCTGCCTCAGGATCAGAGGCAACTGAATGTTGCGCCGTTCAATGCTTACCAGCCACATTTTCAGTTCGTCACTTTTTAAGGTGTACATCACGTCGCGGAATTCTTCAATTTGCTCGTCCTGGTACTGATCGGCCGAAATGCCCTGGAAACGGTCCAGTTCTTCATCTTCAAAATACAGAATTTTGTCAGGTGTATTGCGCATTTCCTCAAATTCGCATACCTCGTGTGCCCCGCAACAATCCAGCGGAACCTCTGCCGGAGTTTGTTCCTGTTCCGGTTCCTTTTTGCTGTATTTGTTTGATAACCACGTCGCCAACGCCACTGCAACAGCCAACGCCACTAATATTCCAATTAAGATCAACATAACCTGAAATGTGAAAAAATAGGACGACAAAGGTAACAGTAAAATATGGAATTCAATAGTTCAGGTTGCAAGTATGATCAGCAGATAATGAAAAGGAGAGTATGGGAAATTCGCGTAACCGGATCAGAAATGAGTTCAACTTTTTATGCTCCGGACCTCGTTCTTATTTAAACATTTTCTAAATAGGCGTTGTTTATATAAAAACATTTTTCTAGGTTTGTAGCACTTAAAGGCATTTTAGACGTGAATAACAGCAAAACATATCGTTTTATCCCTTCAACCCGTTCCTTGGGTTGTGCTGTTGTGGCCATGCCGTCAATGTCTATGTGCATGCGATAGCCTTCATTCGGTATTCGGTTGAATGCGGTTTGGAGGCGTGTAAAATTTCAGCGTTAACTTTCCTCAAATTTATTTTTACAAATTCATTTTATGCCAGATTGCATCGTAAGGTTTGGCGGGAATAATTTAAAAGACCCGCAAGTGATTTCAACCTTGGTGAGCCTGCTTCAAAAAACGGATACCAGACATATCCTGACCCTGTCGGCAACCAGCGAAATACAGACCCTATTAACCAAAGGGATTAAAACACTGAGTGTTGCCATTAGCGAGCCCGCGTTGATCTTAGCTGCAATAAACAGCGAAATTGACCGTATAAAAAAACCGTTCGGCTTGGACAGTTTACCTGCCTTGGAACCATTGCTGGCCAAACTGGAGGTTTTGCTGAAGGGAATCCACTTTACGGGCGATTTTTCGCTGGCGCTTCAGGATCAGGTTCTTTCGTTTGGTGAAAAGCTGACAACGTCCCTGTTGACCGAAATCCTTCAACGTCATGGGATTGATGCCAAACTGGTTGCTCCCGAAGAGTTGGGCTTGCAGGTTACCGAAGAATACGGCAATGCCAGCATCCTGACCGAGCTTTCCGGTACGTCGGTTACCGCGTTTCCCTGGGGAAAAATCAACCTGGTGCCCGGATCGTTCGGGATTACCCGGCAAGGAAAAATAGCACGGACCGGGCATCGGGCAGCCGACTATACCGCAGCAGCCCTGACTGCGATTTTGAACGCAGACCGGCTGGAACTGTGGCAGATAAGTACCCCTTTTAAAACCGCCGATGACCGTTTTGTGCCAAATCCGGCTTTTATCGAGAGTTTGACCTATGCCGAAGCGTCCGAACTTTCTTACTTTAATTATTCGGGAATCCATCCGCGTATTGTGGAGCCGCTGATGGAAAAGCACATTCCGGTTCACATTTTCGAGTTGTTAAACGGCGAAAAAATACTTCGGACCAAAATTAATTCGAAAAGTATTGTTGCCCCGCAGGTGGTGAAAAGTGTTGCCCATACGGACGATATCGCCATCTTGAAGCTGAATGGCCCGGGGGTTGGATTTAAACCCGGCATTTTGGCAAAAGTAACAACGGCATTCAGCAGCCATCACATCAATATCCGATCGGTTATCACGGCCCAAACCAGCATTAATATCTTGGTTGACCGGGCATCTATCCAACGTGTGCGGCAATTGTCGTCTGAACTGGACTTGCCCTCTGTCAGCCAAGTTGACATCGCCGAACATGTTTCGCTGATTGCCATTGTCGGTCACGGTATGCAGCAACACCACGGGATTTCGGCCCAGTTGTTTTCGGCCGTGGCAAAAAATAAAATCAATGTGCTGCTAAGCGGTTCTGGGGCCTCGGATCTGGTCAGCTACCTGGTTGTTGACGAGCAGGACAAAGTGAAAGCGATACAGGAAATTCATAAAATATTTTTTCAACAGTAATATCTAAAAATTAGTACAATGACTACCAAAAACTTAAAATTTGAAACCCTGCAATTACATGCAGGTCAGCAGCCCGATCCCACAACAGGCTCGCGGGCGGTCCCCATCTATCAAACAAGTTCATACGTGTTTAAAGATGCGGACCATGCTGCCAATTTGTTCGGGTTGAAAGAATTCGGAAACATTTATACCCGGATTATGAACCCCACTTCGGATGTGTTTGAACAGCGTATTGCTGCGTTGGAAGGTGGTGTTGCCGCCTTGGCGGTTGCTTCCGGTCATGCGGCTCAGTTTCTGGTTTTCAACACCCTGCTTGATTTGGGGGACAACTTTGTCAGTTCGCCGTTTTTGTACGGGGGAACATACAACCAATTTACGGTTTCGTTTAAAAAACAAGGTATCGAAGCTCGTTTGACGGAAGATTTGAAGCCCGAATCGTTCGAAAAACTGATTGACGGGAAAACAAAACTGATCTACCTCGAAACAATCGGAAACCCGGGGTATGTCATTCCCGACTTTGACGCCATTGCTGCGTTGGCCAGGAAATACGACATTCCGTTGGTGGTTGACAATACTTTTGCAGGTGGGGGATACCTGTTCCGTCCCATTGAACATGGGGCAAACATTGTGGTTGAATCGGCCACAAAATGGATTGGCGGGCATGGAACCAGCATTGGCGGCGTAATTGTGGACGCCGGAAATTATAACTGGGGCAATGGCAAATTCCCCGGGTTCACCGAGCCTTCCGAAGGTTATCATGGCCTGAAGTTTTGGGATATCTTCAATTTCGACGGGCCGTTTGGAAACATTGCCTTCATTATTAAAGCGAGGGTTGAAGGGCTGCGCGATTTTGGCCCTGCCATCAGCCCGTTCAACTCCTTCCTGTTGCTGCAAGGTTTGGAAACATTATCTTTGCGCATGGACAGGCATGTGGAAAATGCGCAGAATCTGGCCGTTTGGCTTGAAAATCATCCGAACGTAGCGAGAGTGAATTATCCGGGCTTAAAAAGCAATCCGTCCTACGAACTGGCGAAGAAATATTTCCCGAAAGGCCCGGGCAGTATGCTTTCATTTACGGTAAAAGGCGGAATTGATGAAGCCAAAAAAGTGGTTGACAGCCTGGAACTGGTTAGTCACCTGGCCAATGTCGGCGATGCAAAAACGTTGATCATCCAGCCCGCAGCAACCACTCACCAGCAGCTATCCCCCGAAGCGCAATTGGCAGCCGGCGTTTACCCGTCGCAGCTGCGTGTTTCTGTGGGGCTGGAGCATATTGATGATATCATTGCCGATTTTGAACAAGCACTGTCTAAAATCGGTTAACAAGATACGTTGAGGCTGTCCCAAAAGTGAAAATTTAAGTCATCCTGTCCGGCAGTTGCCGGACCAGGATCTTAATTAACTGAGAGACAGATCCCGAAATAAATTCGGGATGACAGTTTTCGAGGAAATCTTTTCTTTTGGGACAGCTTTTTAAATATTAAAATTTCAGATTATGCCATTAAATATTCCGGATAAACTACCGGCCATTGAGTTGTTGCTCAAGGAAAACATTTTTGTGATTGACGAAACCCGGGCAGCGCATCAGGATATCCGCCCGTTGAAAATTGTTATTCTTAACCTGATGCCCTTGAAAATTACGACAGAAACTGATTTGCTGCGGGTACTGTCCAATTCACCGCTGCAGATTGAAATTGATTTCCTGAAAATCAAGGATCACGAGCATAAAAACACGCCGGCAGAGCACATGAGGATGTTTTATAAAACGTTTGACCAGATAAAAAACAAAAAGTATGATGGCATGATCATTACCGGTGCCCCGGTGGAGCATTTACCATTTGAGGAAGTAACCTATTGGGGTGAAATGAAGGAAATCCTGGATTGGTCGGTTCATCATGTAACGTCGTCGTTTTTTATTTGTTGGGCATCGCAAGCTGCCTTATTTCATTTTTATGGCATACCGAAATATCCGTTAAGCAAAAAAATGTTCGGCGTGTTCAAGCACCAGGTATCGGACAATAAACTGCCTATTTTCAGGGGGTTCGACGATGAATATTACGTGCCCCATTCGCGCCATACCGAAATCAGGGCAGAGGACATCGTTAAGGTTTCCGAATTGGAAATCATTTCGTCATCCGAAGATTCCGGGGTGAACATGGTGATGGCCAAAAACGGGCGTCAGATTTTTATCACCGGACATGCCGAGTATTCCCGCGATACATTAGATCATGAATACAAACGGGATTTATCAAAAAACCTGCCTATCGGGATTCCCAAAAATTATTACCCCGATGACGATCCGGAAAAGAAACCGGTGCTGAGATGGAGGTCGGCTGCCAACCTGCTGTTTAATAATTGGCTGAACTATTACGTGTACCAGGAAACACCCTACAATTTAGAGGATATTAGTTAGAAAAGTAAAAAGGGAAAAGTCAACGATCATAAGAATTTTGGTTTTGAGGACGGGGGAATTTATTTCACTGTAGCAGTTGGCATGTCCCTGAATTATAAATCTTGGAAGGCCGGTTCTTCGAAAATGTGTAATTTTAAGAAACCAAAAATGCAACATGATGGCTGAACCAAAAAAATTAGCAATCGTTTTGTCCGGCTGTGGGGTGTTTGATGGCGCCGAAATTCATGAAGCAACCCTTACCATGCTGGCTGTCGCACATGCGGGGGCACAATACGAAATTTTTGCCCCCAATATTCCGCAGGCCCACGTTATCAACCACCTTACCGGTGAAGTGACAGGCGAAAACCGCAATGTGTTGGTTGAATCGGCCCGGATCGCCCGTGGAAAAATCAAAGACCTGAAAGATTATACACCTGCAGGTTTTGACGCGCTGATCTTTCCGGGCGGGTTTGGGGTCGCTAAAAACCTGAGCACTTTTGCCTTTGACGGGCCCGATTGTACGGTAAATGCTGATGTTGAAAAGGCTGTTAAGGCCACAGCTGATGCCGGGAAACCGATCGGGGCATTGTGCATTTCGCCGGTTGTAATTGCCAAAATTCTGGGCGATGCCGAAGTGACCATTGGGCAGGACCGTGACACCGCTGAAGCAATAAAAAAGCTGGGCGGAAAGCATATCCCTTCTTCTCACGGAGATGTAGTGGTCGATCCAAGGTATAAGTTGGTAACCTCGCCCTGCTACATGCTCGATGCCACCATCGAGCAGATTTACGATGGCGCTAAAAATGTCGTAGAGACGATCCTTAACTTGATCGGTTAACAGAATGGAAGAGGAGCTGATGTGACTGAAAGCATCAGCTCTTTTTTTTGGCACATAATCAGAATTAGGGATTGTATTATCTTCTAATAGTGCGGATTAGGAAGCATTTCCAATACATTCTTAACATTAAATTTAAATACACCCTGCCTTTGCTTAGATCACTTTTAAATAACCTTCTTTCCAAAGCCTTTCATCTTTAAATTTCTATATTTGCCGCAAATTTCAGAGCGCAATCTATTCTAATTCACAATTATGAAACAAATCAAATACGTTACACCCGAAGAGGCTGTAAAAGTGATAAAATCCGGCGATCGTGTTCATCTAAGTAGTGTGGCTGTTACGCCCCATACCCTTATAAAACCGATGGTTGAACGCGGACGTAACGGAGAACTTTATGATGTAAAAATCCAACACATCCACGTTGAAGGCAAAGTAGAATATGCCAATCCTGAGTTTGAGGGAGTTTTCGTAGCCGAACAATTCTTTGTTGGCGGAAACCTGCGTAAACAAACGCAAGCCGGTTATGCCGATTATATTCCTGTTTTCCTCAGCGAAACCCAAAAACTGATCCGCGAAGGATACACAAAAGTGAATGTGGCCATGATCATGTGTTCCACTCCCGATAAACACGGCTTCGTGTCGTTGGGGACTTCGGTTGACGCAACCCTGGCTGCCGTGCAAACTGCCGATGTGGTGATCGCTGCCGTAAACCCGAACGTACCTCGCGCTTGGGGCGATGCCATGATCCACATCAACGAGATTGACATTTTCGTGGAAGACAGCATTGAACTGTATGCTCACGACATGGCGCCTTTATCAGAAACTGAAATCGCCATTGGTAAAAATGTGGCCGAACTGGTTGAAGATGGCGCTTGTCTGCAAATGGGCATTGGCGGTATTCCAAATGCCGTTCTGGCTCAGCTGGGCAACCACAAAGATTTGGGGGTACACACCGAAATGTTTGCTGACGGTATTTTGCCGCTTGTTGAAAAAGGCATCGTTAACGGTAAACATAAAAACCTCGACCGTGGTAAAATGGTCGCTTCGTTCCTGATGGGAACAAAAGAGTTGTACGACTTTATTGACGACAACCCCATGGTTGCCATGATGGATGTAGGTTACACCAACAGTGTTGCCGTCATTCGCCAGTTAGACAAAGTTACCGCTATCAACTCTGCTTTGGCCATCGACCTGACCGGTCAGGTTTGTGCAGATTCAATCGGTACAACACACTATTCAGGTGTTGGCGGCCAGATTGACTTCATCCGTGGTGCCGGATACTCAAAAGGCGGAAAGCCAATTATTGCGATCCCTTCGGTTACTGCTAAAGGCGTTTCCAAAATCAGCCCCATTTTGTTGCCGGGCTCAGGAGTAGTTAGTACCCGTGCCAATATGCACTGGATCGTTACCGAATACGGTGCTGTCAACCTGTATGGAAAAACCTTGCAGGAAAGGGCAAAACTGCTGATTTCGATTTCTCATCCGGAGCATCGCGAGGCGCTGGATAAAGCTGCTTTTGAACGCTTTGGACCTCATTTCCATTTTGTTGGAAAAGCGACTGTTTAAAACAATAAATGATACAGGCAGGCGGAAGGCCTGCCTTTTTTACAAATACATATTAACCGTTAACTGATTAGACAGGAACTTTTAGTCGATAAAATCATCATTTCAAGGATCCTGCACAAAATTCCGCACATATAATTTCGAATTTTTGAGCTTTTTGTTAGAAAAAATTTTTATCAAGTTTATCTGTGCGATCTTAAATACTGAAAGCATTTTTTTATAACAATTTAATATCATAACAAATGGATATATCACATATCGAACACATTGGAATCGCTGTCAACAGCTTGGAAGAGGCGATTCCGTATTATGAAAATATTCTGGGTTTAACATGCTACGCAGTGGAAGAAGTGGCTGACCAGAAAGTAAAAACAGCCTTCTTTAAAGTGGGTGACACCAAAATCGAATTATTGGAATCAACCGATCCGGAAGGCCCGATTGGAAAATTTATCGAAAAGAAAGGGCAGGGGATTCATCACCTGGCATTTGCGGTCAGCAATGTCAACGAAGCTCTGAGCGAGGTGCAGGAAAAAGGCGTTGCTGCCATCGATAAAACCGGTCGTAAAGGCGCAGAAGGCTTAAATATCGGGTTCCTTCATCCCAAAGCAACTTTAGGCGTATTAACTGAACTTTGTTCAGAATAAATTTCAACTACAACTATCAAATATCAACAATGAATAATCACGATAAAATTAAACAACTCATTGACCTCCGCGCAGAGGCCAAATTGGGGGGTGGCGAGAAACGAATCGAAGCTCAACACCAAAAAGGAAAATTAACTGCCCGCGAACGGATCGACTTGCTGTTGGATGAAGGCAGTTTCGAAGAATTCGACATGTTTATTACTCACCGTTGTGACAACTTCGGAATCGAAAAAACTAAAATTTTGGGCGACGGCGTTGTTACCGGACAAGGTACTATCGATGGTCGTATCGTGTATGTTTTTTCTCAGGATTTCACGGTTTTCGGCGGTTCGCTGTCTGAAACATTTGCACAGAAAATATGCAAAGTGATGGATATGGCGCTGAAAGTTGGCGCTCCGCTGATCGGGATCAACGATTCTGGTGGCGCCCGTATCCAGGAAGGTGTAACCGCTTTGGCCGGTTATGCTGAAATTTTTGAACGCAACATCATGGCCTCGGGTGTAATCCCGCAGATTTCGGCCATTTTTGGCCCTTGCGCCGGTGGTGCGGTTTATTCACCTGCGCTGACCGATTACATCATCATGAGCAAAGATACCAGCTACATGTTTGTGACCGGCCCTAAAGTGGTGAAAACAGTTACTGGCGAGGATGTTACCGATGAGCAATTGGGTGGAGCTAGCGTACATGGTTCTAAATCGGGCGTGTCTCATTTTATTGCTGAAGATGAACCGGAAGGCATCGCGTTGATCCGCAAACTGTTGAGTTATTTGCCTCAGAACAACCTCGAAGATGCCCCGCTTGCTCCGTGCGACGACCCAATCGACCGTTTGGATGACTTTCTGAACGAGGTCATTCCGGATAATCCGAACAAGCCATATGATGTTAAAGATGTCATTCATTCAATAACCGACTACAACGAATTTTTGGAAGTTCACCGGAACTACGCCCAGAACATTGTTGTAGGTTTTGCCCGTTTCAACGGTATCTCAACCGGTATTGTAGCCAACCAGCCAAACTACCTGGCCGGGGTGCTCGATATCAATGCCTCACGTAAAGCAGCCCGCTTTGTGCGTTTTTGCGATGCTTTCAACATTCCAATCGTAACCTTGGTTGATGTGCCCGGATTTTTGCCAGGAACAGCTCAGGAATACGGCGGCATTATCACGCACGGTGCCAAGTTATTGTTTGCGTATGGAGAGGCTACTGTTCCTAAAGTGACCGTTATCCTGCGTAAATCATACGGTGGTGCCTATTGTGTGATGAGCTCCAAGCATTTGCGTGGCGACATCAACTACTCGTGGCCAACCGGCGAAATTGCCGTCATGGGTCCCAAAGGAGCTATTGAAGTGCTGCAAAGCAAGAAAATTCGCGAGATCGAAAACGATCAGGAACGCAATGCCTTTGTTGCTCAAGCTGAAGAAGAGTACAAAGATAAATTCGCGAATCCATATAACGCGGCCAGATATGGTTACATCGATGATGTGATTGAACCGCGCAATACCCGTTTCCGGATTATCCGCGCCCTTCAGACTTTGGCAACGAAAAAAGACGTTATGCCTCCGAAAAAACATACCAATATTCCATTATAAAAAACGACCATGCAAAAGAGAATTAAACAGCTATTTGCCGGGATTGTCGTTTTACTGCTGGTTGTGGCGGGCCATTCGCTGAATGCGCAAAACGCCTCCGACTTGCGTTTTAATGAAGTTCTGGTATTTAACGAATCCAACTACGTTGACGAATACGGTGAACGCAGCGGCTGGATTGAGATCACCAACTCCTCGTATAGTAGCATCAATATTGGCGGCTGCTTTATCACCGACGACCTGAATAATCCGACAAAATACTGGATTCCGACAGGTACGCCCGAAACTGCTATGGCGCCAAGGGGATTTATCGTATTTTTTGCCGATAACCATCCAAGTAGGGGGATTTTCCACCTGAATTTTAGTTTGGACAACGGAAAAACCATTGCCTTGTTTGATGCCAATGGCCGCACCATGCTCGATAAATTGGAAATTGGCAGTGGACATCAGCCTGATATTTCTTATGCCCGCCTTAGCCCCGAATCAAGCGAATGGGAATTCAAGGAAAAAACCACGCCGGGGTCTAATAACGACCACAGTCGGCAAGCATCTTCCGGTGAAAAATTTGTTGAAATGGACCCAATTGGCTTTGGGATGACCCTTGTGGCCATGTTTGTTGTATTTTCGGCGCTGGCCCTGCTTTATGTCTTTTATAAACTTGTGGGACGTCAATTTACAAGCACTAAGAAGGCAAAATTAAAAGTTGGTGAAGTTGCAGCGGCGGTTCCTTCAGAAGTGGAAATTTCGGGTGAATTGAATGCCGCCATTGCTATGGCCCTGTATTTATACCAAACCGAAATGCACGACTTCGAAAATACCGTGCTGACCATGAAAAAGGTTTCCAGGACTTATTCGCCCTGGAGTTCAAAAATTTACACATTAAGAAAAACTCCCCGCTAATAATCGTCAAAAAATGAAAAAGTTTAAATTTATTATAAACGGCAACCAATACGAAACTGAGATTATCAATATTGAAGACAATATTGCTGAAATCGAAGTTAATGGTTCATTGTACAAAGTTGAAGTTGATAAGGAAATTAAAGCATCGAAAACGCCGAAACTGGTTCGTCCGAAAGCTATTCCTTCAACAGACACCCACCCTGCAGAAGCAAAAACCAGCAGCCCGTCGGCACCTAAAGGTGCAGGCAATATCAAGTCGCCGCTGCCAGGCGTTATCCTGGAAATTTTTGTAAAAGAGGGCGACAAGGTAGAAAGAGGACAAAAACTGTTGATGCTGGAAGCCATGAAAATGGAAAATAATATTGAAGCAGACAAAGCAGGCAAAATTATTTCAATCAAGGTTAACACCGGAGCTTCGGTCATGGAAGGTGACGTGTTAATGGTAATAGGAGAATAAGATATGGGTACATTCGTAGATTTTATTATTGAAAACATTGCCCAGTTCTTCCAGTTTACCGCTTTTGCAAACATGACAGTCGGGCACTTGTTCATGATCGCCATTGGCTTGGTGTTTATCTATCTGGCTATTGCAAAAGAGTTTGAACCCATGCTGCTGATCCCTATTGGCTTTGGTATCCTGGTTGGAAACGTGGCTTTTGCGCCTGGCTTTAAGATAGGCGTTTACGAATCCGGAAGTGTTTTAAACTACTTATATTTCGGCGTATCGCAAGGGGTTTATCCGCCTCTGATCTTCCTGGGGATTGGCGCAATGACCGACTTCTCCTCGCTGATCTCGAACCCGAAACTGATCTTAATTGGCGCTGCGGCCCAGTTTGGTATTTTCGGTGCATACTGTATTGCGCTTGCATTGGGCTTCAGCCCAACCGAAGCTGGTGCAATTGGCATCATTGGTGGCGCCGATGGCCCTACAGCGATCTTTATTTCATCGAAACTGGCCCCAGACCTGATGGGCGCCATTGCCGTTTCGGCCTATTCATACATGGCCCTGGTACCTGTAATCCAGCCGCCTATTATGAAGTTGCTGACAAATAAGAGAGAGCGCTTGATCCGCATGAAACCGCCACGCGCAGTTTCCAAAACGGAAAAAGTCATCTTTGCCATCTCGGGGATGTTGCTCACCACCTTTATTGTGCCGAGTGGTTTGCCCTTGCTGGGGATGCTCTTCTTCGGTAACTTACTGAAAGAATGTGGTGTTACAAAGCGTTTGGCTGACACGGCAAAAGGACCGCTAATCGATATTGTTACCATTTTGCTTGGCTTAACCGTTGGGGCATCAACTCAGGCAACAACTTTCCTGACCATGAAATCGGTCGGCATTTTCTTCCTGGGAGCGCTTTCATTTGTCATTGCAACCACGATGGGTGTCTTGTTTGTTAAATTCCTCAATTTATTTTTGAAAGAAGGAAACAAAATCAACCCGCTGATCGGTAACTCGGGCGTTTCTGCAGTTCCTGACAGTGCCCGTATTTCGCAGGTTATTGGTCTTCAATATGACAAAACAAACTATTTATTGATGCATGCCATGGGACCAAACGTGGCCGGTGTAATCGGTTCTGCCGTAGCTGCCGGTATCCTGTTGAGCTTTCTGATGTAATCTCGTTTTTACATGATAATCAAAAAGCTTCTCTTCCCGAAAGAGGAGCTTTTTTTGTATCATTGCATAAACCAATTCAAAACGGATAACCATGAAGAAAATCGTTTCAGCGCTTATGATCGTTTTACTGACCAATTCAGCTTTTCCGCAAGACAACAAAGAACTTCCGCCACCACAGCTTAATGTGTTGGTATTTTCGAAAACCAGTGGCTTTCGCCACAATTCAATTGCCAACGGACTTAAAATGATGAGTGAGTTGGCTCAGGAAAGCAACTGGAACCTTACCACTACCGAAAACAGTAAGTTATTCACGACCGATTTTTTAATGAATTTTGATGTGGTTGTGTTTTTAAATCCCACCGGTGATGTATTGAACAACAACCAACAAAAAGCATTCACCAGTTTTATGAATACGGGAAAAGGATTTGTAGGGATCCACGCGGCAGCCGACTGTGAGTACGACTGGGACTGGTTTGGTAAGCTAAATGGCGCTTATTTCCTGACCCATCCGCCTGCACAAGAAGGGACCGTGATTTTTGAGGATACCAACCACCCGGCCATGGAAGTCTTTAAAGGCATGAAATCTTATACGACCTTTGACGAATGGTATTCGTTCAAGGCAAATCCACGTGAAAAGGTAAACGTACTGGCCCGTTTGGACGAATCATCCATAAAAAAAGCGGACAATGACAAGTGGAAAATGGGCGACCATCCGCTGATTTGGTGGCAGGAATATGATGGTATCCGTTCGTTTTATACGGTTTTTGGACATACGCCGGAAGCGTTCGATGATGTAAAGGTGAAAAAACACATTTCCGATGCCGTGGAATGGGCAGGGAAAAGAAAATAAAAGCAAAAACCGGATTCTGAGAGTCCGGTTTCTTTTTATGCTACAAATTAAGTTTTCCCTGTGAATCTTGTGGTTGTGTGGCAAAAAACTCATCAACAATCGCATCTATCGTCAACAGGCATTTACCACAACTGGTGCCTGCGCGTGTGGCATATTGAATGTCGGAGGTGTCTTTTGCCCCCTTTTTCAATTCGTTGATGATTTCCTGTTCCGAAACCATGTTGCATATACAAACCAATCGGTTGCTCATATCTCAATCTTCTTGCCGTTTCCCGGGTGTGTATTTATACGGTCACTCGAAACGGATATTTTTATTCAACAAATTTATTCTCGATAAAAAGCCTGATTTGGCGGTAGGCATCAATCACATCGTCCCTTTTGGGCATTGTGTCATAAATCTTTTTGATCAGTTGTTTTTCGCTTACAATCTGGAAACTGCTTTTGAAATTGAGATCATAAACCATCCCCATTAGCATCAGCTTAAAATCATTCACCGACTGTACGTCTTTTTTAACAACCGGTTTTCCGACTGCCAGGCTTTTAATGACAGCCTCGCTAACGCCCGGCGTATGCGGCAGGTTATAGCAGATGGAAGGAAGACTGAATGAGCCGTCGCGCTTCAAAAAGCTGACGCATATCTCCCAAATATCAAGTTTGTCGGCATCGCGCAGTAGCTGGCTGAACAGCATTTGTTGTTTGTCTTTCGAGCTCACGGAAGCTTTATTGTGCGATTCAATGGCAAATAAAACCAGTTGCTGTTCCGTTTCGGGCAATACACTGAAAAAGGCTTGTTCCTTCAGCATGGAAACACTTTGGGCAGCATGGTCACCGAACTTGGTATCGTCGAAACTTTGGTGTTCGGTAAATTGCACAAAACGCCCCAAATCGTGAAATAATCCGATGAATTCGGCTAATTCGCACTCAGGTTCATCCAGCTCCAGTCTTTGGGCCAGCAGTGCTGAAAGTTTAGCCACACGCAAGGAGTGGTCAAGCTTAAGTTGCAGGCTTTCTGCCACGTAGTGATCTTTTGTTTTTGCCAGCTTTTTGGTATAATCTTCAAAAAACTTAATCCCTTCTTCCAGAATATTTTTCGTCATTGCAATTTCTCCAAGTATGAAGCAAAAATAGCTTATTTCAGATATCCACTGACTACCAGCATCCAAGATTTATCAACATTTCTCAGCTTGATAATCTTTGCTTAAGTTTTTCACTTTTTTTATCAAAAAAACGAATGTTTTACTATTTTTGCAGCCGCATTGGTCCCATAGTTCAATGGATAGAATATCAGATTCCGGTTCTGACGATTTGGGTTCGAGTCCCGATGGGATCACAACAAAAGCCGCTTAAACAGCGGCTTTTGTTGTTTTAGGTCTGTAGCAACTTATCCTTTTGTCAATGAACATTTGCACAATAAAAAAAGACTGCCGTTGGAAGAGCAGTCTTTTTGAATTATGAGAAATGGTATTATTGACTAAACCAACCCGCTGAAACCCATGAATGCCATGGCCAAAATGCCGGCAACGATAAGCGCAATTGGAGTTCCTTTTAATCCTTTCGGTACGTCAATCAGATCGAGGTGTTCGCGCAGCCCGGCAAATAATACCAGCGCCAGGCCAAAGCCAATCGCGTTGCTGATAGCAAAAACCACACCTTCCATCAAATTAAATTCTTTCTGGATGGTGAGAATGGCTACCCCCAAAATAGCACAGTTGGTGGTAATCAGGGGCAAGAAAACGCCAAGCGCCTGGTAAAGCGCCGGACTTACCTTTTTCAGGATAATTTCAACCAGCTGAACCAGCGATGCAATTACCAGAATGAACGAAATGGTTTGCAGGTAGCCAATGTTGAACGGATTTAAGATGTAAAGCTGAATGAGGTAAGTAACGATGGTGGCGAGCACCATCACAAAGGTGACAGCCCCAGCCATTCCCACAGCAGTTGAAATACGTTTGGAAACACCCAGAAATGGGCAAACGCCCAAGAATTGGGTCAGTACAATGTTATTGACAAAGACCGCTGATATAATGATAATGATATATTCCATGTGTTATTCCTCCTACGCTTTTTTGATTTTGTTGGAAATGGCGATCAAATAGCCAAGTACAATGAATGCCCCGGGGGCCAATACAAAAAGTAGCATGCCGTAATCTTCAGGAAATACAGAGATGTTGAAGATTTTGCCGCTTCCCAGAAACTCGCGAATAGCTCCCAGAATCGTCAAAGCCATCGAAAAACCAAGTCCCATGCTCAACCCGTCAATGGCCGAAGACAGCACATTGTTTTTCGAAGCGAATGCTTCGGCGCGTCCCAAAACAATGCAGTTAACCACAATCAGCGGGATGAACAGCCCCAGGCTTTTAAACAGCTCGGGCAGATAGGCCTGCATCGACAATTCGACCACGGTTACAAATGAGGCGATAATGACGATAAAACTTGGGATGCGGACTTTGTCGGGAATGACATTTTTCACTAACGAAACCACGATGTTGGCCATCAGCAATACAAAGGTAGTGGCCAGCCCCATCCCTAAGCCGTTTATGGCCGAAGAAGTAACACCCAGCGTGGGGCACATCCCCAGCAGTAAAACAAAAATGGGGTTTTCCTTTAAAAAACCTTTTGTGAAATTATTCCATTGATTCATAATGCACCTCCTTCGGTTTCTTCATCGTGTGAAATTGGACCCTCTGTTTCGTGTTGGGCCGCAGCCTGAAATGATTCGTAGGCTTTTCGGATCGATTCCAAAAAAGCTCTCGAAGTGATGGTGGATGCGGTAATGGCATCCACTTCGCCGCCGTCTTTGGTCACCATAAGCTTGGCTGTCCCGGGATTTTTACCGATGATGTTCTGTCCGGATTTAGCCGCGTTGTTGAACCAGGTGTCCATTTTCGATCCCAGGCCTGGCGTTTCTTTATGTTCCAGCACCTGATACCCGCTGATGACGCCATCCGGTTTAAAGCCAACCATAATCTGTATCAATCCGCCAAAACCATTTTTTGAGTATGTTTTGACAGCTACGCCGACCAACTCCTGCGAACTGTTGAATGCCGGAAAAAATACCAGGCTGTCACCTCCATCTTCCGGTGCGGCTTTCCACGAAGCACCCAGTTCGTTAAATTGGGGCAGGATGCTTTTAATTGCCTCGTTTTGCGCTTTTAGCTTGGCAACATCAATTGCCTCCTTGGTCATGCTGTGCACAAAACCCAGAATAGTTGCCGAAATGAGTGAAACCATTAGCAAGGTCAGCACCATGCTTAAAAAGGTCGATTTTTTTCCAGCCATTATTTCGTTCCTCCAAATCGTTTAGGTTTTACATACGCGTTGATTAGCGGTGTAAATCCGTTCATAATTAAGATGGCAAATGAAATTCCTTCGGGATATGCCCCAAAGTTTCGGATCAGTACGGTAATTACGCCAATACCCGCAGCGTAAATAAACTGTCCGCGGTGGGTCATGGGCGAAGTCACCATGTCGGTGGCCATGTAGATGGCGCCCAGCATGGCCCCGCCGGTGAGCAGGTGGAATATCGGCTCAATAAAATTTTCAGGGTTTACCATCCATAAAATTCCCTGGAAAACGAAAATGGTTCCCAGCACAAAAACCGGGATATGGAAAGTGATTACTTTCTTCCAAAGCATGTAGCCAAAACCAAGCAGCAGGAACAGGGCTGAAATTTCGCCCATCGAACCCGACATGTTTCCGTAAAGCAGGTCCATTCCCGAAGGAAGGCTGTCCATTAACGCGCTTACCGGTTGGCCGCTTTTAACGCCTTCTTTCAAAATACCCAAAGGGGTAGCGGTTGTCAGCGCATCAACGACGGCGTGTTGGCTCACGGGCCAGCTGGTCATTTGAACCGGAAACGAAATCAGCAAAAACACACGGCCAACCAGCGCCGGGTTAAACGGGTTGTTGCCCAGTCCGCCAAAAGACAGTTTTCCCACGCCGATGGCCACCAGTGCTCCGGCAATGATGATCCAGCTTGGGATGGAGGCCGGAACGTTAAAGGCGAGCAAAATGCCGGTCAGGGCAGCTGAGCCATCGGTAATTTTGGGAACTTCCTTCATGATAAAACGCTGGATCACATACTCGAAGGCCATGCAGGAAACCACGGCCAGCAACGTGACACGGACGGCATCCAGCCCGAACATAAATACCGACCAAACCAACGCCGGCAGCAAAGCCAGGAGGACCCGGTACATAATTTTATTCACCGAGTCGCTGGTGTGTACATGCGGTGAAGGTGATATCGTTAACAGTTTACTCATTTTTTAGTTATGAATTAAAAATGATAAATTTTGATTATTTCGTGTTATTTTTTACGGCTGCGGATGATTTGTCCCACTTTCCCTTTTCCCAACCGGATATAATCGAGCAGCGGACGATCAGCAGGGCAGGTGTAGCTGCACGAGCCGCATTCGATACAATCCATTACCCGGCTAGCTTCGGCTTTGTCCCAAATTTGTTTGTCCGAAACAGTCATCAGGTAGTAGGGCTCCAGTCCCATTGGGCAAACGGTAACGCAGCGTCCGCAGCGGATGCAACTTTTCATCTGTTCCCTTTTAGCCTCCGGCGCGGGCATGATCGTGATGCCCGATGTTCCTTTGGTGACAGGCACATCCAGCGAAGCAATGGCTTTTCCCATCATGGGGCCACCACTGATAATTTTGGCGGTATCTTCGGGGAGGCCGCCTGCAGCTTCAATCAAATCTTTCACCGGCGTGCCCACACGTACCAGAAAGTTCGATGGTTTTTTGACTGATTTTCCGGTGATGGTTACCACACGTTCGATCAGGGGTTTGTTTTTCTGAACGGCCTCGTACACGGCAAAAGCGGTTCCCACGTTGCTCACAACGGCGCCCACGGCAATAGGCAGGGCGCCAGAGGGGACTTCACGACCGGTAACAGCATTGATCAGCTGCTTTTCGCCACCCTGCGGATATTTTACCTTCAGCGGCACCACTTCGATGGATGAATCAGCCGATACCAGGTTTCTCAGGTGGGCAATGGCGTCTTTTTTATTGTTTTCGATGCCGATATAGGCTTTATTTACCTGTAAGGCACACATCAGGAGGCGGATGCCGACCATAATTTCTTTGCCTTTTTCGAGCATCAACCGGTGGTCGGAGGTCAGATAGGGTTCACACTCCACACCGTTGATGATCAGCATTTCGGCTTTCATCCCTTGAGGGGGCATCAATTTTACATGCGTAGGAAAAGTGGCGCCACCCAAACCCACCACACCGGCAGCATTAATTTTGTCGATGATTGCCTTGCTGTCGGCCTGATATTCTTCGATCAGTTCGTCGCCTGTTTGGACCGTTTCCAGCCATTCATCGCCTTCCACATCAATAAAAATACCTTGTTTCGGGTATCCCGAAGCATCCAGGGATAGGTCAACTTTTTTGACAGTTCCGGATACCGAAGAGTGAATGTTGGCAGAAACAAAACCGCCGGCTTGAGCGATTAGTTGTCCAACTTTTACCTGATCGCCTTTTTTTACCAGGGCTTGTGCCGGTGCTCCAATATGTTGGGCAATGGGTATAAAAACGCTTTTGGGTAAAGCCAGTCTTTCGATGGCCTTATCAGCTGAAAGCTTATTTTCAGCGGGATGGACCCCTCCAAGTTTAAAAGTTTTTAACACGATTGGCCTCCTTTGTTAGTTTTCAGTATTATCTGGTTGATTTTTTCCGGTTGCTGCTGTTTGGGCTGCAACTGGTTTTTCTGCTGGTTTTGACGGAAGATCCTCCTTTATTTTGCGCGGTGGAAAGTTTACCTCGATGATGGCGTTGGTTGGGCACTCCAGAACGCATTTGCGGCACAGTTTACATTTGTCGGCATCGATAAAGGCCAGGTTGTTGCTCATGGTGATGGCATCGAACGGACATACCTTGAAGCATTTGCTGCAACCGATACAGGCCACTTCGCACGATTTTTTGGCAATACCGCCTTTGTCTTCGTTGCGGCAGGCCACATATATTTTGCGGTCTTTCGGGCCTTTTTTGCGCAGTTCGATCAGTGTTTTCGGGCAGGCCTCCACGCAGGCGCCGCAAGCCACGCACTTCTCGTCGATCACTTCGGGCAGTCCGGTTTCGGGGTTCATGTGAATGGCATCGAAGTCGCAGGCAACCACGCAGTCGCCACATCCCAAGCAGCCGTACTGGCAGCCGGTGTCGCCGCTATACAACGAAGCGGCCACTGCACAGGACAAAGCCCCGTCGTACTGGTTGATTTTGGGGCGGTGCTCGCAGCTTCCGTTGCAACGCACTACAGCCACTTTGGGTGTTTGTGCCACGGCTTCCATGCCCAAAATACCAGCTACACCCGACATGCAGTCGTTTCCGCCAACCGGGCAATACAACGATGTCAGGTCGTCGGCTTTCACGCAGGCTTCGGCAAAAGCGCGGCAACCGGCAAAGCCGCAACCACCGCAGTTCGCGCCCGGCAAGGCTTTTTCCACATCATCGATCCGTGGATCTTCATATACTTTAAATTTTTGGGCTACAAAATACAGGATCACTGCTGCCAGTGTCCCGATTGCGCTCAGGGTAATAATTGTATAAACAATTGTCATGCTCATAATAAATTATTGTAAAGGCTTGATTTCAAATTCAAAGCTTCGTTTTAATTTGTTCCTGAACAAGTACAGGATGAAATAATAGGGTAGGAGAATGCCCAAGGCGAAAAGTCCGCTAAGACCTTCGTTTTGTGTGATTTGAAGGGAGATGATGAGAGTGGCCATCAGCAACAAAAAAGGAAGCACATAACCATAGAACAAGGCCTTGAAACCCTGCGACGTTTTTCCGATCACGCGAACCTGCTGGCCCAGGCGGAAATCGCCGGTAAAATGTTCGATTTCAATGTCTTTGTCTTTCATATCTGCGGCTGTACAGGCCCCTTTGGCATGGCAAGAGGCGCAAGCAGATTCGTTAATAATGCCTACAATTATTTTTTTTTCTGAAAGCTTCTTAATAATCCCCGTGTGTTCTATCTCTTCCGACATCCTATTTCGCTTCAAAGCTTTTTTTTCGTCTGCAAAACTATAGATGTTTGCATAACTTGTTTGTATTGAAAAATAATTTTTAAAACATCTAGCCCTATTTGTATTGATTTTAAATAATAAGCTTTCATGATGTTTGTAGGTTGTTAGTCAATTACATGACCTGTTTTTGCGTACGTGTTTTGTAGGTTGCGTAATCGATTGCGCAGCAAAAATAACTTTTTCATTTTATTATGAAGAAGACTTTTGGAATAAATGTGCTTTTTGATGGAGGGATTACTATAGACACTTCTTGCTAACTAATTACACTCCAGTCGAATTCCGTGTTTTTCATGCGTTGCAGATGGTAGCGCAACAATTGATTTTCGTGTTTTTCGAGCCGGGGATCATCATCGAGCACATCCGACGCCATGTTTCGGGCTACGCGCAATATTTCGCCGTCTTTGCCCAGGTTGGCAATATTCAGGTTGATGCCCAAGCCGCTTTGCTGGGTCCCTTCCAGGTCGCCCGGGCCTCGTAGTTGCAGGTCCACTTCAGCTATCTCGAAGCCATCGTTTGTCCGCACCATGGTCTCCAGTCGTTTGCGGCTTTCGTTGCTGATTTTGTACGACGACATCAGCAGGCAGTAAGATTGTTCTGCTCCCCGGCCAACCCGACCACGTAACTGATGAAGCTGCGAAAGCCCAAACCGCTCGGCGCTTTCAATGATCATCACTGAGGCGTTGGGGACGTCCACACCCACCTCGATCACCGTGGTGGCCACCATGATCTGCGTTTTTCCTTCTTTAAAAAGTTGCATTTCCCGGTCTTTTTCGGCTGGTTTCAGCCGTCCGTGGACCATGCTAAGCTTGTAGCGCGGGAAAACTTCTTTCAGCAATTCGTAGCCATCTTCCAGGTTTTTCAGGTCCAGCTTTTCCGATTCACTGATCAGCGGGTACACAATGTAAGCTTGTCTCCCTGCTTCAATTTGCTGGCGGATAAACTGATAGACTTCTTTTCGGCGGTTTTCGTAAAAATGCCGTGTTTCAATTGGTTTCCGCCCGGGTGGCAGCTCATCGATCACCGAAACATCCAGGTCGCCATATAGGGTCATGGCCAGGGTACGTGGAATGGGCGTGGCGGTCATTACCAGTACGTGCGGCGGGATTCCGCTGTTTTTTTTCCAAAGCCGGGCTCGCTGCGCTACACCAAACCGGTGTTGTTCGTCAATAATTACCAGTCCCAGTTTATGAAAGTTGACCGTGTCTTCAATCAATGCGTGGGTTCCGACCAATAATTGAATTTCGCCCGTTTCAATGCCGTGATGAATGGTTTTCCGTTCGCGGGCTTTGGTCGATCCGGTGAGCAGGGCAATTTTCACCCCGATGCCGTCCAGCATCTTTTTTATGGTGTTGAAATGTTGAATGGCCAAAATTTCGGTGGGGGCCATCAGGCTGGCCTGGAACCCATTGTCGAATGCAATGAGGGCTACCATCAGGGCCACCAGCGTTTTTCCGCTGCCCACATCGCCTTGCAGCAGGCGGTTCATCTGTTTTCCGCTGCCCAGGTCGCGCCTGATCTCCTTAATAACTTTCTTTTGGGCATTGGTCAGATTGAACGGCAGGTTGTTTTCGTAAAATTTATTGAAATTATATCCGATGGTTGAAAAAATAAAACCTTTGAAGGCTTCTTCGCGCTTGTGTTTCAGGCTCAGGATCTTCAGCTGGATGTAGAAAAGTTCTTCGAATTTCAGACGATAGGTGGCTTTTTGCAAGGCGTGCGTATTTTCCGGGAAGTGGATTTGCCGTAACGATTGGTTTAATGGGAGTAGTTTCAACATTTCCCGGATTTGCGGGGTCAGGGTCTCATAAATTTTCCCTTCGATTTGGACGGCGAGGTTATATTGAAGTTTGTTGATAGCCCGTGTCGTTAAAAACCTTTTTTTCAGCGTTTCGGTGGTGTTATAAAAAGCTTGTAACACACCGGTCGTGATTTGCTCCTTTTCGGCCCCTTCCAGCTCAGGGTGGATAAGGTTGACTCGTCCGTTAAAGACCGACGGCTTTCCGAAAGCCACATATTCCTGCCCGGGTTTCAGGTTTTCGCGGATGTATTTTATACCCGAAAACCAAATTAGGTCGAGACTGCCCGTTTCGTCATAAAAAACGGCTGACAACCGTTGTTTTCTGGTTTCGCCATGCAACTCAAAATGTTTTATTCTCCCTTTTACCTGAATATATGCCTGATTGGCATTAATTTCCGAAACCTTGTGAAACTTGGTTCGGTCGATATATTTGTAAGGGAAATAATATAACAGGTCGCGAAAAGTAAAAATCCTCAATTCCTTTTTGAGCAATTCGGCCCTTTGGGGACCAACCCCGGGGAGAAATTTTATATCTTGGTCGATAAATTCAGGCATGTAGCAAAGATAAAAATTATCGTATTAACAGATCAATGAAACACATTCAACCCGCAAACATGAAAGAAGTCATTCGATTAACCGACATTGTGAAAAATTACAAGGTTGGTACACAGGTTGTTCGAGCCCTATGCTCGGTTAGTTTACAAATCAATCAGGGAGAATATGTGGCAATTATGGGCGCATCCGGGTCAGGAAAATCGACCTTGATGAACGTGATTGGCTGTTTGGATACACCAACCAGCGGACGGTACGAGCTGAACGACAAAGATGTCAGTCATTTGAGTGATGATGAATTGGCCGAAATCCGGAATTCGGAGATTGGCTTCATTTTTCAGACGTTTAACTTGTTGCCACGTAACAGCGCCCTTGAAAATGTGATGTTGCCCCTGGTGTATGCCGGAATCAAGAAGCAGGAACGGCTGGAGCGGGCTGAAAAAATGCTGAGCGATGTAGGCCTGGCTGATCGTGTTGAGCATAAACCGAACGAGTTGTCGGGAGGCCAGCGGCAGCGCGTGGCTGTCGCCCGGGCGCTGATTAACCAGCCTGCCATTTTGCTGGCCGACGAGCCAACCGGGAACCTCGACTCCAAAACTTCGGAAGAAATTATGCATTTGTTTTCCGAAATCCACAAACAAGGCAACACCTTGATTGTTGTAACCCACGAAGAAGACATCGCTCATCATGCACACCGTATCATCCGGTTGAAAGACGGGCAGATTGAAACAGATGTAATTAATCCCAATCCTGTTTATTAATGGCAAAAGAAGTACACATATATACCAAAACCGGCGATGACGGCACCACCGGACTGATTGGAGGCAGCCGCGTCAAAAAATACGATCTCCGGCTGGAAGCATACGGCACGGTGGATGAACTGAACAGCTA